>CAZFBA010000007.1:0-131402 GCA_964517135.1 uncultured Gammaproteobacteria bacterium
GATATGGGTTGAACGAGCAGGCGTAGCCTGGGAGTGAGACCCCATGCCTTCCTTTAGGGTGGGTGGGATTTGGGGATTGAAAATCGAAACCAGAAAAATCTTTCATTGTGTTTATGCATTAGCCTTTATATCAGCTAATTGTGCTTATTTTAAAATGATAGAGAAAAATCTTTATCCAGTATAACTTTAACTGGCTCACCTTCAGGTATAACAAAACTTTCGCCGGTTTTTTTTGATCCACTGTATTTATTATCATCAGGCAAAATTCCTTTATTGTTCCTGTTAATTAGCTGGAACGTAACAAGGTGGCCTTTCTTTTTTTTGTGCTCTTTGAGTTCAAATTCAGGGTGGGCAGATATTTTATATTCTCTGCCAAAGGGAGTTGTTACTCTATCTATGGTTGCAGATATACTATAAGTATTGCCAAGCAGGCTGGCCCGTGAAAATTCTGTTATTATACCCTCAAAAGTCGAATTCTGGGGTAATATAACCTTATTGCCAGATACAAGATTAGTTAATAGTTTAAATTTTATAGTATCACCAGGATAGGCTTTATCTGCGTTAATTTCTTCCACCAGAAGGGTATCGAGGGCTGTACCGGCAGATATGACTGCTTCCTGTGTCACAGGATTATAATTAGTATCTGGTTTTTGTTCCTGTGCTATTACAGAATTTGTTATGATAAACATGAACAATAATAATGTATACATGTATTTCATTATTAAAAGATTCCTTTTCTGGTTTATTAATCTTATAGAGCCTGTAAGGAGAGTATATCATAATTAGATTATAAGGTATCAATACATATGTATTATAGTTGGCCACACAACATAACATAATTTGATTAGATTGTCACGCTCACTACGTTCGCTCACAATGACAGTTTCCTGGTGTTTTTGCCTGCTGTGCGGGCAAAAACACCAGGCCTCTATAATCTGGAATCTATACATTACTTTCAAGGATCAGTATAAGTTATTCAAAGACCCCACCTGCCAATTGAAATTTTAAGAATTGACACATTTTACATTACACAATACAATATGAAAATCAGCCAACAGGATTTAAGTAACACTATGACCGGTAATTACCTTTAACAGTATTCCAGAATACAAAAATGAACTAAACCTCTGGTTTTTCGTTCAGAAAAATTAAGAGTATACAAAGGTGTTAAAAAAATTAATACCTGACTGACTCATTATTGTAACTTTATGCCTATCATAAAGGAGGAATACATTTGTCTTTTCTGTGTTATAAAACATTACGAACTTCAAAAAACTTCATATTAATAATAATTTTTATACTGTTAATACAAAGCCCTATGTATGCAGAAGAAAATGCCCTATCTGATCTTCAAACAGAAAGCCACATTGATGAAACAGTTATTACACTTGATAAAAGATGCATTCGCAGTAATGTTAAAAGCTGGCTTAATAGTCGATATTGCACTGGAGACCTGAAGGGATACAGATCAAAACTGGCTTCAAAAGGTCTGACCTTTGATTTAAACTATCTTAATGACAATTTTTTGAACCCTTATGGTGGTATCAATAACGATACTGCGTTTAGATATATGGGGGTTATAGAAATGAGAATGGCTGTAGATACTGAGAAAGCTGGTCTGTGGCCAGGTGGAACTTTTCTGGTAGAAGCTTATAACAAACAGGGGCACAGTTTGACCAGTGTAATAGGAGATATGCAATTTTATGATGCTTATGATCTTCCAGCTTCAATGCTTCTCAGCCAGTACTGGTATCAGCAGAGACTATTTAAAAATAAATTGCGTCTAAAAATTGGCAAACAGAATGCCAGTTATGATTTTGCTGCTGTACCCTCTTCTTTTAACTATATGGGAGCTTCTCATTACCTTTTGCCAACTATACCAATCCCTGCATTTCCTAACCCCTCTCTGGGTGTTATGGGAGAATTTAAGCCTCACAGAAGAATATCGCTAAAAGCCGGGGTCTATGATGGTGATTCTAGTGCTAAAAAACTTTGCTGGAAAACAACTTTTGACGGCCACGGTGGTTCAGTTGTTATTACAGAGGCAATGCTTTCTCATTCCTTAAAAAGCCATCCTGGCAGCTATGTTGCAGGCCTCTGGCACCATAATGGAGACCTGCCAGAAATCACTTACAATGCAACTAACCGGCTTTTTTCCGGCAGTATGGGTTTTTATGGTACTTTTGAACAAAAACTTTTCAATGAAAATAAAAACGACCATCAGGGGCTGCTTTTAAACGCTCAGTATGGCTGGACACAGGGAGACAGAAGAAGAATATCAAGTTATTATGGCGCTGGCCTCCAGTATACAGGGCTTGTGCCTCATAGAGATAATGATATTGCTGGTATAGGGCTTGCAATAGCCAGGCTTAATAAACGATTGAAGCAAATTGAAGGCAGTACCGGTGAAACATCACTTGAATTATTTTATCAATTCAGGTTAACAGACTGGTTGATGATTCAACCGGGTATGCAGTTTATATTTAATCCTTCTGGTAGATTTCGTAACACAATGGTCATGGGCATCAGGACTATTATAAGGCTATGAATATTTTTAAAGGTCAAAATTAAGTTTTTTTGCTAATGATTGAACTTCTGCATCTGTGCGTGCTTTGGGGTTTAATGATAGATATTTTTCCAGAGCCATTATGGATTCTGCTTTCTGGTTAAGCTGTTCTGAAATGATAGCTATTTGAAGATAAGGTTTAGACTTATTAGAATTAAGGTTTTTAGCTTCATTATAGGCTCTTAAAGCATCATAAAGCTTGCCTTCATTTTGAAACATAGAACCAAGGTTTGAATAGGCGACGTCATTTTTGGGGTTTAGGCGTATTGCTTTTTTGTATTCCCTTATAGCTCCATCATAATCACCCATATTGCCATATAAATTGCCAAGGTTGACGTGGTTAATGTCGCTTTTGGGGTTATTTTTCATTGCTTCTTGAATTTCTTGAATTTCTCTTTGAATGCGTTCTTCTTTAGAGCCAAGAATACTTGATTGATCTGTTTTTTTTGAAGATGAGGCAATCTCAGTACCTGAAACAGCTCTGAAGTTTGAAACGTCAGGTGTTAAATCATATAAAAGCAATAATGTATTGATATCTCTTTTGGTAAGTTCGCCATCAGTTTGTGTTGATGGGTACATAATATCACCGGGTTTTTCGCTGTGTCCCATTATACCGAGTGCGTGGCCAAATTCGTGAGTAGAGACTTTTCTAACGTCTTCTGGTTTGTGAGGTTTTCCGTTAGGGTCAGTTGTTGTCAAGGTTACTGACATTGAATAGAGCTCATTATCACTATAATCAGGAGTTGTAACCCCTGCTGTATAAGGGGTTCCTGCTTCAGAACCGGTCAATTTAACGTCAAGGATTTTTTTCCAGAATACTTTGACATCTGCCATTTCGGGTGAATCAACATATTGCACAGAAACTTTGCCTTTACTGGCTTTTACCCATTTGTCTATACCTTCTCTGGCAGCTGAAACAAATGATGGTAAGAAGGCTTCTACTCTTCTTGGTGATGTTTCAACGTAGACTTTAATGGGCATTCCTGCTTGCTGCCATCTGATTACATTACCTTTTTCGGTTACTTTATCTATATAGTTATCTCCAACATTAGCCATAGAAGTCGTTTCAGTGACCCCAACAGAGAGATTTGAGTCAAGCGGGCGCCATTTAGGGTGTAAAGAATTCTGGATATAGTCTTTGATTTGCACCAGTGCAATCTGTGAATATTTAGCTTCCTGAGAGTATGGAGCTAGTTGTATAATACGTTGATATTCTGATTGTGCAGGTTCCAGCTGTTTTGTTTTTACCAGAGATTGTGCCAGATAATATCTTACGGTAGGGTTATTTGGGTTATTGCTTAAAGAGCGTCTGAAATATTGTATGGCAAGTATATGGTTTGATCTTTTGAATGCCTCTTTGCCACGTTCAAAGTCATCAGAGGTTGCAAATAGAGAAACCTGTGTATTGAAAATTAATAAAAGAGCTGCTATAAGTACCATTCCGGCTTTTTTCATATCTTTTAAACGGTCCTCATTTTGTATGGCTGATTATAAACATCTTTTTAGTATTTTATATTTGATATCGAAACAATAAAAAAAATCTTTAGGTTTAAAGGTCTGCATTTTATATTAGCATCTTACATTCAGGTTTTTTCCACATCGTTTACATGTACCATCAGGGTTAATATTCATTTTAACAGAGAAATTTCTTTCTATTGCTGTTGTCTGGCAGTCAGGACAAATGGTATCGCTTTTGCCAGGGCAGTTTCCTTTATATATAAAATAGAGGCCAGCTTCTTTGCCAATGTTATAAGCTTTTTCAATGGTTTCCATTGGTGTAGGTGGAATAGAATTTAATTTATTATTAGGGAAAAACCTTGAAATATGCCATGGGGTATCCGGTCCAATGTTTTTTACGGTAAATTCGGCAATAGCTTTCAGTGTTTCATTATCGTCATTGTATTCAGGTACAATGTTTGTTACTACCTCAACATGCATTCCGAGTTCTCTGGCGAGGGCAGCATTCTTATAGATTATCTGCCAGTTTTTGATAGAGCAGAGTTCGTGATATAATTTATCGCTGAAGCCTTTAAAGTCAACTCTATAAGCATCAAGATAAGGAGCTATTTCTCTGAGTGGTTTTTCATTAAGAAACCCATTTGTTACATAAGCAGTATACAGGCCTGCTTCTCTGGCCAGCCTGGCTGAATCCAGAGTATATTCATACCATATAGCTGGTTCATTGTAGGTCCAGCAGATGCCCCGGGCATGGTGATTGAGAGTCAGTTGAACAGCTTCTTCAGGGGTTATATAATAGCTTCCCCTTGATATTTTTCTTGCTGGTTGTGAAATTTGCCAGTTCTGGCAGTGAATACAGCAGAAATTACAACCCCATCCACCAAGTGAAAATACATTAGTGGCCGGGTAAAAATGATAAAGAGGTTTTTTTTCCACAGGGTCAACAGCTACAGATGATGCTACCGAATAGGTTGGCAATTTTAATGTTCCTGCTTCATTTTTTCTTGATTTACATCGGCTAAGGCTTCCTTCGGGTATAATACATTCATTGCCACAAATCTTACACTTGATTATATTAGAATCAAGCACTTCATAATGCATTGCTTTTCTTGATATTTCTTCCTTTTTCTTGATATCTGACATGAAATCCCCTTTCTCAGAAGGATTTAAATATCCAAATTTCGCCAATAACCTGCTAGCAAGAAGTTTAAGCATTTTAAATTACTTTTAAAGACTAATGCATAACTATAACAATCAATTTTATGGTTTCGATTTTCAAAAATTTTAAAAAGTAAAAATATGGGTTGAACGAGCAGGCGCAGACTGGGAGTGAGACCCCATGCCTTCCTTTAGGGTGGGCGGGATCTGGGTTTTGAAAATCGAAAAATTTTTAAGTTATGCACTGATCTTTTTTATAAAGCAGTCTATAAAATTATGCCACAATTTTAAAAATTTTTCATTCTGAAATATTCATAAATTCATTGTATCAGCACAGCGCAATAATATTAGTTTGCTAAATTTAGTTAAGAGTAGTCTTTAAAGGAAGCAGAACGCTAAATTTAGCCCCTTCACCGGGTTTGCTTTCTACTAAGATTTGTCCATCGTGAAGTTCAATGATTTTCTTTGTTATTGCTAACCCTAAACCTGTGCTTTTAGTCTTTCTTTCTTTAGATGTTTTTGAAAAGACAAAAGGTTTGAAGATATTTTTGATTTCTTCTTCTGGAATACCCGGGCCCTGGTCTACTACAGATATTTCAAGATAATCGTTTAGCTTGCAGGCATTGATTTTAATAGCTGTATTTGGTTCAGAATAGTTGATAGCGTTGACGACCAGATTTTCCAGTACCTGATTAAATCTAAATTTATCAACTTCAATTTCCGGTAAATCTTCTTCTATATTAAAGTCAAGCTTTATTTTATCTTCTCTTGTTAATGATAATGGCAGGGTATCAAGGTTAAGCATTTCTTTAACCTTGATTTTTTGCTTGATTATATGTATTTTGCCGGCATTTATTGCTGCCAGATCCAGTAAGTCATTAACCATTAAAAGTAATCTCTTTGAGCAGCTTTTGATGTGCCAGAGCATATCAATCTGTTCTTCGCTAAAACACTCAGTTTGAGCTATCAATAACGAAGAACTAATGTTGAAAATAGAGTTTAGTGGGTTTCTGAGGTCGTGAGAAACCATTCCGAGGAACTCATTTTTAACATTAATAAGTTGTTCTAGTTTTTCTGACTTGTCTGCAAGAATTCTATTTTTATCTTTAATTTCTTCTTCATACTTTTTGCGTTCTGAGGTATCTCTAAAGAAGCCCACTATGCATTTTTTACCGTTATAAGTAATGTTGCTATCTACTATATCTGCATAAAACAGAGTTCCATCTTTTTTAATGCAGGGCATATCGATTGATCGATCAATAATACCTTTAACTTTTTTTTCAAATTCGGCTTTTACTCTTTCAATAGCTTTTTCAGGGTGAATTTCTAATATATTTTTATGCAGAAATTCTTCTTCTGAGTAGCCAAAAAGTTTGCACATAGACGAATTAACACTGAGGAACTGTTTTGTTTCAATATCAGCAATAGCGAGTCCGTCTACTATGCCGTCATAGATAATTTGAAGCTGGTCTTTATATTGTCTTATCTTTTCTTCAGCTATTTTTCTTTCTGTAATATCTCTAATAATGCCGATAGCATGCCAGTTTTCATCTATTTCAACTGAAGAAACAGAGAGTTCAATAATAATTTCTTTTTTATCCTTCGTCAGGGCAGTAAATTCAAGGGTTTTGCCAATAGCATTGCCTTTGCCTGTTCTTTTAAAATGTTCAAAACCTGTATTATATGCTTCTTTATAAATGTCAGGGGCAAGCAGTGAGTGTAAATTTTGTCTGTAGACTTCTGAAGCAGTATATCCAAACATTTTTTCTGCAGCGATGTTCCAGAATTTGACCAAGCCATGAGTATCAATAATGACTATCGCATCTTTGGCGGTATCAGCAAGGGTTCTAAATAGGTCTTGAGAGTGTGACATAGGTTTCAAATAATTGTTCCTGTCTTTAAGTAGCTAAAAAGAATAGTTACTATTACTGTTAACATGTTTTATATTTAAAAGACTTAATGCATAAAAATAATGATAGACGTTGTGTTTTCCTGGTTATGTATGTATCTTTTTTAATAATATACCATATATAGAAACTAATTTTATAGACCTTTAGGAATCAATAATTTAATATATACAGTGCAAAAATTTTTTTTAATGCTTAGGATAACTATTATCAGAGTATTATCAAAAAAAAGTGATAGAATTTCTTGATTTAACAGTCATAAAGAATATATTTCCAGCAAAAAAACCTGATAGCAATAAGAAAAGAAAATTTTTGATTGTTATTTTTTTTTAAATCTGTGGCATAATTTTTTAGATTTTTAAAAATAACGATTTATTTTGTGGCAGGGAAAATGATCTATACGCTTCATATAGTCAACATTTTGAACATTATTTTGGCCTTTGTATTTCAGGTTATTTTTGTAAAGAAGCTTGGTGCGACCTTCAAAACAGATGCTTATTATTTATCTATGACCATTTTACAGTTTGTAAACTTTACTGTGGTTGGTTTTATCACAGATTTATACATAAGAATATACAATGATATTAAAGTTAAAGATGAAGAACAGGCAAAAACATTTTCAAATGCAGTTTTTACGCTTGTTTTGATTCTGGGTCTGGTTTTATCATTAACAGTATTTACTCTTGCACCTCTAATTGTTAAGGTTTTTGCTGCAGGTTTTTCTGCTGATCAGGTTGCTTTTACTACATCATTTTTACGTATTCTTTCATTATCAATACTTTTCACATTTTTAATTACGGTTATTAACTCAACACTGAATGCCAGCTTTTATATTTTAATAACATACCTTACAAATTTGATAACACCGCTGTTTAATATTCTTGCAATACTTTTTCTGGTTGATAAATTTGGTATAATTTCGCTTATATATGCTTTTGTTGCGGCTTCTGCCATTACGTTTATTGTGTTGATCATTTATCTTATAAATAAATCAGGTGTATCAGTTGTCAATCCATTTGTAAATAAAGATGTAAGAAGGCTTCTAAAACAAAATATACCACTCAGAATAGGCATTCTTGTATATTTAATCCGGAGTCCTGCAACTACTAATATCATTTCATACTTCCCGCCTGGCTATATTACTCTTTACAACTATGCAGAGAGAATTATCCTTGTTTTACATGATATTTCAAACTCAATCATATTACAGATTTTATATGTTAAATCCTGTAAACTGCTTTCTAAGGGTGATATACCGGGTCTTAAATCATTAATGACTGCTACTGTCAGGGTTAATAATCTGTTTTTTATACTTTTAACTCTTCCTGTAATAGTATTTTTTGTAGATGTTTTTCGGTTTTTATTCTCTGATAAGCTTTCTGTCGACCAGATTAAAGTTGTATTTTTCCTGTTTGTAGCATTATTACCTTTCTATCTTTTGATGACTATTGAGTTACCGTTTACATATATAACTATGGCAATGAAAAAGGGTGTAATGCTGCTTAAAACGGCCATTGTTTTTACTCTTATTTACATAGTGTTAATACTTTCAGGCATTAAATATCTTGGTATTTATGCCATACCGGCAGGTTTGCTTGTTGCACAGATATTTAATTCGGCTATGTATATTAAATTTGTTAATGATCAGCTAAAAATTCTTGATAAGCAAATAATAACAACTATTTTTGTATTTATCTTACTTTTATCCGGATTAATCTTAACAAATGCTTATTTAAAATTACTTTTTGATTGGGCAATTTATTTAAATATTATCTGGGCTGCATTAATTTTAATGATGGTATTAAAATATCGTATCTTCGGGTTTGCTCATATCAAAGAACAAATTCAATAATAATACTTATGTATTTTAATTTATAAATTATTAATCTATCTATTGTATATGCATTTTTTAACTGTTGTGATATAGTAAAAAAGATCCTTAAACAAATTACTTTGTAAGGTTTAAACTAAATAGTTTCCAGAACTTATAGGGAAACAACAGTGTAAATCTGTGGCTGTGCCGCAGCTGTGATGAACAAAATCGTTCTCAGCCAGCATACCTGTAAGTTCAGAGTAATAGGTACTTGCGAGCACAAGGGAGGAATTCATGATGATGAAATTTAAACCACGAGAATAAGGCTTACAAAGTAATTTATTAATGTAAGCTTTTTTAATGCAGATTTTCAGGCAATTTTGCTGTGAAAATCTATCTTAAGGGTTACTTATTTAAGAGGATAGGCAGATGAAAAATTATTTAAAAGCTCTGGCTTTTTGTCTGGTAGTGATGTTCTCTCTTACAGGTAGTGTTTTTGCTACTGATAAAGAAAAAGAGTCAATTTTAAAACCAACTGAAAACCAGCTAAACCAGGAAAATAAAACAGAACAAGACGTATTAGAATCAGAAAATAAAGATCAGACAGAAGAAGAAAATAAAGAAAAACCAGCACTGGAAACAATTGAACTGGAAAAAGAAGATACAGCTCAGGGCCCATGCCCGGTTATTCAATTTGGGCACTGCAAACAGGAACAAGTATACAGTTTTAGCAATATGCCAGAGGATGAAAAAACTTCCAGCGCAAACGTTGACGTTATCACAAGAGAAGAAATTGAAATGATAAACCCAACAAACATTGAAGATATACTCAATACTGTTGGAGGAATAACATCTTATTCTAATGGCTCACCAGGCAGCCTCTCTCCATACAGAATGCGGGGCTGGAATAAATCACTGCTCAACATTGATGGAGTCAGAATCAATAGCCTGGCATTTAATGCTCCTTATTTGCAGGATATAGAACCTTTTGGTCTTGATAGAATAGAAGTAATTAGAGGCCCCCAGGGAACTATTCACGGTACACAGGCACAGGGCGGCCTTATTGGTTTGTTTACACGAACAGGACACGGCAGACCTCAAATTGAAATAGAATCAGGAATGGGCAATAACTCAACCTTCAGAGAAAACTTTGCTTTTTCTGGAGGCAACAGGCTGTATGACTATTTTCTGGGTATAACAAGGCATGATACTACCGGTGGATCACCTACAACACCAGATAATAGATCTGTTAACGATGACTACCGCAATCTTACGGTAGCCAGCAACCTGGGTGTTCGCCTTTTAAACGGTAAAGCAGAAATTAGAAATACCTTCAGGTACATCAACGCTAAAAAAGAAATAGGCACAACCCTGACAGGCTTCCCGATGTTTGATCCATACCATAATTCTTTTAATTCCTACGGCTATGAAGTCTTTACCTTTACCCATGCACCTGTAAACTTCTATGATTACTATCTCAAGATGGGTGTCATAAAAGATAGATACAAAGATATTAATCCATTTGACCCGATTAATGCTGCTGACTTTATGTGGTCCCCTTACTACAGAACCGACAACAACCGAATTGTCTTTATGACACAGCATAACCTGAGAATGAAAAATATTAATACCCTGACTGTGGGCTATGAACTGGAATACAACGATTTTAGTACAGTTGACGCCTTTGCAGGTAGATTTGACAAGGATTTATCCAAAAACGATGTCTACTTAAATGATGTCATAAACATTAAAGACATTCTCTTTATTAGAGGAGGATGCCGCATAACCCATAGCAACCTTTTTGGTACATATGGAACACCAAATATTTCTGGTGCACTTGTTTTACCAACTTTCAGGCTTAAAGATTCTTATACCAAGCTGAGAGCTTCTTATGGCTATGCTGTAACTGAAGCTACACCAACACAACTCTTTAACCCGCTACGGGGAAATCCAAATTTGACACCTGAAAAAATGGAAGGATGGGATGTAGGAGCCGTTCAAAGCCTCTTTAATGACAGAGTTAAACTGCAAACTACTTTCTTTAAAAACAACTTAAGAAACCTTATAGTCTATGATTTTGCTAAATGGCGTTTTGAAAATATTTCAAGGGCCAGAACCCGTGGATGGGAATCTTCTATAGAAGTTGAACCTATCAAAAATCTTAAAGCACGGCTTAATTATAACTATACATATGGCAGACAGTTCAATACATTCACCAATACCTATACCGAACTTGTCGCAAACCCCAGACATGTCTGGAGTTACCTGTTAACCTATTCACCTAAACCCGGTTATAGCATATTTACTACGGGTCTGGGTACGTCAGATAGACAGGGCTTTACCAAAACTACTGACGGCTTCTTCGATATGGGTGTTGGCGCAACGGCCAAAATCTTTGAGAAGAAAGGCTTTAAACTGTCTTTCTGGGGCAAACTTGCTAACCTGTTTAACCAGAAATATGAAATGATTGAAGGTTATAAACAACCAGGAATACATTTCATTGCTGGCCTCAGGCTAACAAAAACATTCTAAATCTACAACGAACTTGCAGGATGGTTACTAACAAGTGAATAAGCTAATTATATCAACAGTTATCTTTTTTATAGTATCATTTGGTGTTTTATCACTGGATTTTGACTATCATTATCAATCTAATAGTGGTAAATACATTTCTTTAGCACCATCATTGACAGAAATTGTCTACGAAATAGGTGCTCAGGATAATCTGATAGCTGTAAGTACTTGTTGTAACCATCCAGAGCAGGCTCAAGAAAAGATAAAGGTCGGTGGCCTATTTTATACCAGTGAAGAAGAAATTCTAAAATTAAAACCAGAAAGAATCTTTGCTCTAATTGACCAGAAACCTATTATTGATAGGCTAAAATTCTTTACCAGTGATGTACATTATTATGATTTTAGAACGTTTGAAGATATTTATAATTGTATAAACTCAATAGGAAAGCTTACAGGGCATGAAGATGAGGCTCAAAATCTTGTAAAAAAAATGAAAGCCAGAATTGATACCATGAAAACTTCTGAAAGCAAGGATATTATTTATATAATTCAGGTAGAACCAGTTATAACAGCAGGTAAAAGAAGCTTTATTTCAGATTTAATAGAAAAATCAGGCCATAACAATGTAGTTGCTGAGATTAATGACTCTTATCCAGAGGTAAGCCTGGAATATATTATTTCTAAAAAACCTGATATAATAGTCCTTCAGAATAAATATTATGCTGATTATTTAAAACAGTTTATTAATACAGAATATATCCTGTTATCTCCAGAATTAGCAGAGATTTCAGGAAGACCAGGGCCTAGAATTTATGAAGCACTGGAATTTTTCGCATCACTTTGATTACAATAAAGATAGAAAGGCCAAAAAATGCTGAATTTTAATATTGACCCTGTTAAAGGTGACCTTTTAAAGGATTTACAGCATAAAATCGATAATAAAACAAAACCCCGTGGTGCTTTAGGAATGTTAGAATCTCTAGCACTAAAAATAGGCTGTATTCAAAATACATTGACTCCTGAATTGAAACAACCTGCAATAGTTGTGTTCGCTGGTGATCATGGAATAGCTGAAACAGGCGTAAGCTTGTTCCCTCAAGAAGTTACATACCAGATGGTACTAAACTTTTTAAGAGGTGGAGCTGCTATAAACGTTTTCTGTAAACAAAATGACATAAAGATAAAGGTTGTAGATTCAGGTGTAAAAGCAGATTTCGATGATTATCCCGGATTAATAAAGGCCAAAATAGATAGAGGAACAAAGAATTTTCTTAAAGAACCAGCTATGAGCCAGAAACAATGCCAACAGGCAATCCAAAAAGGATCTGAAATTGTAGAAAAGTTGTCTCTGGAAGGTACTAATATCATTGGTTTTGGAGAGATGGGTATTGCTAATACATCGTCAGCAACGGTAATTTTTAGCAAGATAAGTGGTATACCTCTCGAAAAATGCGTTGGAAGAGGCACAGGGCTGGATGATCAGGCTCTGGAGAAAAAAAGGAAAATCCTGAATGAAGCTATAAACAATCACGATAGTTGTAATGATCCATTAAAAATTCTGGAAACGTTCGGTGGTTTTGAAATTGCTATGATGACAGGTGCTATGCTTAAAGCAGCAGAACTGAAGATGATACTGATGATTGATGGGTTTATTGCCACTTCTGCTTTAATACCTGCTGCGGCTATGTATCCTGATATGCTGGAATACTGCATATTTGCTCATACCTCTAATGAACAGGGGCACAGGCTTATGCTGGAATATCTGAATGCAGAACCTCTTATAAACTTAAATCTTCGTCTTGGTGAAGGCACAGGAGCAGCAGTTGCATATCCTGTGGTTGAATCAGCAGTCTGCTTTCTTAATGAAATGGCTTCTTTTAAGGATGCACAAGTGTCAAAAAGCAGTGAAAGAATATGTTAAAAGAAATTAAAAGATTTATTAGCTGCCTGATGTTTTATACTCAAATACCTTGTTATCAGTGGGCTAGCTCTGATAATGAAGATATTAAAGCCTCCTCTAAGTATCTTCCTTTAGTTGGCATAATCGTTGGTGCTTGTGGCGGGCTGGTTTATTATCTTACATCATTTATAATACCTCATAGTATATCAGTTTTGCTTGCGATAATAGCTACTATTCTTATCACCGGTGCTTTTCATGAGGATGGATTTATTGATGTCTGTGATGCTGCTGGAGGTGGCGGGGAAAAAGAGAAAATACTGGACATAATGAAGGATTCCAGAGTTGGGTCTTATGGAGTTATTGGAATTACGCTCTTATTGATACTGCAATTTACTATTCTTGTTAAAATATTACCTCAGATGCTTGTCTTAACTATAATTGCCGGGCACAGTCTGAGCAGGTTTAGTGCTATAGCAGTTATTTACTCAGATGTATATGCAAGAAAAGATGATAAATCAAGCAAATCCGGATCAATGGTTCAAAAATTGTCAAATATTGAGCTTTTAATTGCATTTGCTACTGTTCTCATCCCTTTGTTTGCAATGGGTTATATGTATTTAATTCTACTATTACCTGTATTCATAGTAAATAAAATATCTATGAATTATTTTAATGCTACTATTGGTGGTTATACAGGTGACTGCCTGGGCTTTATAATCAAAATCAATGAAGTTTTATTTTATTTATTAGTGTTAATTGTGCCATGGAAATACTTCTTGTAAGACATACATCGGTTAATGTTGATCATCAGTTATGTTATGGCTTTACTGATGTTGAATTAAGTTCTGGTTATAAGGCTGAATTCAATATTGTAAAAGCAAAATTACCTGATATTGAAGAGTATCAGATAATATCAAGTCCATTATCTAGATGTAATAAGCTTGCTCATTTTCTTGCTCCGTCGAAAGTTCAGTTTGACGAACGTATAAAAGAAATGAATTTTGGTGACTGGGAACTAAAAAACTGGGAATCAATCGACAAAAAAGCACTTGGCAACTGGATAAATGATTATGTTTATTATCAATGCCCTTCAGGTGAATCTTTTTTAGATTTATATACCAGATGTATAAGTTTTTATCAGGAGCTGGACAAAAAAAATGTTCCGGGAATAGTTGTGGTTACGCATGGTGGTGTTATTAGATCTATATTAAGTTATGAACTGGAAATACCTTTAAAGAAATCGCATTCTTTAAAAATTGACTTTGGAAGTATTTCCAGAATTGAAGTTATTAATGGTTTAACATATGTAAGCGGTATAAATATTTAACAGGGTTTTATTAAACTGACGTCTTAATACCCTGAACCTGTTTGAGGTATTCCATTTGCTGGAGTGCTTTTTTTGTTGATAATGCTTCCATAGCTTTTTCATAGCCCTGCTTATAATCTTTAGCTAACCCTGAAATATAAAGACAGGCACCAGCATTGATACAAAACAGGTCAGCAAGAGGGGATTCATGTTTTTCTAATAGAACCTCATAGATTGCACTGGCATTTGATTTTGAGCATTGGTGGCTGGCAATATCCTCATATTTAGCTGTTTTAATGCCAAAATCTTCAGGAACCACTTCATAGGTTTCTATTTTGCCCTGATTTAATTCAACAACTCTGGTCGGGCCAATATTTGAAAACTCGTCCATACCTTTTATTTTATCAATATTATAAGCCATTCCAAAGGGAGCAACAGCTCTTTTAATATTTATTTCCTGAAGAACTTCAACAAGTTGATTACAAACCGTAGGAGAATATGCTCCAATGACTATATAATCGACATTTTGACATGGAAAAGTAATTGGCCCTAGTATATTGAAGGCTGAAGTAAATCTCATTGTCTGAATAAGTCTTGCCCAGCCTGATTTTAAGAATGCTTCTCCTGGTAAATAACATATGTTATATTTTTCAAGACATTCTTTTGCCTTTGAAATAGGAGCATTAAGGTCTAATCCAAATTCTTGAAATATATCTGAGGCACCAGAAACCCCAGTAACTTTTTTAGCACCTTTTTTAGCAATAGCCAGGCCACAGGCAGAGGCAATAATTGCAGCAGGTGAAGAGCAGTTAACAGTTTTCAGTATATCAGATCCTGTTCCAACAATGTCACAAATAGGTAAAGCTGTTTTAGCTGTGAACTTTTCAGTATCGTATAGGTCAAGAGCATCCCAGGCACCACCAAGTTCTACTTTTGATGGACCTCTTGTTATATGTGACATGAGAAATGCTCCCTGTTGAAGCTCAGGTTGCTCGTTTAATATTACCTGTTTATAGGCTTCTCTTGCTTCTTCTCTGCTCATTACTTTACCAGAGGCTATTTCACAAATTAATTTACCGAATGACCTTAAATTTTCTTCATTATACATAACTTTCTCCATTTTAAATTATATCTTAACTATAATTTTTAATGATTTGCCAGATAATATTTTGTTAAAACCTGTATCGACAACTTTAAGTGTAATTTCATTTGTTATTAGCTTTTTAAAATCTTCCTTATGAATATTTATAATCTGTAAAGCTTTTTCCATTTGGGCTTTTGTACAACCATAAGCACCTTTTATATTAAGTTGTTTATAGTGAATTTCGTTGATTAAGCTGGCTGGTATTGTTGAGTTAGAAGGAATAAGCCCACTAAAAATATTGAATCGCCCAAGTTTTTTGAGTTTTTTTATGCCATCAGTAAAAGACTCAGGCGATGACGTAGCATTAATAACCAGATCATACTTTAAATCAGGATATTTTGAGGCCTTTTCAATATTTAAAGTACTTCTAAATTCAGAACTTAATTCAAATTTATCCTTATTTATTTCTTCAATAAAGGGATTAGCCTTATAGTGTTTTGTTAGAAGAGCTGTCATTAAACCAAGAGGACCTGCACCGTAGATCAAAACATTTTCGTTTGCTGATATATTAGATAAAGTTAATGCATTAATAGCACAGGCAAGAGGTTCAGCAAGACATGCGATATCCTCTGATAAGCTTTCATCAAGAGGTATAAGGCATTCTTCAGGTGAAAGGATAAATTCTGCAAGACCGCCATCATAATTGAAGCCAATAATTTGTATTTTATTACACATATTTTCAGCATTATTCTGGCAATAAGTGCAGTTTTTGCAGGAAACACCGGGCCATATAATATATCTTTGACCTGTTAGCTGGTCAATTGTACAGATCTCATGCCCCAATATTCTTGGAGTTATAAGATCACGCTGACCATATTTCCACATTTTAGCATCAGTACAACAAAGTGCACAGTGAGTTACTTTTAATAGTTTATGACCTGGCTTTAAAGCAGGTATTGGTATATTATTAAGTTTTAATTTGCCGGGATTTAACAAAATTAATCCCTGCATTGTAATGTTATCTTGCATTTAAAGATTAATAATCCTGTATTTCTATAAAATCTAAAGATTTTTCACCTTTTATCTTAAGAGGAATCCCTGCGAAGGTGAAGAAAACATCATCAGCATGGCGTGCTACAACCTGATTGGCTCTACCTGCGATATCTCTAAATACAAGTGCCAGTTGATTACTTGGATGAACACCCATACCTACTTCATTTGCAACGATAATAGTATGACAGGGAGCTTTTTTAACTGACTTCATAAGATGAATAAGGTTTTCTTGAATTTCTTCTTCTGTAATGTTTTCCAGCAAATAGTTAGATACATAGAGAGTCAGGCAATCAATCAGTATTACATCATAATTAGAGCCAATTCTGTCAATAAGGCTTGCTACTTCTTTTTGTTCTTCATAGGTATCCCAATCAGATGGCCTTTCATCTTTATGACGCTCGATACGTTTATTCATATCGTCGTCATAGTAAGGTGCTGTAGCGATAAATGCAACTTTACCGCTTTGATTACAGGCGAGTTTAACAGAGTGGTTGCTCTTTCCACTTCTTGCACCGCCTATTATAAATGTTAATTTTCCCATTTTCCTTTGTTTCCTCAGTTTAATATTGATTTATTATAGAACAAACTGCCTTAAAATACATAAATAAAATTTGTATAACTGTTACAGGGTTTAAAAGCTTATGAAATGTGCATTAATGAATGACATAACAACGAAAAGAGCTTGCTATTAAGGCTTTATTAAATCATTAAAAAATATTAAAAAAATTAAAATTGTCTTGACGACACAAAGTTTATCACTTAACATTGTAATTGAAAAAAATTCTCAATTACAATGAGTTTTTTATCTGGTTTGAGAGCAAAGCACAAAAAGGATTTTTATTATGAAATTACCTTCATATTGCTTTTTTGCAATTTTAATAGCGATCATTTTAACCCCTGTATATGCCGAAGAGCCTGATTTATTGCAGGAAAATATTGTTAAGAAAGAAAATAAACAATATTTACCTTCTCACGATCTTGATCAAAAGCTTAAAGGGCTAAAACCACACGATGAAAGCTCAGTAGAAATTGATGATAACTGGATTAATGGTGAGTATGCTACAGGCCAATGGGGAGGACTCAGAACAAAGCTAGAAGAAAAGGGTATAAATTTTGAGGTTACATACTATTCAGAGCCTTTTTTCAAGACCCATGGCGGTTTAAATAATCACTCAAAACTTAAATACCTTGGTCTGGTGGATTATTCTTTGACACTTGATACTGAAAAGCTTGGCCTCTGGAAAGGAGGAACCCTTTTCGTTCTTGGTCAGAATGTTCATGGGCACGCTTTATCAGAACAGCAAATTGGAGATATCCAGACTATAAGCAGTATAGATGCACCAAACCTTACTCAACTAGCTGAATACTGGTATGAACATGAATTTATACCTGATAGACTGAAAGTTAAAATAGGCAAACAGGATGCTAATGCTGACTTTGCAATATTTGATGTCTGTGAATCCTATATAAACTCTTCTTTTACCCTTAATCCAACAATACCAATGCCTACCTATCCTGAACCTACACTGGGGGCAGCTTTGTTTGCACGTCCTTATAAAGGCCTTATCTTAAGGGCTGGTATCTTTGATGGCAAAGAAAATAACGGTCAGTTCGGGTTTAAGTCTGCTTTTGATAATCCTGGCGGGAGTTTTATTGTAGCTGAACCAGCTATTGAGCACTTTTACAAAAACTATCCCGGTAAATATATCTTTGGCTTCTGGTATCATACTGGTAATCTGGAAGAAATTAGTCATATACACAGAAGAAAACTATTTTCTTCCCATCATGGCTTTTATACAGGCTTTTCACAAATGGTTTTTAAAGAAAATAAAATAGAAGACGACACTCAGGGACTGACTTTACATGCACAGTTTGGCTGGGCTCCCTCAAATAGAAGTGAAATTTCACGTCAATATACTGCCGGGCTTGCCTATCAGGGGCTGATACCTCATCGTAATGATGATATAGCCGGCATAGGTTTCGCATTAGCGGATCTTTCTGATAGATTTATTAAAATTGACGGTCGAACAGCAGAAACCGCTCTGGAACTCTTTTATAAATTTCAGGTAACCCCATTTTTATCTATTCAGCCAGATTTACAGTATATTTTTAACCCTGATGGTAATCTTAAAAACTCTCTTGCTATTGGTGTAAGAACGATTTTAACTTTCTAGGCCCTTAAATCCATGAATCAGCTGTTATGCACTCTACTATTTAAGAATATTGAAAACTTAAAAAATAGAAATGCTTGCTATTAGCAGTCTTTATCCTTATATTTTTTAAAAAGAATTTCAATTTCAGCTTTTAAAGAAGATGAATTACTGGCTTTTATTTTTTCAAGCCAATTTAAGGAAAAAACATCGTTTAGAAGCTCTCTTCTGAAATATTCAGAGGATATTTCAGTTAATGATCTTGTTTTTATATTTCCGATAATATCTATAAATTCAGCATATTCGGGTCCATAATAAGACTCTAACTCTTGCCTGATCTTTTTAGACAGTAGTGGACTCTTGCCATTGGTAGAAATAGCTATGTTTAAATCCCCTTGAACTACCCTGGAAGGTACAATAAAACTGCATAATTCTGGACTGTCAATTACATTTACCATAATACCCTTCTGTTTTGCTTCTTCATATATTTGTTTATTAACTTTATTATTGTTTGTTGCTGCTATAACAAGGAATGAACCATTGATTTGGCCTTCTTTATAGTTTTCTGAAACCCATTCAATAGTTTTGTTTTCTGCATAATGCTTTAGCTCATCACAGATTTCTTTGCTTATAAGTCGAATTTTAGCCCCATAAGAAATTAGATCCTTAGTTTTTCGGGCAGCAATGCTTCCTCCACCAACCACAGTGCAGTGTTTCTGGCTAATATCAATAAATAACGGGTAAAATTTCTTCACTATAGTTACCTCACAGCTAAAACAATACTATTAATCAAATGCCTTTCAGTCAAGCTTATTAAAATATTTTTAGGTTAAAATCTGTAAACTACTTAAAATAAATATAATTAATAATAGTAACTATTACTACTATTGCCAGAGTTGTCAGTTCTATAAGTGTATGTAAACTAATGAAATCCTGTGAGGCTTTTACTGAGCATGGATTTTCATCTATACCGACCTCTGATTTTTCTATAAGCTTATTTCCATAGAAAACAGCACCTCCAAGCTTTATGCCCAGGCAATAGGCAGCTGTTGCCACAGGATAACCTGCGTTAGGGCTTGAACTATATATTTTTGCATCTTTAAAAATCTTTTTCCAGTATGGTTTTTCTTTAGCAAATAACCAGATAAGAAAGGCTGTCAGTCTTGCAGGGATAAAGTTTAAAACATCATCAAAATAAGCTGAAACCCTGCCAAAATAGAGATATTTGTCATTTTTAAAGCCAACCATCGAATCAAGTGTTTGTATAGCCTTATATGCCATTATTCCTGGGAGGCCAAATAGCATCAAATAAAATAACGGAGCAATAAAACCATCTGACAGGTTCTCAGAATGACTTTCTATTAAAGAGCTATATACTTTCTTATCGCTTAACTTATCAGTATTTCTTGTTACTAAAACAGATAGCAGTTCTCTTTTCTTTTCCTCTGGAGCATTTAGCACTGCTAAAACGTGATCTTTTAGTGATTTACTGGCCAGACCTGTTGATGCAATGATACCTGTAACAATAGCTGAAATATATCCAGGAATTCCATATATTTCAAATATCTGAAAAATAAGCAATTGAAGAATAATACTTAAGATTAAAACAATTATCAAAAGAGATACCATTAATAGAGCACCCCTGAACAGTGAATTTTTATAAGCAATTTTTTCAAACCATCTTATAAAGTCACCCATATATTGAACGAGATGCTTTCCAGGAAGCTCTCCAATAAAAATATCGATTATTAGAGCAAATAAAATTGTTATTAACCAGTCATGACCCCATATCATAGTTTTATATTTCCTTAAGCTTTCACCTGATAGCCTTTAATGCTTTAAATAACGGCTCGTTATCTTCTGGTAACTGCAGGCCTGCCCGGAAACAATTTTCATTGTATCCATAAAAATCAGATACTGGCCTTATGTGAATGTTATATTCCTTTAAGAAGTAAGTTTTCAGGTTTTTAATAGCATTCTGTTTAACAAAGTTTTCAGTCAATTCAAATGTATGAAAGTTTGTCAGCGAGCCAGGTATTTGTATGATATTTTCTGAGTGTTTTAATATATCTTTAAGTCTTTTATTTTCGGTTTTTATCCAGGTTATAGTTTCCTGTTTTATTTTGTTATAGTTAATAATAATGTTTTTATAGAACCAGCAGTCATATGCTGAGATAGTCCAGGGTGGTATTATATAATTAATAAGGTTATTTAAAAGGTGATTTGAACTTATAAGGAGGCCTAAACGGGCTCCGGCTGACCCATAGAACTTTGTTAATGAGTGAACAATATATAATTCCTGATAATTACTAATAAGGTCTGAAGCTGAAAGCCTGTCTGTAAAATCTATAAAGCTTTCATCAAGTATAATAACAGTCTTGTGGTCAAGCAATTCAATTATTAAATTTCTTATATTATAGTATTGTCCGCCAGGTGTGTTAGGGTTAACAATGATTGCTATGTTATTTTTAACTTTATCAAAGGATGATTCAAGTTCAGTAAAGTGAATACAGCTATATTTGAGATTATATAACTCAATATACTTGTTATACTCTGAATATGTTGGGCCAACAAGGTAGATTTCTTTTTCTTTGTAGTTACTGGCAAGAACCAGCATATTAAAAAGTGCTGCTATTGCTTCATTAGCTCCGTGAGTCAGTATGAAAGTCTTTTGTGGTATATTATGATACTCTTCAATAATACTTTTAAGCTCAATATATTCAGGATCAGGGTACAGCATATTATTATGATGGTCATATATCAGCTCTTCAGGATAAAAATCTTTTGCTTTCCAATTGATAGAAATAGAATAATCAACTACCCCTTCAGGATTAACCTCTGCATTAAGTGCTGCCTTTTTATATCCGCCACCATGCTTATAATAAGATAGCATTTAGATTCTCCTGTATGATAAATGTTAGCCCGAAAGCAAATTCAGAATATTTATGGCTTGCTTGAGCCTGCTATCAAGAGATTTTATCTCAACATTGTTTGATTTACGAATGTTTTTATATTCTTCGTAAAGCTCATAAACATATCTTAAAATTAGCTCACAGTCAATATTTGAAAGATTACCAGAGTATTCAGTAATTAACTCAGCAGCATCTTCAGGGTATTCATTAAAGATACCCATTATAATAGAAGCAAAATCAGGATACACATTATCTCTTTTTTTTGATAATCCCCAGTCTATAATGATAAGTTTATCTGTGTTACAACATTTTAATACATTATCAGGAAAAATATCTTCATGTGTAATATATTGACCGTATTTTTCAAATGAAAGTTGATGAAGTTCTTTTAAATAAGCAGAAAGTTGACTTCTGAGGTGCCCTCGTGTTTTATAATTGCTAATGTCAGGTTGTATAGTTTCTTTTATCCAGTCCATTGAGATAGTATGGGCGGATTCTTTTTTTGGGTGCAGGTTCATTATCTTTTGACTGGCTAAAAAACTTAATGCAAAATGTTCATTATCCACATATAATGAATCTTTATAAGTTTTAAATATTCTAATCTGCTTTTCATAAAGCCTTATTTCGGCATGCTTTCCTCTGGTAATCATTGAATTCCTTCTAATATTAGATTTATACTCTAAAAAGGCAAATAAAACAGCTATTTTAAGATTTAAGATCTTTGAATGGACCTGTTATGAACAAAAAAAAGATATCAATACTGGAATTTTTTTTATAACAGTGCAATTAATTTTCAACATACTTTTAAAACAATGATAACACAATTGTTTCAAAATTCATTAATCATTAATAATGTATACACTGATAACCAAATATCATAATTAATATCTTGAAACCTTTGCAAATAAAGCTTTAATAAATCAGAAAAGGTTCAGGTTATCTACAAACCTTATTTTAGCGGTTTTTTACACCTGTATAACATATATAAAAATGATATATCGCCTTTAAAATTCTTAAACTTAACACTCAAAAAGCACTGCATTGCATAAAAATCTTAACAAAATTACAGGTGTCGTTTATATGGCGTTTCGCCTGTGAAATCTTCATTGTGAAGGTTTTTTCAGCAAAAATCTTTAAGATAAATTTTTACATATTAACGTTTTCAGGCAATCGAGCAGGCAAAAAAAACTTTATTAGATCAGGTAGTAACATTCAAGAGTAGTTTGGTTATAGTGAAACAATTTTAGCACAGGAGATTGAATATTATGTTAAATGGATTGCCAGGAAGCAACCCGTCTTTTGGCGGTCACATAGGACAGCTTAACCTTCAGGGCAACGGAAAAACCGTTATCAAGTCAGGCAATGGCGGCAATATAGGTGAATTGAATATCCTTGATGATAATGGAAACCCTGTAAAAACCTTTAAAAACTTTGGTTCTGCTCAACCCGGTAACTATACAGTTGTTACACCAGAAGGATCACTGCAAATTAGAGCTACCGGTTCAGGTGATATTCTTATGTTTAAAGATGGCAAACCTATAGAAGAGCAAAACGAGAGTCTTTTGGGTAAAATTAAAAGATGGCTGTTTGGGTCATAACTGGTTTATGACAACTTAATAAGGCATGATCACAAGCAAACATAGCTCCTCATGGATTTATGTAAGCATCAAGTTTCATCATTATCAGGCTTATTCAGGGTATTTTAACCCTGATACCTGCCAGTTTTAAAATAAAATTCTTATTCTTTAAAGTAATGCAGACCAATATTATCAACTACTGGCCTGAAAAACTCTCCTTCGAGGTTTTTTGACTTCCATATCTCTTTTATTCTGGAGGTTATTTCATTGTCGTTATCGTTTTTTGTTATTATACATATAGATGGACCGGCCCCACTTAAGACAGTGCCGTAAACATCCATTGTTTCAAGTTCTTCAATGATTTCATTAAGACCAGGTATCAGTTTTGATCTATATTGCTGGTGTAGCTTGTCTTTTAGAGACATTTTCAAGGCTTTATCATCCTGATTACATATAGCATAAACTAGAAAAGAGCAACGACTCATATTATAAATTGCATCTTGAATAGACACATTTGCCGGTATTACGTTTCTTGCTTGCTGTGTAGAAACCTGATATTCTGGATGGGCAATAATAATCTGCCATTGTTTGGGCCAGCTTAGTTTGCGAAAAGCGATAGTGTTGTTTTCTGTTATGGTTGAAATAACAAAACCACCTAAAATAGCTGTTGTTGTGTTATCAGGATGCCCTTCAATTTTCCAGGCAAGCGTAATCAGTTCATCAACACTTAAGGGTTCTCCTTCGAGCTTATTTGCAGCAGCAATGCCACCTACAATTGCCGTAGAACTGCTTCCAAGCCCGGATGCTAGAGGTATATTGCAATCAATAGTTAGATTAAATTCAGGACAGGGTTTTTGTATACTACCATAAAACCTTTTTATTGATTGATAAACCAGATTTGACTTATCTGCCGGTATTGACTTATCTGCTTTTGAGCCACTTATAACTATTTGCAGACTGTTTGATTTTTCAAGTGTAATTGTATTATAAAGACTTAAAGCTATGCCGTATACATCATAACCTGGTCCAACATTAGCAGTTGAAGCCGGTATTTTGACTCTTACTTTTTCCATATCTATTCCTCATAGAGTTTCAGGGCATCTTCTGGTGCTACGATTGATACAACATGTGTATTATCAAAGACTCTTCTTGCGACATCCATTATTTGCTCAGCTGTTACCTGCTTTACAAGCTCCGGGTATTTTTCATCGTATTCATAACCGACATCTACAGCTTCGAACCAGCCAATATAGAATGCTTGTTTTGCGTTTGTTTCGTGAGCCAGTATAAAATTCCCTATTAGTTTATCTTTTACGTTTCTGAGTTCTTCTTCAGAAACTTTTTCAATCTTTAATCTTTCTATTTCAGCTTTAAAGCCTTCAATAGCAATGTTAATATTATCTGGTTTAGTTCCAATATAAGTTACAAAGACGCTTTCTTGCATTCTTGATGGATAAAAACAGCCTACATTATAGGCCAGGCCTTTTTCAACCCTGAGATTTTTAGTAAGTCTTGAGCTTAAGCCACCACCAAGCAGTGAGTTAATTACCTTTAAAGCAGGATAGTCTTTCGATGTAATGCCAGGTGCCAACCAACCCATTGAAATCCATGCAGATTCTGTATCTTTTGGGACCTTAACGACTTTATTTTCCTTTAGAGGTAATACTTCTGGTTTTTTAATTTCTGATAAACTTATATCTTTTGATGTCCAGAGCTGTTCAAAATATCTTTTAATAACTTCAGGAGAGATATTACCTACAACTGATATAACCATATTACCAGGCACAAAGTAGTTTTCATAATATTCGATAACATCCTGTCTTTTTATATCAGGAAGTTGCTTAATGACATTATTGCCAACCTCTCCATAAGGGTGATCAGGATAAATATTGATATATAAATTCTCAAAAGAATAGGTTAAAGGAGAATCTTGATTGGCATGAAGGGTATTTTCTAGAGATTCTTTAGCTTTTATAAACTCTTCTTCAGGAAAGCTAGAATTTTTAAGTATATCTGATAGAACCATAAACCCTTCAGTAAAATCATTTCTGGTTGATTTCATTGAGATAGAAATGTAATCATCAGATATTCCTGTTGTTAGATTAATGCCAAGGTTCTCTGTTTCTTCTGCAATGTCTTTTGCACTACGGGAAAGAGTACCCTTCATTAGTAAATTAGATGTTAAATTCGATATACCAGCCTTTTTCTGGTACAATTTACCACCTTTAATGTATACATCAAGCGAAACAACATCATTGGCGTCATTTGATTTAGTTAACAGTATTGCACCGTTTGGAAGAACATGTTTTTGAATAGCTTTATCTTCTTTTAAATATATATTTTCAGATATTTGTTCAGTTGATTCTTCTTTATTATTGATTTCAGTTGTTTGTGAACCAATATTAGTACTTTCATCAGGTATTAGTAAGGAAATAGCCATTTGATCAGTGTTTAAGTGTTTTACCAATGCATTTTTTACATCCTGTTTGGTTATAGCGTTAATATTGTCTACATAGTCAAGATACTCTTCTAGTGTAGCGATTGTAACATAATACCCAACAGAGGTGGCAATGTTTGATACTGATTCATTGCTATAAATAAAGTCTCTGGCTACGATATTTTTTGCACGTTCCAGTTCTTCTACAGTTACAGAATTTTTTTTCAGGTCTTCAATTTCTTCAAAGACTATATTTTTCACTATTTCGATGTTTTCAGGTTGCAGGTTAAAGTCGAATATAAATATACCATCATCTTTCATTGTAAGATTTGATGCAAAAAGAGAATTAACAAGGTTTTGATCTTGTTTAAGTCTTTTATAGAGCCTTGAAGTTCTGCCCTGACCAAGAACCATGGCAGCTACATCAAGGGCATAGGTCTCCTCAACATTTTTAATTGATGGTGCCCTGAAGCCAATTTCCATGTAAGCCTGTTTATAATCGCCTTTAACAATCTTTTTAACATTTTTTGTCAGGGGAGGTTCTTCAGGATAAACAGGAACACTCATTCTTTCTGCTTTTTGGTTTCCAAAATAGAGTTTTATCTTTTCAAGAATATCATCAGTGTTGATATTACCAACTATAACAGTTGTCATATTCTGAGGAACGTACCAGTGATGGTAGTATTCTAATATTTTATCCCGGGAAATATTTTGAATAATACCTTCTGTTCCGAGTGTATCATATTTATACGGATGAACATTAAACATAAGACTATTTAGGCCATAATAAACTTGTCTTTTAGGGTTATCTTCAGCTCTTCGAATTTCTTCAATAACGACTTTTCTTTCTTTTTCTAGTTCATCTGGTGGAATAGCAGCATTCAAAAGCATATCAGCGTGCAATTTTAAAGCAAGATCAGCATAATCACTGGCTATTGTTATATAATAATGTGTATAATCCTTGCTGGTGCCAGCATTAAAGAAAGCCCCTTTCGATTCAAGAATTTCATCAATTTCACCTGCCGGGTATTTTTCGGTTCCTTTGAACATTAGATGTTCCAGAAAGTGTGAAACACCGTTATTTACATCATCTTCATTAATAGAGCCGGTTCGTATCCAGGTATCTATGGTCACTATCGGGTTTGTATGTACTTCTTTAATAATAACTGTTTGCCCATTATCTAAGTTAAAAACTTGAATAGGCTTTACAAGTTCTCGTTTGTCGTTAGCGTATGTAGAAAAAGTACATATAACAAGAAATACCAGGCATGCTACAAGTGAAAAAGCAAATTTTTTCATATAAACCCCTTTAATTATCGAATTTTATTTTATTGCTATTATTATAAGTCATATTTAGAAAAATCAGGTAATTTTTTGCACTTTTTAGACCAGTTCAAGCTTTTGGTAAATGTAATCAACATTTTTGATGTGATAAGAGGGATCAAAACATTTTTCGATTTCATTTTCAGTTAGAACCTTTAATACCTGCTTATCTTTTAGCAAATTATGTTTAAAATTGCCATTTTCAACGTTCCAGGCACTGTGGGCATTTTTTTGTACAAGTTTATATGCTTTTTCTCTTGTCATTCCTTTTTCAACCATAGCAAGCATAACACGCTGAGAAAAAATGATACCGCCGAATTTGTTAAGGTTTGCTTTCATGTTATCAGGATATATTACAAGCTTATCAAGTGTTTTTGTCAATCTATTAAGCATATAATCAAGTAAAATAGTACTATCAGGAAAAATAACTCTTTCAACTGAGCTATGACTGATATCTCTTTCATGCCATAAAGGTACGTTTTCAAGAGCAGCAAGACTATTAGCTCTTATAATTCTTGCAAGGCCGCACAGGTTCTCAGAAGAAATAGGGTTTCTTTTGTGGGGCATTGCTGATGAACCTTTTTGCCCTTTTGTAAAGGCTTCTTCTACTTCTAGAACCTCTGTTCGCTGTAAAGATCTTAATTCAAGGGCAATTTGCTCTATGCAACTAGCTATAAGTGAAAGGGTTTGAATATAACGAGCATGTATATCCCTCTGAATTACCTGTGTAGAAACATTAGATGGTTTGAGATCCAGAATTTTACAAGTAATTTCTTCAACTCGTGGGTCAATATTAGCATAAGTACCTACTGCACCTGATATTTTACCTGTATATATTTCTTCTGCTGCTTCTGATAACCTCTTATAATTTCGTTTCATGATATCGTACCATAGTGCAAACTTAAGCCCCATAGTAACTGGCTCCGCATGAACACCGTGCGAACGCCCTATCATTATTACATCCTTATTCTGAATTGCTTTTTCTCTCAATACGCCGAGTAATTTAGTAAGATCATCAAATAAAATAAAGTTGGCTTCACGAATTTGAAGAGCCAGAGCTGTATCAAGAACGTCAGAGCTTGTTAATCCACTGTGAATATATTTTGCACAGCTGCCTGCATTTTCATTAAGACAGGTTAAGAAGGCAATCATATCGTGTTTAACTTCATCTTCAATTTCCTGAATGCGGTCACAATTAATTCTGGCATTGGTTTTAATGTTTTCAAAGTCGCTTAACGGTATTAGACCAAGTTCTTTCATTGCCTCGCATACAGCAATTTCAACTTTCAGCCAGTAATTATATTTTGATTCAAGTTCCCATAACTTCTTCATTTCAGGCAGAGAGTATCTCTCGATCAATTTAAGCCTCCTATTTGACTGGTATCATTTAATTATACGAATTCAAAATTGTCAAACGCTTAACAAATTTATACTTAGTAAAATACATTATTTAGAGGATAAAATCAAAGACCAATTTTATATAATAAAATTAGTAACCTGGGGAGTTATGATTATTCATTTTTGCAAAATATTTATCGCCTTAATTATATTTTTTACAGCTGTGATGCATTCTCCTGAATGCCGTTCACAGGATCTGGATTATGGTTTAACCCAGTCAAATAAGCATATCATAGCTATTTTGCCAGTTAGAAACCAGATAAAAGATATTTATGCCAACTGTGTTAACAATGTTGCCAATCATCTTGCACATAAGATAAGACAAATTAAGGGTATTGAAACTTTAAACGTCTTAAACTCAATGAGAAAAATCAATTTGTCTGATTCAAGGGTCCATTTTGACAATATTTCAAGAGCTTATCAGGTTTCAGATTTTCCAGACCCTGATGATCTTTATAAAGTAGCCCAAATACTTAATGCAGATAAGATTATTCTGGTTTCAGGCGGGTTTGATACCCAGAAAGAGATGTTTTATCGCAGTTTTAAATCTCATTTAAATATATTTAACAACTATCCTATAAAACCAGAATATCTTTATACTGCCTACATAAGCATGTATGATCCTGTAACAGGCGAAATGGAGTGGAGTCAGCAGTATAAGAAAAAATTTATTTTCAAAGATTTTTCTATTGCCGCTGCTGATACATCAACAAACCCGGGTTTCGCAGGTGTCTTTGATAAATACGCTTCAGAAATGACTACTCTGGCTCAAAAAGAGCTTGATCATTATTTCTATCAGGCTGAAATTTCTACAGTAAGCAGTAAATTATTAATGAATAGAGGTGAATCAGTTAAAGCCACGGAAGGTGACAAGACCACGGATGGTCACCCCTATTATCAACGTTTTTCACCTGTTGAACCAGAAGATGAAACCAGATATCAAAAACCTTCTAAGATTGCTTTACCTTCATCAATACCGGTGGCAAAGCCTCTAAGCATACCTTATAAAACAGAAATCGACGACGAGATACCTGAAGAGGTAGAAAAATATTCTATCTACGGAAACCAGACTTACAAAGATGAACACCCTTCAAAATATACAATTGATTCAGACCAACCACTACACTTAACTACCCCTTATACCAGTGTAAAAGAAACAATAACAGAGCCTGAACAGAATGATATTTCCGAACTAAAACCTGACTTTGAAAAAGACATACTCAAAAATTATAAAAAAAAGATGATTGAGCGCTATTAGTTTAAGCTAGCACCTGTTTAGTAGTTTTAAAATGAAGTTTGGCAATGTTTTCAAGTTCATTTTGCCCAAATTTTTCAACAAAAGCTCTGGCCTGCTCAAGAACCTGTTTAGATGCGCCTTTTGGCAGGTTCATACTATATTGTTTGGATAATTTTTCAAGCCTGTAAATAAATTCAGCCCTTGCAACAATCGAAGCTGCTGCTACAGCAATATCATCTTCTGCTCTGACACGCTGTTCAAGCTTAATTTCTTTACCTTTTGCCATTAGTGAGCTTTTAATCACTTTATGATCAGCAAATTTATCAGCGAGAACATATTCACAATCTGTTTTATTAAGTATATTTTCTATTGCACGGGCATGAGCCCAGCCCAGCATCTTGTTGAGATTATTAAATTTGGTGTATAGCTCGTTATATTTCTTATTACCTATAACAACAACATTAAAAACAGTATTATTTTTAATTTCTGCTGCAAGTTGTTTGGCTTTTTTATCTGATAGCTTCTTTGAATCCTTTACACCTATATCGCTGAGCACTTTTATAGAGTTATAATCAACATAAACAGAAGCTACGACCAGTGGCCCAAAATAATCTCCCTTGCCAGATTCATCTGTACCTACCCAGCTTTTGAGATCCAGTGGTTTTGTTTTTTCTTTTAAGTCAATATTTGAAGAATCTTTACTAATAATTTTCACCTTTTACTTATTTTATAATACATATACGGATAAAGTTTGTAATTCCACTTACCAGGAAAGGCATACCACCAACTAAAATTATGGTATCTCCTTTATTGAGAAATGTTTTTTCTTTTAATAATTCATTAATGCTTTCCAGCACTTCTTCATCAAATGAGTCAATATCCAGAACGTATGGTTTGAGACTCCAGCAAATATTTAACTGGTTACATACTTTTTGCTGGTGGGTAATAGCAATAACTGGTATGGATGGTTTGAACTTTGATATGAGCCTTGCACTATATCCTGAATTCGTAAATACAACTATAGCATCAGGATCAAGGTCTTTGCTCATATCTACAGCGCTCAGAGAAATAGCATGCGAGTCTCTTGAAACATCTCCCTGAATTTCAGGTATTATATTTTTAATACACACTTCCTTGCTTGACTCTATTTCAGAGGCTATAAGTCCCATTGTTTTTACAGACTTTACCGGATATTTACCTACGGATGTTTCAGCAGATAGCATAATAGCATCTGTCCCGTCTATAATAGCATTTGCAACATCGCTTGCCTCTGCTCTGCTTGGTAACGGGTTATTAACCATTGATTCAAGCATTTGTGTTGCTGTTATAACAAATTTATTGTTTTTGTTTGCCAGCTTTATAAGTTTTTTTTGTGCTACAGGTACTTTTTGTGGTGCCAGCTCAATGCCAAGGTCTCCACGGGCAACCATAATACCGTCAGATTGGTTAATTATATCTTTAATATTATCCAGAGCTTCTGGTTTTTCTATCTTTGCAATTACGGGTATATCGCCATTAGAGTTTTTAATGTATTCTTTAAGATGTATGATATCGTTTGCACTTCTTACAAAGCTCATTGCAATATAATCAACGTCGTTTTCTACAGCAAATGCTATATCTTTCTGGTCTTTTTCTCCTATAGCAGACAGGCTGCCAGTGGATCCAGGTATATTAACCCCCTTACGTTCCTTAAGTAACCCGCCTGCAATAACTTTTGCAATAACATTTTTGCCTTCAATAGCGGTAACCTGAAGATTAAATATGCCATCATCCAGCAATATATTGTTGCCCGGAGCCACATCAACTGAAAGATTGCTGTAATTAGTCGATATACACTTGCTAGTGCCTTTAATACACTCTGGGGTTATACATATTTCCTGTCCTTCTATTAGTTCAACCGGCCCTCCATTTTCAAGTTCGCCCACTCGAATTTTGGGCCCCTGAATGTCAAACATAATCGGTATAGGTTTGTTAAGCTCTTTTCTCAGGGTTTTAATAATGTTAATTCTTTCTTTATGCCATTCAAGAGTGCCATGAGAAGCATTCAACCTGAACATATCAACGCCTGCATCAATAAGTTCAGATATTTGTTCAGCTGAGCTGGTTGCAGGGCCCAGAGTAGAAACTATTTTAGTTCGCCTGATTGAGTGATGCATTGGTATTTGTCCTTTGTTTTAAATACAATACATATGTATTATATTATGTTTCTTAATGTCATTAATTATTTTTCTTTTTAGCCTCTTTTGCTTGCTGCTTGAGGTATTCTTGTTTTCTTTTTTCATATTCTTCTTGTTGACGCTTTATATCATCTTTTATTTCATCTATAAAAGCCTGATAATCTTCAGCTGTTCTGTATCCTTCGAGTTTTTTGCTTTCTATAAAGAAGGTTGGTGTTCCACTAACACCCAGAGCTACGCCTTCATCAATATCTGTAATTATTGAATCGAGATATTTCTTTGAAGTTGTACATTTAAGAAATTTATCAACATCTAACTCAAGGTCTTGAGCATATTTTATAAGTGTTTCATCGTTGTATTGTCCCTGATTTTCAAATAAGAGATCATGATATTCCCAGAATTTGCCCTGTTCTGCTGCACATCTGGCATGCAATGATGCTTTACATGAATTATGATGAAATGGTCTGGGTAGTCTCTGGTTACATGATTGGTCAAGTGGATAATCTTTAAAGATTAAACGTATATCAGGGTTATTGGACATTACTTTTTTAAACTCTTCAGCAGCTTTACCACAGAAATGACACTCATAATCGGTAAAAATTATTGCGGTTATTAAGGGTACATCTGATGTTCCCGCAACCAGCCTGTGTGGTGTTGCTTTTGAGTGGTCTATTTCTATTTGTATCTTATCTGGAGGTCTTGCTTCACCAAGTAAAGGATTTGCATTAAAGTATAAAAGCAGTGTGATTGTAATACCGGAAAGAATAATAAAAACTATTGTTCTCAATGAAGAACTGAAATACAGCACTATGTCATCAACGAGAGTCTTGAATAATTTTTTAATTGACCAATTTTCTGCCATAAACGTCACCAATAACAACAAAATATTAATACCATATATAATCATACACAGAATACAGAAGGATTCTATGATAAAATGAGATACAAAAAACAGATAAATAGAAACTAGAACTGAAACCAATGAAAGCCAGAATAAATATACAAAGAAGTTTTTAAGGTTTAATTTAGTAGAAAACAGGTTAAAGATAGATATAACGATAATTAATAAATAGAAACCTATACCATAAAGGAAATTGGGTATTCCAAAATGTGCAGCATAACCGCTTAAAGCAACAGCATCACAGTTAAATGCTTCATTAATGTTACAAAAGCTCTTAACTGAAGGATCTACCACAACAGTAAATCCTATTTTTGCCAGAATGATAGATGTTATAAACCCGGCTAACGCTAAAATTAATACTATTATTAAATGTTGCTTTTTCATTTATCTTAAAAAATTATTTACATCGACTTTATTTTAAATTTTAAATAGTTTTGATGCAACTGAATTCTAAAATAATAAGATTAGTGCATAACTTAAAAATTTTTCGATTTACAAAACCCAGATCCCGCCCACCCTAAAGGAAGGCATGGGGTTTCACTTCCAGGCTTTGCCTGCTCGTTCAACCCATATCTTTACTTTTAAAACCTTTGTCGTGGTTTGCATTGAAGTACTTTAATGAAATTTTTTGTTCTGGCCTTTGGTCGGTTAGATATTCTCAGTATAATACATAAAAGACCCCCGTTTAAGGAGGTCTTTCAGCATTAATTTATTATCTTATCAGATTATAATTTTTTAATGAAGTTACCGACTTTTTTAACTGCGCTGCCAACACCTTTAACGATGCCACCAACAGCTTTTGTGATGCCACCTGTAAGTTTGGCAGGGAAACTTGCAATCTTACCGGCAATATCGAAAGCACCGCCGACAAGGCCTCCCACGAGCGGTATCTTACGGAAAATATCGCCAACGCCACTGAATACTGATTCAATACCATTGCCAATAGCCATATTAATATCACCAAGGAAGTTTATGCCATCACCAAGACCCATAATCATATCACCAGCAACGCCACTGCCAAGCAATGCGCCACCAATCATAAAGGGTACGGCTGCTCCACCGGTTGCAAGAGCCAGAAGACCACCGGCAGCAAGACCTACGGCAGCGCCCTGAAGTGACCAGTTGCCATATTCATTCTGTGCCTGTGCCTGTTGTGGCTGATTGATGCTCTGGAATAAGTTACTATTGGTGCATAAGCTCTGATAGTATGAAGGCTGATTGTTATAACCAGCTGGCTGGTTGGCACCAATCTGTTGAAGAATGCCATATGAATTGTGAATTTGATCTAATGCTGAACCGCTATTGTAGTTGTTGTAATTGTTGTAGTTATTGTTGTTCTGATAGTTCTGATTTGCTTGTTGTTGCATCAGGAAATAATTTCCTTTTACCTGATTTTGCTGATTCTGGCTTGCAAGGTCAAACCAGCTGATATCCTGTATTTTGCCATCGTTAGCAGCAGTTTTCAAAAGATCAAAACCGCTGATAGTGTTCGGATTGTCATACATTAATCCTGTTGTGGCCTGTGATAAAATGTCAAAGTTTTTCATAGCCTGGCTGGCAAACATCAGATCCTGGAATGATTGAGCCGCACCAACCGGATTGCCCATCATCATATTTGTCATAGCGCTGAAATATGAAGCCATTGCGCCCTGCTGAAGTTCTGCTTTTGATAAAGCACCATCACCGTTTCTGTCATACTTCTGGATGAAATTTAAACCAACCCCTGTGTTTGTTGAAAATGTCATATCCTCGCTCCTTTTTCTGCCTATATTAAATGAATAATTTTAATCTGCCCTTATTTATAAAAAAACAATAATTTTAAAAAAGATGCTATTTAATTTTATTAATATAGAACTAAATACCTCTAAAATTAGTGCCATAAAGCCTGAAAGCCTTGATAACACTCAATTAGAGCAAATGTAAATTTTTGTATATACAAAGTATATACTCAAGGGCTAAAGCCATTATTCAAAAAGCTTTTAATTGTTACAATTCTCATGTTTTATAAAATTTAGCTGCTTTCAGAGTTGTTCCTTAAAAATATTGAAACAGTAATTATTATTATTTATAGGGTAATTTAAAATACTTAAAAAGCCTGCTATTAAAAATTATACTATTATTTATGATCTGCTATGAGAATGTAGATGTTATCTGGAACTCATTGACATCTACAAGGCCTTTGTCAGAAAGTTTAATTTCAGGTATAACAGGCAGACTCATAAAGGCCAGGCTCATAAAGGGGTCTTCCATTTTGCTACCTATAGATTTAGCAGCCTTCTTCAGGGAATCCATTTTAAGCATAACTTCTTCGACTGATTTATTAGATATAAGGCCGGCAATAGGCAACGGTAATATTTCAAGTTTGCGCTGGTTCTTTACAACTACCTTGCCACCCTGAGATTTAACTAGATCGACTGCTGCATGCAGCATATCTGAATCTGTAACACCTACAACTACAATATTGTGAGAATCATGTGCCACAGAAGAGGCGATAGCACCTTCTTGCAGGCCAAATCCTCTAACAAAACCTATACCAATATTACCACTGGCCCGGTGTCTTTCTATGACAGCAATTTTTAGTATGTCTCTTTCAGGGTCGCTAACAGCATAGCCGTCTTCTATTTTAGCATCTTCAACAGTTAGTTTTGTCAAAAGCTGTCCTGGAAGGGCATTAATGACTTTTATTCTATTGCTTTCAGCTTTAATTCTGAAATGTTCTTCTTCAAGCCACTTGACGTTCATAGAACCTCTGATTGGAGGCAGTTCTTTATATTCTGTTGTACCTGTGAATACGCCGTTTTGAGAAACAATTTTACCGCTTTTGAATACCATTCTGGGTTTGAATTCTTTAAGATCTTCTAGAACCAGCAAATCAGCTTTGTGTCTTGGTGATATAGCGCCTACATATGGTATTCTGAAATATTCTGCGGTATTAATGGAGGCCATCTGAATTGCTGTAATAGGATTAATACCATAATCAACAGCCTGTTGAACCATACCGCTGATATGATGAAACAGGTCATGAGGATAACGATCGTCTGTACAGAATATTATTCGCCTTGAGTTTTCAGGGGTAATAATTGGTAAAAGTGCTTCAAGGTCTTTTGCAATGGTTCCTTGTCTTATCATAATGTGCATTCCAAGGCGTAATTTTTCTTTAGCCTCTTCAAGGTTAGTGCATTCGTGATCTGAAGATATGCCAGCACCGATGTAAGCGCAGAGATCCTTTCCACTTAGACCCGGAGCATGGCCGTCGATTCTTTTTCCGGCATTAATGGCAAGCTGTATCTTTAAGAGAACTGATTCTTCCTGATTTAAAACTCCAGGAAAGTTCATCATTTCAGCCAGACCAAGCACCCACTTTTCATTGAGATACATAGCCAGGTCGCTGCTTGTCAGGCTTGAGCCGGCTGTCTCAAGGTTTGTGGCAGGCACGCAGGATGGAAACATCATATAGATATCCAGCGGTGTAGACTTATTAGCCTCAACCAGATACCTTATACCTTCTATACCAAGAACGTTTGCAATTTCATGAGGATCTGCGACAATAGCTGTAGTGCCACCTGGCATAACAGCACGGGCAAATTCTTTAGGGGTAAGCATTGAGCTTTCAATATGAACGTGACCATCAATGAATCCGGGTGAAAGATATGCACCGTCAAGGTCTATTACTTCTTTAGCTTCATAATTGCCAAAGCCTACTACTCTTCCACCATGCAGAGCCACATCTGTTTTGTGTATATCATGAGAATATACATTGATAATTCGAGCATTTTTTAAGAGTATTTCAGCTCTGTTTATACCTCTTGCAACTTTGATTCTGTTTTCTAGTTCCATAGCGTGCCCTCTAACTTTTTTTCTATCTGTAATTGAAAATTGAAAATCTTTTAAGTTATGCAAATGTCTTCTTAATGATAATTTAGCATAATTATAGACCAGTGCATTATTAAAATATAGATTATTTATTTTTGATTTTGAAAACCCGTATCCTGCTTGCCCTCAACCGGAGAGAAGGTTTCAGCGAGGGCATATCTGAATAATAATTTCACGATATTTCAAGATTGATGGAATTCCTGACACTAATTTCTTGAATCTGAGAACGTTTAAGTTATTCAGAGGCCTCCAGAATAAATAGTGGCATTTTCAGAACCAACGTCATAAATAATCAGATTTCTGAAGATACTGAAGGCTGCTCAGGAGTGCACTAAGTGCGCTCCGGTGAGAGTTTTATTTAGGCCTAATTCAGGCGTTCAATAAACTATTGCCATTGACAGGATGGTTTTTAGCCCGACGTGGCAATCTAGAATAAACATTTGATATGTGCTCAGAATGACTCAAAAGTGGGAAAGAGGCTAATAACTACCGGAGCGAACTTAGTTCGCTCCGGTGAGAGTTTTTATCTCAGAAACAACAAGGAATACAGGAAGAACAAAAGACTCAATTCAACGTTATATTCAGATAGCCTCCGGTCTTTCTCAGGAAACCAGAAACCTCATCAAAGGTACAGTTCTTGAAGATCGTTATAATGACATATTCTTTCTTAGCTGCATCAACCCTGCCGTATCTGCAAATAATATCTTTCCCCAAAAACTTCTACGGTGATACCATCTTATGAAGCTTTTCCCGTTGCTCTGATGTCAAAATACGCCTCTTGGAAAGAAAATTCTCTGTTGCTTCATAGCGTAACTGCTCCTGTCGAAGCATTATATCTCGTTGGAGCTTGCGAATTAAATCTTCATCAACTTCAGGGTTACTCATAATATTCTTTAATTGCTGCTGGTCTCTAATAATCTTGGGGCGTATTAACTGCTGTATACGCATCCACTCTTTATCAAGCGATTGAATTTTTTCCATCTGCTCACTGGAAAGGTTTAATTTACCCCAGTTAATCTGCGTATAATTTCGGGTGGTCAGGTTTTCTGAGCTCAAAGATTTAGATGATTGAGACATTGATGCCGGCTGAACCTGAGATAATGCAGGCATACCGGTAAATACCACATAAATTAACCCTGAAATAAAAAGATTTTTAAGGTTCATACACATCGCTAGCACCTGAATAATACATCGTCGGAATAACCCCTGATGGTGGCTCATCAAAAACATTCGTAAATAAATAACTGTCAGCAGAATTAAAATCATTTGAGGTAACCACCGAAACCTCAGATCTATCAGGCCTATACAGGTTATTTTCACTGTAAGATTCAACAGAAATAATATTATCTGTATTGCTCACAGGAAAAGTTACACTTAAAACAAGCCATACAAGAACTACCATAAAAGCAGAGGCCACGGTTGTAGCTAAAAATGTCTTTGACCGTATTTCTTCTGTAAGTCTGACATACACCTGTGGCCACAGATTAATATCTTTTGCAGGCGACTGCAAAGCTTTTTGAGTTAATGCACTAAGAGATTTCAGTTCATTAAACTCTTTGCGGCATTTCTTGCAGAGCAAGAGGTGTTCTGAAATGTTTTTAGCAAGAGTACTATCTACCTCTTTGTCTATATAGGCTGAAAGCTGATCCAGAATAAACTGACATTTCAGTTCTTCCGGGGTAATAATGCGTTTGTAAACACTCTCCCAGAGGTCTATATCAAGTGAATCAACAGACAGCTTGATCAAAGCCCTTAGTTTTTCAAGCTGCTGGAATTTTTCGTTACATTCTTCACACTCTGACAGGTGATCTTCAACGGAATAATAAACAGACGGGCTTAGTTCTCCATCAAAATAAGCTGATAGCTCTTCTAAAACCTCACCGCATGAAAGACTGGAAGACCTGTTATATCGATTTATAACAGATTCTGTAAGGTCTGGCATCTCAAAGGTATGATTACCCAGAAAGTGTTGTACTTTTGAGCTAATATTTTTTAGAAAATCCAGTTCTTCCCTGCAATCAGGGCAAATGGCAAGGTGTTTTTCAATTATTATAGCTTCTTCAGCAGACACCTCATTGTCTAAATAGGCTGATAGAAGTATTTTGATATTTTCGCAGTTGTGTTGTTCCTTATCCATTATTTTCACCCGGATTTTAAATACGGTTTCAATTCTTCCTGAAGTCTGCTTCGAGCACGTGCTATTCTTGATTTAACAGTCCCCAGACTGGTAGAGGTTATTTTAGCAATTTCTTCATAAGATAATCCTTGTAGTTCTCTATAGACGATAACAGTCCTGAACTGTTCCGGTAAATTATTAATAGCATTTCGAATTTTTTCGTCAAGTTCAGTATTCAGTAAATTTTCATCAGGCAGCCTGGAAGAATCAACAATATCTCTGGTGGATGTGTCACTTTCAGAATCGTTAGCAATAGGTGTATCCATAGAAATAGTGTTGAGTTTTCTCTTTCTGCGCCTCATTTCATCATAAACAAGATTAGTAATTATCTGATTCAACCACCACTTAAAGGTAGCAGGGTTTCTGAGTGACTTAATTGATTTTGTCATACGAAAGAGAGCTTCCTGAGCAAGGTCAGCAATAATTGATTTATCTGAAACCAGATGATATAAAACGCTGTAAATGATCTTCTGATTGCGTTTTACAAGCTCTTCCATGGCATAAATGTCGTTATCCTGACACTTATTGATGAGTTCGATCTGGTCAAGCTCAGAATATTTATGTTTTGTTGATGGTGTATGAATTTTCATGTAAAAACTTTATTTGGCATAAGAAAGATTGTTTTGGTAAAATAAATTAAATCATAGAAATTTTAACTTCGTCAAACAGGATACTAAATTTTAATGCCAAGAGTTATTTATATAATAGTGTTTCTTCTAGCTACTGTCACACCCATAGTCTTAATCTGGCTGGCCCAGATAGCCCTTGGGGTAACATCTCCTAAAGCAGCCGAACCTGGTAAAACAACTACATCGAGCACTACCGGGCATTATAGCAGTTATCATCGTCCATATTATGGCGGTTTCTTCTATTATGGTGCTCGTGGCAGAGGTGGCTGGCTTGGCAGAGGTTATAGCAGTAGAGGTGGGTCTTCTTATAGTTCAGGCTCAAGAAGCACACGCTCTTACTCTGGCGGCAGAAGCTCTTTTGGCGGAGGAAGCTTTGGTTCATTCGGTAAATAATACCAGTCTATATATTTTTGAGGAGTTAAAGTATGCTTATATTTGCACAAACGGCTGTTTCTCATTTAAATATTGAAACCGTTGCCGTAACTACCCTTTATGCCATTATGGGGGCAATTTTGCTTATGGCTGCCTATAAAGTTTTTGACATTATTAACCCTCTGGATTTTGACAAAGAAATCGCTAACAACAATATTTCACTTTCAATAATGATTGCAGGCTTCTTTCTCAGTATGGCACTTATCATTGCAGCCGCAATATTTGGTTAAAAATAAGAGGTATTAAATGAAAGCTGCTGGCGCATCTGAATTTACCAGAGAACACGGTATTTTAGGGTATTTACATTACCTTGTTTTTCCGTTAGACCTGTTTATGTCAGGAGACGAACACTTTGAAGCAAGCCGTGAACAGCGTGTTGTCGAGTTGACACCTATTATGATCTGGCTGATACCTTTGCTATTGTTGCTTTCAAATATTACCTATTTGAATCCACTGGGGCTGATAGTATTGTTTCTGGCTGAAACTATTATAATGACCTTTTTAACAATCATTTATTGCTGGCGGGCTTCATTAGGGTTTATTTTTGAGATTTTTGTCAATTATGCCCTGAGCTTCTTTATGCTTGGTATTCTTATGTTTCTTTTACTTTATCTGGCTTCAAGCTGCGGTATAATAGCCATAATTGTAATTATTATATTTGCTATTGCTCATTTTTCACGTAATTCAGACTATTATAATGATGACTGGTAAGATGTCGCAAGAAAATAATTCCATGACACGGCCAGTGTTGATAGAGGTCTTGTATTATGATTATCCTCAGAGAAGATAGTTCTGGCAGTTACTGAAAGGGTTATAGGTTTTCCCAAAAGCTAATAATAATTTGCTTTCAAGGTATATACTAAACGACTTGAAGAACTAAACAATTCTAAAATTTTTTAGACTCTAAACAATTAAAATTTTTGCCCGGGTAACAATTTTGAAGTTAAAATTAAAATTAGATATAATTCTTATTAATTTATAAGTTGCATTCAAAAAATCAGATTACACAAATATTGAGGGTATTAGCCTTTCATTTTGATATAAATTATTGAGTGCATTTAATATAATATTTAAGAAATGGGGTTTTGCCTTGAAAAAAATCATCGAAGTAGAAAATTTAACGAAAAAATATGGCAGTTTTGTTGCCGTAGACAATATTAGTTTTGAAGCCGAAGAAGGCGAGGTAGTAGCATTTTTAGGCCCAAATGGTGCAGGTAAAACAACGACCATGAGAATATTGACATGCTTTATGCCTGCTAATGAAGGTACTGCAAGGGTTGATGGTTATGACATATTTGATGATTCTTTTAAAGTCAGGCAGCGCATAGGTTATTTGCCAGAGTTTCCTCCCCTATACCCTGATATGACTGTAACCTCTTTTTTAAGGTTTGTAGCACAGATCAAACAGGTTCCTAATCGTGAAATAGAAGCTAAAAAAGATAAGGTAATTGAACAATGTGGCCTTGAAGAAATGAAAACCCGTATGATAAGCAAGTTATCTAAAGGCTATAAACAGCGGGTAGGTGTAGCCCAGGCTATTATACATGATCCGAAGGTTATTATTCTTGATGAGCCGACCGTCGGGCTTGATCCTAATCAGGTAATCGAAATTAGATCACTTATTAAGTCACTTGCTGAAAGCAAAACAGTTCTTCTGAGTACTCATATACTTTCTGAAGCAGAGACGCTTTGCAAGCATATAGTTATTATTGACAAAGGTAAAATAGTCGGTAAAGGTTCATGGAGCGAAATGCAAGAACATCTCCAGGAAATGGATGTTGTTATACTGGTACTTGATGCGGTTGATGATCATAAAATAGAATCCATCAGGGCAATTGATGTTGTTAAGGATATTAAAAAAGATAATGATGGCAACCTGAGGATCTATTGCGATAAAGGTAGTGGAGCCAAAGACCGCATTATCAGACTTACATCTGAAAATAACTGGAGTATTGAAGAAATACGGTCAGAAAAAATGACACTTGAAGAGGTATTCAAGAGATTAACAATAAAAGAAAAGGTGTAAAAGAAGTGATATCAGCAAAAAATATCTATGTATTAACCCTGAGAGAGCTTAAAAGCTACATTACATCTCCGATGTTCTATATTCTCATAGGCATATTTTTCCTTTTGACAGGATTCAACTTTTATATGCTGTTGATAGACTTTAATTCTTATTGTCAGAGCATTGCAGCAGCAGGTAACCCTGTAGCCCTCAAAGCACTCGATGTTAACCTGTTTGTATTGCGCCGTGAACATCTTTATATGGCCTTTGTAACAATATTTTTCTTGCCTATACTGACAATGCGATTGATTGCAGAAGAAAAGAAAAATAGAACTATTGAATTACTGATGACTTCTCCTATCTCATCCCTTGATATTGTTTTAGGCAAGTATTTTGCAGCAACAATTCTCTGGATATTCATTCTGGCAATAACATTTATTTATCCTATGCTGATAAAGAATTTGCCTGAAATACAGATAGACTGGGGCACTTATCTAGCTTCAACGCTGGGGCTGTTTCTATTTGGTGCCCTCGGTATTGCTATTGGTTTGCTTGCGTCTTCGCTTACAGAAAACCAGTTAATATCAGCCATTATAGGTTTTGCTCTTTGTGCTATACTTTATTTTCTTTATAACCTTTATCAGGTTACAGATTCTACTTTGAGTCAGCTGTTCTACGATTTCTCTTCTATATCCCATTATCTTGATTTTTATAAGGGGGTTATAGATACATCGAATATAGTATACTTTGTGACTGCAATATTATTTACTCTTTTTGTTGCAGAAAGAATTTTAGAATCTCAAAGGTGGCGTTAAAATATGAAAAAATACCTTCCCAGAATTGCATTTATAGCAGGTGTTGTATTAATAGTTACAGGCCTGATTATCTATAGCATTTACCCAATGATGCCAGGTGGTCCAGTAGCATCGATTTTAGGGCTAATTATTCTTGCTATTAACCTCTATTTCAACTGGAACGAGATAAAAGATTCTATTTCAGTCCGGTCGGCTAAGTATGGAACCAATACATTTATATTTATTCTGGTCATATTCTTTATTGTCATACTCATAAATGTGTTTGGCCAGAAGTACCGGTTAAAAATTGATGCAACACAAACAAAAGCTTTTACTCTGTCTGAACAATCCATTCAGATAATTAAAAACCTTGATGAACCACTGACTATTTACGGTTTTATACCCTCGAACGATTCAACTACCCGCTCAGTATTCAAAGATATGTGTGACCGTTATGTTTATTATTCAGGGGGCAGGGTAATATGCAAAGTTCTTGATCCTGACAAAAACCCGGGGTTAGCTAAAAAGTTTCATGTTACATCAGCTAAATCTAGAGCTTATGGTTTCCAGAAAGGTAAAGATTACACCAGAGCTGATGTAATAGAAGAAGAAGAATTTACAAGTGCTATCATAAGGCTTAAAAGCGATATTAAAAAGGCTATATACTTTACCACCGGCCATGGAGAGGGGGATATAACCTCTGATGGAGAATTTCAGTTTAACAAGCTAAACGAAAAGCTTAAAAACCTTGGTTATCAGACAGAAATGCTTTCTCCTAATTTTTCTGAAATACCTAAAAGATGTGCAACACTGGTTCTTCTATCTCCTGAAACCGGTATGATGCCCGGTGAAATTAAAGCTATTAACGACTATTTTGAAGATGGCGGTAATATTCTTATTCTTCTTGATCCATTTGCTGAGAGTAATCTGGTGAGCTATCTTAAGACAGTTGGCCTTATTGTTCATAATGATTTGGTAGTAGATTATGTTCATAATATTGGTCAAAATCCTTTAATACCGGTTATTACACGTTATATGTCTCATCCTGTAATTATGAATGACAAAAAATCAACAATTCCTCTTACATTCTTTGATAGAGCAAGATCAATGAGACATATTGGCAAAAAAATGGATAACCTCCAGATAACACCTATTTTTACAACCAGTATGAAGACCAGCTACGGAGAAACAGATTTAAAAACCTATCTTGAAGAAAATAAGTATGAATATGATAAAGAAAAAGATATGCTTGGCCCATTAGCCCTGGGTTTTGCCATTACAAGGTTAATAGAAGAAGAAACTGAAACAGGAACAGAGAAAATTGAGTCTAAAATGATTGTCATAGGCGATTCAGATTTTGCCTCTAATCGCTGGATAGATTATTATGGCAATAGTTTTCTAATTCTGAATGCTATTAACTGGCTATCTGGAGATTATGAGTTGATATCTATTGATAGACCTTCATCAAAACCTAACATTATCAGTATGACTCAACAACAAAAACAACTCATGCACTACATTTTGATATATTTATTACCCGGAATTATGATATTTACAGGTTTATTAATATGGTGGAAAAAAAGAAAAGCCTAGATAAAAAGTTTTTGCCGACAATCATAGCAATAATTGTGTTGTTGGTACTTGTTGTGCTTGTTGTTCCTCTGAAAAAGCCTTCTCCATCAGTTCAAACCGGTTATGAAAGAAAACAACTCTTTGATTTTAAACCTTCAGAGGTAACACAAATTGAAATATTGAGTACAAAAAACCGTGAAATAAACATGGTTCTTGAGAAAATCGATGAAAAAACCTGGCATGTTAATGGTCAGCTTGCATATACACCAGACATTCAGGATATTTTAACAGTCCTGAGCACTGTTGGCCTGATAGGAGAGATAAAAGACTACAATAATCTTGAAGAATTTGGTTTAAAGCCTCCGCACAAAGATTTGAAAATGACACTTAAAAACGGAAAGTCTTACAGGGTCTATATAGGTGATACAACGCCTACCTCAAGTAATAGATATGCTATGCTGGAAAAAGATAATACTGTTTACATAGCAGATAAATATCTTTATAACGCACTTTCTGCTACTCCTCAATCGCTTATAAATAGAGATATATTCAAAATAGAGCCTTCAGAAGTTGAAGAACTTGTTATAGAAAAAGGAAATAATATAATAAGATTCAAAAAAGATGGTGATCACTGGTATCTTATACAACAGGATGATCAGAAACTCTTTGCTGATCAGTCTAATGTTAAAAGTATTCTGGTAAGCCTCTTTGGCAACGCCGCAGACGTCTATATTGATGAAAAAGTAAAAGACTTAAAAAACTATAAGCTGGATGATCCGCTGGTATCTCTGAGAGCTAGAACATCTGACGGCAAGGATGTTAAAGTTTTATATAGTGATGCTATACCCTCTACCAAGCTTTTTTATGCTTTAAACACATTAGATAATAAAGTTTATGTTGTTAACAAAACAAAAATTGACCGTATCACCATGCCAGAAATGGATTTCAGAAATAAAAACCTTGTTACAGTTCCTATGAGTGATCTTGATAAAGTAATTGTTTATAAAAATGATAAAGAATATACATTCAAAAAAGACCGGCGTAACCTCTGGGTTTCAAAGGAAACAGGCCTTGAAGATATTGTTACCAACCAGTATATTCTCGATCTTTCCGCCAGGTATGCTGATATTATTAGCGATTTAAAATATCATGACACAAAAGAAGACTTCGGGTTTGATAATCCTGAGCTCAAGATTGAATTATATAGAAAAGGCAGCGGAACACCCGATACAATCAAAACAGGAAAAGCTTCTAAAGAAGGTTATTATTACGTTAGTGTCAATAAAGATCCCTATTTATACCTTATTTACGAAGATACATTCAGATTTCTTAAGAATATGGGTAAAAAAGATCCACCACGTAACACTTAAATCCTTGTCAGGCAGTCTTTATCTTTTCTAAAATTGTGAAATAATTTTGATATACGTCATTTTAAGCTGATTGTACCGGCCAGTTTTAATGTTACAAAAAGTAAATAATATTTATTATGACTGTTACTATGGATTTTTAGGAGTTTTATTATCAATGAGACATGTATAAAATTCCCCTATGAAATAAGTTCTGAGGTACCTCCGGGTAATTAAATTCTTATCTTCTGCGTTTACAGAGGGGCGAAATGGGATCAATAGTTTAAGGGAGCCAAAGCATTGTTTAATGTTGCATTGAATCAAGAAATTCTTCGTCAACCCCAACGGAAACAACCCGTCCATAAAGCACTACAACCAGAAGTAGTTACATTTAAAAGCCTGCCGTCAAAAGATTTTATTAGCTTTACTGGAACAAAATCACCTCTGGATAAGCTTGAACATCTTGCCAAGAAAGCTGCACATAGCAGTGGTGATAAATTAGACATTTCTGGTAATTATGTAGACCTTTCACCAGCTCAGGCAAAGGCTGCTGAGCTTTATGAAGCAATTCAGGCTATTAAAGCCATTGCAAAAGTTAAGGGTAATGACTTTGCAAAGCCGGTTTCACCTATTGAAAGTGAAAAAGATTCAAGCTGGGTTAAGCAATCTACTTTTTATAACCTGAGCCCCAGAGCTATGGGAGGTCTTGTCAATTCAATTAAAATGTTACCAACTATCAGGCCAGATAGTATATACCTTTCGCCTATCTTTGATAATAGTAATGGTGCACTTTATGCCCAGTCGAGTTTTGACTTAGACCCTGATATCTATAAAAAAGACCTTGAAGCACTCAATAAAGGCATACCTGAAAATCAACAAATGACAGCTGATGAACTTATGAAAGCCTTTGTTGATGCTGCTCACCTGCTTGACAAAAAGGTAGGGATGGATTTAATACCTCATATGTCTGATTGGGCCGATGAATTAATAGAAAAACCTCATCTATTTCGCTGGGTAAAGCTTAATGATAACAAATCAGGGGTAGCTATTGGTTCTGGTATTGATTTGACAGATAAAAATGACAAAAATTTAAAATATAATAATAATCTTACAGTTCAGGATGAAATGAAAACCGCTATTATGAAGGCTTTAGAGCAATCAGGAGATGCAAGGTTAAAGAAACTTGGCCAGGAAATGAAAGACAACCCAGCTTCAGATATCTATAGAGTAATCAAAGAAGATTATCCTGAAAAGAAAGATGATATTAAAAATGCTGTTTTGGCAGAAGTGAAGCAGCAAAAGGGTTATGCTAATATACCTGTAGCACCCTGGAACGGTAATGAGCTGCCAGTATTCCAGGAATGGGTAAAAAATGGCAACTATCCAAGGTTTTCATCAGGTGGAAAAGAGCCCTATGGCAACCTGACACCGTTTAAATTCTATCATAACGAGAAAACAATGGCAGGTGAAGTTGATCCATCCAGACCAAATAAAGAAGCTATTGAATATTTCACAGAAATATTCCCGAAATCAAGAGAAAAATATGGTTTTGATTTTATTAGAGCAGATATGGCCAAACACGGATTTGATGAATTTAACAATGCCGGTAATGGTGCAAGTGCAATTAAGCTTGGTTACGCAACAGCAGATATCTGGAAACAGGTTATTGATAGGGCAAGAGATGAATCAAAACCCGGTGGATCTAAATCTGTTGCTGCACTGGCTGAAGCCTTTGAAGAAGATATGGTTAAATTTGCCAATATTGGCTTTGACCTCACCCTTGGCTCTGATCAATACTGGGATCCAGACCCGTCAAGCATAAAAGATCGTGTAGAAGGCAGCTTTAACTGGGTGAAACAACTGGCTGCCAGATTTAAAGAGGGTAAAATCAAAAAAGCTATCTCTAAACTCTTCTCATTAGATACTCATGACTGTGCAGTTGGTTCAAACAGGCATAGAATAGACAGATCCGGCAATGATGGTGTTCAACTTGCTATGACACTGGGATTGTTTACTACTGCCGGAGACGGCAAACGGCCGTTCTATATGATGAATGGCAACGAGGATGGTTCTAAATTCCAGACAAAAGATGGCAGAGACCTTACTGTCACAAAAGGAGAAATGCCACTGGTTAATAATACAACTTTTAATAAGACCTATCATAAGCTCTTTAACGCATATGATTCGGTCAAAGATGTTTTAAATAGCAAACAAGCAGAACTGAAATATCACTTTTTACCCAATAACCTTATGGGTATAGAAGTTGATTCACCTGAAGGTGAACTATTGACACTTATTAACCAGAACCCGCATCAGGGTTTATCTTCAGAATTCAATGTTCCATCTTCACTGGGTTCAGGTGATGGCGCTAAAGTAGTTATGGATGATCAGAATGTAGATATAAAAGCTGGTGAAACAAAGAAATTTGCCCGTACCGTAGGTAAGAAAATGTTTGTGAGCCTGCCTCCTGGTGGAGCCCATGTCTTTAAAGTCATTGAACCAAAAGAAGAAGAGAAATGGATCGAAGTTTCAGCACAGGAAGTTGTAAGATATATGCCGGATAGCAAAGAAGGTAAATTGCTGTCAGCATTGATGAAAAAAGACCATAGCTTTAAGAAATCGAGTGCAACAGATGGTGACCCCAATATGGCTTCAGCCATACTTGAGGCAGGCAAAGAGAAGTATCTTGTCACCCTGCCTGTTAACGATCCGCACCACTGGAATATCAAGGTAGAAAAACAATAAAGTCAATACATTATATAGCCAGATGATAACAATCACACATCTTATTAATGCTATAATATGTTTTAATATTAAAAGTATATCAAAATAATGGACTTACAGGCATTTATGTCAGACAGTATCTAGTGCAAACGCTCCCATAAATGCCTTCTCTAAAAACAAGTTTGTAAAACAAGCTAATGCAAATACATTTTACCTGCTAAAAACTCAAAAAAAAGAACCACAAAGGGTTCTAAATCTAGTAGCAGGTTTGTATAGAGGATGGGTTGCATTATGAGGTGTATATTATGTGCAAAAAGATTGTCTTTTTCTGACACTCTCTTTATTCCCTTATTTTGTGATTTTAAACGTGTTTTTTTGAAAATCAGAAATTTATTTTACAAAACTTAAAAAGCTTATTAACTAATATAAACTTTAAATTGATTGAAATAGCTGGCAATAAAAGATTTATAGTAATCATTATGACTATAAAGAGTTAAGTTTTTTTTAAGTAAAATAAATTGAAATTCATATATACTTTGGAAATTCGTAAATAAATCTGGTGTTATTCACTGATTAGTATATTTTGCAATCAATAAAAGTTAAAACCCTCACACTTGAGATGAAATCATATTATAGAAATCCTGAGCTTACATACATTCAAAGAAGTTAGCCGGATTAATTTCATCAAAATCTCTAAAAAGTATGTCTTTAAAGCATATTCGACTTACAATTTTGTTAAAATCTCCGGGTAAGTTATCTATTGTAATGTAATCATCTGAAAATGTTACGCTGTAATAATATTCATATGGTATATTATCATTTACAGGCCAATCATAAGAATAAATACCAAAAGAAGCAACATTTAACCAATCTAAATAGGCATCTTCAGGTTTTTTATTAACAAATGATTTTAGAGTGGTTTGATAACAGCTTTTAATCTCAGCACGCAGAAATGATCTGTAATTTCCCTTTTTCGATGAGAAAAAATCCATTAATGAATAATAATCTTCAAAGTTTTGAATAGCCAGAAGTGGTATTAATCCGGATCCTGCAGTAGAAAAATGTCCAACATAGCCTTCAGAATCAACTGCAAACCAGTCAAATTCTGTACCTTTAATAATATCGATCTTTTGAGCTAAATCATCAGACATAATAATAAGTAATCAAACTCTTCTGACTCAATATCAAAAAATTATTTAAAAAAAACTGCAAGAGTAAACTCTCGCAGCCTTTATGGGCAATACTGGACTCGAACCAGTGACCCCTTGAATGTCGATCAAGTGCGCTACCAACTGCGCCAATTGCCCGGGTTTAAAAGGCGACACCCAGATTCGAACTGGGGATAAGGATTTTGCAGACCCCTGCCTTACCACTTGGCCATGTCGCCCCGTTAATAAAATATAAATCAATTTTATTTAGTTTTCAATAGAGCACTTTTCGTGTATTTCATGGTATGACACCCCCTGTAAAGCTGTCAACCCGGTTTTAATATTTGTAATTATATTTACGAAAATTTATTTTGCCCTGCAGGCTTTATGCAGTAATTTTTATTCTCTTCAATCGTTATCTGGCCGTTCTGGCAGCTGTATAATGTTTTTGCGCCCCGGATTCTTTAAACCAGAACTTATTTTCAAATGTATTTTTTATGTAAATAACCGCTACACTGTCTCTATAAGCTTCAAACCATTTTTGATTTTCATCATTACTCAAGGCTTTTGCAAGCTCTGAACCAGGTGGTATAACTACCCAGTTGACTTTAAAGCTGTTTAAATGTTCTTCCCATTTGTTTCGAGTAAGTTTTATATCATGCGATTCTTTAAAAAACTTTTCTCCATACATATCAAATCGTGTGTCAATGAACACTTTGTATTCAGGGTAAAGTTTTCGTATGGCATAGCTTCCCCATGTTGGGTAAGTATAAAATTTGCCAGGAACCTGATATCTCTTTACAAACTCATAAGCGTAATAAGGTCTGATCTTTTTATATTCCAGCGAAAAACTGTAATAATTTTGAACAAGTGGAACCTTATATAATGCTATGCTTAAAGCAATAACAGCCATAATTGACAGCGCAGAAATCTGCCAGTCTTTTATTTTGAATGATAGAGTGGATATTTTGCCGGCTTGAATAGCTATTTTTTCTATTGTGTTAAAAGCAATATCAATGTAAGCAGAGGTTTTTGATTTATTAATAATACTAAAATGCATATTTTGAAGTTGAAAAGCAAGAACAAGGGTTGCAAAAATACCATAAAAAGGGATATTTTTAACACATACAAGCATAGAAATGAATGATACAGCAAGCATAATTACATAAAAATAGTTTACTTTTCTTATAAAATAGCTTAAGAACAGTATCACAGTAAAGGTAACAAGCACAGCCAGGTAAATATCATTATGAAAATTTGGTGAAAGCAACTCTTTAATATGATTGTTCATATATTGTGAGCTTGAAAGTCTATGAAAATAAGAGTATAACAGGTGCTGATAAGGATTAATAAGTGTTGCCATTATACTCAAAAGAGCAATGAAGGGAAGCTTTTTAGCAAGTTGTCTGGCAGTATCATCTTGTAATAAAAAAGATTTTATAGACTGATATAAGATAAAAAGAGCCAGGATAATAAGTCCGGCAATAAACCCGAGGTGAATATTAGCCCAGAAAATAAATACAATGGGTATTAATCATATAAACCCTGAAGATTTCTTTTCAGCCAGTGTAAATAATAATAAAAGTAAGGCAGTAAAAAGATATGTCATACTGGCGGGCCGGGCATACCAGTTAATGGTAGTTATCCAGAGGCCAGCTATAATGGCAATAGAAATATAAAAAGTGTAAATACGTTGCAACCTCAGGTTTATAAAGAGAATAGTAAAAGTAAGACCAATTGTTATAGTTGAAAGTAAGCCCATTCCACTAAAACCAGCTAAGGAATAGAAAAGATAAAGTATTAGCTCATAAAGCCACTGATAAAGTATCCAGGGAGTCTCTGTATGAGTGAAAGAATAGATATCAGTACCCGGTAATTTAAACCCGCTGTCATAAATATATTCTCCTGTTTTTAAAAGCCAGTTAATATCAGAATCATAGAGTGTTCTGGCTCTAAAAAAGCTCATTGATGGCAAAATAACAATAATAACAAGTAATAAAACACCTGGCAAAAGAGCAAGCAGAATCCAGAAGATTAAATCTCTTGTTTTAGAACTCATTCTTGCTTCTCAGCAACTCGATAACCAAATTTTTTAAGGTTTTGTTCGGCACGTTGCATCGTAACCTTATCGTTGCGTGCTTTAGCTTCTTTGTATATCTCAAACCACATTAATATTGTTTTTTCCTGCTCGTTTTTCTTAGAACCAAGTACTTCTACAACCTTTTCAAGTTTTTTAGAGTTCGGATTCAGCTCATATGACCGTTTTATGTATTTATGTGCTTCATAGAAATTGTTAAAATACATCAGCTGCAAAACCCCTGCAGTGTAGGGCAACTGCCAGTTTCCAGGGTTGTTTTTGATACCTCTTTCCAGTATATTCATTGCCAGGTGAGGTTTTTCCATTTCATCTGCAATTGCAAAAGCGCCATACCAGTAAGCAAAGCTGAATTCAGGGTCAAGAGTTGTTATTACATCTATATATTTATAGGTATAACTAAAGTCATATCCTTCTCCCTGAGTATTTTTAATGTGATAATTCTCTCCAAAATATTGAATAAACTCAAGCCAGACAATATCAGCTATAAGATTATCAAATCCCAGAGTTAAATATCTGGTTATATTCGTAGGAAGTGTTATCAGAAGATTTTTTTCAGTATAAAATATCTTCTGATCCTTTGCATATCTGTCAAGTCGCTGTTGCGAATAAAAAACACCGCAGCAGAGAAAAAGAAAGATTAAAACTGTAACGATTTTTTTCACCATAGCCCAATTATACCAGACATATGCTATAAAATGTGAGGAAAATAAAAAATTATCTGAAGGGTGTTTCACGCCTGTATATAATTGTAATAGGCTTACCGCCGTACCATGTAACTTCATGGGCAGGCAAATAATGGTCATTTATGTATCTATTGAGTATATTACAGTGAGTTTTGCCAAATTCACCTATGCCTTTTTCAGGTATACTAACCTTTAACGACTTAAGAATAATGTTAACTTTTTTATTTTCAATATCTTCAATGATCTTATTTTGATCATCATCTGACAGGCCTGAAATATACATAAATTCTGTATACCTTGAAGGCTGATCTCGTTGACTTATAAAGTTATAAATCGTATTATACGGTAATGTAAGAACATTTTCATCTTTTAAAGTATTCTGTTCGATATAATTTATTCCTTTTGTAAAAATTTGATACCACTGGTCGTTTACGAAAGATATTTTTGCTCTTTTACAGGGAGCATAACTGGCTGGATAACTGGCATACAGTGTTGCTACATGGATTTTGACCAGAAGCCCTGCGAAAAGAAAAGTACAAAAAGCTGTTAAAACTGGCCCCAACCAGCGAGTTTCTTTATATGTATCAATGAAATAACTTGCAGCAAAAAACACAAGCGGTATGACAACAGGCAAAGTCCAGTATCTGAGAGTATAAATAGTACCTACAAGTATAAATTCGTGAGTACTCAGGAGGCCTGCAATAAATAATATGAGTACAAAAAACAGTTTATAACTGTTTATACCTTCTTTCTTATATATTAAAAGGCCTGCTAAAAGCGACAAAAAGAGAAAAACAAAATACCAGACAGCTGCGCTGAAAAAGTGTAGAAACCTTAGTAAATCAAGGTTTTCAATATCTTCAAAGTACGGAATAACAGAATCAAAAAGAAAAAGTCTATTAAAAAGGCTTTCAGTAGGGCCCATTAAAAGGCTACTGGAAAAAGGAAAGCTCTTATTAACCTGCTCCTCAGGTATAAAATAAATAAATAATCCATAAATTATTGCAGATAAAACTACAACAACTATTGTTAACAGGCAAGATTTTTTCATATCAAGTTTGTTAAAGTAGTTATAAACGGTAATACCTGCAAAAACAGCAACTAATATGATTATACCCATATTTATCTTAACCATAATAAGTAAAAAACAGAAACCTGCAATTGTATAGATAAGCCAGGGTTTGGTTTTTATGAAATAATAATACATAAGTATTGTTATCGCAGTTAAAATCATACTTCCAAAAATGTGATTGGTTGATTTTATTATCATTGTGTAATATAGAATAAAGATAAGGCCAGCCAGAAAGCCACAAAAGTTATTACTGAATCTGCTAACTAAGAAATATTGCCCGAAAACAATTATTGTAAACAGAATATACCAGATTAAGGCGGCGTTGAAGATATTAACCCCGAATAGTTTGTATGTTAATCCGTACATCAGAGGTGCAAGTGGGCCATAAATCCAGTTGAAGTGGATGTATGGAAGTTGCCCTTTAGATACCAGGTAATAATAATAAAAATCTCTACCAAAATCACCTTCAAATGTCAGGTCAAAATAGAGTTTAAAGCCATAAATTGAAAACAAATATAGATAAACAGCAATAAGCGCAAGAAGCCAGAAGTGTTCTTTAAGTATTTTCAGGGTTTTATGATTTTCTATGCATACATTATTCATTATTAGCAGGCTTTTTGGCGTATTTAAGAGCGGTTTCAAGGTCTTTTATTGTGGTAGAAGACCCGAGCATAAATTCAATTATATCCAGTGAAACTTCTTTTGTATATTCTTTTTCCAGGGTTTCAGGAAGCTCAAAAGCATTTGTAGCATCTCTTACGGCGATAACATCATAGTAATAATTTTGTTTCATGTTGACCATACCGGCTGGCCTGAATAGAAGGCAATAATTTGTTGAAAAGCCAGCATAAAAGAGGGTTGTAATATTTTTCTGTTGGAGGTAATGGATTATTTCTTCCAGATTAGTTGATACCAGTTCATCTTTTTCAGGTGTAATATGTCTGGATATCTTTGTGTTATAAGCTATATGTATAACTGGTATGTCATTTTTTCTAGCAAGTTCGAGCAGGCGGGTTATTTTATCTTTAGTAACTTTTTCTGCTCTGTTGAGCCATCCTTTGTTATAGTGGCAATCCCATACATCTATGAGAATTAATGCTGTTCTGCTGGCATCAAGTTCTATTTCTTCAAAGCTTTTAGTGTTATCCTTTTCTGTAACGTCTTCTATAACACATTGTGTTAGTTTTTCTGTCCGGGTATTCTGGTCATTATCAGACCCAGCTGGAACAGATTTTCTGACAATCAAGTTTATCAAGCGTGCATCAGGATTCTTTTCTTCTAATATCCTTAGCTGTTTACCTCTTATGTCGAAGTAATTGTTTACAATTCTTGATGTACCTGTTGAATGTGTCGTACCGATTTCCAGATTCTTTTTATTTTCAAGTTTAACTTCATCGAACATAACAGTAGATTTATGCGGCAGTGAGATGGTATTGATCTTAAGTATTGAAGATTCAGGTATATCAATATCTTTGACGATCAGGTTAATGTTAGCGGGTATATTTATACCGTCTATAGTGATATTTTCATCTTCAGGAATATTGATATTGTTTATAGTTATGGTCTTTTTTTCTTTTAGCAGAGGGTTAGTTATTTCGAGCAGGGGTGTTTGCTGGTTTGAATCTTTTTTGAGCATATTTGAATGGAACCAGAAGATAATATTTGCCATAAAAGCTGCAATAACAGCAATTAAAAGAGTTTGTATTAATTTTTCCTTATTTATCATATTTTGTTCCTTTTATTCTTTAAAATCAGTATTTCTATGGTAGAAGTGTATTCCAAAATAACTGGATTTGAATGATTCGTCGATATGGTAGTTATCTTTTATGTATTTATCAAGTATTTCACAGTGTGTAACTCCAAAAGTTCCGAAGCCTCCTGCTTCTGGTATACTTCGTTTGATTGTATACATTATCAACCTGACTTTATTCTTTTCTAGGTCATCTATAACCCTGTGCTGGTCTTGCTCTGTAATACCTGTAATCCATAAAAATTCGTTATATCGTGAAGGATGATCTCTTCTAGAGATGAAATTGTAGAGGCTGTTGTAAGGAAGGGTAAGTACTTTTTCATTTTCATTTGTGTGTGATTGAATATATTCGACACAATTATTCATTGTTTCGTACCAGTATTCGTGAAGAACGCTGATTTTCAGTCGGTCATTTTTGCAATAGGAGGAGGTATGCCCTGCCGGCATTAAGAAAACGATTGATTTTACTGCAACACATAAAATAAGAATAATCCTTAATACAGGTATTGTTTGCTTATAGTCATGGTGATCATGCCATTTGTCTCTGGCATACTTGAATATATAGAAAGATAGAGGAATAATTACTGACAGGCTCCAGGCTTTGAGAGAATTTGTTTTGCCGGTTAAAATAAATTCATGGGTTAATGACAGAGCCAGAATAGAAAGTGTCATAATATATGCCATTGAAATACTTTGTTTGCCTTCATTTTTGAATATTTTAAAGCTTACAATAAAGCCTATCAGTATTACAACAAAATACCATATATTAAAAGTAAAGAGATAAAAGAGTTTTTCAAGTATCGGGTTTGTGAGAATATAGCTATCATAGCCATAAATAAAGCTTTTGTGAACCTCAAAAAGACTCTCTAAAAGAGACTTAGAAGATACCATGTGTGTATCTGACCCATAAGGAAAGCTTTTTGCAAGTTGATCTAAAGGAGAATTAAAAATTAGAAAGCCATAAACCAGAGTTGTCAGACCTGTAACAGTTAACAACGGGCCAGTATAAACTTTTAAATCTCTTTTGTTGATAAAGTCAAATAATATTAAACAGAAAAATAGTGTTACGGTGAAAGCTATACCAATGTTTAGCTTGGTAATACATAGCAAAAAACACAGTATAGCTATAATATAAAGATATTTAATAGTCTGATTTTCAAGGTATCTTTTTATAAACAGCAAACTGAGAATAACAAAAGGCAAACCCGTAACGTGATTAAAGACAGGTATCAATAAACTTTCGTAATAAACTATGAACAAAACACCAGCAAGGCAACCTGCTGATGGGCTATAAAAGCTCTTAACAAGATAATAGACCAGGAAAATAGCTATAACATAGGTAATATACCATAATGTAAGTGCATTAAATGCAGAAACCCCGAATATTTTAAATGTAATGCCATTTAGAACAGTTGATAGAGGGCCATAAATCCAGTTAAAATCTATGTATGGCAATTGCCCTTTAGAAACCAGATAAAAATAATAAAGATCTCTGCCTATATCGCCTTCATCGCAGGAGCCCCTGAAATCAACAGGCAGTAGATATGCATAATTACTGAATACGAGCAGAATAAAACCTACCAGTATCAGTGGCATTATGTATTTCTCATTTTTTTGCAGCCATTCAGGGAAAGACATAACATTATCTAAATAGTTTACAACACGGTTTTATCAGGTTTATTCATCATTACTGTAAGGGCTAATAGTTCTTGCAGCAATTGGTGAGTCGCTGGATCGCCCATAACCTTTTATACTCAACTCAGTATTACTTAATGCTAATAGTGAAACCTGACCTCTGTCAGCATTCTCGCCTTCAACAAAGGCATCAATACTATTATCATAAGGGCTTTTGATCTCGTCACCGTTATCATCAATACCATCAGGATTGTTGAGCGTATTAAGGTTATTGTTAATGGCTTCCTGCGCAGTAAGTTCATCAACTGACATAGCTGTTAACATTGTTGATGAAGCAGCTGATACATTAGCTTTTACAGCAGAATCTTTGGCTTTATTCAGCGCATTGATTAATATTGCTGTTGATATTAAGGAAAGAACCCCTAAAATGACTACAACAATAAGCAGTTCTATTAAAGTAAAGCCGCTTTCTCTTTTCAATTTACAACTCTCTAATATTCATACTGACATGCTGGCTGGAAATGGGGGGTAAAATACCCCCCATCCTTTAAAAGCTATGCTATTAAATAGATATCTAGCTTGATGCTGAAGATTGTGGAGCTCTAACTGTTTTAGCAGCTACAACTGTTGAGCCATCTTTGCCGTATCCTTTAATATTTACAGCATATTCATTTGAACCGTCAGCAGCAATAACAACTTGACCTTTTTCAGGGCTTGCATCTGTATAAGCATCAATGTTACAACCTGAAGACATATCTGAAACACTATCAAATGGGCTACATGCATCATCTTCTGTATCAGCAGTTCCATCACCACCATTGTTTAATGTTTCAATTGCTGTTGATGAAGCATTAGCACCAGTCATTTCATCAACGGCAAGGTATGTTGTTACTGTTGAAGCAGCAGCAGATACGTTAGCTTTTACTGCGCCGACTTTAGCTTTGTCAGCTGCGTTTAATAATGTAGGAGCAGCAATTAAGGCTAATACGCCTAAAATAACAACTACGATGAGAAGTTCTAATAAAGTAAAACCTTTATTGTTACGCATATTCTTATCCTTTCTAACAAATACTTCTAAAACTCTAATACTGACCGATTAAATACCCGTTTAACGGGCTCTCATGTATACTGGAAGACAATCACCCCCTACTGGCTTATTGTTACCACTTAGTTTTCTGGATGCGTTGAAATGTATTATATCATTAACATTGTTATTTTCATATGCTTAATTTTAATTAATAGCATACTTTGTTTATACTTTCTACCCGGTTTGGTGAAATTTTAAACGGTCAAAACGATGCTAAAATCATAATAATTTTTTTGTATCGCTAAAAAAGTGAATCTAAATGGCTTTTGACCACCATTATTATATTGAATTGTAGTTTAAATATTTTTACATTTGCAAAATATCATACCCGAAATTTGTGAATTTCATAAGTATGACAATTTTATCATACTGACATTTGATCTATATCGAATGAGTATAATTAATAACAATTAGATTTATATATCCTGCTCTGGTTTTCTGTCACCAAGTGGAACAATAAACCGGCACTGAACAAATAGTTGTACAATTGTAACAAAAACTACAAGATACTCTATTTTTTTAAAAAAAATTTCAACTTTTTTAAATTAATTGAGCAACTTTTTATATTGAGTAGTTTTAGTTAAAATGATTCTAGTTGAGTCTCAAAAAAGAAAAAAGAAGAGGCTTTAAAAGAATTCTGTTAGTGTTATAATTATTGCTAAACAAATCAAGCTTTAAGGGATTTAAGTAATGAGTTTAAGTCCAGTCACGATGACAGCAGTAAGACCTGCTTTCACAGCAAAACAAAACCAGGCACCACCACAGGTATTGCCTGCGAATGTTTCTGCTGAAGCACTACAGACACCTCAACCAAAGTATTTACAGCCTTATAAACCGGGCTTTTTTGCCAGAGCGGGGGCCGTTTTTGTTGGATTAAAAGAAACAACCAAGGGTGCTATAGCTGGTATGCTTTACGGTACAGCCGTTGGAGCTCCAGCCGCAGCCGCAGCTATGCTGGTAGCCAAAACTGCAAAAGAAGGGCTCAAAAATACCAAGCTGGGTAAATTAATCCTTGGCACAGCAGTTGTTGGCGGCACGCTTGCCGGTGCTTTTGTGGGTAAGAAAAAAGTTTCTGATTCACTAAAAGGCGCAGGTACCGGGTTCCTCTACGGAGCAGCCGGTGGTACTGCCGCAGCTGCAACAGGCATGATAATTAATAGCCTTGGCAAAGGTAACATGGGTAAAGGTGTTTTAGCAGCAGCTATTGTTGTAAATACTATCATCGGTGCTTTTGTTGGAAAACTACGTGGAAATCAAAAAACCGGTGAAGTTTATGACATGTTCGGTAGAGCTAAATGGTCTACTGGTAAGTAAACAGGGGATAAGTTAACCACTATATTTAAGAGAGAGTGTTTTTAAATGCTCTGTAATTTAATATTGCCTGAATAACCTGAATCACTGTTACAGGTTATTTTTGGTATTTTGTGCAGGTTAGTCTTTTTGCATTATCTCTTTTTGGATCGTCTTGTCAAGAGTTTTTTTCTGGAAAGAGTACCTATTTCAGACATTTCTATCTCATTGTCAATTTCCTCGTGAGATAATACAGCAATGCCAGGTATAAATTCTTCAAAGAGAAAGAAAAGAGGCTGCCTGACAGAGTTAGAACACAGAATGGCCGTATGCTCTATACGTGAACCGGTACTTTCTATCATACCAGCAGTGGTGTTCATCAATTGTTCGGTCTCTTCTTTAGACAGGTTAAGAAAAGGATTTGAGTGCTCGGGTATAATAATGTTGTCTTTCAGGTATTTATCCAGCTCAGGATCAACCAGAATGACTTCAATCTGGTTGTTTTCATCAGACCTTGAATAGCTTATTTGCCTTTTCATAGTAATTCGCAGCTTTTCTAACAGTATTTCCTTTTCAGAGGTGTAGTTATAGAGATCCATTATGCGTTCAAAGATAAAGTTTATGTCTTTAACCGGCACCATCTCCCTGATAAGACAGGCAATTATATAACGCAGGTCACCAGGAGAAATAATCTCAGGTATAAGGTTTTCAACCAGTTCAAAGTTGTTTTTTCTTGCTATATCAAGATAATTATTTATATCTTTATAGTCAAGAAGCTCATTAGAATGCTTTATACAGGTATAAGCAAGATGTGTAGCAATTAAATCTGATGGAGACAGGCCCTCTTCCCAGAAATCTTTTGTCTGTTCTTCCTTTAACCAGAAAACATCAAAGAGATATAAAGGATGCAGGGCACTTATAGCGTTACGGGGTTTTCTGGTAAGGTTATTTTGACCTTTGAAAAACATTCTATGACCAGGATAAACAAAGCCTGAAGCCGCTGGAACCTCTCTTATGTGTATTTTATACTGATAGGGCTCAAGATTAAGATCATCTGTATACCTTATATTGGGTATTACAAAGCCCTGCTTGTCTGTGAGATCCTGCCTGTAGTGTATTATCTTTGCAATAAGATTTTCATCATTGTCGTTTTCTGCCATTCTGGTTAGCTCATCAGATAAATAGATGGTTATTTTATCTGATTTTATTCTGTTATAAAACTTGAATGAATCTGATATCTTTGCCATTTCAAGATTCAGGTCTTTTAGCTCGTTAAGTTTTTCTTCTATCTGACTGTTTAACTCTTTACGTTCTTTTTCCTGCTCGGATGTGTCGAGCATTTCTTTGGTTGAGCTGATCTCTTTTTGAAGATTTGTAATTCTTTTCTGGAGTTCAATATAGTCTTTATGGGTATCTTTTGTCTGATAAATCTTTTCTATTCGCTTTTTAAAGTCTGTTATATCACTTACTTCAACGTTTTCACCTGAATCTGAAGCCATGTCATCATCAAGTTTATAGAAAATACAGTTATATTGTGTCTTGCCCATCCTGTTATCAACCTCATGAAGCATAAAAAGCTCCCACCCGTCAGAGGCTTTCTCGTTTAGCAAAGCCTCTAAATCTTCAGCAAAGGTTGAATCACTCAAAGCAACTAAATATTTATAATGCATATCTGTCATTTTAAGAGTCCTCTTGAAGCGGTCAGGTTATTATAAACCAAAGGCTTTAATGAATCAAAGCAAAAGATTTTAAAGTGTTATAATAACCACATTGCAGGTTTTTTGCCGGTTGCTAATTGAAAATTAATGCTCAGAAGCAGATTTTAAGCTTGAACAAATTTCTTTAAGCACTATCATTGGTTCTGTGGTTAAATAATATTGAAAAGACTGTGATCGAAAATAAAGATGGAAAACGCCAGAATTATTGATGCTAATTTAAATAGAGCCTCTGAAGCTCTCCGGGTAATTGAAGAAGTAGCCCGGTTTTATATGGATGATCCTGACTTAACTGAATCATTCAAAATTATTCGCCATAAAATTAATAATAACCTTACTGATAACTATTTAGATTTGCTTAAAGCTAGGGATTCTGAGGCCGATATTGGACCCCAAATTGCCAATACATCTACGAGAAAAGAACTTTCTGATATACTTAAAGCCAATTTTAAACGCTGTCAGCAGGCATTGAGAGTCCTTGAAGAGTATATGCAGTTTGACAAAAGCCTTGACTCAAATGTATTTCAATCAGCACGCTATGAACTCTACACACTGGAGAAAAAAATGAACCTGAAAGCACAAAAAATCTATAAAAATAAAAGACTGGAAAATAGAAAACTTTATCTGGTAACAGATAGATCAAAATTTATAGATGAAAATGCCTTTCTAGACGCTATTTTGCTGGCTATTAGAGGTGGAGTAGATATTATTCAATTGAGAGAAAAAACTGCAACAGCAAAGGAATTTATTTACCTTGCAAAGAAAATTAGAACATTATGTGCAGAATATGATGTTTTGTTTATCGTTAACGACAGGGTTGATATAGCATATGCAGTTAACGCTGATGGTGTTCACCTTGGCCAGGATGATATGGACATACAAAATGCTCGTAAAATACTTGGGGAACAGGCAATTATAGGTAACTCAACACATAAACCTGAAGATGCAATAAATGCAATGAAAAATGGTGCAGATTATGCAGGTGTAGGCCCGGTTTTTGCCACTCCTACAAAACCGGGAAGACAGGCAGTAGGCATTGAATACGTTCAATGGGCAGCCCAAAATATTAATATACCCTTCTTTGCCATTGGAGGTATTGATGAAAATAACATTGAAGAGGTTATTAATGCCGGAGCTACACGGGTGGCTGTCGTTAGAGCAATTATGAATGCTCATAATCCTGAAGAAACAGCCAGAAAAATGCTCGATAAACTTAGTCTTGCGAGGTCAGTATTATGAAAATTAGAGTCAATGGAAAAGAATACCAGTTTGATACATCTTTAAATGTTAGCCAGCTTCTTCAAAAACTAAATATTAAAGGCCAGTGGATTGTTGTAGAGCTGAATACAAATATTGTTGATAAGCAAAAATATGACGAAACAACCCTTTCTGATGGCGATACAGTAGAAATTGTAGGCTTCGTTGGAGGTGGCTAATCAACATGCTGGCTAAAAGCTTTTTTATAAGGCTTTTTATTAATAACTGTAACGATTTCTCACAAAAATAGCAGATCTTTGCCTTGATGCTTTATTATATATAAAAGAAATTTTATATTATTGTAGATTTATAATATAATACATATGTATTAGCACACAAAAAAGAGAGCACTATTAAAGACTATGATTCAATCAATCAACCATACAACCAGCTCCGCAAGATTTAACCTGCCGGGTAATATGGAAAAACCTGTAATACACTTCTCTTACCCTGAAGCAGATTCAAATAAAACAAATATTTCTATTCCACCACAAACTTTAGAGGCTTATTATTTACCACAAAAGCCTAAAGTAGCCTTTAATGGATTTTTTTCTGACAAAAAAGAAATAGGAGCAATCATTGAAACCATCTCACAGGCTAAAAACTCAGGAAATTTAAAAGATTTACATACAATTGATAAAACAGAAAAGAATCAGGGCACAGAAATCAACTTTAAAATTGGTCAGGATTCTTATCAACTAGAAGAAGTAAATGTTTTAGAACCAGGTTTAATGGCTATGCCTGCTGCTATTCATGATAGAAAGACAAGTTTAACCGTTAAAACAGCCGATGGAAATGAAAAAATCTATTTTATCACTCCCAATCAATGGGATCGCTTAATTAATATTATTCAAGGCCAACAATAGCTTATAAAATAGCTTCTTCTAACTTTATGTAACATTAATAATGATTAACCTCCCTGTTTATGACTGGTTTTTGTAGAATATTCAGGGTGATAATTATTTTTTTGCCTGCTCTCAAAACTTGAAAGCTCATAATGTTAACCAAAACAAAGATTTGATTGCAGGCTAACAGGCTGACAAAAATGAAAAAATACTGGAAATACAGGGAAAAGGTCGAATTACCTGATGCATTGGTAGAAGTGTGTGGCTCAAAAACAGTAGCGACACTTCTTGCAAATAGAGGCATACTGGAGCCTGAAACAGCTGAAGCCTTTTTAAATTTATCTGATGACCAATTTTCTTCTCCTGACGAGTTTGTAGATATGCCTATAGTTGTTAATCGCATTGAAACAGCCATAGAAAACCAGGAACCTGTATTGATATGGGGTGACTTTGATGCTGACGGCATCACAGGAACATCTATATTACTGAAAACACTGCAATATATCGGTGCTAATGTCAGCTATTATATACCTGAAAGAGTTCATGAAGGCCACGGAATCAATACTACCTCATTACTTAAATTGATAAGTACACGTAAAATTAAACTCGTTATTACTATAGATTGCGGTGTTAGTAACTATAACGAGATTGACCTGGCCAAAAACTTCGGTGTAGAAACAATTATAACTGACCATCATGAGCTGCCTGAAGTTTTGCCACCGGCAATAGCTATCATTAATTCTAAAATGCTACAACCTGACTCAAAAATGGCTCAAATTTGTGGCGCAGGTGTTGCATACAAGGTTTCAGAAGCTTTATTGAAACGGTTTAACAAAAATGATCTTCTTGAAGACCTGCTATATCTGGCTGCTATAGGTACCATTGCAGATCTTGTACCGTTAAAGCATGAAAATCGCCTTATAGCAAAAAAAGGGCTTGATGCCATCAGAGATAAACAACCAGCAGCAATTGTTCAAATTGCTAAGAAAGCAGGAATACCTCTGGATGAAAACTTTAATTCTGTTTCAATTGCTTTTTTTATTGCACCAAGATTGAATGCTATTGGCAGACTGGATTACGCATCAAACGCAGTAGATCTATTAACAACCAGCGACCCGGAAAAACTTGAAATATTAGCATCAAAACTTGAACAAATAAATAGAGAGCGTCAGCAACTTTGCGATAAGACTTATGAAGAAGCTTTAATGATGCTTAAAGAAACTGACCTGACAGAAAATAAAGCTATAGTCCTTGCAAATAAAGAATGGCACCCAGGGGTTATCGGTATTGTTGCATCAATGCTCGTTGAAAAGTTTTATCGACCAGTGTTTCTAATGTCAATAGAAAAAAACGAGGCGAGAGGATCAGCAAGAAGCATACCAGGGTTGCATTTGTTTAACACTCTTAACAAAATAAGTGAATTATTTATACGTTTTGGTGGTCACGAATTGGCTGCAGGCTTTAATTTAAATATTGATAACCTTAATACTTTTAAGAAATCAATTATTGAAGAAGTTAATAAAGAATTTCATAATCTTGATCCACAACCATACCTGAATGTTGAAATGGATATTAAGCCTGATGAGCTTTCACTGGATCTTATGGAAAAAATCAAAATGCTAGAACCCTTTGGCCAGGATAATCCGGAACCTGTTTTATGCTGCTCAAACCTGTCTATACTGAACTTTAGAATGATAGGAGCAGATAACAATCACCTGAAAATTAATCTGAAATCCCCAGATAATAAGTATCTTGAAGCTCTTTGGTGGCAGAAATCAGCACTTGAATTCGACGTAAATCAACCAGTTAAAGTTGCTTTCTATCCTGAAATAAATAATTATATGTCTAAATTGAGGATTCAGCTTATTGTTAAAGATATGATGCCCATTTATGAGTCTAATGAACTATCTCAAAAGACTAAAAACGCTGTTAAATGGATAGATCACAGAAATAAAACTGATATAACCCGGTTAATTAAGAATTATGTTAAAACAACTGATTCAAAGATTGCAATATTTGCAGAAAGCAACCAGTATAAAAGCCTGATAAATAACAACTGCGATATAATTAATCGAAACTGTCAGGAAAACTATTATCAAATTATTTTCCTTGAATATCCACCAGAAGATGCTGTTATAAAAGATTTATTAAGACAAACCAAACCAGAAATAGTTCACCTGGCGCCTGCTGTATATTATAAACCTCAAAATGAAGTTGAAATATTCAAAACAGTTTATAGTATGCTTAAATATGCCTCAAAACAGAAGAACTCAGAAGCTAGTGTATTAGCTATGGCCTCTAAACTGGGAACCTCAGTTAATGTAATCCTTTCAAGTGTTGATGCCCTTTTGGCAGCAGGCCTTATAGAAGTTATAAGCTACAAAGGTGACTGCCTTAAGTTTAGATTAACAGAATTTAAAATGATTAATATTGCTGATTTAAAAGAAATTGACAGGCTTAAAACTGAACTTCAAAAGGTATATAAATTTAGAAAAGAATTTATATCAAGACCAGTTGAAGATTTTCAGTATTATTAACCTTAAAAATGGCTCAGGGAATAGATGTAATTTTATGAGTCTGTGGAATAATTCTGACATCATTGATATGCTTCAAAAGCCTTTCCTGCCAGTGTAACAATTTCAAAGGTTCAGGCGGGTTTGATGTATCAGGTTGAAGTATTAAAGGCACTCCGGCATCACTTGAAGCCATACACCAGACAATATTATGAAGCTCATAATCACTAAAGTCATTGTTTAATACTGATTTTACAAAATATTCAATGCCTGCTTTCTTATTATCTGAAATTACTTTAAGGAAATTTTTATGCTCATGCCAGTGTTCACTAATCTTTCCAGTAGAAGAAGGGAGTTTTATATCCATGGCAACATAATTAACAAGTTTAATAATCTTTTCAAGCTCATTACAGAGGGTTCCGTTGGTCTCCAGATAAATTTTAAACTTATGTTTTGCAAAGTTTTCAGTAAGAAATACTTTAAGAAAGTCAGATTGTAAGAGTGGTTCTCCTCCTGTGAGGCTTATAGAGTGATGTAAACCTGCGGGATTGTCGAGTTTTTTCAAATAATAAAACAGTGTTTCAGTGCTTACAGGGTTATCGATTTTATCAAATACTTGTGAATAGGGATGAGTCTCGACATTTACTGTTTCTTGAGCTGCATAGTCTGTATCACAGTAATTACAATTGAGGTTACAACCTGTAAACCTGACAAATATCTGTTTATAACCTACAAAAGGTCCTTCTCCCTGTGCGGAAGAAAATATTTCTATTAAATTTGCTTTAGATTCAGTCATTTTAGTTAATATATTCCCTGGGGTTGAATTTACTGACACGTGAGATCTCTTCATAAAGCTCCTTTTCTCTTGCTGAGAGCTTTTGCGGTATTTCAATCTTTATTTTAACAAAATGATTGCCTCTTTCACCTGATTTATTTGGCAATCCCTGCCCTATAAGGCGAAATTTCTGTTCCATTTGTGTTCCTGGAGGTATTTTCATTTTAACAAACCCATCTATTGTAAGCACCTGTATTTCAGACCCAAGAACTGCCTCATGAGGTGCTACAGAGGTTTCAGAAAGTACATCGAAACCATCAAATTCAAAGTTTGAAGGGTTATAAATTTTAATAATAAGGTATAAATCACCATTATCGCCACCATTGATACCTCTATTGCCCTGTTTGGCAATTCTAACTTTTGCCCCATTTTTTACGCCTGCTGGTAATTTGACATCAAGTTTATCGTGGTTACTCTTTTCTCCTTTGCCGTTACAAGTGCGGCAGGTACCATTTACAAGTAAACCTCTGCCATTGCATTTTGGACATGGATCAGTATGTACAATATTAATGGTTTTTACAGTTCCTTTAATGGCTTCTTCTGCCATTAAATATACATCAAGAGTAATATCTTCCCCTCTCTGGCTTTTATGTGTTGTTCTGGCTTTATGTACATTTGAATATGTTGCAGTTTCTTTTTTTTCTGGTGGCGGATCAGTTGTAAACCTTGGAGGGCCTTTTGATTTATGTTTTTCATTATCTTCTGCTTCATTGCCCTTGAGAATGCTTTCAAAGAGATTTGAAAACGTACTGGCTAAGCTGTCATCCTTTTTTGTCGTTTTTGAAGAGCTGGTGTTAGTATACTTTTTGCCGGATGTATTTTTAGCATTTCTTTGAGAATTTTTAAAATTTGTTTTTGCACGGGTATTTTTATCAGATTCCAGAGTTTTGATTCCCAGGGCAATATCAAGAAGATAGCGTTGTTTTTCGTCTAATAGAACTGAATAGGCCTCACTTATTTCTTTAAATTTATCTTCTGACTGCTTGTTTCCCTGATTGACATCCGGATGATATTTTCTGGCCAGAGATCTATAGGCACTTTTAATTTCTTTATCAGTTGCAGTGTGGGCAACTCCGAGTATTTTATAGAAATCTTTCGGTTTATTTCGGGCCATTCAATTTCCTTTTTCTGAAAATTAGCGCTATATTAAGGTTTCTCTCTTGTTTCCTTTAAATTTTTCCTGAATAAAAAGCTCTGTTCATTAATTATATTATATAATACGCCAGAGTGCTTATGCTAGAAGCTGTATTAATTGTAAATAACTTGATTTCATTCATTTCACTATTATTTTAATGCCTTTTAAAATGGAATCCAACATTATGAAGAATGATTTATTGATTAATGGTATGATTAGCAGGGTTGTTTTGCCTGTTATTGTTGAGATAGATATATATTCTATAAGGTGAAATAACCTTCAGGTCTTTTATAGGAGCCTGAATAATCTTTATAAGTTTGTAATGGTCTTTAATCCAGGATAATAAATTATTGTTATAATCAAGGCCAACGTGCTTAAATCCATAATGAGTTGCTACTTCATTAGAACTAATGAGTATCATGGCAGGTTTTGTTTCTTCCAGCTCTTTGATAATAAATGTTTCAGTTTTTCTGCTTGAAGTAATACCCGGTAAAAACTGATAATATTTTGAGGCAGCTGATCTTTCTGCCATAAAATAAAAGAGTGTTTCTTCAGGCAGTGCAAGAATTGTATCGTTTTTATTGGTGTATTTATTAATATAATTAAGAGCTGAGTTTATCTGATGACCTCTTAAAGGTCCTGTTTTAAAGTATCCACGTGTGCTATTTATTGTAATAGTCTTTTCTGAGTAATATTTATAAAAAAGGAGACTGTTCAGCAGTAGTATTAACATAATTGAAAAGATAAGGGAATTCTTGAATACCTTTTTTTTACGGGCTTTTATCTGACATGGATTATCACAAAACAATACAAACAAAAGAATTAAGATTGATGGCAATATGTAAAAATTACTGGAAGTACTTAAACTAACAAAAAACGGTGTTCTTACAAGCATTATAATTGAAGAAACAAGAAGTATAAGTAGAATAAACCTTTTCTCATCAAGCATAATGGCTTTTTTGTAAAGGGAAAAAAGCATTATAGCAAGGTAAATACAGTTAAACAGGAGAATCCAGCTTAGAAGACCCTGGCCGGTTAAAACTTTTACAATAAAGAGATTTTGGATGCTGTCAAAATAAAAAATTATGTATATAAAGGCTATAACACTGATTAACATCATTATATAGCCTTCATGCTGGCTTAATTTACGAATATAATAAGATAAAAAACAATAAATAAAAGAAACACATGCTATAAAGAGTAGTAATATCACAGCAGTAAAAAGGGAATAGACTAAACCCTTTTCTGGAAAACTTATAATCAATGTAGTATGTATTGTATCAAATGGAAAAATTCCTTGATAGAGAGATTCAAGGGGTATAAATAATGATAATATGCTGTAAAAACAAACCGGAACGATTACAGGTAACAGAAGATACTGAAAAGATGACTTAAAAATTATTTTATTTGTTGTAATAAGCGATATCAAAAAGATATAGAAGATAATGTAAGCAAATAATGTACTATCCTGCTTGATTAAAGGCATTAATGAAACAATAATACTCCCTGATAGAAGAAAGAATGGTTTATTATAGTTACTTTTAACGAAAAAAATTAAAGAATTCAGAAGCAGTAATATTAATAATGTGCTGTAAACAGCTTCAAATGAATATGGAAATATATATTGAAAGATGCCTGGCCTGAACATTACCAGAATCATTGCTGAAAAACTGCTAATAAAAGAGATATAAGGGGTCATTAGATGCCTGCAAAGGCAATAGAATGAGAGGAGAATAAGAAATGAAACAGTTATACCAGAAATGTAAAGAGTATTGAGACTTATACCCCAGATATAAAACAACAAAGAATGAAAATAAGCAATTAGTGGGCCATAAATATAGTAAATTTCAGAATATAGGGTTTTTCCTTCGAGAATTTGCCAGGGTACATAAGCATTTCTAAAACAATCTATTACCGCACTTCCCCAACTAGCAGTGCTAAAAAGAAGGAGTAAAGTAAAGATTATTGTGAGAACAATAATACATATGTAGTCATTTTTACAATTTTTCCAGTATAAATAATTCACAACTCAGGCTTATTTATAATAATAATATCGCCTATTATAATCCAAAAAAACAACAATACATTCAGTGAGAAATTTGAATGTTATATTATCATCAGGATTGCTGATTTTAGTCTGTTATTCAATTGTACCATTAATAAGGCACAAAGATCTTTTTGAATAGTGTAATACAAGCTCATCATGTGTGGCCATTACCACAGTTATATGGTTTTCAGTATTTAGTCTTTTTAAAATATCCATTATAACAAGTTTATTTTCTTTATCCAGGTTAGAAGTTGGTTCATCTGCAAATAATACAGCTGGTGAAATAATAGCAGCTCTGGCCAGAGCTCCTCGCTGGTTTTCTCCTGCTGATAACATTCTCGGGTAGTGATTTTCTTTACCTTTAAGCCCTGTTTTTTCCAGTATTTCAAGTATATTTTTAATTGTTATCGTTTTATCGGTGGTTTTTGCAACAAGTTTTAAATTTTCAATAAGTGTCAAATCGCTTATTAGAAGAGGTTTTTGGAACACAAACCCTATTTCATTTCTTCTCAATGAGGTTTTATCCTTTTCAGATAGTTGAGAAACATTTTTGTTAAGTATAGTAAGCTCTCCGGCACTTGCAGTATCCATAAGGCCAAGTATTTGCAATAAGGTTGTTTTACCGGAACCTGAAGGCCCCATTACAGCAAGAAACTCAGAAGGGAAAACTTCCAAATTAATTCTTTTAAGTATAGTGATGGTTTTGTTATCAGGGCCAGTAACTGACCTGGAAATATTCTCAGCTTTTATAACCATAAAATGCTTTGACTGACTAAATAAATAAAAAATATATTTTAAAGATATTTAATTTTCGTATTTTCTCTCATATTTGATCAGGCTTAAAGTCTTAGATTGTGGACTTATAATAACCATCAGTTCTTTTTCTGAATTTATATCAATAAACTCAGGATATCCACCAACGGAAATATCGTCATGATCAAGTTTTATGATACTCTGATCTTCTGCATACCTGAAACTGTATAAATTTAAAGTTCCACTGCCAGCGTTGACAACAGCTGCAAAGTTTCCTTTGTTATCGCTTGCTATGCCTGCTGGTTTTGAGACATTTGAAATAGTTCCGAATGATACAGGAAAATCGCTTAACGGGTTAAAAACGCTCAACGTATTTTCAATAGTGTTAGAAACAATTGAAATATCCTGATTATTACTAATAGCCAGATCAGAAGGGTAGACGCCAACCGGTATAGATCCTTTAAACTGTGCATTTTCAGGATCAAACAAATCTATTATACTTACATCGTTAGAACCCTGGTTAACAATGTAACCAGTTTCCCCGGTTTTAGAAAGCTTTATTGAATAAGGAAAGTTACCAACAGGTATGATATTTACAATCTTACAATCATCATAACTGGTTTTAATTATACTCAGGGTATCATCACCTTTATTTGTAACATAGAGGTAACGATCATCAGGACTAATAGCAATTGATGATGGTTTTTCGCCTGTTGTAATTGTATTTACAATATTTGAATCTTCTTCCTCCAGTCTGACAACTGAGATAGTATTGTCGCCTTCATTAGCAATGTAAGCATATTTTGAGTTGCTTGAAATGGCTACAGCTACTGGTTTTTGCCCTGTTGGTATGGTGAAATTTTCCAGCTTTGGGGAGTTATTCCAGGTATTAATATAGTAAAGAAAGTTATTATCAATTGAGGGTACAAGAATAAAATCTCCTCTGGGGCTTATTACTGATTTAGCAGGTCTCTCTGTTAGCTTAAGATCGTTATTTGTTAGGACCTGTACATATGAAACAACCGTATCTACTTTTTTAGAAGGTGTTGAAGCTTCTGTTTCAGGGAATCCTGCATCTGAAAAAGCTTTCAGGGTTATTCCTGTACCAAAAAAACATAAAATTAGAGCAATACTGTATGATATAATTCTCTTTATCATTTTAATTTCCTCTTATGGGTGTATATTTTATGGGTTGATTGTATCATACCCCGGGGTGGAAGAACAATTACTAAAAAATATTTATTTGGTTGTATTAGCCCGGGTTTAAATTGAGTTGTTAGTTTGCATGTTAGATGGTCAGGTTTATTATCTCGATGCTTTTTTTGTTAACCCAGCCACGACGGCCATCTTTAAGTTTTATTTTGTACCATTCTTTTTTCTGATCATCAATTTGAAATTCTGTGCCCTCGTGTATTAGGTCTAAATCAGCATAAGAATCATCATGGCCAGACTTAAGTTTTGCCTGGTTAGTAATTACAACTCCATCGGTTATTCTAAAGTAGTTAATGAGCTTAATAGATGTAGATACAAAAAGTATTACTAATATGATAATACCTGCTATGGCTACTATTTTAAGTATGTTATTTTTAAAAAAGATTTTAATAACAAGTATTCCACAAACAATAAAGTTGATAACAATTGTTAAAACAATTATTTCAGTCAGATTAAGGTCATAATACCAGAAAGCCAGTATTTTTAAGACAGGTTCAATATCACTACCTGTTGCAATCTGGTCGTAAGTTTGTTCTCTGGCAAATTTTAAATTGGCTTTTATATCAGCATTTCGAGGTAGTAATAGTTCTGCTTTTCGGTAGTTTAAGATGGCTTTGCCAACCTGCTCATTCTTAAGGTATGCATTAGCAAGGTTATAGTATAAGTGTCCATTGTTTATACCCTGATTAACAAGCTTTTTATAAGTATCTATAGCATTGTTATAATTACCATCCTGATATAGTTGATTGGCCTGTTTGAAAAGAGCGTTTATATCATCATTAACATCATAGAGATTGTTATTTGCCTTTAATGGTAAAGCAAGAACAGAAACTATAATCAGTATTATTGCTGCTGTAATTAACTTTAAGTATTTTTGCATTTTTTAAGTTCCTTTTCAAGAAGCTTCAGAATTCTCTTTGTATCTTTATAAGCAATAGAGATCTTTTTATCTGGCTTATCTATTGTTGAAAATTGTGATAATTCACATAGTTTTAAAATTTCTACAATGAAAAAGATGGTTTTAGAGTTAATTTCATATTTATGAAGCAGGTTTTCAACATCTTTAGAGGTTAATGATTTTCCTGGAACGTTCAATTTCTCACCAATATAGGTTTTAAGTATATCATCCAGTTCATTGAAAAATGTCCGGGTTTGTCCTCCTTTAACAAGTGAAGAAAGCCTTTTAAGCCCCTTTATAGCCTTTTTATAAGCCTTCTTCCTGCTTATTTCAAGGGTATTTTCTTTTTGCTTTTCCTGTTTTTTGCTAAAAATAAAGCATCCTAAAAGAATAATAAGTGGAAAAACAAATATTGCCGCAAGAGTTAGATACACTTTATTAGATAAAGTATTATCTTCAAGTGGTTTTTCCGGGGTATGTATATCAATAAGCTGATTTAATTGAGAAATTTCACTTTCAGGATCCAGTTCAAGGTTTGTTGAAACATCAAGTACTTCATTAGAATCTCCCGGTGTCACTATAATAGGGATAACTTCAGATTTCAGCTGTCGAAAAGACTTATTAAGAGGGTTAAAATAAGCTATCTCAGCTGGAGGTATAATGTAGTTTCCAGCTTTTAGAGCTACAATATCATACTTAAATATCCTCTGACCTGATATATAATCTTTTTTACTGTAAAAATGCGTAACAGGGTTTAATTTATATATCTTAAAACTCTTCTTAAACTCTTCAGTAAAATTAAAATCAGGGTTAGTTATGTTCATAATATTTCCATCACCACTGATTGTAATTTTTAGTTGTGCAGATTCACCTGCCTTTAAGGATTTTTTATTAATTTCAGTTTTAATATTAAAGCTACCTACAAGGTTTTTAAAGACCTCAGGGCCATCTGGAAGCTTGCTAACAAACAATGTAACAGGACTGGTTCTAACATTAACAGGAGATGCTGAATAATTTCCAAATATAGTGTCAAAAGGATCATTATAATAAAGCATTCTACCGGTAAGGAAGGCCGGCGGAATTGTTATTTTACCTGTTTTTGTAGGAAATAGTGCATAAGATTGTTCTACTACATTATAATTTTTGCCATTTATAAACCTATAATATTGTTTTTGTTGATCAAGTTTTTCAACAATAAAGTCTTTAAAATCAGGTGTTTCAAGATTTGTCTGGTCAACATCTTTAGCTATATATAGTTTTATAGTATAAATTATCTGTTCGTATAAGTATGGATTTGTATTATTTACATCAGCTTCGAAAATAATATTATCAGCAGGTGATATATTAGTATTAGGTAAAGAGTTTTGGCTTTTTTTGTAACGGTCTGGGGCAGATGGAGGTGGGCTTGATCCTGACCTGCCTTTACTGTAGTTGTCAACAACTGTTAGTTTTACAGGGTTTACCATAATTGTTTTACCATCAGCATTTATAAAAGCCTGTCCTACATCAAATTCGCCTGTGCTGGTTGGTACAATAACATATTTAAACGTGGTTGTATTGACAGTTTTACCGTTATAAAAGCCAAAATGCTTTGAACTGGAGGTTGATAATATCTGAAAATTGTTCATATCAACAATTTGAGGCTGTGAAACACTTCTGGCTCCCTGAACCTCTATTTTCATCGTCACAGATTCAGAAACACTCACAGTTTTTTTATTTAGGCTGACACTGGCCGATAAGCCTGCAAATACAGGTAACACAAGAAACATATTCAATATAAGAGTTGCTATTAAAAAGAATATTAGCCGCATTTACCAGTCCTTGTTTGATTTATACCTGCCCTGAATTACTTTCGATTTTGGTGGAACCCTCTTTTCTTGAAGGTTTGACAGTATCATCTCTGCCTGTTTTAAGTTTAGTTTCTCGTGTTCTTCAGGTTTTTGTTGCTGGGTTTCATCTTTATTTTGATCCTGGTCTTTGTCTTTGTCCTGGCCTTTATCTTTGTCCTGGTCTTTATCTTTGTCCTTGTCCTTGTCCTTGTCCTGGTCTTTATCTTTATCCTGATCCTGATCCTTGTCTTTATCTTTGTCCTGGTCTTTATCTTTATCCTGATCCTTGTCTTTATCTTGTTGTTGTTTATTTTTGTCCTGATTTTCACAGGGCGGCGGTGGTTCTTTTAATTGCTTTAAAACATACTCATAGTTTTGCTTTGCCTGTTTATCATCAGGGTTTTTTTGAAGTGCTTTAAGGTAATATTCAAGAGACTTTTCCTTTTCTCCTGATTTATAAAGGGTATTAGCGAGATTATAATAAGTTCTGGCATTAATATCAGGCTTATTTTTATCATTGATTGCACTAATAAAGCTTTCAGCTGCTTTTTTAAAATCACTGAGCCGGTAAAATGTATTTCCAATATTATATTTCAGTTTTGCATTATCCGGTTTTTCTACCTGTGCCCTGGTATAACAATGTAAAGCCTCACTGTAATTTGCTTTGTCATAGGATTTCTGAGCCTTTTCGATTTGAGAACTAAATGATTCTGCATATACTGGAGCCAAAAAGATAATTAACAATACGTATAGTAATAAATTACATATAATAATAATTTGTATATTCTTTTGCATTAAGGTTTTATGGGGTTTACAAATTAAAAACATATTTTATCCCTCATTTTTTGACTTTGCCCTGCTACGTTTTCTACTGCTTAAAAAGAATTCAGCTACAAGAAAAATAAAAGCTATAGCCAGTGGCCATTGAAAGCGTTCAACCCATTTTTTTTCTCTGGATGTCTTTAATTTTCTATCTTTTAAATCTTTTTTAATACCTTTGATGTAAATGTTTTCTATGTCAAGGTTACCTGTTACAGAGTTGGTGTAAACTCCATCAGTAATTTTTGCTATCTGTTTTAATTGCTCAAAATCGGTCTTTGAAAGTATTTTATTGCCTGAATTATCTTTTTTAAAGCTATCATAATAAGGAATATAGCCTCCTTCAGAGCTGCCAACACCGATAATATATATTTTTACATTTTGTTTTTTAGCTTCTTTAGCTATTTCAAAAACGTTTCCCCCATGGTCTTCACCGTCAGTAATAAGTATAATGGCTTTTGAGCTTGATTCAGCACTTCTATTAAATGCATCAAGGCAAGTTTTAATAGCACTTCCAATGGAGGTTCCTTTTACAGGTACGCTGCTGGTATTAATATCATCTATAAACATTTGTATAGCACTATAATCAAGTGTTAGAGGGCATTGTATAAAGCTGCTGCCAGCAAATACAACAAGTCCTATTCTGTCACCCTGTGCTATACTCATAAAATCAATTAATTCTCTCTTGGCTCTTTCAAGGCGATTGGGCTTAATGTCTTCAGCCAGCATACTATCAGAAACATCAATAGCAACAAAAATGTCTACACCTCTTCTTTGAATATCTTCCCAACTGTATCCCCATTTAGGACCAGCCATAGTGATTATTAAAAAGATAAAAGTAATTATTATGAAAACGCTTTTAATGATTTTTCTTTTTTCACTAAAACCCTCAATGATTTTAGGGCATATATTTATACTGCAAAATTGTTTGAGGAGGGCTTTTCGACGTTTAAGCGAATAAATTATAAAGACCACCAGCAAAGGTGTTAACCACAGTAAATAAAGATAATTCAGATGTTCGAACTTCATAGGTTATTCTCCTCAGGGTAATTTCATAAGAAGTGTATTAGATAAAACTATTTCAGCAAGGAATAACAGAATTGCAAATAATAATAATGGTAGATATAGTTCTTTGTTAATACCATATTCTTTGACTTTAACCTGTGTTTTTTCCATTTTGTCAATTGTCTTATAGATTTCCTCAAGCCCTTCAGTGTCTGTAGCTTTAAAATAGAGTCCGCCTGTCAGGCTGGCAATAGCTTTAAGGTTTTCGTCATCTAAAGTGGTTAGAGAGACATTATAACCCTTCATCATCTGAGATATTGCCAGATTACCCGGGTTTTTAGAGCCAACACCAACTGTGTAAATCTTTATCCCAAAGGTTTTAGCCAGTTCAGCAGCTGTTAAAGGAGCTATCTGACCAGCATTATTTCTTCCGTCTGTCAACAGAATAATAATTTTTGATTTACCTTCGACATCCTTGAGCCGTTTAACAGCTATACCAATAGCTGATCCTATTGCTGTTGCTTCGCCGACTATACCAATATGAATATCTTTCAGAAACATCTTCAACATCTTATGATCCAGTGTAACAGGGCATTGAGTAAAAGCTTCTGTACCAAAGACAACCATACCAATTCTATCTCCGGGTCTTTTATCAATAAAGTTTTTTACCACTTTTTTTACAACTGATAGTCTATCTTTTGGCATCATATTTTCTGTATAATCCGGGGTTTCCATGCTTCCTGATGTATCTATAACAAGCATAATATCTATACCGCTACTTACTATCTCCCTTACCTGATTATGTATTTGGGGTCTTGCAAGAGCAAGTATAAGAAGGGTGACAGCTGCCAGCCTTAAGAAAATTAAGAAATACTGACCAATCTGGTTTTTTGAGGATAGAGACAGTTTTAAATTCCTGAATGAAGAGTATTTTATTCTTGGTGTAGTGTCTTTTTGCAGGTAAAAATAGATCATCAGAGGAATAATCAGTAAGAGTATCAGAAAATAAGGGTCTTCAAACCTAAACATTTGACATAGCCTCGTGGTTATCCAGAATACTGCTATCAATTTTGGTTGTATCTACAAATTGATAGACTTTTTTGATTCCATTTTTTGCATCTTCACTCTGTGGCAGATATTTTGCAAATTTAACAAGATCACTTTCTTTTAAAACATCGCCTGCCAGTTTTCTGGTTCTTAGATTTAGTTCTATTTTTTGTAAAGCAGATAAAATTTCGTCAGTTGTTCTTTCAACAGCAAAAATAGCAAACCTACCTTCAATATATACCCTCAATATAAGAGATAGACGGGTGTAAAATTCTTTAAATTCTTCTGCTGTTTTAGGGTTTTCTCTATTTAACAACGCAAGCTCCTCCAGAGCAAGCAGATGTGGTTCTTTAATGATTACAGGTTTTTCTATTTCAACCTTTTTCTTTTTTCTGTTTGCAAGCCAGTAGAAAAACAGAAAGGTTAAAATAACTATGGCAAGTGGCACAAGAATATACCAGATTTTGAAAATAAAGAATTTATCTATGGGTTTGATATCATTAATATCTTTTAACGGCTGATTTTCTGGTATAACACTATTAGGTTTTAGTGTTAGTGCTTTTATAGTATAGGTTTTATCTTTTGTTTTTAATATCAGCCCTGGTATAAGAGCATCATCAACATCTGATGGTTGCAGGAAATATGTATGACGGGTTATTTTGATGTTTTTATTTTTAAATTCTTTTGTTTCTTCTTTAAAATCATACAATTCAAGGTTTTCGAATTGCTCCTTTTTTATTTTATCAAGTTTTGCTGTATCTTCATCAGTTTGATACAGTGTAATTGTATATTTAAAAGGTTCACCAATATCAATATTTTCTTTGCTTACCTGTGAAAACAGAGCTACTGTATTATCATGGGAAAGTTTGGGAAGGTTTTTAAGCAGTGTTTCCTCTGAGCAGGCAACCAGCAATAGGAGTATTGCAGCAAGAAGTAAGGAAAAATGTTTATTTGTCATCTTATTCTCCTGCTTCTTTTAATGAAAAACTTTATTATAGGGTCAAGGTAAGTCTTATCTGTCCAGATATCTATGTAATCAGCATCACATGTCCTGAACAGCTCAAGAACATTTTTTTTATGGCTGGCTGTTTTATTAGTAAATAAACGTTGAAATTCTTTGCTATTTGTATTTATTAGCGCTATTTCTCCTGTTTCTGCATCTTCTATCTCGATTAAGCCTATACCTGGTATATCATATTCTCTGATATCATTGATATAAACAGGAATAATGTCGTGTTTTTTATTTGCTATTTTAAGAGCTTTGTCGTATCCAAAAGATAGAAAATCTGATATGATAAAGGCTACAGATTTTTTAGTTTGTACATGCATCATATACTCAAGGGCTGTAGCAATGTTTGTTTTAGTATTTTCTGGTTTATAAGATAGTATCTCCCTTATGACACGCCATATATGAGATGTACCTTTCTTTGGTGGAATATACTTTTCTACTTTATCAGTAAATATGATCATTCCAACCTTGTCATTATTTTTTATCGCAGTGCAGGCCAATACTGCTGCAACTTCTGCTGAAAGTTCATTCTTGGTTTTTTCAGTACTGCCAAACATCCCTGAGGCGCTAAGATCAACAAGCAGCATTATTGTTAATTCACGTTCTTCTCTAAAGATCTTAACATAGGCATTATTCATCCTTGCCGTAACATTCCAGTCGATATTTCTTACATCATCACCTATTGCATATTCACGGACTTCCTCAAAGTTCATTCCATGACCTTTAAAAGCACTTTCATAACTACCTGATATTGTGCTGGTTACCTGGTGATTGGTTTTAATCTGTATACGCTTTATTTTTCTAATTATTTCAGAACTAAGCATTAAAAACGCCTCTATTGCATTATTTTTAGGGTGTCATACATTAAATTTAATTTGCATATCAGCACCTAAGGAACATCAACACCATCAAAAATCATTGATATGATTTGATCAGAGTTAATATCTTCTGCTTCAGCCTCGTATGTAGGTATAATACGGTGTCTCAATATGTCAGGCCCAATAGCTTTAACATCTTGAGGAGTTACATAACTGCGACCACTCAGAAATGCCTGAATTCTCGATGCTTTGTTAAGGTAAATAGTCGCCCTTGGAGATGCACCAAAATCGATAAGGTGTTTGAGTTCAGCTATTCCATATTTGTCGGGCTCTCTTGTGGCAAAAATTATATCTACAATATAATCTTTGATTTTATCGTCAACATAAATTTTTTGAATTATTGAACGGGCTTTTAACACATCATCAACAGATACAACAGGGTTGATGCTGCTTTCAACATCATAGGCGACTCGCTTCATGATTTCAAGTTCTTCTTCTTTTGAGGGATAAGTAACCCGGAGCTTAAGCATAAACCTGTCAACCTGGGCTTCTGGAAGAGGATAGGTGCCTTCTTGTTCGATAGGGTTCTGTGTTGCTAAGACAAGAAAGGGTTCTTTTAGTTTAAAAGTATAATCAGCAATGGTTACCTGTCGTTCCTGCATAGCTTCAAGAAGTGCACTTTGTACCTTTGAAGGTGCTCTGTTTATCTCATCAGCAAGTATAATGTTGGAAAAGATGGGGCCTTTTTTGATGGTAAATTGTCCAGTTTTGGGTAGAAAGATTTGTGTACCTATAAGATCAGCAGGTAAGAGATCAGGCGTAAATTGAATCCTGCTAAAGCCTGTATCAAGAGCAGATGCCAGTGTCTTAACAGCAGTTGTTTTTGCTAATCCGGGCACACCTTCTATTAATATATGTCCATTAGCAAGCAATGCCAATATCAATCTGTTTATTAGATAGCTCTGACCTACAATAATTTTGGATATTTCAGTAGTTAATTTCTTAACAAGCTGGCTATGTATCTTTACTTCTTGTTCAACTTTCTGTAAGTCAACTGTTACCATATGTTTACCCCTGTTATAATTACCTAACCATATTATTAATAGATATTAGAGTTTTAATTCTCTGGTATTAATTACCTGATTTTCGCTTGTAGTATACCACAAATAAATAGATTAAATACTTATAAAGATTGTATTTGACTAAAGATACCATTAAAAAAGCTCTTTGAGCATTTAATAATTTTAATAATCTTTAAGAGAGAGAGTTAATAATTTATAATATTATGCTAAAGCTCATTTAAACAGCATAAGAACTTCTTAGTTTGTTTAAAAGTTATTATATCAGGAAGTAAGCCTTCTTTTTTAGAGAGGTATTCTTTTTAATAGTTAATTAGGATTCATTTTTATTGTTTTTGTTCCCTGGGAAGAAAAATTTTGCTGGTAATTATTGAGAACAATTCTAAATAAACCTTAATATTCTACAGCTTTTTAATTCTATTCTTACTTAGTTTTAAGGATTTAAAATCCTTTTATTAAAAGATAGTACTACTTTTGGTGTAACGTGATTACTGCTCATTAGGGATTACAAAATACTTTAAAAAGAATAATAATTATTATTAATAACAGCAATAATAAACAGGGTATAAACTCTCTAAATAAAAAAGGAGTTCAGGAATGAGCAAAATTAATGGCAAAATTGTTATCAAATCAGATGAAATTATTACCGTTAGAATGCCCTATACAGATTTAGATGACAGGGCAAGCGAGCATTTTAAAGCTAATTTTACAAGATTGCTCAATAAAAACTATTCTACTGTAGTTATTCTGGACTTTTCAAAAATAAATCTTATTGATGGCTCAGGCATTGCAGCAATTTTGTATGCCTATAGCCTGTGTTCAAAAAAAGGAATACAATTAATTACCTGCTGTTTAAATGCATCTGGACAAAAGTTGTTTAAACAAAAAGGTGTTGACCTTTTGATACCTAATTATAACAATTATGATGATGCTTTAATATCTGCAAAAGAATACCTTAAGAACATGAAGTTTTTATGTGTCAACTATAACAGACTTGATAAAACATTTGGTACCTTTAATGAAGGTGATAAATTGCCATTAGCCTGTACAATAATCGATAATGACTCTCAACTTCTTCGTGTATCATAATATTTTATCGCATACAAAATATTTAAGTCATTAAACTTCCTCCTTGTTGCTCTATTTAAAGCCTGATAATAAAAGAACCTCTTGAGAAGGTTCTTTTTTATTTATTATGCTTACCATTTATTCCAATCTTGAAGGTAATATTGAACAATAACAGGGCTTAAGAGGGTGTTTATTTTTATATCATCTGGTCTTGATATATCTTTACCAAATTCAAAAAAGGTTAACGCTAGTCTATTGTGAATAAAGCGTGTTGAAACTTCTATTTTTCTTGTTTTTAAAGTTTTATGATCTACTGGTATTTTTGATCCCATTACAAATCCCCAATCTCCGAAAGACATAATGTCTATATGATATTCATTGACGTGAGGAAAGACCTCTTCCATTGTTTTAACTATACACCAGAAAGTCCTTCGAGAAAAAAATGGTGATGTAGCCTGTGTAACAAGAATACCTGCGGGCTTTAGACGTTTTTTCGCCAGCTGATAAAACTGTTTACAGTAAAGTTTGCTGAGTGAAGGTGTCCGTGGATCAGGCAAATCAACAATAATAAGATCATAATAATTATTATCATTATTTACATAATCAAATGCATCTGTAGTAATAGCTTGTACCCTGGGGTTCTGAAGACTTTTATTATTCAGTTCTGAAAGAATTTTATTATTTTTGAAAAGATCAATCATTTTCTTATCAAGGTCAACAAGAATAATATTTTCTACACTATTGTGTTTTAATACCTCTCTTGCTGCCAGACCATCCCCTCCGCCAAGAATAAGAACATCCTTCAGGTCTGGTGTCAGGCTGGCTGGTATATGGACAATGCCTTCATGGTATCTATACTCGTCTGTGCTTGAAAATTGAAGATTTCCATCAATAAATAAACGTATATCGTTTTTATATCTGGTAACAACAAGCTTTTGATAGCGTGTTTGTTCTGTTATGATTACCTTATCTTTATAAAGGTTTTGTTCAAGATAATAGTTAATAGGCTCAGCATAAAGCATACCTGCCCCGAGAAGAGAAATAAAGACTATAACAAAAGCAAGATAGGCTTTTTTGTGTTTGAAATTCTTTAATTTTAATATCAACCAGAGTGCTGAAATCAGGTTTAACGCACCCATCAACATTGCTGTTTTCATTATTCCCAGCGAAGGCAGCAAAAGCAAGGGAAAAGCAACTGATCCAACCAGCCCACCAACATAATCAAAGGCTAAAACATTAGCAACATTCTCTTTAAGCTTGAGAATATTCTCCATTATTCTTATAACTAGCGGTATTTCAAAGCCAACAAGCATTCCTATTAGAATTGTAAGGCCATATAACACTATAGAATATAAGATACCGCCCATTGCATAGAAGTAAAATATCAGAATTATGCTACTTCCCCCAATGAGTGAAACGATAATTTCAACCTGAAGGAATCTTTCTATTAATTTATCATTAAAAAACTTAGATAAATAGGCACCAAGGCCCATTGAACTCATATAAATACCTATTATAATTGAGAATTGCTTGACACTGTCTCCCATTAAATAGCTAGCAGCCGTGCTGATCATAAGCTCATATACAATACCGCAAATAGCAGTTATACAAACAACAAGAAGCATCACATAATGACTTTTTAAAAGGGGACTTTTAGAAGATTGATCTGTCATTACTCCTCACTGTAGCCTTATTTGCACTTTTTGCGTTTTTATAACAAATAGTTAAAATCTATACAAAATCTTACCTGATCGTTTACCATTATAAAAGAATTTATTTTTGGAAAAAATATAACCTGGCAGGTAAAATGCAAGATTTATTCGTAAAAAAGGAGTTAAGACTTCTTAATAAAACAATAATACAGGCTGAAAGCAAGGATTTAATTCGGATTGGCATTGATATAACTGATCCGGTGGTTTTGCATAAAGATTTATTGCTTTTCTTACCTGAGTTTTTTGACTGGTGTAATGTTGAAAGTTTACTGAAAACACTACCTCAAGGGCAGGAGCAGTTTCTGGAAGTGCTTAAAGATCTTTATTATGCAGGTATTTTTGAAGAAAAAAGCCCACAAGATAACACTATATTAACTTCCAATGATCAACTTCCTCAATCAGTATCAAGCTCAGAAAGTATATTTTTTAATATTCATAACCATCACCTAATGATTAAAGACTATGTCAGAGCAACGGCTTACTGGCATGCTATTAATGACAATGTAAAACCTGAAGATACCGTTTTGGAACTTGGATGCGGTAGTGGAATATTAACCTTTTTCGCTGCAAGAGCCGGTGCAAAAAAGCTTTTTGCCATCGAAATCAATAAAAATATGATAGATACCGTTACACGGCCACTGGCCATAGAAAATGGATTCGATGATAAAATTTCTTTTCTGGTTGGTAACTCAATGAATATACCATCTTCAGCAGTTAATCCAAAGGCTGATCTCTTTATAGCAGAAATATTAGGAGACGGTATATTTAATGAAAACATTCTTTCATACACTATTGATGCCCGTGAACGTTTCTTAAAACCAGATGCCAGAATGCTACCCAAAGGTCTGGATGTGTATATATTTGGCTATGAAAGCCCTGAACAAAAAAAGGCTTTCTCATCTTCAGATTTAACCTTTATTACAAAGGCTAAAAGCTCTCGAACAGAAAGTGTATACCTGAAATATGATACATTTACTAATAGAATGCTCTCTAACACTCATAAATCTATTTATCTGGATCTAACTACCATCACTGAATCTAAATTTATAGCAGAGGGAGAGCTTGAAATTACTATGCCAGGCCAGCTAAACGGATGTTGTCTCTATTTCGTTGCCCATATTGACGATAATAACCTCCTTTCAAATTCTCCCTGGAGCCCACAGATAAGCTGGACCCAACAACTGTTTAATATTTATCCACCTCTAGAAGTAAAAAAAGGACAAAAAGTACCCTATAAACTGACATATGACGGTTTTCTTACCTTGAAACTGGAAAACAACTATGATTGATCCAAAATTATTTATGCAAATTGATATCAGTGAACCTTTACGCCTGTCACCAAAAGCTTTCATTAACAGGCATGATGAAAACTACTTTATAATTGGCCTCTTTGACAAGGATAATGCCAGAAGATTCCTGAAACATCTCATTACAGCAGTATATGCTTTTTGTGACTGGCAAACACCTGAAAATCTGATACCTGTATGGCCTAAAGATACTGTCAATGACCTTTTACAGGTCATTATATCCCTTAAAAAAGAAAAAGTACTGCTAACTGAACAGGATCATGAAGCTGTAGAAGCTGAATTTGCACCTGATGAGCTACCAGATGAAAAAGTTTTTCTTAAAGATCAAACCTGGATAAAAGCTCACCTGGAAGCATTTAAGACTGTTTCTAAAGGGGCTTTTGTCTTAAACCAGGGGGCTAAAGGTGGGGGATATCTCGCAAGAGAACTGGCTAAAAATAATGAATGTCATATTGTTTCTTCGAGCTCTGAATTACCAGCTATTCTGTATGCAAGAAAAAAAGCAAAAGAAGAAAAATTAACTAACATAGACTTTGTGTTCTCTAAACCTGCTAACCTGTCACCTATATGCTATGCTGATAAGTTCAATGTTTTTATTACAGAGCTTTTTGGTGCTGATCTCTTTGAACAAAGGCTTTTCGAGTCAGTTTTGTATGCTAAAAAGAACCTCCTATCTTCTGATTGTAAGTATATTCCAGAAATTATCAATCTTAAAGCCTTTGCCTATGAAAGTTTGATTCATAGAGATATGGTACAGGAAAGCAGAGAATTTGAAATACTCTATGGCTTTAAGTTTAACGCCTTTACAGAAGCACTTAAAAAACATATTATGGGCATTTATACAAGACTTGAGCCTGAAAATACTATTAAACTTTCCGATGATGTTACTGTAATGGCTTTTGACCTTAAAAACCTTTCTAATCAGTACTTCAATAAAGAATTCGAGATTACACTAACCCGTGAAGGTAAAGTTACTGGCATATGTACATACTTTGAACTTCAACTCACAGAGAATATAAAGGTTACAAATTCTCCTTTTGACCCTCAAACACAGTATATGCAGAGAGTCTTTACTCCTGCGGCATCAATTTATAAAGAGGCTGGCGAAACGATAGACCTTATTGCCACTTATGATAATGTATTCAGGATCTTAATAAAGTAATACATATGTATTGAAATTTTATTTATTCCTTTTAACCTGAATCATCTCTGCTGCTATGGATACAGCTATTTCTTCAGCTGTAACCGCCCCTATTTTTAGACCAATAGGAGAATGCAGTCTATCAAGTTCTTCCTGGCTGTATCCTTTTTCTTTTAAACGGCTAAACGTAGTAGCAACTTTAGTTTTACTGCCAATCATACCTATATATTTAGCGTTTTGCCTAATGGCCCACTCTAAAACTTCCTGATCAAACTTGTGGCCACGGGTTGTAATTACTATATAGGCTGGTTGTTTCATTTTTAGCCTGGCTGTAAGTTCTTTATATTCTCCTGCATAGGTTTCCAGTGCTTCAGGAAACCTCTCTTGATTGCTGAATTCTTCTCTATCATCTAGTATAACGACACTGAAGCCTGCAAGGGTCAATATTTTACTCAATGATAACCCAACATGGCCTCCACCAAAAATATATGCAAAATGACTTACAACTGGTTCAATAAAGACGTTTATCTTTCCTCCACACAGCATGCCGCTGGCATTTGGACCTTTATCTGTTAAATTATGTTCAAAGTTTTCTGCTTTCTCTGTTTTCATAATTTCTTTTGCGTTTTCTATTACTTCGCTTTCTAAAGCTCCACCTCCAACTGTTCCTATTATGGATCCATCTTCCATTACAAGCATTTTAAAATGTTCCTTGCCAGGGCTAGAACCTTTTACAGAGGTAACAGTACACAGGGCTGCTGGTATACCTTCTTTTCTGGTTCGCAGTATTTCTTCATAAATGTCTTTCATATATTTGCTCCTTCTTAAAGTAGATGTTTTTTAGGTATTACTGTATTACTGTGGGTGGGTGGGCGGGAAACTGTTTCCTGAAGAAGAATATCATTTTTTAGTTTTTTGTTTTGCAGTTTTAACATTGATTTTCATACAATATTTTTCAACAGGACATTCAAAACATCTTGCAGCTGTTGGTTTACAGATTTCCTGACCGTGCCTGACAAACGCAGTATTGATTGTTTTCCACCATTTTTTTGGTAGTTTCTTTCTCAGGGCCATTTCAGTTTCGAGCGGGTTTTTTGTTTCTACGTAACCAAGCCGGTTTGAGATACGATGAACATGAGTATCAACACAAATAGCAGGTATATCATACCCTTTGGCCAGAACAAGATTTGCAGTTTTTCTGCCGACCCCTTTAAGTTTTAACAGTTCATCCATATCAGAAGGCACTTTTCCACTGTATTCATTGATTAAAATTCTTGATATGTTTAGAATTGTAGCTGTTTTATTCCTGTAAAACCCAACAGGATAGATAGTTTTCTCAATCCTGCTAGGATCTAATTTCAGCATATCAGAAGGGGTTGATGCCAGCTCAAACAGCCTTTTAGCAGCCGGGTAAGTTGTTTCATCTTTTGTTCGTAGACTAAGTATACAGCTTATTAAAAGTTTATATGGGTCACGGGCTTCATCCATTGATGAAATAAGCATATTGGTTTCATAATAACCGTCAAGTGTCTCCATTACTTTGTCAATATCGGTTTTCATAGCTGTTTCTGTTATATAAACTGCAACACTGTAATAGCTTATCACAGAAGAGAACATATTAAACCGTATTTCAGTATAAAATTCAATTATGCTAAATTAGTGTTTTTACACAATGAACAATAAAATTGCATTTTAATTTTTAAAAAAGAAACTTAATTGATATATTGTTCTTAAGGCAAAAACAATAACGACTCCTAATAAACGGGCTTATTGTTCAACATATACATGCTTGGTGAACAATTTACAGTATTATTGTTCTTTGTTGTTAATTTTTTAAGGTCTTTTATACTGGAGGAAATAACGAAATTAGTTACCCTTCGATCTGGTATTTCTTTTTATTACGGTTCTATACCATTCAACGTAAATAATTAATATATGCTGATGGAATTCAGTAGGGTGTTTTTGCCCGCACAGCGGGCAAAACTCATCCGTCAAATAATCAATGAGAGGATTTTTATACTCAAAATGTCATCAACAAAAATCACCACACCCGGCCTCTATAATCTGGAATATATACATTACTTTCAAGGATCAGTATAAAATACTTATAATTTTTCATTTTGCTGAAATCAAGTATTAAAAAAAGGGCCCTCATTTGACCCTAAAACAACAGGACGATGTGGAAGATTTTAAATTACTTTCAGCGAAAGTTTTTCTGCTTGAGCAAGTTTTTTCCGCCTTAAGCGGCAAGAGCTTTCTATCATGCCCTGATAACATGAGCAAAGATAGCTGGATTCATCATCAGGAAGCATACGAACAGACCTGTTGAGCGTTTTTTTTGCTTCTTCAAATTTTCTCATTCTGATTAATAAAGCTATTTTCTGGTCAAAAAGTGATGGCAGCAAAAACTTATCCTTTATGCTGACCAGCTCAAAGGCTCTATCACAGAATTTCAAGGCTTCGTCATAGTGGCCCAGAACATCAAGAGTTCCTGCTTTAGAACCATAAGCCTCTGCTGAATAAGGATCTGCTTTGATTGCAGCATCAAAATATTCCAGAGCTTCCTGATCCATATCAGTACAGAAAAGAATATCACCTTTTAAAATTAAAGCTTTTACGTTCAGAGGTTCAATTGAGAGTGCTTCGTCGATCTGATCCATTGCAAGATCGTAATTTCTATTATATGAGAAATTATCACTGGCTTCTCTGATTAATTTTTCGACCTTAAGGTTAGATACTTTATATGTTTTATTTTTTAATGCTAATTCCATACTCTTTTCCAGCACAAAAGACTATTACTACGGCTCACCCCTATAAAATTTTGCAAACTTTGAATCAAGTTACCCTGATATATTATCAAATAACTGAAAATGTGGTTTCACAAAAATTCAAACGTATTCATTCTTTATTTGCAGTATTTTTCGAATTTTACTCTCCAAAATGTTCACTAGCTCACATTTATGTGCATCATGTAGATACATACCACCATGTTTTGCCTTCTATGACTGCAATTCAGGAAATATAGATTTATTTAAAACTGCTTAATATTTGTTAAAACTATCTGCTGTAAATTTCTGAAATCCTTGCCACATAAGTAATTTAATACACCTCTGGTTTGTAAAGGTTTATTAAGCCATGCCAGATTTGAACTAATATTTTTACCCAAATTTTAATCATAACTAAAAATTTTATATTTTAAGATTTTAAAATATGAGTTTAATTTCTTGTTCCAGGCATTATTGTTAAATTTCGAAATATAAAATCGTTGTATAGCTTGCAAATACTGCAAATCTCAAAAAAAAAAAAAATTCAAGGCCAAAACCTAATTTTAAGTTTGTAAAACAGGAAATGAAATCACATTTTAGCAGAATACTGTCTTTATAGTGTCTTGAAAGATTTTTTTACAAAAAATAACACTATAAACTAGAAGTCTACATATGTAACAATTATCATGCTTGTTGTATTATATAATCTCAAAACTAGATTCGTCTGCTTTTGATTTTAATGACCATAGTTGTTTATAGGGGAGATAAACGGCAGTGTTAACCAGAATTAATAAAGAATTATCATTAACAGAAAATGCTAAAGCCGTTCTGGCAAGAAGATATTTAAGAAGGGATGAAGACGGAAATCCTGTAGAAACTCCTTCAGAGATGTTCTGGAGGGTTGCAAGCAGCATTGCAGAAGCTGATAGAATACATAATAAGGATCAATCACAAATAGATAGAACAGCAGAACAGTTTTATGAAGTGATGACCTCTCTGCAATTTATGCCTAATAGCCCGACTCTAATGAATGCAGGACGTGAACTCGGCCAGCTATCAGCCTGCTTTGTGTTGCCGGTCGAAGATTCTCTTGACGCCATCTTTGAAGCAGTAAAAAATACGGCTCTTATTCACAAAAGTGGCGGTGGAACAGGTTTTTCTTTCTCTAAACTAAGACCCAAAAATGATATTGTAAGAACTACAATGGGTGTTTCATCCGGGCCGATTTCATTTATGGAAGTATTTAACTCTGCAACCGAAGCAGTTAAACAGGGTGGCACCAGAAGAGGGGCCAATATGGCTATTCTGAGAGTTGATCATCCTGATATTATAGATTTTATTAACTGTAAATCTGATTTATCAAAACTGACAAACTTTAACATTTCTGTTGGGGTTACAAACAAGTTTATGGAAGCCGTTATCAACGATGAAAACTATGATCTTGTTCATCCCAGAACAAAACAGGTTGTTAAACAGTTAAAAGCCAGAGAAGTCTTTGATATTATAGCAAACCATGCCTGGAGCAATGGCGAACCCGGTGTTGTTTTTTTGGATAGAGTAAACAAAGACAACCCAACACCTGCTCTTGGGGAAATTGAATCTACAAATCCCTGTGGAGAAGTGCCACTTTTACCTTTTGAAGCCTGTAACCTGGGTTCAATCAATCTTGGTGTAATGGTTAAACATGATGAAACTAACCAGCCATCAATTGACTGGGAAAAACTCGCACATACAACACGCATAGCAACACACTTTCTTGATAACGTAATTTCGGTAAATAACTTTCCACTTGATAAAATTAAAGAAATGGTGCAGACTAACCGCAAAATTGGCCTCGGAGTAATGGGCTGGGCCGATATGTTAATTGCTATGGGCTTATCTTACAATAGCGATGAAGGTGTTAACCTTGCAAGACAGGTAATGGAGTTTATTAATTATATCTCAAAACAAGAATCTATTAATCTTGCAGCTGATAGAGGACCATTTCCTAACTATGAAGGCAGTGTTTATGATAGTGGAACATACTTATATTCTAAATATAAAGGCACTTCTGCCGGTATAGTTACTGATGAAATGTGGAAAGAACTGGATGAAAGAATACAATCCTGTGGAATCAGAAATGCTACAACTACCTGCATTGCACCAACAGGTACAATAAGTATCATTAGCAGTGCCTCTGGTGGAGTAGAACCACTCTTTGCCATCTCATTCATTAGAAATATTATGGATAATACTGAGCTGATCGAGGTTAACAGGCAGTTTGAGCAAATTTGTAAAGAGAAAAACATCTATTCAGAAGAATTGATGAAAAGAATTGCCAGAAAAGGCACATTAAAAGGAATTGATGAGATTCCTGAAGAAGTTAAAAAAGTTTTTGTAACTGCCCATGACATTACCCCTGAATGGCATGTTAGAATGCAGGCAGCTTTTCAAGATCATACCGATAATGCTGTTTCTAAAACCGTTAACTTCAACCACGATGCCAGCGTCGAAGACATTAAGGTAACCTATCAACTAGCCTATAAGCTGGGCCTGAAAGGTATTACTGTCTATAGAGATGGCAGTCGGGTTTTTCAACCTATGAACATCGACAAAGTCAAAAAAGATCAGGAACAAAAACTAACCATAGATGGCTCTATTATACCTGAACCCGGAACCGTTGAACCACGAAAAAGACCAATGCTAACTGAAGGTATTACTGATAAGATTGGTACTGGTTGTGGTGCATTGTTTGTTACAATTAATAGAGATGAAAAAGGCCTCTGTGAAGTCTTTGCTAGAATGGGTAAATCTGGTGGCTGCTCTGCTTCTCAGGCAGAAGCTGTCGGCAGACTTATTTCACTTGCACTCAGAGGTGGGATCTCTATTGAGCATATTATTGACCAGTTAAAAGGTATTAGATGCCCATCTCCAACTTTTGGTGCCGGAGGAGTAACACTTTCATGCTCTGATGCAATAGCTAAAGTTCTATCAAGAAACCTTTTACAAGGTAATCAATTAGAGCAGGAAGAGAAAAACTCAAGTGATAAACAGAAAAGTATGGTTAAAAATATATCTACTATGGGTTCTTCAATAGCAGATCTTGGTTTATGCCCTGAATGCCCGGACTGTTCAGCAATGCTTGAATTTGCTGAAGGCTGTGTTGTTTGTCCGGCCTGCGGATATTCTAAATGTAGCTAGAAAACAGAACCTTTTTAAAACGTTGAGAGGGCAATAACTATGCCCTCTCTTTAACGTGAATGTGTTTAAACCTGCAAATTTAGTTTAATATATTCTGTAAAGCTTTATAACGGCGCTTATTTGTTACCTTGCTTTCTTTTTCACTGGCGTTTGATTTGTCTAATTGAACTTTAAGCTGGTCAATTCTTGTGTCTGTCGGAGGATGTTTATAATGAAGCAGGTTATTTGCCCCACTGGATGTACTTGTTGACAGATTTTCAATGTGATCTATAGTTGTTAAAAAGCCAACAAGCCCTGAAGGGTGATATTCTGTATTTAAAACATATAAAAGTCCATATTCATCTGCTTCATATTCAACTTCACTGGGGTATCCGTTAAACAGTGTTTCAACTATCATTGAGCCGGTTGAATCTTCTAAATAGGCATTACAGCTGCCTCCAGAACATACATCAAAGAGTGATATAAGATCCGTAATAGAGTCTTCATATAAATAACTTATGATTTCTGCCAGTGCTTCAAGCTCTTCAGCTGTAATATCTGCTAAATCAGGGTCTTCTTCAATGCTTTTAATAAGCTTAAGGGTTTTATTATAGCTATCCCAGACGATTTCATAATTTTCAAGGTCATTTGCAGCACCCTGAATATCTGTTTTAGCTTCTTCTTTTACGTCACTATCCGGGTCTGGATGTGGATCAGGATCCGGATCCGGGTGTGGTTCAGGCGTGTCGTTATTTATAACCATCTCATTTGCTAACAGGTGAGGTGTTTGAGATGTATTAATGGAAATGGTTTCATTGTGTTTGTATGTACCTGCATGATTACCAAAAGTGCTCCCACTGAGAACAATATCGCCATTAGTAAAGTTGATATCAGAGTAATTTCCTATATAAAGATTATTGTGTCCCTGGCCAGCACTAATTACACCGGAAGATGTGATTGTTAATCCACCGTTTGAACCATATCTGAGCAGGGCAATAATACCGTCACTACTGCTTATAAGGTTACCAGAACTACTTATATTGATTATACCATCTCTTGATAATAAAATAATATCACTGCTGAGTGTTTGAAGAGAGCCATTAACATTGATGGTATCCCCTACAACTCTAGCATCACCATTAACACGAACAAGAGCATTAAAACAAACATCGCCTTCAGAGGCATTAACAAACAGGTTTGTTCCGTTATTGAAGTCTACGCTATCATTAAATTCAATGCCGGGCACACCACCGGCAGAGGCAAGATATAAGTTACCTCTTGCATTCGGGTTTAACACAGTATCAGCCAGAAAAATATATTCAAGACTATCAGGATCAACTGTACCAGAGCTTTCAACAGTAACCCGGCCAGATGAAGGTTGTAATGTCAGGTAAAAATTACCCCCGGCATCACTTCCACTGCCATTTATAGCACTGACATAACCGCCATTAAAGATTCTAAAGCTGGAAGTTGTAATATCAACAGTGCCAGCTGCGCCACTACCAACACTATCAGCTAAAATATTACCATTTCCGCTTCCACCATCGAAATCTATAGAGCCACCGCTTTGTTTTGTAACAAGAGTAACTGATCCGGCATCTGCCCCACGACTAATAGCACTGGCATTAATGACCCCTGTTAAATTTATCATATTAGTAAAAATATCTTCTGTATAGGCTTCAAATAAAACAGTACCTGACGGGGCATTTATTGTGCCATCCATCCAGACTGCACTTGATGTGCCAGCAGGAAGAGGTGTTTTATTATTAACTTCGCCTGTCCTGCTGTTCCAGTCGAGTTCTTTACCGGTAAAACCAGCTACGCTATCACCTTCTGGAACACTTATAATACCTGAAGAACCAATACTTATGTATTGCCCAAACATAAAAACACCGCTCTCATTAGCAATAAACTGGTTTGAGCCTACAGTAGTCAGAAAACCTCCTATAGAAATGCCTGATTGAGGGTCTGTAAATCTAAAAATACCTTCCGGGTTTATGCCTTGAGATACTAATCTGGATACATGGCTTGCATCATTTAGATCTGCATAAGAGTATGTTCCTGAATTAAGGGGAAACATTGTATGACTGGATGTGGTAAGCAAAATGGATCCTGCATTAATAGAACCGCCCGGCATAACCATAATACCGTTAGGGTTTACAAAAATGAAGTTTCCACCAATAGAACTGCCTGCACCTCCTACCCTGCTGTTAATTGTTCCAGCAATACTGGATGATATCGGGCCATCAACAATATTTATAGAGGTGTTTGCACCATTTAAAAGAACATTGGCAGTATCATTTGGCCCAACTGTAAATTGTGAATACCTGTTCATTATAGCTGTCTGACTGCTTCCAACTGGTATAGATGCACCTGTGGCCTGAATGTTATACACTCCGGCTGCAGGATTCGTTACACTAGTAAACGATGGGTTTGGTGTTATGGTTGTTTGTGCCTGCAATGAGCCTACATTAAATGCTGTTAAGCATAGAATTGTTAGCAAAAATTGTAAAATGCGGCTTTTAATTTTAAACATTATGCTTACCTCATAGTTAAACAATGTTTTATAATTAACTATAGTTTAAATTTCTAAAGAAAGAAATCAACTATTTAGAGCATACTTGTAAGCATTATACATGAAACTTTAAGTCTTTTATTATCTTTTTAATTTTTTTGATAAAAAAGAGAGGGTAAAATTTCTAAAAAAATATGTTTATAAAATAGAAAGGGTAAGCATAGCCACGAAGCAGCAAGCGAACCTGCCACCCATCTTTCCCACTTTGATGGAGGGTAAAGGAGATGATATAGATGAAAAGATTTTACGATTTTCATAGTAAAAATCAGGTGAAGATCTGTGATTAAATATTATAGTAAAATATAATTGTATAGCTTAAAAAAATGCCTGTCGAAAAATGAAAGTACTTTATTTTACGTTTATTGAAAACCCATTTGCACCTGAAACCCTTGGAGTAATGAGAAATCAGGTTATTAACCTTCTTAAAATACTTGGTAAAAAACACTATAATATTTCTATAACCTGGCTAGCTCTCGTTGATGAAAAGTTTTATAGACCTGATGAAACGCAAATTTCATTGCTGAAAGAAGAATTAAGAAAATGCAATGTTCAATTCATCTATCATACAGTGAAATCAGGTATAATTAATTCCCGATGGAGTTTTGCAGAAAGCAAGTTAAAAGAAATTATTGAGTCTTATCAGCCAGATATAGTGCATGCACGGGTGTATCCTGCCGGGTATGTATCATTAAAAGTACGCCAAAAGTTCAAATTTTCTTACAGGGTTTTATTTGCCCCTAGAGGGGTTTATCCAGAGCAGGTAATGGAAAGAAGTGATCCTTTATCCGGATGGTTCAGGTATATTCTTTGGAAACAAAATGAAAAGTATCTTCTTCAGCAATCAGACCTGATTTCATGTGTTTCTCAGCCCTTTATAGATCACTATAAAAAAATTGATAAAAAGGCAAAACTGAGATATATTCCCTGTTGCTTTAATCCTGATTATGCTGTATCTGAAGAGACAACAAATAAAGATCTTAAAGAATTAATATTCAAAGAAACTGATTTCATATTTGTTTATTCAGGCAATTTATCTGCCAGATATTCATCAGAAAATCTTATAGTAGAATTTTTCTCTCAAATATCAAAAATTATGCCAGAAGCTGCCTTATTAATTCTTACTAAATCTCCTGTTGAAAGAATAAAATCTAAACTGAAAGCCATAAATCTCATACACAGAGTACAATTTATAGGTGCAGACCCCCCTGAAATGTTTTCATATCTATCAAATTGTAATGCAGGTTTACTTCTCAGGAGAGAATCCCTGGTGAATGAGGTCGCTATGCCAACAAAATTTGCTGAATATCTTTATGCCGGCTTGCCAGTTATTGTGAGCCCTTCATTAAAAGGGGTTTCAGAGTTTATCAGTGCAACTAACACAGGGATTGTTATAGATCCACATAGTATTAAAAATATAAAACCTGATTATATAAATAGTATAAAATCTATTGACAGAAATAACTGTAAGAACCAGGTTGAAAGGTTTACTGTTAGTAATATTGCTGAGATGGTTTATTCTGAATACCTAAATTTGCTTGATATTTAAAGATATTGACCGCCATCAATTCTTATAACCTGTCCTGTAATATGTTTTGCTTTTTCTGATATAAGAAAATTAACCAGTTCTGCTACATCTTCAGGTGTACCTTGTCTTTTAAGTATTGTTTCATCTATTGCTTTTTGAATAATATTGTCCGGGAGTTTCTCTGTCATTGAAGTTTTAATCATTCCCGGGGCAATAGCATTAACGTTAATGTTATATTTGCCCAGTTCAATGGCTGCTGTCTTTGTAAGTCCTATTATACCTGCTTTTGATGCTGTATAGTTTGCCTGCCCTAATTTACCCCGAAATGCATTTATAGAGGTAATATTAACTATTTTACCCTGTTTATATTCTCTAAAAACAGGGGTTATAGCTTTAATATAATTAAATGTTCCTTTAAGGTTAACCTCTATAACTCTGTCAAAGTCTTCTAATGGCATATTGTAAATGGTTGAATCTTTAATAATACCTGCACAGTTAATAAGAGCATAAGGTCTACCGGTATACTGTCTGATAAAGCTTATATTTTCAGCAGCTTTTTCATAGTTAACAACATCACTTTCGATGGTATCTATAAGATATCCATTTTTGGATGCATTTTTTTTCTTTTGTTCAAGCTTTTCTGCATCAATATCAATAATAGTTACTTTATAGCCTGCATCAGCCAGTATAAAAGCTATTGAACCTCCAATATCACCGGCTCCACCGGTAATGATAGCTGTTCTGTTTTTCATTAGAGATTGGTCTCCAGTTTTGAGCCACATATGCCGCAATATTCAAAGTTTTCCGGTATGCCTTCAGTATTACAATTCTTACAGGTTATTGTATTTGGTCCCCAGAGCATTTCAGAAGCAAAGCCATTTCTGGCTTTTTCTCTAACCTTTAGATAATCTGTTTCTCTTTTGTTGACAAAAGAGCTCATACCCTCATAGGTTTCCAGGGATCCAAAGTGCAAACTCAGCCATTCCTGTGCGTGGCCAATGGTCATATTCCAGCTAAAGTCTTTCCAGAAGTTTAGTTGTTGTCTTGTATAACGTGTACACTCAGGAAATTTGTGTATAAGTTTCTGGCACATTGTATCAACTTCTTTATCAAGCTCATCATAAGGAACCACTCTGTTAATAAGCCCCCATTCAAGAGCTTTATCAGCTTTTAAGGGTTCATTTAACAATAATATTTCACGTGCCCTTCTATCTCCGACCAGAATAGGCAGGAATTGTGTAGCACCACCGGCAGCGACAGAGCCAACACGTGTACCTACCTGAAATATTTCAACATGATCTGCTGCAATAGCTAGATCACAGGACATATTAAACTCATTTCCCCCACCAACGACCATACCGTTTAACCTTGCGATAGTTGGTTTTCCTGCATTTCTTAATATGTTATGACAGTTTATATATACATTCATCCACTTCCAGAAATTACGGGGTTTTTTAAGAAAATTATCTGCGTATTCCTTTACATCACCGCCAGTACAGAATGCTTTTTTGCCTGCTCCTGTTAATATAACGACAGCAACACCATCATCAATGCTGGCATCCTGAAAGGCTAAAATCATTTCATTTAGTGTGTTCAGGGTATAAGCATTATATGCTTCAGGTCTATTAATTGTTATTGTTGCTATCCAGTCTTTTTTTGTATAAATAATATCTTTAAAGTCAAATTTTTCAGGTTTTTCTGGCTCCAAATAGTTTGTTTTAAAAGCATTATTGTGTTTCATCATTTTAAACTGTACCCCTTGAACGTTTTTATTGTTTTGTAGACGTGAAAAATTATAACCTTTAAGGCTTATACTATTTATATTTATATAAAACTTTATTTATCGCTGCCAGAACTTCCACCAGTCTTTTTTACTGGCTTCTTCCAAGGCTTTTACGACCTGACTGGCATAGTTTCCTGCTTCTCCATCGGGGTCTAGCTCCATTGCTTTATAGAAAAAGCCTTTAGCATCTTTATTTTTTCCTAGTTGAAGATAGCAATTGGCAATATTTGAGTGACTCCAGGCATCATTAGGCTGAAATTTAATCATTGTATTATATTGCTCAATAGCACCCATCCAGTTATCTTTTTTGCTGTATATTCTGGCAAGACTGAAATAGGTTCTGGGGTCTGAAGGTGATAGTTGTTGTATTTCTAAAAAGCATTCTTCAGCTTTTTCAAGGTTATCCTGCTCTTCATATGCCAGTGCTATGTTCATATAAGGGTTTATATAACTGGGATAGTGATTGATAGCTTTTTCCCAGTAGGTTATGGCCTCTGAATAGTTTTCTTTAAGAGCACAGCAAGAGCCTATTTCCGATAGATAATATGAGATAAGCGCATCAGAAGAAGAGTTTTCTATAGCCAGTTGATAATATTTTGTTGCTTCTTCATAATTTCGCTTATTTTTCATTATTTTTCCCATTTCCATATAAGGAAATTCAAGTTCAGGTTCAAGTTTTGAGGCTGAATTCAGATATCCTAGCTTTTCAGAATGCGTACTTGCTTGTTTCTTAAAGTGAACCAGAGCTTTATAAGCTTCAATATCCTTAAATAATGGCTCATCCAGATACTGTTTAATAACATAATCTATTTCAATATTGATATTCTCAATAATATTATTGGCATTAAGGCTCAAAAACTGGTTAAAAAGGGTAACATTAATTGTGTAATCTACTTCTGTCATATATGTAAAGCAGTCTGCGGCGCTTTCCCAGTTTGCTATAACTTCAAAATTAATAATGTTATACAGGTCAATGAATACCTTGGAGGCAAAACCAGATTCATCTGTGTCAAATCTCCCGACAATAGCATAGTGTGCGCTATAGCGATCAGCCAGCAATCTTATTGCAGAAAGACTATAAGTATTATCAATCGGTTTAATAGGTGTATCAATTTGTTTTTGCTTAACATCAATAATCTTAATATTGTTAACAGGAAACAGTTTGTATTCTATACCCTGAATAATTAGATGCTCAATATCCAGAGCAGCATTGCCATTTCTGCCTGTAATAAATGGTAAAATCAATAATCGTTTGTTTGTCTGAGTATTCATAATTTAAAGTGCTACTTATTCTTTTGTTATACCGTGCAAATTTTTCAGGTCTTTAATATGCAGGGACTAATAGTTAAATTGTCAATTTAATTGTTTGGTTTAGAATTCATATTATCTGATTTTGCTTAAATAATAAAGGGTTTTTTAATAATTGTGTAAACTTTCTGAATTCAGGCCTTTTATCGTAATTAAATTGTTTTATCGTTCATCAAAATTGAACTTTATATCTACGTAGTCATTGGTATAGTTTTCTGGCAATGGTTTAAAAGGCGCTGAATCATTAATTGCTCTAATAGAAGCATTATCAACTGTTTTATTTCCGGAACTCTTTATCAGCTTCAGGTTAAGCAGTCTGCCATCACGTGCGACTCTAAATACAACGATTGAGCTGTAATCTGGCAATTCTTGAGGTACAGTCCAGTTATTGAGGACATCATTTTTAATGTAGTCAGTATATTCTTGAATACTTTTAAATGATGTCTCTCTTTGCCCCGGAAAAATAACAGGAGGCAGCGTCTCTTCAGATGATAAATTATTATTATCAGGTATTTTAGTATGTTCTGGACTGATTTCCTGGTTTTCATGAGGCAAATAGACATCTGTATCATCTATTTCAGTTTTATCTTCTGGCATTGAACTATCTTCAACTATGACCTGTTCTGCTGTTACTGCTGAAAACTCAATCTGGTCTTTTATATGTTCCTCTATATAAGTTATAAAAGTTTTTTGAGGGTTTTCAAGTGTTACAAAAGCCTTTTCTATACCAAATAAATTTCCTTTTTCGCTTTTAACATAAAACATTTCATTATCGTGATAAAAAACAACGTATCTCTCGGGTGCTTTTAGAACTTTGACAACTTTATGATTCTTATCATATACTTTTATTTCCGGTGCTTTTATTTCTGCAATAGGGAATGAGTCAGGGTATTCATTCTTTTCAAGCAGCCCACCATAGATATAACCTTCGTTTTCTCCTGATGAAATATAATACCAGCCATTAGGTTGATGTTTGATTACATTGACTGTCGTACCCTGAGATAGTTTACTGACAACATTATCCCACTCTGTTGTTGGAGCAGACCTCAGATTAACAGGTATACCAAGGTCAAAAATCTTTGCCTGATAGACGCTGTTTTCTTCAGGTATATTTAATTTTGTCCCTGATTCATCATTATTGCTCATACCAGCAAAATAAGGGTTAAAAAGGCTTTTAGAATCTTTATTTAAGTAAAGGTATCCACCTACAATTCCAAATATAGCTGCAACAAATATTATTAATGTAAACGTAATTATTTTATTATAAGGTATATCAGCTATTTCTACTCTGCCATAAATCTTTTGAGCCTCTTTTTCAGGTATATCAAACACCCTTGATACCATTAACTTAAGATTATTTAATTCATCCGGGGCAAGGTAGGGCTCATATGTCTTTAATATTTTCCATACAGGGTTATTAATAGCATCAGAATTTGCTATTGTAGACCTTTTCTTTATTACTTCATCGTATATTTCCTGATATACTCTTGATTTAGCCGGATTATGGTTTACACTCTCAAAAGTAATTTGCTCATAAAGCATATTAATAAAGTTTTGAATGGTCATTTTAGAAGGCTTATACTCAGGATATACAGGAGGTAAATCAATGTTAGCAAGTGTATTGAGTGATTTATCATACTCCTGCCTCTTCTCTGGATTAATAAGTATCTCATAAGCTTCTTTTATTTTGTTGTACAACATAGCATCACCTTCAGGCGAATCAGGATGATACTTGTCCGCCAGGGCTTTATAGGCACTATTAATTACCTCTGTTGAGGCATCAGGCATAATTTGAAGTATTTGATAATAATTTTTTACAGGCATTAAAATTTTTCTTTACAAAATAACCGCTCTTATCAGTAAGTTGTCCTTTATTCATCTCATTATAGCAAAGCAAAACAGCGAATAGATGACTTCTTTAAGATTTGAAACGTTCAGAAAACATTATAAATTGGAATAAAAACACAGATTTAAGTGTATTTAGTACACTTAAATAACATTTTAAATACTTTTTTCCATTCAACTGAAAACGGATCTTTGATCATATATTACAGGTATATTCGTTATTTAAACTCTGTTAAGGCTGTTTATGTTTGATTTAAATGTTTGTATTGTTGTAACAAACTTTTAAATTCTTGGCTTGATATCTTTATTTTGAAAACGCAGGTTATGCTATACTATTTTTACAGGAAATGCCACTGTAGCACAACGGTAGTGCACCCGCCTTGTAAGCGGAAGGTTGCCAGTTCGAATCCGGCCAGTGGCATTTTTCTCTTGGATAAGTTAAATACGATCTTTTAAAACACCTTGATAATTCTTAATTCAGGTTATTTATACTGTTGAGAGTGTAATGGAGGTTATTTCTAGCCTCTGTAAAGTTGTTTTTAATTCTTTTATTTATATCAATAGAATAAATCAAAAGATTATAAAGGATGTTTTTCCTTAAATAGCTTGCTTGTTATCCTTGAGGGAGACAGGTTTTTTCTTTTTCTGGTATAAAATCGGTATAATAAAACCGGTTATCTCTTAATACTTTTTCTCCTATAGAATATTGTACAGGGTATCTGAAAATAGGGCCGTCAAAAACAAATGAATGAAACTCTCCATTTTCGCCGCAGCAATCAATATGGTCTGGGAAATCATTAAGAAGGCTTTCATCGTAAAGTCTTCCTGAATATTCAGGGGCAAGCATTTCAGTATCAACACAACTTAATATGGCTTTAAAGCCATTGTTGATGAATTCTTTTGAGACATTATGGCTTTTTTTACCCCATAATGGAAAAATGGGCTTTAAATTTACTCTTTTAAGCTGGTTTTCTCTATATTTTCTGACTTCTTCAAGAAAAATGTCTCCAAAAGCAACGCCAGTAATGCCTTTTTCAATGTACTTTAAGAGAACTTTTTCAATTTGTTTTTCATAAATTTCATTGGAGCAATCAGGTTGTAGAGAGACTTTTTCAAGTGGTAAATCGATTGAATAAGACTGTTCCCAGAGAAGTTCTTCCCGTATGCCATGCATACTAATTCTGTTATATTCTTCTGTGACAGTTGTAAGGAGGGCAATTACTTTATAGTTATTTGTTTTTAATATTTCATAGAGTGCTAATGCACTATCCTTACCGCCGCTCCAGGCCAGCAAAATTTTTTCCATTAAGCACCTTCGTTTCTAAAAAAGACTGATGCATAAACATTATGATAGATTTTCTTGTTTTCGATTTTAAAACCCAGATCCCGCCCACCCTAAAGGAAGGCATGGGGCTTCACTCACAGGCTATGCCTGCTCATTCAACCCATATTTTAAATTTAATTTTTTTGAAAATCGAAAAAAATTTAAGTTATGCATTGATCTTTAAAAAAGTAAACCTGTTTTGAATAAATTATACTACAGTCAACAATATTTTTTTTTGTTGCTGAAAAATCTCAAAAATAAAAAAAAGCCCTGTTTAAGGGCTATTGATTAGGAAGGTTAAGATTATTTATGACGTTAGAAGAGATTTATCCTTATCAGGCAAATGTTTTGAAGGACATATCAATATTTTTATCTATTACTTTCTGCACTGCTGAGATTTCTGTTTGTACGGCTTGTTGCTGGGTATCTACACGTCTCAGATCAAGTTCCAGTATTTTATCTCTTTGTTGAAGGCTATTAATCTGCTCCTGAAGTGCTTGAGCAGGCCCACTTTCAGGATTGTTGATGAGTCCTGTGTATTGCATCAGGTTCATCAGGCCCATTACGTTATTGGCCAGCCCCAGTCTTTTTTGGTTTATACCCTGTCCCTGCATTTCAAGGTCTGATTTTCTTGCTGTAAGCATTAAAAAACGTGCCTGTGATGCTGCTAGACCCATAGAAACTTGCCTCCTGTATTTTAAAGCATGAAAAAGTAAGCCTGAAAGGCATTAATGATTTATGCGAAGTGTGATATCCCCTGGAGAAAAGATTTTTGTTTAACCTGTTTCTATAAAAAAGTTTATATTGTTTTTGTCTGGTTAAAATGAATGGTTCCTCATAGTTTTTGTAGGTATTTTGGTCTAAGTTTTTAACGTTTTCATTATAGTTGTGTATGAACCTCTATTAACAACATATAAAAGTCTGACAGTACAGTATAAAATCAATTTCTTAAATCAAAACAGTTGCTGTTGCTATCATTTTGCCTGGTCTACAAATAGTTGCCCATTTTGTATATACGGTCATTTGAGATAAAATGAACAGAAGTTTAGGGTTGAAAGAGGAATACAAAATGCAAGATGTTTATTATACAGGATGGGCGTTAGTCTTAATAACTACAATAGTTTTGATGATTGCCCACATTGGTTTGCATCACAAGGAAACAAAGTTTACGGTTCCTGTTAAAGCAATACCTCTGACTATGATGACAGGACTCTTTTTTTGGGTGGCTCTTCAGTTATTTAGCGTAGATAAAACATGGATGCTGATCCTGATACCCTTCGCAACAGGATTGATAATGTCTCTTCTGATACAAACCTTTACTCCAAAAGCTGAAACAGCCATGGGGTTGTTAAGTTTTCTCCCATTCCTCTTTATATACAAGTATTTTTCTGACGATATGTTATATATACTTGGTCTTTTCACAGTTGGTATGCTTGTAGGTGTTAACCTGAGACTCTTAAGGGCAGAAAAATACCTTGGAAATGCTCTGGTTTCAGCGGCAATTATTTTACCTGTTTATGCCGGCATAACCTGGATGCACACTATTCTACCATCTGAAAAACTTGTTAGTCAGAATATCCTTACATTGATTGTAGTTACTCTTATTGCTTTTGCCTATAGCTTTGCCATCAACCTGCTAGGAGAAGATAAACATGGCAATAAAAGGCAGGCTGCACTAATTATAACTGTTCTTCTTATATGGCTTTTAAATAATTACCTTACTCTTGATCCGAAAATAATTTATTTACTAGCAGGTGGTTTTGTTTTTGCACAGATACTTGAAGTTATTAACCTTAAAAAATCTGAAGATGCAAAATCATATACACTGGAAGCCTTCATGGGGCTGGGGTTAATACTTGTTGCTGGTTTTATAGTTACAAGACTTTTTGGTATTTGGGGATTAATACTTGTTAGCCTTTGTTGTTCAGCAACTTCTTCTATTAATGCAGAAAAAACCCTTAACTGGCCTGCAATTGCAGCAATGTTTTATTCAGTCAAAGCAATTGTTCATGTTTTCATTGAGCAAACAACCCTCAATGTAACAGGACTTAACCTGAATCATCCCTATGTTTATGTTGGATTAATAATAGGTTTGCTTATTCCGTTTATGATTCTTGGTTTTACAGCAGCCTATAAACACAAATTCTGGGGCTATAATTTCCTTATCATAGGTGTATTTGGTCTAATTACTCCACTTATGTCAAACTACCTTATTCATACAGAAGCGTCGGGTGCAATGATACTCGGTCTTTCAGTTTCCGCACTAGTTGCAAACATAGGTGGCAAGATACTTGGAAATATTTTTGACAATAAGGATATAAAAGTAATTTCTAATGCTATGTTATCTCTGGCCGGCCTTATGGGTATTATGCTTATTTTAAACCAGAACCTTATTGACCTGGGTAACCTGGCATCAAGAGCTGCAAGGGCTGAAGCCTTTGTTGTTGTAGCAATAATAGTCATTCTAACAGCTGTTGCCCAGCTTGATGTTACAGGTCATACAGAAGAAGAGTTTTACCCTGAAAAAAACGGCTAAACTCTGAGACCTCCGCCGCCTGTTAACTGACCTGCTGTGAGATTTAAAGGTTGAATAGGTGATCTGTTAACCTGAACTTTTGGCATAGCCATTGAGTTTTGAACCTGCGGAGCATGAACATTTCCCGGCATAACACCCGGTTGCCCGAGGGTTACATCGAAACCATTCATATTTCCTGCCTGAGGGGCATACCCGGTTCCTTGAAGTGCACCACCACCCTGCAATTGTTGCATCATTGCCTGCATTGCGTTAGGATCCATCTGGCCCATAAGTGAATCATAGTTCTTTTTCATAGCGTTTTCAATGGCTTTTTTCATTATCATACCACCGGCCATCAAGCCACCAAGAAAGACACCGCCATACTTTAAACCTGTAATAAACATATTTGAGGACATAATACCACCTTTTGCTTAAGTTTCGATATTTTATAAAAACACCTGAACCTGTTTATATGCTAATAAAAAGTTAAAGCTTAAGCAAATTGTTACATTCTGTGTGAATCAAATACATTTGTTGCCAGCCCTTTTGTTGATTGTGTAATAGCCAAAATTGCCGGTAAATTCCGGCTTGTAAGGCATTCTTTTATTTATTTTCAGGGCTTATTCATAACATATTTGAATGATATGTTTATTCATATAAAATGGTATAACTGTTTTTAGTTAGATTTAATCAGGTTTAAAAGTTTTCTTTTGTAGAACCTAATTATATAAAGAAATACAGCCATTTTTATTGAGTAAAGAAAATTGTCGAAAATTATACCAGAAATAGAGCGTATTATAGAACTCATAAGCGAGGGTGATGAACCTGCTCTAAGACAGGAGCTAAATGAGTTGCACCCGGCTGATCTTGCTGAAGTTTTTCAGGAGGTATCACCCGATGAAAGATCCCGTTGTTTTTCTCTACTGGATGTTGAAACAGCTGGAGATCTGCTTGATGAACTTGATGTATCTCTTCAAACAGAACTTTTTTCTCAGCTGTCTCTCGACCAGGTATTAGAAATTCTTGAATTGATGCCCAATGACGCTGTTGTTGACCTTTTGCTGGGCGTATTACCTGTTGAACAGGCTAAAAAGATTATTAAAAAGCTACCTGCAAAAGAATCTGAAGAGCTGATGGAACTCTTAAAATATCCTGAAAACACAGCTGGCGGTATTATGACCACTGAGTTTTTAAAGCTAATATCTGATATGACTGTAGAACAAACAATTCAATATCTTAGAATGCGTGCAGGAGCTGAAAATATTTCTTTCTATTACCTTTATGTAGTTAACAGAAGTGATGAACTGGTTGGCGTTGTTGGCCTGAGGGAACTTATTACTTCTCCTCCTTATATCAATATTGAAGAAATTATGAATACTGACGTCATTACCGTTAATGTTAATGATGATCAGGAAGAAGTAGCAAACCTAATGCAGAGATATGACTTCCTTTTGCTTCCCGCTATAGATGATCAAAAAAAATTGAAGGGTGTTATAACCTGGGATGACGCTCAGGATGTTATAGAAGAAGAAGTAACTGAAGATATTTATCATTCTTCAGGTATTCATGTTCAGGAAGATATTGATGTAGACGAGATTTTAAAAGGAAAGCTTAATACAGAAATACAGGCCAGGCTGCCATGGCTTTTTCTAACTATGATTGCTGGCTTTGGGGCAGTAGCAGTAGGAAAGTTGTTTGACAAAACTATTGACGCTTTACCTATTATGGCGATATTTTTACCATTAGTCATTGGCCTGGGAGGCAATACAGGGATACAATCTGTTACAATAATTGTCAGGGCACTTTATACAGGCCATGTATCTTCATCAGAAGCCTTTAAATACATTGTTAGAGAGTTTAACGCAGGTATTATCATAGGTCTCATCTTTGGTATCTTTGTTTTTCTTGGTGCCCTTTTATTTATTGACAGGTATGAATATGCATTAGTAGTCGGTATTTCATTGTTACTTACTATTTGCCTGGGGGCTGCAATCGGCACAATGGTTCCTTTTGTTCTAAAAAGGGTTAATCTGGATCCTGCAGTTGCCAGCGGGCCTATTATTACAACAGGTATAGATATACTGGGTATTGCTGTTTATTTTGCTTTGATAACTATTATGCTTAAATTTATTCCATTAACTGGCTAAAAAGATATTATTTAACCAGGTAATTGATATCAATACTCTTATTGTCTTTTCTAATTTCAAAATGCAGGTGGCTGCCTGTAGAAAGTCCGGTTGAACCTACGTATCCAATAAGTTCTCCCTGCTTAACAAACTGTCCGGGAGATACAACATACTTACTGAGGTGCAGATAAAGGCTACTGTATCCACTACCATGACTTATTTCAACAAAGTTACCGGCTTTTTCTCCGTATGTGCTTCTTTTAACTTGCCCATCGTTATATGAATAAACAGGAGTTCCTTCAGGGACTGCAATATCAATACCTCCATGAAGGCTATAAAGTCCTGTTATAGGGTGAATCCTGTATCCAAACAGTGATGTTACAAATTTAAGTGATGTTTTGATTACTAAATTAAAAGGGTTTTCAAGTCTTTCAAAGATAAGGTTGTTAGAAAAGGTTCTATATTTTTCATCTGAAATAATAGAAGTAACCTGATATTCTATTTTAGCTTCATTGAGCTCACTTTTTGAGATAATTCCTTCGTTATAAAGTTTTAACATTTGTTGATAGTTATTTTCAAGCTCATTTATTTTGCAATCAGTATCATTTGATTGGGTTTCAGGCTTAAAATACTTAATTGGTTTATCATAAATATCTTTATCCTTTTCTTTTAATAAAAGTTCATATGCTTCTTCATATTTTAAATATCTATCTTTAAGTATTTCAAGCTCTTTTTCACATATAATACCTTCTTTAAGCAGGTTATCAGCATTATTATAATTATCCCTGTGCAACTCTAATTGATTTTTCATAAAAATTAAATCAACATCAGGCTCTGCTAATGCAGGTAAAAACATTATAAATACAAGCACAAAAGAAACAGACGGTTTTAAAAGCTGCGATAAAAAGAACTTAAGCATAAATTTATTTCTTTTGAATAATTATTGTTGTAAAACGATTATCTTAGAAATAAAATAGTAACATTGAATAAAGAATTTTTCGATAGAATATATCATAGAGATAATTTTTTTTTCTAAATTCTTTATTATTATAGCTATTATAAGTAATAGCTTATATTATTTACCTGCTATCAGTGATAATGACAAATATAGTTGATCGTTTGATTGATACAAGAAATATAAACCTGTTACGTATCTTCAAAAACCTTCTTAATTCTGAACATCAAGTGTACTTACTTATGATGAGTATAATAAATTTAAGAAAATTACCAAGATGACAAAAATTTATTACTCGATACATCCACATTTGAGATATAATATTTGAGAAAAACTTTAGTCAAAGATTAGAATATAAGGAAAGCAATATGGTCGTCAAAGAAAAGACAGAAACAAAAGATTCTGAAAGACAAAAAGCGCTTGAATTAGCCTTGGAAAACATCGAAAAAGATTTTGGAAAAGGTTCAATAATGCGCCTTGGAGACAAAGCAATAACATCAGTTGAAGCAATACCAACCGGTGCACTGTCTCTAGATATTGCTTTAGGTATAGGCGGTGTACCTAAAGGCCGTGTAATTGAAATATTTGGGCCGGAAAGCAGCGGTAAAACTACCCTTGCACAACATATAGTAGCTGAAGCCCAAAAACGTGGTGGTATAGCAGCTTATGTTGACGCTGAACATGCACTGGATCCTGAATATGCTTCAAGGCTTGGTGTCAAAATTGATGAACTACTTGTTAGTCAACCTGATACAGGAGAGCAGGCTCTAGATATAGTTGAACAACTTGTCAGGTCAGGAGCTATAGACATAGTTGTAGTAGATTCTGTTGCTGCGCTGGTACCTAAAGCTGAAATAGACGGTGAAATGGGTGATTCTCATATGGGCTTGCAGGCTCGTTTGATGAGTCAAGCACTGAGAAAATTAACTGCTATTGTAGGAAAAACCCGTACATCAGTTATTTTTATTAATCAGCTGCGCCAGAAAATTGGCATCGTTTATGGTAATCCTGAGACAACAACCGGTGGAAATGCCTTAAAATTCTATTCCAGTATCCGTATGGATATAAGAAGAATTGAAACACTTAAAAAAGATAATGTTGAATATGCAAATAGAGTAAAAGTAAAAATAGTTAAAAATAAAGTAGCTCCACCTTTTAGAATTGCTGAATTCGATATTATATACGGTGAAGGCATCTCTAAAGAGGGGTCTATTCTTGATGCTGCTGTAGATAGGGATATTATTCAGAAATCAGGCTCCTGGTACAGTTTTAATGATGAAAAAATTGGTCAGGGTCGTGAAAGAGTAAGAGATTTTCTGTGTGCAAACCCTAAAATTCTTGCAGAGGTTGAATCTCTTGTGAGAAAATCTCTTGATGCAGGCAAAACAAAAGATAATACAGATGCGGCAAATATCTCTAAAGAAGAAAAATCAGAAAAAACTAAATAATAAAGGGTTTTCTGATGTTTTTATTCTGTTTATCTATTGTATAATTAGTGTATGTGTATATATATATGTGAAGAGAAAGAAATAAATGGAAACCACGTTATATATTGTTATTGGACTACTGATACTAGTTGTAATTGGGGCTGTTGTATACGTTGTTAACCTTAAAGCAAGTACTACTTTGAAGGCAGCAGAGCTTGAAAGACTCCAGGATGATTATGATAAAAAAGTTAAAGAGCTAAATGAAGAGTCTAAACTAAAACAAAAAGAAGCAGAAATAGCCTTAAAAGAACAGCTCCATCAAAAAAGACAGGAACTAGAATCCGAATTTAAAGAGAAAAAAAATGAACTCAATAAGCTGGAACGTCGCTTAACTAATAAAGAAGACAGTTTGGATAATAAACTTCACCAGCTTGAACAAAAAGAAAGAAATTTACAGGAAAAAGAAGAACTTATCATCGAAAAAGAAGACCATCTTGCAGAATTAATTGAAAAGCAAATGCATGAACTCGAACGTATATCAGGTATTACAGCTGAAGAAGGTAAACAAATATTGCTTAATCAGCTTGAAGATGAACTGAAACTCGAATCAGCACACTTAATTAGAGAATATGAAAATAAAACAAAAGAAACTGCACAGGAAAAATCAAAAGAAATCTTATCTACAGTAATGCAACGCTGTGCCATTGATCAGGTAGCAGAATCTACCGTAGCTGTAGTTACATTGCCTAATGATGAGATGAAAGGCCGTATAATAGGCCGTGAGGGCAGAAATATCAGGGCCCTTGAAACACTGACTGGTGTCGATTTAATTATTGATGATACTCCAGAAGCGGTTGTTTTATCTTCTTTTGACCCCGTAAGAAGAGAAATTGCAAAAATAGCACTCGAAAAACTTATTGGCGATGGTCGAATTCACCCTGTACGTATTGAAGAAATGGTTGAAAAAGCCAGTCAGGAAGTCAACCAAAAGATGCACGAAGAAGGTGAACGGGCAGCCTTTGAACTGGGTATTATGAATCTGCATCCAGAAATTGTTAAAGCCCTGGGACGCCTTTACTACAGGACAAGCTATGGCCAAAATGTTCTTAAACATTCCATTGAGGTAGGTTATATTTCAGGTATGCTTGCAGCTGAAATCGGAGCCAATGTGACAATTGCTAAAAGAGCTGGTTTGCTGCATGATCTTGGCAAATCACTTGACCAGAGCCAGGAAGGAACACATATTACACTTGGTGTCGAACTTGCAAGACGCTGTGGAGAAAATGAACATGTCATCAATGCTATTGAAGCACACCACGACGACGTTGTTGCCAACTCGGTTGAAGCTGTTCTTGTAAAAATTGCTGATACTCTGAGTGCTGCAAGACCCGGGGCAAGAAGAGATACCCTTGAAATCTATATTAAACGTCTTCAAAAGCTTGAAGAAATAGCCACTAGCTATGAAGGCATTAAAAGATCATTCGCTGTTCAGGCCGGTAGAGAAATTCGTGTTCTGGTGCAACCTACTGTTTTTGATGATGTTGCATCTTCAAAATTAGCCAGAGATATTGCATCAAGAATTGAAGGCGAATTAGATTACCCCGGTCAAATACGTGTGACAGTCGTTAGAGAAACCAGAACTACTGAAATTGCTAAATAAAAAGACTGCAGGTTATTAATGAAAGATAATATCAAAATATTATTTCTTGGAGATATAGTAGGAAGACCTGGACGGATATCAGTAAAGTATTTTCTGCAAAATGTAAATGAATTTCTTGGATATAAGCCTGATTTAGTTATTGCAAATTGTGAAAATGCCTCACACGGCTTTGGTTTAACAGAAAAAAACTATCACGACCTTCTGAGTTTTGGCATTGATATATTGACATCAGGCAATCATATATGGGATAGAAAAGAAATTTTTAATTATATAGACTCTGCTGACAGACTTTTAAGACCACTGAATTATCCTGAAAACGTATCTGGTAAAGGATCTCTTATTTATTCAGGTGAAAACTATAAGGTAGCTGTTATTAGCATCCTGGGAAGGATTTTTATGGATCACTATAACTCTCCATGGGAGGTTATTAAACCAGAAATTACCAGACTGCAAATGGAAACACCTGTTATTATAGTTGATTTTCACGCTGAAGCTACTGCCGAAAAAAAAGCATTTGGACATTTTCTTTCTAAAATTGGTGTTACAGCAATGCTAGGTACACATACTCACGTTCAAACGTCAGATGAAACAATTATGCATGATGTAATGGCCTATATCACCGATGCAGGGTATTGTGGTGCCTCTGAAAGTGTTATAGGAATGGACATTTCTAGTTCTTTAAACAGGTTAACAACACTCTTACCATCGAGATATGAAATACCTGCTGTTGATAAAGCAACTGTTAACGGTGTTACCTTAACAGTTAACCCTTATAACGGTATCCCTGAATCAATCCAAAGGGTTAAACAGGATTTAGATTTGAAGAAAGCTATCGAAGAGGGTAAACTAAACTTATGAACCCCGAGAGGAAACTCTATTTTGAAACTCGACTTACATATACATAGCAAATATTCTGACGGAATGCTTACACCCGAAGAAATCATTGATATTTGTGTCAAGGATGAAGTTTCTGTCATCTCAATCACTGATCATGACAACATTAATGGTATTAAACCAGCTCAAATGGCAGCAGAAGGAAAACAGGTTGAAGTTATTCCTGGGGTAGAAATAAATACCGTCTGGGAAAATATTGAAGTTCACGTGCTTGGCTATTATATGGATATCGAAAATGACTTTTTTCTTGAAATAATTGGTGAACAGCAAAAAGCAAGAATTGATCAGGCCGAAAAAATAATTGAAAGACTCAATTCAATAGCCAGAATTAAAATAGATATGAGTGAAATAACCTCACAGATAATAGAAGGAGGCTGTATTGGCAGACCTCACATAGCAAGAGCAATATATAAAAAAGGTGCAGCAAGAAATATTCAGGAAGCCTATATTAAGTATATCAATGATAACGCACCTACCTACATTAGAAGGAATACTGTAAGCCCCCACGAAGCTGTAGAAGCTATATATGAGTCTGGTGGAATACCTGTTATAGCTCACCCCAGGGATATAGTTAATTTGGAAACCCTTGTCAAAGACCTCATGAATTATGGTCTAAGAGGGCTGGAAGCTTATCATAAAAGTCATTCTCCTGCTATTGTAGAGTATATATCAACAATAGCAGAAGAACTCGATCTTATAGTAACAGGTGGGTCTGACTGTCACGGCCCCAGGGGTGCTATACAATATACTCTGGGCAAAAATCTGGTTCCAGAATGGGTTCTTGAAGAGCTTAAAAAAGAAAAGTCCAGGCTGGATTCAGCTTTCTATAAAGCAGGTTAGCCATAAAGCTTTTGAATAAGGTCTTTACGGTTTTCCTCGAAAACTCTCCTTTTTAATTTAAATGTAGGTGTAAATTCTTCAGTAGATGGGCTGTCAAAAGAAAGTATAAATTTTTTAACCTGCTCATGAGCTGCTAGAGAAATATTTACGTCATCAATGATTTTTTGAAACTCTCTAATTATAGCATTATTGTCTAATAATTCATTTAAATTATCACAATTATCAGAATATTTAGTAACAAGGTCCACGCAATAATCCTTATCAGGTATTATTATACACCCTGCCCATGACTTGTTGTTACCTGTCAGAAAAGCAAAATTAATAGCAGGATGACCGGAAAGCTCCTTTTCAATAGCATCAGGTAGAATCTTTTTCCCTGTAGAAAGAATAATAATGTCATTTTTTCGACCGGTAAGTCTTAATGTTTTGTCTTTCAGAAGTATACCAAGGTCACCGGTTTTAAGATATCCTGACTGATAGCATTTACACTGTTCAATATCAGTATTAAAATATCCTGCTGAGACATTTGGACCTTTAACAAGTATTTCAGACTCTTCAGAAATTTTTAAATCGACCAGTGGCAATACCCTTGATTTATTATAATTTAAGACCTCTTCTGGAGATGCAATAGCTATTGAAGGGCTTGCTTCTGTCAGGCCATACCCCTGATAAATCTTAATACCTCTGTTTAAAAAGCATTTTAAGACCTCTTTGTCCAGCGGGGCACCGGCAGAAAAGCCTGCCTTGAGATTGCAAAAGCCTTCTAGAGTATTCTTATGCTCGATTAGTTTTTCCCATATTCGGGGTACTGTGTGAAAAATTGCAGGCTGGATATCTATAAGATCTTCAACAAGAATTTCCAGTGATATATAGTTATGCATATGATAACTGGCACCGTGATAAATCGACTGATAAAGCTCTGATAAACCACCATAACTGTGACTTAGTGGCAAGTGTGAAACCAGTTGATCGTTCTCCTGTATGAATGGCCAGGCAATGGATAGCTGCCTGATGTTAGATAGAATGTTATCATGTGTTAAAAGAATGCCTTTTTGCAAACCAGTTGTGCCACTAGAAAGCATAATATAAGCAATATCATCAGGCTTAAGAAATTGTAACTGTTTTTTTAAGCTGAAAGATTCTTCATAACTGGCATTTTTAATAATCCTGCTGAAGGTTATTAGCTTATTTTGAAGCTCATCAGAAATATTATTCTTGAGATAGCTATCATAAAAAAGATCAGAGCAAAGTATTGTCCTGTAGTTATATGTTTTGTTGAGTATGTCTATTTGTTTAGCACACAAATTGTTGTGCAATGGGCAGCATATAGCACCTGAGGCCAGAATAGCTAAAATCAGGCTTAAATGCTCTGGAGTATGTTCTGAAATAATTGCTATCAGGTCATTTTTTTGAATACCTGACAGGCTTAAGGTTTGAGCGTATGTTTTTATGTTATCTGAAATTTGCTGCCAGGAGTATGATACAAGCTTATTGTTATCTTTACAGCTTATAAAATTTTTACTGGCAAGCTTTTCTGCTTTGTGAAAAAACAAACCGGGTATTGTAGCTTCAGGTGGAAGGTTACCTGATTGACCTTTATAGCTTATAGAAAACTTTTCATAGGTTTTATACATCTTTTGCTTTATTAACACTGAGATCAGGTCGGAGTTTTGAAGCTTCTTTAAGGTATATATGCTTGATCTGGTCTCTTGCTAAACGGGAATAGGTTGTTATTAGTATTCTTATGCAGAATTTTATTTCGAGAGGAACATCAATTTCCTGGGCACAGATCATAGGAACTGTATCCCAGCCGAGGCCCAGTCTTGCAGCTTTTGCCGGAAAATCTGCTGTTATATCTGGTGATACTGTAAAAATAACGTGTACAATATCTTCCTGTTCAATTTTATTGGTACTGACAAGCTGGCTGACCATTTCAACAGTTGCTTCATAGATGGCTTCAGGGTTATTTTTATCTGCGGTTGTGGCGCCTCTTACGCCGAAGAGTCGTTTATTATCCATTGGTTTTGCTAACCTCTTCGTGTAGTTGACTTTCAATTTTTATTACGAGCTTATTTTCAATAAGGTCAACGATAACTTTGCCGCCACGAGGTATAACATATTTACCCTGATAGCTTTCAGCTATTTCCATATCCAGAAGTTTTTCTGAAAGGTGCTGAATAATCTCTTCATCAATGACTCTTGCCAGTTCTCTGGGGCTAAAGCCAAATTCTTGTTTCATTGTATTTTCTATAATATAGTTTTTAGCAGTATCTGTTACTTCCAATGTTAAATGATACTTGCTATACAGACCATTTGCAGTTGGTTTAAGTTTCAGGTCAAGCACCTGCAATAATTCTTCTGAGTTAAGCGGTTTAAATATAATATGATCGTTTAATCTGTTTAGAAATTCTGGTTTAAAGTGTGTTTTTAAGACATCTTCAATAAGCTCTTTTGTTTCATCGACAGACATTTTATGTTTAATACCTTCTAAGATAACGTCAGAGCCTACATTAGATGTCATAATAATTATGGTATCTCTAAAGCTGACAGTAATTCCTTTTGAGTCTGTAAGTCTTCCGTCGTCTAATACCTGTAGGAAGAGGTTAAAAATTTCGTTATGTGCCTTTTCTATTTCGTCAAATAAAACAACACTTTGTGGTTTATTGTGTATAGCCTGAGTTAGCCTGCCCCCTTCGTCGCAACCAGCGTAGCCTGGAGGGGATCCAATGAGTTTGTTTTTATCTGCCATATCTGTATATTCAGACATATCAATTCTTATGAGCTGTAATTCACTGCCAAAAAGTGCCTCAGCAAGGGCTTTGGCAAGCTCTGTCTTTCCTACTCCGGTTGGACCTACAAAAAGAAAAGAGCCAATAGGTTTATTCATATTGTCTGCTCTTTTTAGGCCAATTTGTGCTACTCTTAATGCGTTGGCAAGGGCCTCTTTTGCTGGTTTTTGACCAATAACACGCTTATCGAGAATGTATTCAAGTATTAGAAAACGAAGTTTCAGGTCGTTAGGTGCCAGATTGATTATGGCATCAAGTGCTGCATTCTTAACTTTCTGGTTATCAGAACTCTTTAAGACTGTCAGGAGTTCATCAATGATCTGAATATTACCTGAGTTGCCTAGATTGTTTATTATATCGAGTTTTTCTTCTTCTTCTGGTGAAGTTAAGAGCTTTTCAAGTATTTCTTTTTGCTGATCTTCAGTCAGGAAGCTATATGGGTTATCATAAGTACCCCTTTGAACAGGTATTGGCTGGTGTTCAGTGAACATTGGTGATATGCTGGTCTTTTTTTCTTCCGGGAAAATTTGTCTAACAGGCTGTATAATTGGAGGCATATGAACCGACGGGCTTTCTGGTTCTATAACCATAGGTTTAACAGGCTTATTTGTCCAGTTAGCCTTTCTTTGAACTGATTGACCGAGTCTTTCCAGAGTATCTTCTATCAAAGTACCCGGTTTTTCAAAGGTTTCATTATAGTGGGTTGTTTTTAAAGCTTCAATGATTCTATTTTTGTAATCCGGTTTGATTGAAGCTATTTTAGAGAGGGATTCAATGGCAGAATATCGCAGTTCTGAATCTCTAAATGAAAGCACTTTAATAATTTCAGCTATGCTGTTTTCGTCTGCTATATGAGAAAGACCCCTGATACAGCTTTGAGATATTAGTCTTTTAGGAAGGTTACCTCTGGGTACATCTTCAAGAAGGGTTGAGAGTGCTCTAAAAGCATCCTTATTGCCAATCTTTCCAAGTACCTCAAGAATATCAGCTGTAACAATATAGCTATTAAGGCCAGGCAGCAATTTTATTAAAGGCCTGACAACAGGTTCACCAGCATTAATTAAATCTTCTTTCAATGAGACTGTAAGTGCATTACGGGCAAATCTTACCCGTTCTATTAAGTATTCTGTCATTTTTACTCTCTTAACATTCTTATCAATATTATTTTATAATAATCAGGGTATAAATAAAAAGATAAAAAGAAGAATTTATGAAAGAAGAATTTATTTTTGGAAAAAATAGTGTTGAAGCTCTTTTGACCCAGTCTGACAGGCCGGTCAATAAGATTTTTTTGCTTTCGACAACTAACAGGGATGCTCGTATTCAAAAGATTTTAAAACTCGCCAGAAACCAGAAAATACCGGTAACAGAAATCTCAAAAGATAAAGTTAACAAAATGTTTGAGACTCAGGTAAATCATCAGGGTATTATAGCAAGTGTATCTCCGGTTGATTATATTGAAATTGATGATCTGGTTGAGGGCCTTGCTGATAAAAAAGACTTACCTCTTTTAATATTGCTTGATAATGTGGAAGATCCTCAGAATATGGGCTCAATAATAAGAACATCAGAATTTTTGGGTGCTGATGGAGTAGTTATTACTAAAAGAAGAGGTGCTCAGGTAACCGGGACTGTCTGTAAAGCCAGTTCAGGGGCAACAGAATTTATATCACTTGTGCGTGTAGAAAATATGGTCAACACGATCAAATACCTTAAAGAAAATAATTTCTGGATTGCAGGGGCTGAAAACGACCCTTTGGCAAAGCATGTTTATGAAGTTGATTTAAAAATACCCTTAGCTATTGTAATGGGTTCAGAGGGAAAAGGTATATCCAGGCTGGCAAAGGAAAATTGTGACTTTATCATTAAAATACCTCAATATGGCAGGGTAAGCTCTCTTAATGTTGCCAATGCCCTCAGCATGATTCTTTATGAGGTAATTAGACAGAGGGTAACTAATTAATTTTATATTAATACATATGTATTGGTTTTGGTATCTAAATCAACTTTTCCTTATAAAAACTTTTTAACGTTCGATTTTGCTATCACAGAAGTATTTTTAAACTCTATAAACTTTTAAACCAGTGAAATTGAGGTCGGTATGCATACTTGTAGCAAGCAAAAGTTCCGGTTTTTTGCTGTTTTTGTAATTCTTAATCAATGAAAAAATTTTTCTAAACTGATTTAAACCTGATATAATTATCTTCTACGTTTGCTATAAAATATTTTTTGTTTGTATTTCAGGCTATTTTTTATAAAATAGTATTATTGAAATCTCGTGCTATTGATAAATGTTTGTTTACAATTAAAATTTCAGGATCTTCATTGATTTTACAAGTATTTATGGAAATATTTCCAATTTGATTTCACAATATATGTAAAGAAAAAAGTTTGATTTCAACAATATATTTGTAATCAGGAGAATATAATGTCTACCACCAGGAGAAAATCACCATCGTCAGAGGCTAATATGAAAGACGAAGAAACTAAAGTTAAATCTAAAAAGAAAATATCTGATGATATAGATGATGAAACCCAGGAAATCATTGATGAACTGGCTGAAGAATTTGACCAGGAAGACCCCCATGCGCAGGATATAGACATAGATGATATTGAAGAAGAAATATTTGAAGAAGAAGAAGAGCTTGAAGAAATAAAAAAATCTGATGTAGCCGATGATTCGGTTAAAATTTATCTTCAGCAAATAGGCAGAATACCTCTGTTATCTACAGAAGAAGAGATAGAGCTTGCAAAAAAAATCGATGAAGGCTGTGAAGACGCAAAAAACAAACTGGTTAAAGCCAATCTCAGGTTGGTAGTAAGTATTGCAAAGAAATACATCGGAAGGGGGCTCTCTTTTCTGGATCTTATACAGGAAGGTAATCTGGGTCTAATAAGGGCTGCTGAGAAGTTTGATTATAAACGTGGCTATAAATTCAGTACTTATGCTACCTGGTGGATTCAACAGGCTATTACAAGGGGCATTGCAGATAAATCCAGAACAATCAGACTGCCCGTTCATATGATAGAAACTATCGGTAAGCTGAAAAAAGTTACCCGTGATCTAACAACTGAACTGAATAGAAAACCTACAAAAGAAGAAATAGCTGAAAGAATGGGTATTTCAGTTTCTAAATTGAGGCTTGTAATGAAAGCAACGCAGTCAACCATCAGCCTTGAAACACCAATGAACAAGAAAGAAGAAGCATCAAGGATAGGTGATTTCCTTATAGATACAAAATCTGATACTCCTGACAGCAAAGTCGTTCAAGATAGCCTGACTACAGAACTTGATAAAATATTGAGTTCTCTCAGACCCCGTGAAAGAGATGTTTTAAGGTTACGATTTGGCCTGGATGATGGCAATAAACGAACTCTGGAAGAAATTGGTCAATTATTTGGTGTTTCCAGAGAACGTATCAGGCAAATTGAAACCAGAGCCATTAATAAGCTTAGAAGACTCTGTAGAAGTAACCGTGGCATCAAGAGTTTGAAAAATTATCTAGGTTGATATCTATGCCCGGCAAGTAAAGTCAGCAAGTTTATGTCCTGGAAATATATAATTACGTGTTTTATTTTAATTGTGATTGGTTTTTCTGGTCTGCAAATACTTGATCAGAGAATTCTCAGTGTAAACCAGAAGCTTAAAAGCTCTGAGATTCAGGTTGAAATAGAACATTTTAAATCCAATTTGTTAAGGTTTGTCAACGATCAAAAGCTACATTTTCTTGTTTTAAAAGCGTTTAAATATAACCCTGATACCAGAAAAGTTCTCAATGAGCTTTTTTTTAATTATGTTGAAATGTATCCTTCACTCAAGGCTTTTTATTTTGTTTCTGACAATCACGTTGAGTATTCTATTTTTAATGATTATAAGTTTCAAATAAATGAATTTAACTATGAACAGCAAGCCAGACTTTCAGTAGCAGTTGAAGAATCAATATTGACAAATAAAATAGTGATTACTAGACCGTTTGAGTTCTTTGATAACAGTGAAAACTATGTTTTTTTTGTTATACCTTTTGGCGAAAAAGGCAATAAAAAAATACTTTTAGCCATGTATAATATGGATGAAATAATAAAGAAAAGCATTACAGGGCTTGTAATAAAAGAAGATATTATTTTTAACATTAAAATACCCTCTAATAAGCTTGTTTTTGGCCAGCCTATAAAAAATTTGCCCGGAGATGTATTGATAGAAGTACTGGATACACCATTTGGTGAATGGAAGCTTGAGTTACTTTACAATCAGCCACTGCAATTTCAATATTTAAGAAAACTAATCTGGGTACTGGGCTTTGCTTTAATGGCCTTGCTGGTCTTTTATATGCTTATTGTAGACCGAAAAAATACTGCCATTTTTAAAAACTATCAAAACCTCAAAGAAACTGAGCTTTTATTAAGCTTTCATTACGAGAGAGAAAAGGTTTTAAGAGAAATTATTACTGAAATTCACAGTAGTAAAGATATTGACAAGTTATTACAATACATATGTATTAAGCTGGGCACTTTTCTAGCAATTGAACAGGTTGCATTCTTTGAAACTGGCAATAATATGGAGATAAAATATGAATATACTTCACCTGCTTACAAAAACAAACTAATTGGTGTTAGAGTTCCGGTAGACACACAGCTTTATGACTATCTAGTTAATAAAAAAAAGGTATATATTTTTAATGATAAAACAAAAGATGATCTGTCACTGATTGAAGAATTTGAAAAACATATAAAATCTTTAAATTCAATTGCGCTATTTCCTATTATTCATAATGATATGGTCCTGGGTGTTCTTGGTTTTGGCACTGTTAAAAAACGCATGTGGGATAAAGAAAAGGTTGAATTCTTGAACTCAACTATTTCACAGATAGCACTGGCTCTGCATCAAAACAACCTGCTTGCCGAACTGGATACAACATCAAAGACTATCGTTGAATCTATTCAACAAGAATATTTTTTAAAAAATATTGCCCTTATTATCAGAACATCTATTGATATTAAAGAGATCTGTAATACTGTAAATAGTGAACTGGGCCTGTTTATGAATCTTGATAGAGTATATATTGTTGAGTATGATGTAGATACTAAATCGGTTTTACCAATTAGAAAAGAATTCAGATCAACAGAAGACCTTATTAAATTTGAAGAAGACCCGAAATTCAGGCAGCAGTTTATGCATTTTGTGCAAAACCTGCATGATAATCAGAAATGGCACCAGCAAATTATCCATAAGTCTTCAGAGTTCTTTAAAAATGCAATGCAAAAGCCACCAGAAGAGGTTTTTTCGAAAGAATTTGAAGTAAAATCTTTTGTAACAACGCCTATTACCTATCAAAATAAGTTATTTGGTACCCTGTTTGTTGCTCAGGTTTTTAAACAAAGACAATGGTCTGCATCAGAAGCAGAATTTCTGCAAAAGGTGGCTGAACAGCTTGCAATAGGCATGTATCAGCTAAAAATTTATGATGAATTAAGAAGATTTACTGATAAACAGGTCGTTATCAACAAAATATTTGAGGTAATACGCTCTTCAATTGATATTGACGAAATACTATGGAATGCATGCAATGAAATCGGAGCCTATATCAATGTAAACAGGTGTGCTATTTTGGTTCATGATGAAGAAAGTAAAGTATCAGAACCTGTAAGATATGAGTATACTTCTCATAAACACCTTATACCTGGCATAGGTGCAGTAGTAGACATTGATCCGAATAATAATTATTCTTTTCAATGCGTTATCAATGATAAAAGGCCATTTGTTGCTGATTATGTAAGCGGTGATGAAAGTGCAGTCAAGTTTAAAAATGTTGAAAATTACATCAGTGTCTACGGTATTCAGTCTCTGTTACTGATACCTATTGTTTATAGCGAAAAAGTCCTGGGTTCAATCTTTCTTGCACAAACAGAATACTCCAGAAACTGGACAGAATCAGATGTATATTTCCTCAAATCAGTTGCTAACCAGATTGCCATTGCCCTGCATCAAGCTAACCTCTTTAGAGAACTTAATATTGCCAACCAGAAATTCTTGCAGCAGTACAAAAAAGAGCAAACAATAAGAAAAATACTTGAAACAGTAAGAAGCTCTCTTGATCTGGAAAAAGTTTATGAAGACCTGACAAGAGAAATCTGTATAGCCTTAAACCTTAGCCGCTGTGATATATGGGGTTATGACCAGGATAATGAATCTTTTTCTACTATTTCATATGAATACAGGGCTGATGAAACTATACCATCCTTTGAAGGCATAACACTTTCACCTGAAGAAGCTCAATTCTGCAAACGCCTGGTAGAAAAAGGCCACTCTCCTTTTATTATTGATGATGTTCAGAACTTTTTCAAAGATAATCAAAGTCTATCTATTGCAAATGTTTCCGGCTTAAAATCTGTTGTGGTTATACCAATAGTCTATCAAAACGTTACATACGGGTTATTCTCAGTAGGTCAGGTTGATTATTACAGACGATGGACTCAGGATGAGATTGAAATACTTAAAATTGTTGCTGATCAGGCAGCTCTTGTAATATCGCAAGTCAAGATGTATAACTATGTTCAAGAAACAAGCAGGCTCAAAAGTGAATTTCTGGCCTCTGTTTCACATGAACTTAAAACCCCTCTAAACTCTATAATAGTACTCTCAGAACTTATGCAGAACAAAGATTCTATTAAATCACCTGAAGAAGAAGTTGAATTGCTGAAAATTATACACTCAAGCGGCGAAGAGCTTCTTTCTCATATTAACAATATACTTGATATGGCAAAAGTTGAATTCTCAAAAAGCAATGCTAACTATGAATTAATAAATATAAAATCAGTCATGGAAGACATTATCTCTCTCATAAAGCCTCTTAGCAGAGAAAAATCTCTTGAATTGATTGTCAATTATAATGAAAATCTAAAAGAAGAATTTTATACCGACAAGAAACTTATAAAATTGATTGTTAATAATATTACAAATAATGCTGTCAAATTCACCAGTAGTGGTTATGTAGAAATCAATATCAAAATGGCAACTCCTGAAATATTTGATAAGATCTCTTTTGTGCCTGCAAAAGAAACAGAATACCTTTTTATTTCAGTAAAAGACACCGGGATAGGCATTGAAGAGAAATACCACAAGTTGATTTTTGATGAATTCAGACAGCTTGAAGAGAGTGAAATAAGAAAATATGGTGGCACTGGCCTTGGTCTTGCTATTACCAAAAAGTCTGTTAACCTCCTGGAAGGGGCTATATGGCTTACCAGCACCCCGGGAGAAGGAAGTGAATTCTTTGTTATCATTCCGGTAAATTAATTTTTATATATTATTATATTTTTACAATTGAAATATCCTAAAAGTATGCTATTTATATTAAGATAGTCAGTATAATTAAAAGTAAATTTAGGATACAGTGGCAGTTAATATTAATAACCCCATTATTTTAATTGTGGATGATGATAAACGTAATTTGATTACTTTATCTATGTGTCTTCGCTCGGATTATAAACTCATGACCGCCCTGAATGCACATGAGGCAATTGAAATCATTAATGAAACAATTCCTGATTTATTATTGCTCGATATTATGATGCCGGATGTGAGTGGTTATACTCTCTGCACAAAGCTTAAAAATGATCGAAGAACGAAAGATATACCAATTATTTTCATTACAGCAAAAGACTCAACAGAAGACCTGATTAAAGGTCTTGAGCTTGGTGCAGATGACTATATAATGAAACCTTTTAAACCTGCCGAAGTGCTTGCCCGTATCAGGTCTACTCTAAGGGTTTATGAACGTTATAAAAACAATAACAACAATGATCTCTCAGATTTGCCCTTTGTAAATGAAGAACTCGATGTAGATTCTTTAACAGAGAAAGAAATAGAGATATTAAACTATATCGCTAAAGGTTATACCAATAAAGAAATAGCTGATTTGCTTGTTGTAAGTGAGTTTACAGTTAAAAATCACTTAAAAAGCATCTTTAAAAAACTTAGAGTAAGCTCTAGAACACAGGTTGTATTGATAGGTATTAAAGCCGGGCTGGTTAAATAGACTTATTTAATAATAATAGTTATTAATACTAATAACAGACTGGTTTAAACAAATAAAAACACCGGTCTTTTACCGGCATTAGAATCACCACACACTTTGTTGAGAGGAATTTGAGGGAAGTAATTTTGAGTAAACTTTATAAACTGACAATAAAATTATTCCCTTTCGTGAAATTTTTTAAACTTGTATTCAAATTTGAATTAATATTTCTTAACAAATCTTAAGGCATAATCGAAAATTTTTAAGTTATCCACTGATCTTTTTTGATTTAAAGATTCTCGCCTGTGCTATATTCTAAAACTTCAACTATAGAAGTCAGAGGAGGTATATAATCATCAGATATATCTTTTCCTGTCTCTTTCAAAAGATATTGCGTTAGCAATACTGTCTGAGTAGAAAGCATTCTCGTTGATATAGCCCTGAAAGTATAATCTTTTTCTCTCATATCAGGAAAATTTTTAGGACAGGTTCTAACTTCTCCTGTTACATCATCAGCAAGAGGTGCACCAAAACACCGGCATATTACTGGCCTGTGGTCATAGACTGCACATATACCATTGATTAAAAGAGGGCAAAATGGTTTTTGGTCTTCTGAAAGCTTTTTAACATCAAGACTTTTGATCTCCTGAAGATTTTTACGAATAGCTTGAAGTGTTTGCTTATCAAGGTTTTTAATACCCTCCTGAAGGTGTAAACCTTCAATAAAGCTTATACTCACGAGATTTTTACAGCATTCAAAACACTGCTTATCACAGTGCATTTTATCACTGTATTGGCTGTAAATATCATCAAAAAGACGATCAATCTTTTGGATAAACTCTAAATATACTCTGTATGACTCTAAATTTTCTATAATCATTTGTTATACAAAAATTTATCACCTTAAAAACATTCAGGGACCCGGTAATTGAGCCCCTGAAATGCTAATTTATTTAGATTTTGGCCTGCCACGTGTCTTTTTTCTGGCAGAGCTTGATTTAGTAGGTTTTCTTCCCCGTCTTACAGGTGTTTTAGCCTGGGCTGTAGCATCTTCTTTTTCATCAGTTGCTTCATCAGTATCTTCTGATTGCTCTTCAGCTTCATCATTAAGTTCTTCTTCGGTTTTGACCTCGATTTTCTGTTCAGCTTTATCTTCTTTATCAGAATTTTCCTGCCCATTTTCTTCATCAGTAATATAAAGGTTTTCAAAATCTTCACCTTCAGCTGAAACGCCATAGCGGCCTTTGAATGCCTCAGAGTCTTCAGGTATTTCAGTTTCTATATCCTGTTTATTTGCTAAAGGTAAAGGTTTTTTAGTCTTTGGAGCAGCTGTTGTTGTTTCCTGAGCAGCTGCTTTTGCAAAGGCTGCTTCCATTTCGCCAAGTATTGTAAAGACATCTATAAGGTTAACCTCTTCACCAAAGTGTTCTCTGGCATATTTTAAAGGTACACCTGCAAATCGTATTACTTTTGAAAGCTCAGGATAATATTTTTTGTTTTTATAAACCTTTCTCATCTTGTCGATAGTTAAGTTATCAATGCTATCCTGTGATTCAGATGTTGAATACACAACCTCTGGCTCTGGTTCTGGTTTTTCAGAAGGTTTTGCAGGTTGTTGCTTTTTGATAACCTGTTCTACTGGCTTTTGAATCTGTCTTGGAGTTTGTTTGGTTGAAGCCTGAGGACTTTGTGAAATTATTTTAGATATTTTTTGATCCTGCTGGGGGGCTTCTTTTTTGGGGGTAAAAACAGGTGGCTTTTGCTTTTGAGGTATTTTGCCTTTCTGTGTTCTTGCCCTGATATCAGATTCAATGCTCGGAGGCGCAAAGTTGAGATCTTCTATTACAGCACCAATACCGTTACAGGCCGGACATTTTTTAGTAAATATTTCTGCCAGACTCTGGCCCTGTCTGTGCCTTGTTAGTTCTACAAGGCCTAGATCTGAAAGCTGACCTATTTGAGGCTTGGATTTATCAGGTTGTAATGCTGTTTCAAAAGCTTCTAAAATAGCAAGCTGATCAACTCTGCTGTCCATATCTATAAAGTCAATAATGATCATGCCGCCAACGTTTCGAAGGCGTAGCTGACGGGCAATTTCATCAATGGCTTCAAGGTTGGTTTGCCTGATAGTTTCAGCCTGTGTCTGTGAGCTTGTGAATCTACCTGAGTTTACGTCGATAACAGTCAGGGCTTCTGTTGGCTGTACGTATAAATATCCACCACTGGGCAGGTTAACTTTACTCTGAAGGGCTGCTTTGATTTCTTTATCCAGTCCTTTAGCTACAATAAGAGATTCAGGGCCTTTGTATACAGATACTTTTATATTCTTGCCCATATTCCAGGTTTGAAGAAGCTGTGTAACCCTGTGCTGACCAAATGGAGAATCAATAGAAATCTCTGCTATGTCATCTGTACAGGCTTCACGTATAACACGATATAATAAATCCTGATCACGATGGATTAGCGACGGTGGAGAAACTGTATCTGCTGTTGTTACTATATGATGCCATTTTTCAAGCAATGTTTCCATATCTTCTTTTATTTCTTCTTCTGTTTTATCTTCAGCCTCTGTTCTAATTATAACACCTACTCCAGGAGGCTTGAGAAGACTAACAACAGATTTAATGCGACTTCTCTCTTTAGGTGACAGTATTTTTCGGCTAATACTAATGCCTTTCTCTTCAGGCATTAGTACAAGAAACCTGCCGGGCAATGTTAAAGAGGTACTTACTCTGGGGCCTTTATGGCCCGTTGGTTCTTTCATTATCTGCACAAGTATTTTTTGTTTTGGTTCAAGGCGTTCTTTAAGATCTCCTTTCCCCGGAACATCACTTGCATGCAGAAAGCCCATTCTGTCTCCGCCCAGATTGACAAACGCTGCATCAATACTGGGTAGAATATTTTCTACTGTAGCAAGATAAACGTCTCCTAGAAGCATATCACCCCGGTGAATAAAGAATTCAACTACTTTGCTGCCATCAACTAATGCTGCAATATTGTCTCGTTCTGATATTACGATTGTCTTGCTTGTATTATTACCGTTATTGTTAGACATTTTGTTTCCCCTAACATACTATTACAAACTATGGAACGATTTATCCATCAGATTTATTCGTTTTACTTGCCAGTACTTGAATTCCGTAAACAAATTCAAAAAATCTGCTGGTTTAACTGTTTCTTCCGGAGAAGAAGACAGGATAAATGTCAGTTTTACAGGGTTATTAGATAATTTTACAGATTGTATAAGTGGTTTTAAGTCAATTTCCCTGATTTTTGACCTGGATTTTTTAGTAAAATGTATTACATCTTGAGATATAATATCATTTATAGAATTTTCTAAATTAGTAAAATCAATCACAGAAAAAGCTTCAGCCTCTGGAAATGCCTCATATTCTGACCAGCAAGCAATTTTAGAAATTGATTCTTGTTTTGTTTCATTAAAATTAACATTTAACACCTGACACTCACTGGGTAACTCATCATTTAAAGCTCTTTTTAGATATTCTTCATCTAGTTTTTCTGTTAGCTCAATATCCATAAATTCTGAATTACTTTCTATAAACAGCCCCAGCGGACTTCCGATAGAAATTTTTGGCGAGGGGTTGAAACCCTGACTGTATACCAGTGGTATTTGTGCTCTTTTTGCTGCTCTGTAAAGCATTCTAAACCAATCAAGATGAGAAATATACCTGAGATTAGCGAGTTTAGTAATTTTTATCCTGTACCTGAATTTATTTGAATAGTTTCGTTTTTCAGGTTTTTCAGTATTAAGCTTTAGCATTGTTTTTCGAGATTGATAATCAGGTTTCATATTTAAGTTTACACAAACACCGCAATTTGTACAGCTTTCTTCACAGGGCTTAGAATTCTTTTCGGTCAGGGCAAGGTCTTTTTCTTTGATGAGCCAGCTTTTATCGATACCTGTTGTGATAATTTCCCAGGGTAGCCGGTCATCTTCTGGCCATTCTTTTGTTGTTAGTTTTTCGATATCGATATTTGTATTAGAGGCAGCTTTTTTCCAGGTATCTTCAGAAAAATAGTCGGTCCAGCTATCGAGATAGGCGCCATTCTTGTATGCCTGTATAATTAGCTGGCTAATATCTCTGTTTCCTCTGGATATCAGGGCTTCAAGTTTTGATGAAAACAGGTCATGAAAATTCAGTTTAACACCTTTAACAAAGCGTATCTGGTTTAAAAGATATCTTTTTCTATTTAAAATTTCTTCTGTATCAAGCATTCCAAACCATTGAAATGGCGTAAAGGGCTTGGGCACAAAGATAGACACAGTACACACTATTTCAAGAGGTCGTTTAATCTCTTTGTTAGAACCTTTTAGACGATTTGCTTCTTGCTTAACTGTTTTAATAAGGTTTATAATGGCATCGAGATCTTCATAAGTTTCTGTAGGAAGACCTATGATGAAATAAAACTTTATTTTATGCCATCCGGCTTTATATGCAGAAAGTGAAGCATTAAGAATCTGTTCTTGAGAGAGGTTTTTGTTAATGACACGGCGAAGCCTTTCACTGCCTGCTTCAGGTGCAAAAGTAAGTGTGCTTTTTCTTACTGCCTGTAATTCTCTGGCAAGGTCAAGATTAAAGCTGTCGGCACGCTGGCTGGGCAGACTGATAGATATTTCATCTATGCTGAATTGATTGTTTAAATCAAGAGCAAGCTCTTCAAGATGCCTGTAATCACCGGGTGACAGCGAAAGCAATGAGAATTCATCATAGCCTGACTGGTTTAAGGTTTTTTCACAGAGCAATTTAATATCTTGCGGGCTTTTTTCTCTTACTGGCAGATTTACAAAGCAGGATTGGCAGAATCGGCACATCCTGCCACAACCCCTTCTTATTTCTACGACAGCCCTATCATGAACAGCTGAGATACTGGGTATTGGAAACTTTACAGGATGATTATCGATCCTGAACTCAGATACTCTTCTGGATATCTGTAATGGAGCAAAGTCTTTAACAGGCACAGGAACCATATCGGGTTGTATTACTTCATAAAAACAGGGTATATAAACTCCATCAAGTTTTGATAATGCCTCAAGAATTTCAATCCGGGTATTTTTGCCGATTTTTTTTAGCGTTTCAATTTCAGAAAGCACTTCAATAATTATATCTTCACCGTCACCAATTAAGATAACATCCATAAAATCAGCAAATGGTTCCGGGTTAAAGCATCCAGGGCCTGCGCCTATAACTACAGGATCATTATCTGTTCTTTCCCTGCTGTATAATGGTATACCTGCAAGATCAAGCATGCCCAGCGCAGTAGGATAATTCAATTCATACTGCAATGAAAATGCAACAATATCAAAGTTTTTTAAGGGTTGATACGATTCAAGACCATATAATTCAATATTATTATTGATTAGTTGCTCTTTAAAATCTATGTCAGGAGCATAAACACGATCTGCAATAAAATCAGGGCAATTATTAATGATATTATAGATAATTTTCAATCCAAAGTTAGAAATGCCAATTTCATACAGATCAGGAAAAGCCAGAACAGCTCTTACAGATGAGCTACAAAAATCTTTCTTTGCCGAATCTACTTCATTGCCTGCATACCTCGCAGGATGATTAACGTTTTTAAGTATTATTGATAACTTTTCGTGATTAATTTGTTTTGGCACGTCTTTTTTATAATCTAATTGACAAATCAAAGCTAGTTTTTAAAACCTTTCCTGACAAATGAGTGTTTCAAAGGGTCGTAAATACCGGTTAACCTGAAACAAATCGTTTGTGTTTCAAGATATAGGCTATTTAATTGAAATAAACTTTGCACTTTTCCGTCTTTGAGAAAGACAAAAATTATTTAATCTATTAAAGTTTAACATTGTAGCTGATAATAATCAATCAAAAATTTATATTGTTTTCACATAAATTATTTAATAGTTTGTTGGTGATTCAACGACTTTAATAGAAGAGATTTTGCCAATATAAACAATGTAGCGTTTTGACACTGAAAAGATTTGGCGCATTATAAATTATAATGGTATGATTTTTAAGGTTAAGGGAAAATGATTTTGAAAGCAGTATAAATGTCTACAATACTAATGTTTTTAGCTCTTTACGTAATTGCTTTTGTAGTATTAGCAGTGGTTTCAATAATGACATATTATCTGTTTTTCACTAAATATAAGAATAAGCTCAATAAAACCTCTGAAACAGATATAAACAAAGCTAAATATAGACTCAAATATTGCTTAAATTGTGGTGCAGAGCTTGATAAAAAAAATAGATGCCCATTATGTGGTGAAAAATACTAGAGGTTGCTCATTTTTTATTGATAATTTTTAACATATTTTCAAGAAGGTTTTCACGGTTAAAGAGTTCTCTCACATAACTTCTTTCAAGCTTTAACCCTTCTTCAAGAGATATATTAAGACTTTTATTTATAAGATTATTAGCAATATTCACTGCAACAATGTTTTTAGTATCAAGTTCATCTGAAAAAATACGTGCCCTGCGTGAAATTAATTTTTTTGTAATGATTAAATCAATGTTTCTAAGAAGTTTGACATTACGAAGTGTTTCAACCGTTCTATAAACTGGCTCTTTATAACGATTAATAAGTAAATCTGTTGATAATACTTTTTCAGAAGATATTTTATATATGAAATTGTTTAGATCAACAGCGTTTTCAACAATGTTATCTATCAGGTTATATTCTCTTGCTTCTTTAGCGCTTATTTTATACCCAAAAAGAATTAAATAACGTGCCATTTCAACCCCGGTTCTCGGGGCAACTGTTTGAGTACCTCCAAAACCAGGAAACAGACCGAAAGAAGTCTCAGGAAACTCGAAAGATGATCTTTCTGTTGCAATGATATAGTCACTATGAAGGGCTAATTCCAAACCGCCACCTATTGCAAGACCATCAATTAAAGATATAACAGGTTTAGGCGATCTTGAAATATTTAGCAATACGGTATGAGCCAGTTCAGTGTAATCCATAATAGACTCAATGTCTTCTCTTTCCAGGCAATAAATAAAAAATTTCAGATCAGCTCCAGCAGAAAATACACCGGGGGTACCTTCAAAACATATTGCTTTTACGCAAGGATCATTGATAGCCTGAGTCAGGTTTTCATTGATATCCAAAAACATTTGCTCGTTTAAAGCATTCAGAGAATAGGGTCTCCAGAGTTTTATTTTTGCGATACCATTGTTTACAGAATATTTTGTGGCATTAATAGTCCAGTGATCTGTTTCTTCAAGGGTATTGGTAATTATAAGTTCGGGTCGTTTCTTTACTGTTTCCTCTACGAGAGAATAAACCTTTGAGGGGCCCAGTTCATTCATCAGTTCAAATGGGCCTTTTTTCCATCCAAGGCCAATTCTGGCTGCCAGGTTGATGTCGGTTGGTGTAGCGATCTGTTCTTCAACCATTCGTGAGCATATCCCAAAGACTATGCCATAAATATGGTTTTTAATATCAGGAGTTATGTCAAATGCTGCGGACTCCATGTCTTTGTATTTGTCCTGTTCTGGCAAATCCCAGCTGGTATTGCTTTCTGCCATTTCTTTTAAAAGATTTGACGGGGTATAAAGTCCTCCAAGAGAGTGATGAAGCTCACTAATAGCACTGTAAGCCAGCCAGGTACCTGTTAAATTCATAATATCAAAAGGCCCAAAAGGTGCTTTAAAAGCATCTTTAGCTGCAAAATTTATGGTATAGATACTGGTTAGTTTTTCTTCCAGTAATTTAACCGATTCATTCAGGTATGGGACAAAAAACCTGTTCACACAAAAACCGGGTGAATCTTTTACAACGACAGCAATTTTATCTATGCTTCTGGAAAAACCCATTATGGTATTTGTAGTTTCAGTAGATGTATAGTTAGAAGGTATTATTTCAAGTAGTTTATTTCGTTCAGCAGGATAAAAAAAGTGCATACCAATTAATTTATCTCTTCTGCCAATGTGCATAGCCAGCTTGTTGATAGAAATACAGGAAGTGTTAGTTGCAAAAATGGTGCTATTAGAGCATATCAACTCAAGCTGGTTAAAGATTTCAGCTTTTAAATTAAATTTTTCAGTTGCTGCTTCAATAACAAGGTCAATATCTTCTGACAGCTTATCTATTGATGCTATTAACTGAATTTTTTCAATTACCTGTTGTTTTTTATCAGATTCCAGTATGTTCTTTTTTACTGCATTGTCAAGGCTTTTTGATATTGTATTAATAGATTTTTCAAGGGCAGCAGGATTAATGTCTATTATGTTGATCTGAAAACCTGACATTGCAAGCTTCTGGGCTATACCTGTACCCATGATGCCAGCACCAATAATAGCAATTTTGTTTATCATCTGTCTCTTTTCTAATACACAACCGCTGTCAATAGTATACTGATTACAGTAAGCAATGCCGGGTGTTTTTGGGTGTTATTCGGCCAAAAGCACCCTCCTGAAAACCCTCTCAAAAGGGCGGGATCTGGGTTTTGAAAATCGAAAAATTTTTAAGTTATGCACTGATCTTGTAATTGGGCTTCAGGTTAATACCTTAAAATGATAGAACTAATATAATGAGCTGTAAAGTTATACATGGAACCTCTGATTAATTAAGAAATTACTGATTCCAGCAAAAACAGAGAGGGGGTTAAAAAAACCGCTGTGCGGTTTTTTTAAACCCCGACACTAATTTCTTGAATCTG
>CAZFBA010000008.1:0-28030 GCA_964517135.1 uncultured Gammaproteobacteria bacterium
GCGGGATCTGGGTTTTGAAAATCGAAAAATTTTTAAGTTATGCACTGATCTTAAAAAGCAGGCATAATTATCTAATGCCCGCTTCAAAATATATTTTATAGTAACTTAAAGCTGTTTTATGCGTTCTCTGGCATACTTTACAAAGGCATCTTCACTGTTGCCTGAGAGCTCAAGAAACCTTTTGAAAGCATTTTTAGCACCTGCTTTATCATTTACCTTATCCAGTGCGACACCCAGAGCATAAAAAGCTGTATCCATTTGAGGGTCAAGCTGGGTAGCTTTCTCATAGCTGTTTATAGCTGAATTGGTATTGTTTTTAGCTTCCATAATGATACCCATGTAGTAATAGGCCTGGGCATTGTTTCGATCGGCTTTTAGTGCCTCGTTAATCAAGTCTTTAGCCCTGTCATAGTTCTTATTGTTGTATTCATCAAGAGCCTGCGTAAGTAAATCGTCTGCACCTGAAGCTTTGGCATTTTCAAGAGCGTCGATATATTCCTGATTTGAAGAATCAAGCTCAATAGCCTTTTCATAACTCTTTATTGCAGCTGGCATATTACCCTGTGCGTGAAGTGTTGTCCCTATATAATAATATATAACAGCAGAATTAGGATCCAGGGTGAGTGCTTCTTCGTATTTTTGAAGGGCCTGGTCATATCTTTTGTCTGTTTGGTAGGCTGCTCCAAGGTTAATTAAAATCTCCGGGTTGTCAGGGCTTGCTAAAAGAGCTTCTTCATAAATCTTGATAGCGTCTTTTATTTGTCCTTGCTGGTGAAGTTGCAGGGCTGTTTCATATTTAGAAGACATTTGTACTTTTTGAGCTTCTGTCAGTAGCTTTTGAATCTCCTTATTTGCAGGATCGAGCTCTTCAGCCTTTTTTAGTATTCTGGTAGCTTCTTCAAATTCTTTTTCGGCTATTAATGCGGCACCCAGGTTTGTGTAAGCATCAGCCATTTGAGGGTTTATCTGTATGGCTCGTTTGTAATATGTTATAGCAGTGTTCAGGTCGCCGTTTGAGTGAGCCTCAAAAGCAACTTCATACTGCGCCTGTGGATTATGAGGTTCTTTATTTGCTATATCCTTAAGCATTTCTATGAGGTCGCTTGAGGTTCCGCCCCTTTCTTTAGTGATTGAAACAAGTTCTTTTCTTGCCATAGCGTTATTGGGGTCATATTGAAGAATTTTTTTAATTTCAGCTGCTGCAGCGTCATAATTTTTCATTTGTTTAAGTGCTGTTGCTTTGTAATAATAGGCCAGTGTATTTTTTGGATCTACTGTAAGGATTGTGTCATATGCCTTAATAGCTGTATTAAGGTCTCCTTTAGCTTGATACAGTGTTCCCAGATTAAGTCTTACTGTTATATTATTCGGATCTATGAGTTCTGCGGTATTATACTGTGCCAGGGCTCTGTCAAAGTCTCCTTTTTTCTGTAGAACTGTTCCTAAATTAGCGTGTGCTGCAGCATTTCTGGGGTTAATCTTAATCTGTTCCTGCCAGATTTTTTCAAGAGCATTGAGTGCATCCATATTTTTAGGATCTATGTTTGAAGCCTGATTATAAGCATTGATGGCTTTATCAAGCTTTTTATTTTTTTCATAGGCCAGCCCGGCTTTTACATAGAGCTCTGCATTTGTGTTATTAGCTTTTAACGCTTTTTGATAGGCTTTTGCAGCGTGTTCTTCATTTTGTAGTACACGATACATGTCTCCTATTGCCTCAAAAGCGTCAGCATTATGTGGTGATTTCTTTAAACCAATATGATATTCGACAATTGATTCTCTGAAGTTACCTTTTGAACGGAGTTCCTGAGCCTTTTTGAAGTGATATGATGGGCTACCTATATCGTTACCTAAATTTTGTTCTGCTGCATCCAGGTTCTGGTGTGCTATTCTCAGGTTATCAGGGGCATTTGGTGATGTTGCGGCATCTTCAGGAGCATCGTATTCAAGATAATAGATAGCCGCTCTGTAGTTATTGGCTGCCTCTTCATAGTTTTTAACGTTGTTGTGAAAGTATGTTCCACGTGAAATGTATGAGACTGCCAGGTTATTTCTTATAGGAGCATTGGTTGGTGCTAGCTTTAATGCCTGGGTAAACTGTTCAATAGCTTTTGTATACTGGCTATTGTTGTAATATTCAATACCCTGATCGTAATATTTGCTGTAATCGGCATCTGTATTATATTCATATTGTCCATATACCGGGATCGTATTTGATAGCGGTATTAAACATAGACTTAATGCCAGAGCGATTTGTGTAATCTTTTTCATATACTTTTGAAAACCTCCGTCAGAGTTCTCAGTTATTTAGTAGTATTTTTGTTTATTTATATTATGACGTTTAAACGATAATAAAGATCTAAAAAAAGAAAATTTTTATCCGGTCAGTCTGGAATTGTTTTTTTAGTTCGTTCAGCAATAATAAAGTTAATTATAACATTTATAACACTAGCAATTGGTATAGCAAAGAGGATACCAAAGAAGCCGGCAACTTCAAAGCCTATCCATAAGGCGAATATAACTGTTACAGGATGTAAACCTATTATTTCTCCAACTATTTTTGGCGCAACGATGTTATCTTTTACTGTCTGGAATAAGAAGAAAATAAGCCATATGAGTACGACTTTCAGTAATGGTTCAGTGAAAAGCATTACTATAAGAGCTGGAATAAAACCTAGTGATGACCCAACTACTGGTATGATCTCAGCGATGGCCAGAAATATACTTAAAAATACCGAATACTTAATACCTGCTGCCATATAGACAATTAACATAAATAGCCCTGTTACAATACCGAGAAATACCTGACCTTTTAAGAACCCAAGCAGAGAGTTATGAATACTTTCTTCTAGTTGAATTGTTTTTTCAAGATACTTTTCAGGTATCAGTTTATTGATATAATTTATCAAATTTCGGCCATCAAGCAGAAAATAGAATGAAAGCACTATAATTGTTACGGTATAGCCGATGCCTGTGAGTGTTCCCGCTGCTAAGTTAACGATGTTGTTAATTGCATTCTGGGCATTATTTTGCACAAAAGCACTAATGTCATCTTTGAACTTTGTTGCAGTTTCAGTGACAATGTCTTTGAGCTGTTCTTTGCCGATTTTCTTTTGGCTGCTTGCCTTAATGTCTCCAGCCTCTTTAAGTGTACTTGTTAAACTTAAAGTCTTGTTGTCAGGTCTTTTTTCATGCAGAATAATCGGTATTGTTTCGGTGTCTGGTTTGTATTTAGAGATATCCCCCTGCAAAGCCTTGGATAATCCGGGTATTTCAACCTGAGGAAACTTCTCATTTATGTAATTAATTGAATCTTCAGCATAAGACGGTATATTTCTGGCAAACTCTGTGACCTGATAAATCGCCGGTGGAACCAGCTGTGAGACAATAAAGCCCACGAGAAAAAGAAAAACAATGTAAACAGTAAATATAGAAATAACCCGCTTATGCAGAAAAGGTGCAGATTTTCGTATAACAAAAAGTATTTTTCCTACGACAAACATTACTATGTCAGGCAGCTCAATTTCTTTCCCACTTATTTTTATGTTGCTATCAGGGGTTTTAAGACCTATAACAGCGGATATAATCCTGTCTAAAAGCTTTTCCAGATGGTTTACAGGCACCAGTAATACATATGTAAGTATGATTGAAATACCAAAAATCGTTACCAGGCTCATAAAATACGAACCTATCTGTATTAAAGTGTATGATATGAAAATTATTAGCGTTATTATGGCAAGAATTTTCAAGTATTTGCTTAATATATCATTTGACATCTTAATACTACCTGCTAAAAACAACTTACGAATAGATGGTAGCAGAATTTTTAAGATTTAAAAAGTTTAAGAAGATTATTGAAAAATACCCGTAAAATGGCTGTTTAGAAGTTAATAATAGCTAGTTTCTTGATTCATTAAGCAATAGCTCTGCAAGCGCTTCAGTATCTCCTGTCAATTTAAAGTATTCTCTAAATTTAGGGGTTGTTTTTATTATAAATGACTTGCCTTGAGGCTTTTTGGTTATTAATTCTCTTTCCATAAGGTAGTTTATATGGTCATATACGCTAATTCCCCTTAAGCCAACCAGGTCAGATTGAAGAATAGGCTGCTTAATAGCTATTGCAGAAAGTGTTTTAAGTATTGTTTCGCTCATTTCTGCTGGCACCAGGTTTTCTACAATCTCTGAATAATCTTCCTTAACCTGTATGATGTAACCATCTTCATCGTCAATTTCTAAAGCACCTTCCCGGGAAGAGTAATCCATTATTAATTCAAGCAAAGCTTCTTCGATTTCTTCTACAGGGGTTTTAATGATGTCTGAAATTTCATTTATACTGAGTGCTTTTCCACTTACAAAAAGTGCAGCTTCTATTCTGGCTTTTAAACTCATTAACCTACCTCTTTAACAATGTACAAATCAGAATAAAACTCGTCTTGAACCAGCTCTATACCTTCTCTAGAAGCAAGAAACAGGAGAGAGATATAGGCGCTGACCCTGTCCATTCCGGCGTTAATAAGCTCAGAAAGTTCTATTCTCTCGTCTGATTCAAATAATCTGGAAAGTATATCCTGTAGTTTTACTATTTCATCTTCGATATACTCGTCATGAGCCATATCAAGAATGTCATCAGGCGTAAAATGAGTATAGGACCTGCGAGCTTTTACCCGTTCTTCTGCATCTTTACGCTTTTGTTTATTTTCAATTTCTTCTAGTTTACGTAATTGTTTAATTAATTCTTCCAGTGTTACTTTGCGTGTGCGGTTTTGTCTGACGCTTGTACGTCTTGTTATAGCTTTTTCAAGAGATATGATATTTGCCTGCCTGATGTTATTTTCAATGTCTTCTTCTTCCGGGAATTCATCAAAGAAATCTTCTCCATCAGGCTCTTCCAGTATTTCATCCTGATTGAAAGGGTCTAGTCCTTCAAGATAATTGGATTTAAGCCTCAACAATACTGCTGCAAAAAAGAGTGTTCTGCCAGTCAGTCTCAGGTTATATTGTTTTATTTCAATCAATTTTTCCAGAAACATGTCAGTAACTTTAACAATATCAATGTTCCAGGGGTCAAGCTTCCCTGTTTTTGCCCAGTTAACAAGAATTTCTATTCCATCAAGCTTATTAATTTCTTCATCGGCAGTCATTCTGGATAAGGAATTATCCACTAATGGCGACACCGGTAACCTTAGATGTTCCATCTTTCTTTTGTGTAACCCCGACTGTTCTGTTTGCCTTTTCAATCATTGGCTTTCTTAGTGATACAACAATAAACTGAGTATTAGATGCCTGCTCTCTGATCATTTGAGCTAGCTTTTCGACATTGATACCGTCAAGGTGCATATCTACTTCATCAAAAGCATAAAACGGAGCCGGTAAATAACGCTGGAAGGCGAAAACAAATGCCAGTGCTGTCAGAGATTTCTCTCCTCCGCTCATTGCTTCAATGCGTAACAGTTTCTTTCCTCTTGGCCTTGCTTCAATAGTCAAGCCTCCTTTGAAAGGATCCTCAGGGTTTTCCAGTACCAGATAACCTTCTCCATCAGATAGATCTCTATAAATCTCTTTAAAATGTATGTTTACATTCTCAAATGTAGTCATAAATGCCTGACGTTTCATGCTTTCATAACCATTTAACCTGGTATGAAGCTCTTCTTTTTCGCTTGTTAAGGTGTGCATCCTTTCAGAGAGCTCATTCTTACGGGTATAAACATCATCATACTCTTTGATTGCAAGCATATTTACAGGCTCAAGTGATTCCATTCTTCTGGTAAGCCTTTCAATAAGCTTATTTATTTCATCTGTTGTGATGTTTAGTTCTTTTGCATGGCTATAATCGATATTTTTTTCCTGAAGTTCCTGTTTTAGTTGACTGAATTGACTCAATAACTCACGTTTACGTTGTGTATAAGCTGTTATTGTTTCATTTATACGCTGAATGCTGTGTTTAGAATGTTCAATAGTCTTATCTATATCAAATAAATTCTTTGCAGCAGCATCTCTTTCTTTTTGCAGTTCTTTGAGTTCTTCAGAAAGACTGCTGATTTCTTTGTTCAGTTCATCGACTTTACCCTGCATAGTTATAATTTCATTTCTTGCAACGTACTTTTGACTTTCCAGCTTTACATTATCGTTTTTACATTGCTCAATTTTGTCTTGCTGATAGTCAAGAGACTGTTGCTTGAACTCTTTTTCCATTGCCATCTTTTTCATTTCAGCATCAAGGTTTTGTAACTTGATTTCGAGTGTTTTAATCTGATATTCAATGTTACCTGTGAGCTCATCAATTTGTTTGAGCTTGTCTTCTGGTATACTTGAATCTACAGTATTGATTTCTTCTTGAAGGCTTTCAATTTTGTTGTTTATGGTTTCGAGTTCATCTATAATAGAGTTTTTCTGTATTTCGCTATCAGCTAATTTTGTTTTTATTTCATCCAGCCGGATAGCTCTATTTTGGGTGGTAGAATCAATGTTTTTGAGAGTAGTTTCAGTATTTTGCAGGTCAAGTTTTTTCCTGTGAAGCTGGTTAAGAGTATCTGAATAGGTTTGCCTTATCCGCTCAGACTTTCTTTCAAGTTCTTTTAACTGTATTGAAATACTCTCTTTCTTTGTGTTGAGTTGTTGTAATACATATGTATACTCTTTGAGCTCGTCATCATAGTCGCTGGCAAATTTAATGTTGCTTTTATAGTTGCTGCCGCCTGTCATGGCCCCTGATTTTTCAATTAGACTGCCATCCAGTGTGACCATGCGGTATTTACCCATGAGCTGTTTGGCTGTATTTACTGAATCTACTACCAGTGTTTCTCCAAGGGCAAACTGGAAAACAGTTTCATAAGTATGGTTAAAGTCTATAAGGTTGATAGCAAAGTCTATAACACCATTTATATCAGGCAGAGAGTTTCTAACAGGATAAGCCCGTATTTTTGTTAGTGGTAAAAAGGTTGCTCTTCCGGCTTTTTTTTCTTTCAGATATTCGATAGCTTCGCCACCAACGTGTTCATTGTCAACGACAATACACTTCATCCTGCTGCCCATGGCTGTTTCCAGTGCCACGGAATATTCTTTATCAACTTTGCCCAGCTGAGACAGGGTTTTGTGTATCCCTGGAATGCCAGAATTCAGAATTATTTCGATAGGGCGATCCATATTTGAGCTTTCAGCAGCTTTTTTATTGGCTTCCAGCTGCATCAGGCGTCTGTAATTTTTGTTTATATTGGTTTCTATTTCAGTGATTTTAGCTTTTAGTGCTTCCATTTCAGAGATCGTGTTTTTAAGCTGAATTTCACAGGCTTCTTTTTCTTCGTGAAGATACTGAATTTCCTTTTCTAGTAAGGCTTTCTGTTCTTTCAGGGTTGATTTGTCATTGCCTGATGAGTTAAGAGTTGCTTCGATCTCTTTAAGTTCGTTTTTATTGCGTTCAAGAATGTCATCCCATTTGAGTTTTTCTCGATAGAGCCGGCTTTGTTCGTCTTCGGCTTTTTCAAGTTCTTTTTTCAGCTGGTTTCTTTTTTCGATGAAATCCTGAGCTGCTTTTGTCAGGTCACCGGACTCTTCAATAAGTTTTGAGAGTTCTTCTTTTTCTTTTTCAAGCTGCTTTTCAATGAGTTGATACTGCTCTTGCTTGTTTTCTATTTTAAGCTGGGTGTCATCAATATTTTCTTTTAGTTTGTTTATCTCACTATAAGCCTTTTCAACGGTTCTATTATTTTCTTCTATCTGCTTTTGAGAATATTCAATAGACTGTTCTTTCCTGAATATTTCACCTTTTAGAGCCTCAGATTGTTTTGTAAGGCTTATTTGTTGATCTTCTCCTTTTATTTTTACCTGCTTATTCAGTTCATCAAGGAATGCCTGTGCCTCATCAATCTTTGACTCCAGTAATTGTAGCTCTTTTTCAGTATTATTCTTCTCTTTGATTGATTCTGTTATGTTTTCTTGAGTTAAGTTAATAGATTTCTTTAGTTCAGTGTATTTTACCAGTGAGATCTGGTTAATATATTGTTGTCTTTCGTCTTTGATTTTTTGATATTTTAGAGCTGTTTCTCTTTCAGAGGAAAGCTGTTCAAGACGGGTATCTATTTCTGTCAATATGATGTTTGATCGTTCAATTCTATCTTGAACGGTATCTATTTCTTTTGTTGCCTGCTCAATTCTTCTGTCAAACTCAGTAACTCCTGCCAGTTCGTCGATAATTTTTCGCCTTTCAGTAGGTCCCATATTTATAATGCCGGTAACATCTCCCTGCATCATAACGTTATAGCAGCCGGGAGCAACATTATATTTGCTTAAAGTATCGTGAACTTCGGTTAAAGTACTTACATGACCGTTGAGATAGTATGTGCTGGTGTATCCATTGGAGCCTATTTTTATTTTTCTGCGTATATCGAAGGTAACTCCGGGGTCTGATTCATCTTCAAAGGTTATTTTGACTGAAGCTTCTTTTCTTTGATTGTTATTATTAATTAAATCAGGCAGCTTTTCAGCTCTAAGAGTGCGTGAAGTTGACAATCCGAGGGCAAATAATATGCAGTCAATGATGTTACTTTTTCCTGATCCGTTGGGCCCTGAAATTGTAGTAAATCCGTTTAGAAAGGGTATCACAGTTTTTTGTTTGAATGATTTGAAATTATCAATTTCTAATTCTTTAATTCTCATCTGGCATCAACAAACCTAAATAATACACATAAACATTGTTCAACACATGCTTTATTACACTATATGTCGTAGTTTCTGTCAAGAAATCAGGGTTTGAGCGTCGAATTAAAGGTATAAGTGTAAAGATTTCATTACAAAAGCTTAATAAAACTCATGAAAGGTTATTCATATCTGCATAAGGTATGTTTATTACCGGTAAAGTTTTAGGGAGAGTGGGTTTTAGAGGTTACGGTTGTCGCCGTCTTTTATGCCTTTGAGAATGTCCTGAGGTTTGAAGATTTCCTGTGCCATTTTTTCGACGAATGCGAGGGCTTCTCTGTCTCTTGCTATAGCTTCTCTGAGTTCTATAATTTCTTCTTTAGACATTTTTTTGACATCTTCAACGCCAAAAGAGGGGTCGAATATGCGTTTGAAGTTTTCCATGGTCTCTTCTGAGTAGCCTGGCAGGCCTTTGTTGTATGATAGCCAGTGGTGTATCTGGTGTACCATGTAACCCATGGGTGGTTCTTTGTCGCTAAAAACAAACAATGGTGGGGTTATATCTCCGATGGGTTGATCCCAGGCACCTATAATTTTGAGGCCTAGCATTATGAATTTACCTTTGAGACCGCCAACAGGTGGTATAAAACCTTCCAGCTCGCCTGCTATATTTATAATTTTGTCTGCGTATCGGTGTCTTATAACCTTTGTGTTTCTGCGTTCTATAAATTCGAGAAGGCCGTTAACGTTTCCCATGTAGTTTTTTATCATATTGCCAGCGTCTTTATTTATTTCTTCGATTTTTTTTCGCTTATTGCCAACCAGCCGTAGTGAGTCAAATGAGAGTTGTTTGAGGGTTCCTTTTTCTGTTGTCTGGCTGGTGGGGTTAAATTTCCGGCAAAAGTTTATGAAGCTTCTTACGAACTTTTGAATTGGGTTTTTGTTGCTTGATTTTATGTTTTTGTTATTTTTCATACCTGCCTATAATTATACTTGTTGTGTCTTGATAATGACAATTGATGTTGTTTAAAATGAGCGTAAAAGAATACTAATATTTATTTGATCCATTGAATAATGTTTTCAAGGTGCTTTTTTGGGGAGGATGACGGTTTTTCATCTGCGTATCCCAGGGGTATAATAGCAACAGGTATTTCATCTTTTTTAGCATTAATGGCTATTGCTACTTCATTAGCATTAAAAGCTCCTACCCATACACTTGATAGACCACTATTGGTGGCAGAAAGCTGGCAATATGCGGCAGCGATGGTAGCATCCTGGATTGCATAGAGATTAGACCCTCGTTCTCCATATTTTGAGGCTGATTCAGCTGGTTTTGCACAGAATACCAGGGCCAGCCCTGCTTGATTAACGCAATCCTGCCACCATGCAGCATCCTTTAGCTGGTTTAGAACTTTCTGGTTTTTAACCACATAAATACAGTATGCTTGCAAATTGCCTGCTGACGGTCCTGAAGTTGTTTCTTCTAAAACTTTTTCAAGTAAGGATGGGTCAGTTGATGCCTTTTTATAAGTTCTTGTAGATTTTCGATGCTTGATGACTTCGCTGAACTCCATTTTACCTCCTGTTGTGTATATGTTAAAATTATGTTTCGTTTGTAATAAATCATAGATTTTTTTGAATTTTGCTTTATTTTCGTTGTTAAAGAAATATTTTTATTCTATTTTTACATTATAACCAATTATAGATTTTTTGCCGGAATGGTTATTTATGGATAATGAATTTACCCCCAAAATCTGGAAAAAGCAAGATACTATCTTAATCAGGCTTCCTTATAATGATCTTGATGCCCATGCTAGCGAGCATTTTAAGGGAATGGTTGAAGATATAATTGCTGCTTATACTTTTAAATGTTTGATTCTTGACTTTTCGGATGTTGTTTTGCTTGACGGTACAGGCCTGGCATCTATTGTTTATACTCTTAATGTCTGTTCTGCCAATGGGATTAAGCTTATTTTAGCGACTTTAAGGCCTAACATTGTTGAAATGATTGCAAAAAAGGGTATACCTGCTTTGCTGGAAATATTTGGCACAGTTCATGATGCACTGGATGCTGCAACAAAGTATACTTCGATTGATGAGCTTAGTAATAAGAGCTTGAAATCAATGGAAAATGTTTTTGGGAATCCGTTTGAAGAAGATATTAAGTATTAATCAGGTTAATATTTTGATTATTTTTCCAACAAAAACACCTTGGAGCATCTTTATAAAAGCAGGATCAGCAATATAATAGTTGTCAACAAGTTTGATGGCCCGGGTAAGTGTTGTGTTTGTTACTTCGGTGCTGTTTTCAAGATATGCAAATGCTCTTGAATACCAGATAACCAGTTCTATAATGATGTATATGTATGCTTGCATGGAGAAAATTGAGCTACCCTGTGATAAAAGGGCTTTGCGGGTCATTATGTTGACAGTATATTCTTCCAGTTCGACTGTAGGTACAAATTTTATTGTTTTGTGTTTTTTAAGATCTATCTCGGTATTGATTATAGAGGAATAGAATTCTCCTTTGTTTAGTGATAAATTAATAAAGCCTATTAGTGGATGCTGCTTTTTTAAATATATTGAGGCAAGAAGCTGCCTTTTAAATAGCTGTGTTTTTGTAAGTTTTGTAATTGCTACACGAGCTTCAGTGGTTGTTTTGAAGGCTTTATCAAGAGCTTTTAAGAAGTCTTCTCTATTTATAAGCGGATCTGTGATAACCATGGTATGATCTTCATCAAGCAAACCTTGCCTGTAAAGCTCTCTAAGAACCTGTTTCAGAAAAATACCTGTTTGTCTGAGCTTCTCTTCAAGCCGAAGTTCCTGTCCGCAAATCTTTGCAAGAAAATACTTCAGATCTTCAAGAGATGAGTAAGATATTTTTACTTTCTCAGGGTAAAAATATACTGTGTTTTCTGATTCATGCGTGTATGTATGGTTTATTTGATTTGAAATGGACATTTACTGCATCTTGCTTTAGGGTGTTTTACCGGTATGTCTTCTAAATCATACATTGTAACGATTTTACAGTTAAGCAGGTTGCCACATTTCGGGCAGTGGTTATCATTAAGTCGCCCGGAAAGAATATTCATTTTGATTGCTGTTACAGTCTCTGCAGGGGGTTCTTCTTTCGGAGGGTTTAATTCTACCTCTTTTAAGACAGCAGCAGGTATTCTTAAGGCTTTGGCTATTCGCTGTCTGATGCCTGCTGAGAGAAAGATTTCTTTACCCTCTTCAATATCTGTAACGATAGATATATCAATGTTACTTCTCGCAGCTAGTTCGCCTGGCGAAAGGTTTGAAGATTCTCTCAGGTGTTGTATCCTGCCTGCTAATGTTCCGGGTAATTTTTTCTTCATAATATTTACAGCTTATGATAGTATTAAAAACTATACAAATTATATATTATATGTGTTTTATAAATCAAAAACTATTGCTCAATAGTATAAATCTAGCATTGAACCGCTCTCAATATCTTATCACGGTTGGGTTATCTAAATTTTATAAGTGCTGGAATATTAAGAAATATAACAAAAAACTACGCATATGTTTCAGTTACTTAAAGGTTTGTTACTTTTGGATTGACGAATGATTGTTTATTTGCTAATATGAAATATAATCTGGATACGGTGTGCAAAAAGATTTTAAGTCAAGCTAGATTTACCAGTTTAAAAACTGTTTATTCAGAAATAATATCGGAAATCTTTTACTGAAACGTGATTTCTGTTTAACTTTGCAGTAAAAGAATGGTTCCGGTGCTGTTGGTTGTCTGGAATTGAAGTTTTTTTGGGTTACTACAATTAATAAGTGAGGAAGTTAGTTCTTTTAGATAATAGCCAGGTTTTATAGTTCAATAAGCATCTTAATTGTAGCTCTGGTAATTCCCTATTACCTCTCTTCCGGGCGTATTTTTAAGTTATTTTTTAAGAAGACTAAAGGAGGACCTTGTAGTGGTTACTTTAGCATCTCGTTTTTCAAAGGAAAAGAAACTGAGGGGCCCAAAAACGGACGTTAGAGAAGAAAGAAAAGGCACTGAAGACTTTCATGAAGATCACGAAAATACCGTTCAAGATGAACATCTCTCACCAGCGTATTACGACGATTCAGTTAAATCTTACCTCAAGAAACTTTCTAAAATACCCTTAATCTCTCATCAAAAAGAATTGGAGTTAGCTGAAAAAATTGCTAATGGTGATGTTGAAGCAAAGCGTTATCTTGTTAGATCCAACCTGAGGCTTGTTGTTAGCATCGCTAAAAAATATGTGAATCGTGGTGTGCCTTTTATGGATCTTATTCAGGAAGGTAACCTGGGCTTAATCAAAGCAGTAGAAAAATTTAATTATAGCTATGGCTACAAGTTCAGCACCTATGCTACCTGGTGGATCAGACAATCCATAAGTAAATCAATTGCTGATCAGTCTAAAGGTATTAGAATCCCCGTACATGTCTTTGATACAATTAACAAAATAACCAGAATCAAAAGACAACTGGAACAGAAGTTTAATAGAACACCTTCCACAGAAGAGATTGCTTCTATTCTTAAAATAGATACCAGTAAAATTAACGATTTGATGAGCATATCACAATCAGCAATCTCTCTTGAAACCAGTGTTACAATGAAAGATGGCAATTCTCTTACGCTTAAAGATTTTCTGGAAGACGAAACACCTCTGCCTGAAGACAAACATGCCGCAAAAAGTCTGAAATATGATATAGCTAAATCATTAGAAAACCTTAAAGGAAGAGAGTCTGGTGTTTTGAAAATGCGTTTTGGCCTTGATGGTCAGCGAAATAAGACTCTTGAAGAAATTGGCAAGCTCTATGGAGTGACTAAAGAGTGTATCAGACAAACTGAAATACGTGCTATTAAGCGCCTTAAGTTGGGTGAGGCTTCTTCAGGCCTTTTAAAAAGCTATATTTAGTTAAATACCCCTTTGAAATCCCCGTTGCCTCCGGTTTTATCTGGAGGCAATTTAATTTATAAAAAATTTTTATACCACAAATTAATGCTTCTTAAATTCTTGTTTACTAAAAAATACATTTATTAAATGATTAAATAAATAAACAAAAAAAATAATAATATGTTAAGAAGTTTATGTTTAACAATGCCTGCTGTTATAATATTAAAAGTATAGTGAGATCTCTCTCCACTGATTTGTTTTAGGAGGATTAAGTTTAATGACACCCCGTGGGACTATATGGGACTCTAATAAGCCTGAAGAAGAGCTAAATGAGTTTGAACGCCTGCTCTTAAACTATGATTATAACTTCAACCGTGGTGATCTGGTTAAAGGAATAGTTGTAGGCTTTGATTCAGAGGGTGTCCTGGTGGATGTTGGTTCTAAAACACAGTCTGTGGTGCCGCTAAGAGAGCTTTCTAACATGCCATTCGATAAACCATCAGATGTTGTTTCTGTCGGGGATGAAAAAGAGTTCTATATACTGAAAGAAGAAGATGATGATGGTCAACTGACTTTATCACTTAAACGTGTGGCACTTGCTTATAGCTGGGATAAACTTGAAAAGCTTAAAGAAGAAGATGCTGTTGTAGAGGCTGAAGTAGTATCAGTCGTTAAGGGTGGCATTCTTGTGGATGTTCTTGGCCTGAGAGGCTTTGTGCCCTCAAGCCACTTAAGGGTCAGGGATCCTGAATCGGCACTGGGGCAGGTTCTGCCATTGAAGATTTTATCAATTGATCCAAAGAAAAATAACCTTATTATGTCACACAGAAAGGTTGTTTCTGAGCAGCAGGCTGAACAAAGGAAAGTTATATTTGACAAACTAGAAGTAGGCATGCCAGTAGAAGGCGAAGTAGTAAGACTTGCAGACTTTGGGGCTTTTGTAGATATTGGCGGTATCGACGGATTGCTACCTCTATCTCAAATGTCATGGCGCTGGGTGGATCATCCATCTGACTTGTTGAATGTCGGTGATCGTATTACTGTTGAAATTATTGGTATTGATCATGATAAGCAGCGTGTTAGTCTCAGTCTGAAGACACAGCAGCCAGACCCATGGGAAGAAATATCAGAAACATTTAAAGTGGGTCAGCAGGTGCCGGGTAGAGTTACCAGAATCAAGCATTTTGGAGCTTTTATTGAGGTCTATCCGGGGGTTGAAGCGCTATTGCCCAGCAAAGAGGTGATAGAATTTGAAAGAGCCGAGAATAAAAAACTTGGCCTGAACGATGAAATAACTACAACCATTGTCAGATTTGTTCCTGATGATAGAAGAATGAGCCTGAGCTATACCGGGAACCCTGATGATTTTGAGCCTCCTGGCAGAGGGCCTGTAGTTTAAAGCCTGTCTTTAGCAGTATTTATAGCAAGAATATCAATCTGAAATAACTTCAGCATTTCAGATAGTTTAAATACTGGCAACCCTACAATGTTGTTATAGCAACCATTGATATGAGTAATAAAGGTACTTGCCACTCCCTGTATGGCATAAGCCCCTGCTTTATCCATGGGTTCACCTGTCTTAATGTAGTGTTCGATGTCATTTTCTGAAAGGTTCTTAAAATAAACCTCAGAGCTGACACTATCTGTTAAAGTTTTGCCATCAGAAGTATCAATGATAGTAAGCCCTGTAATAACCCTGTGAGATCTGTTATTGAGTTGTTTAAGCATGCTATAAGCATCGTCATAATCAACAGGCTTGCCAAGCGATACAGCATCTACAACTACTGTAGTGTCACTTCCTATGACAATGGCAGGGGTATTGAGTTTATTTGCTACATCACGGGCTTTTCTCAGAGATAGAAGTCTAACTGCCTCATCAGGAGGGATATTTTCTTCAATGGTTTCGTCTACTTTTGATGGAATAGTCTCGAATTTTAGCCCGAGTTTTTTCAGTATTTCTTTTCTTCTTGGTGATGCAGAAGCCAGGATCAGCCTTTTAGAAGTTTCTGGAGTCATTAATTTAATCCTTTATAGCTATTTCAGTAGTTCAATGTCATAATAGACTTTATTATCGCTGTCATAGGCACTAATATCGTCAGGTGAATAGTATTCAAGATCCAGTGTTAGATAGTTATCTCTGGTAAGATAGATTGTTACTGTCTCATAGCCTGTATCAGCTTCTGCATCGTAGCAACTTCCTGTGCTATGGTTGCAGGCTATGGCGTCATATAATTCTGCTGATACAGGCAGGCAAGTTAAGCACAACCCTAACAATATATATAATGCTTTATTCATAATAGTTACACTTTTGTTCTTATAGAATCTTTATATATTACTTTAACAGCGGCTTTGTCTGTTTCTCTGGCATTTACATCTACGCAAAATCCCATTGTTGAGAAGGTATCTTCAACGAGTTTGTCGATATCTTCTTCTCTGGCACCTAATTCTGTTATGTCTTTGTTGAGCCCGAGAGGTTCATAGAAGTCTTTTAATGTTTGTATGACTTTTTCTTTAGAATCGAGGTCATCTTTTGCTATTTCAGCGCCCAGTAAGTTAGCCATTTTAATGTATTTAGATTTTGCTGCCGGGAAGTTATGCCGTATTATAGCCAGTGAGACAGCTGACAGGGCTTCTCCGTGTGGGCAGTCATAATGGCCGCTCAGCGGGTGTGCCATGGCATGGATTAATCCGGTGCCTGCAAGCTGAATAGCCATACCACCAAGTGTATTTGCAATGGCCATATTGTATCTTGCCTCCAGGTCATCAGGGGTTTTATAGGCTCTATGCAGGTACTGTCCTACAATTTCAATAGTTTTTTCAGAGAGCATATCTGAGACAGGGCTGGCTATTTTAGATGTATAAGCCTCAATAGCATGGAAAAATACGTCAATACCTACTGCTGCTGTTACGTTTGCAGGCATTGTTACTGAAAGTTCCGGGTCTATTATTGATTCAACCGGAAACATACACTCAAAACCGAACCCTGGTTTTTCGCCGGTTTCAGAGTTTGTTATAACAGCGTAGGTATCTGCTTCGCTTCCGGTGCCTGAAGTTGTAGTGATACAAATAACAGGCAGTGCTTCTGTAGGAGGATTATCAGTACCTATGTATTCCCAGCTTTTACGGCCATCCCTGGCTATTAAGGCAATGACTTTACTGGCGTCCATAGGGCTGCCACCGCCAAGGCCTATAACTACATCGCAGTTTTCTCTTCTGGCGAGTTCTCCGCCTTCGTCTATAGTTGTTGTCCGTGGGTTTGGTTCTATTTTGTCAAATATAACGTATTTAACACCGGCTTTTTCCAGTGATTGAGTTACTTTATCAAGGGCCCCGATTCTTTTAGAGCTGTTTTTACCTGTAACTATAATGGCTTTTTTGCCATATTTGGAGGTTATGTCACCTGTTTTGTTTATTTTGCCGGGCCCAAAGTGTAATTTTGTTGGTATGAAATATTGGAAGGCTTGTGTCATGTTTGGTTCTCCTTTTTAATAAATGATTTAAAGCTTGAATACCTGTAATACATTGTTTGAGCAATGTTAATAAATGTTTAAAAACTTAGATGACTTTCATAGAGCTATATAAAACTTTAATGTCAGGGTTAACTCTTTCATACAAAAGCTATCAGTAATAATTATTGTTTATCTTATCTGAAAATCAAAAAATCCATTTCAGGCAATCTTGTTAACTACCTTTCGGGGGTATAATATCACAAAGTTTACTGTCAGTATAAGGGGTAAATTATAATAATTAAAAGTTAAAATGCTTTTCAACTAAGGAAAAACATATAATTATGAGTGTAAAATCTTGTTATAAGGTCTTTTAGTCTTTAGTTTTTTCTTTAGTGTTAACAATACCAAGAATTGCACCACAGCTGTCACAGTAAATGATCAAAACCGGAATCTTTTTGAAGTTAGATAACTGGCTTGAAAAGTTGTTATTCTCGCATTTGGGGCATCTGGGAAATACTCTTGGCGTTGGTATAACCATTTTTTCTCCTCCGGGTGATTGTGTTTTCTGTCAATTTTGTCAAAAACTATTTTAAAAATATTTATCCTGAATAACAGATTAAATTATAATGGTAAAAGTTATTTTTATTTGAGGTTATTTTAAAAGATGTGGAAGCGTCTGGCAATAATATTTGGTACGTTTATTTTGCTTGGTTTAGTTATACTGGCGTTTTTCGATTATGCAGAAAATAATTTTACTGACAAAATGTATGCTGAATATCTTGTTGTTACTCAGGAGCAAATAAATAAGCTGAAAAAGGCACTTGATGATGGTGATGATCAGCCTATAACTTATTATTATCTATCTCTTTCTTACTGGCATATTGATAAAGAGGGACCTGCCATGGAATATATTCAGCAGGGTATAGATAAACACCCTGATGAGACTAATTTGCACCTGATGAAAGCAAAATATTTTATAGGTCTTGGCGAAATAGAGAAAGCCAGAGAGATACTTGAAGCTTTTGAAAAAGCCGGTCATGAAACAGAAGCTGCAGAACTCAGGCAGACAATTGAAACCCCTGCGCTTGTGCCACCAAGAGGTAAAAAGAATATTTTACGCTGAGCTTTAGTTGCTGGCTTTTTTATATTGCCCGTACTCGCATTTATCGACTTTGAGGTCTTTATATTTGCTGTCTCTGAGGCATTTGCCAGTATTTTCAAGCTTATTAAAAGATTGTAATTCTGTACACTGACTACATGGAATGTATTTAGAGCCTTTTTTTGCTGACATAGCGTTTCTCCTGCTATTCTAGATGGAATTGGCCTTGAGTTTTGTTCTTTATAGAAAATTGGTTTGCTATGAAACTGATATTGTGATTATTACAATAACTTGTTGAACTTAAATATATTATACTACAGGAAGGGGGAAGTTTTGAAGCACTCTTTAATAATGTGAAACGTACACTAAGACGTAATTTATCCGGCAATAAAGCCTGTAGAGATGTTAAGATTGTAAACGAACATAATATTATCCTGTCCACATGAATTGTAGCAGGATAATAATGAATGTATGCTTTTTTAGAAACTACTTTTAGAGTTTATATATAAATTAATCTTTTATTATCAGGTTAGCTCCCGGAGAAAAGGATGTGAAATAATTTATTCTTCTTCCTGAACGACGTCTATTTGTATGATATCTTCGCCCAGTTCTTCTTTGAGGCTGTCTTCTTCTACGGGTTTTTCGCTGTGGTCGGTATCCCTGATGGAGGGTACACCTGTTTTAGCTTTTGATCTATTAATAAGCTTGGTTTTATGTTTTCTTATCTGTCGTTCAACTTTGTCTGCGAGCAGGTCTATGCTGGCATACATGCTTTCAGAGGCTTCTTTTGCCTGAATCCTGCCTTTTTTGAGTATTACCATAACTTCTGCGACCTGGTTGTTGCTTATGCTGGGGTTTTTTTCTACGCTCAGTATGGCTGTTATTTCTTGAATCTGGTCGAACAGTTTTGTTATTTTGCTTAGTTTTTCAGATGCGTATTGTTTAAGTGCGGGTGTAAGCTCGATGTTACGACCTTTTATAATAAGTCGCATTTAATTACCTCCGTTGAAGTTTCTTTATGCACTTTGTTGATTATAACTAATTATTTTTCTATCCTCAATGAAAAATAAAAAAATTATCGTTGATCGATGAAAATTAATCTGCTGGTGTTAGTTTTAAAGAAGGTATATGAGTGTTTTTCGTTTAAATGGCTTGTTTTAAAGATGTGGTATTTAAAAATACCATTGCCTGTTTTGAAGTAGAAATTTGCTGTGCGTGAGACCTTATACACTACTGATGCTGGCTTGAGGGCATGGATTAAATGAGAGTTATTCTCAATTAAATCCTCCATCTGGTGTATTAAGAAATGTTAACTTCCTGCCGATGTTTATATTGTCCTCCTAACACACACTTAGTATGTCGCATTAATAACTAACCGAGAACCACAAAAGGCTCGGTTTTTTTTTATGCTTTGAGCTATCAAGAATGATTCTTGTTTGATGTAATCTTTATAAATGTATATACATGTGCATGGCATAGGGATATGTTGATTAAAGAAATTTGCTTTATTTAAATGAATTTAGTTTTCTTTTTGTTAAGATTATTGTATATGCTCAATGGTTCATCTGGCCCGTACACCTTCTATGAAAGAGGAGATTCAAAAAGAATGTATAAAATCATCAGTGCACGTAACCTTACAGCGGACCTTTATGAATTTCAGATAGAAGCTCCGCATATTACCAGACATGGTCAGGCCGGACAGTTCATTATGCTGAGGGTTGACGAACTCGGAGAGAGGGTTCCGCTAACAATAGCAGATATTGATAAGGAAAAAGGCCTTTTAACTATTGTATTTATGGCAGTAGGCTATTCTACTAATAAGCTTTGCCGCAAGAAGTCAGGTGATGATATAGCTGATATTGTTGGACCTCTTGGTATGCCCACAGAAACAGATAGAAACTTTGGCACTGTTGTAGTAGTGGCAGGTGGCTATGGGGCTGCCCCTGCTTATCTTATCGCTAAAGCCTATAAAGAAACCGGTAATAAAGTCTATATGATTATGGGAGCAAGAAATAAAGACCTCCTCTTCTGGCAGGATAGAATGGAAAAGGCTACTGACGGCTTCTTTGTGACAACAGATGATGGTTCCTGCGGCCAGAAAGGGCTTGTTACAGATAAACTTGAAGAACTGATGAATCAGGAAAAGATTGACCATGTTATGGCTATTGGGCCGATACCTATGATGAGAGCAGTTTCAAACCTGACAAAAGCACCTGGTATCTATACTGTTGTGAGTCTGAACCCTATTATGGTTGATGGTACCGGTATGTGTGGCGGCTGCAGGGTTAGTGTAGGTGGTGAAATAAAATTTGCCTGCGTTGATGGACCTGACTTTGATGCTCATAAGGTTGACTTTGATGAGCTTATAGCCAGAAATAAAATTTATGATGAAGGCAAATGCCTTATGCAGGCTAAAGCAGAATTGCTTGAAGCTGAACAGCAGAAATAGACTAGAAACCTGCTGTCATTTTATCAGCATTCTGCCTGACAAAGTGTATATTGTTTATTATCAATTGCTCAAGCTCAGCCAGTAAAAGAACATAATTATTCAGGTTATAATGCTGGGCAAAGCCTTTCAGCGGATGTATCAATGCATGCTCTTTTGCAGGTAACTTTTCTGGGAAATTTCTTGTTTGTATCATATTGCGGAAGCAATGTAGACTGCTGCTTATATGCTCGCTGTCGTGTTTTAAAATCTGTTCTTTTCTTGGTAACCAAACTTTTTCAAAGCTTTCTGATGCTGAGAAAGCTCCGGCACACTTTCCAATTTCAAAAACAGCATGTTGAAGTTCTTTTACAAAACGGTTATGAGTGGCATCTTTAGGGGAAAGTGCTTCTTCAAGGTTGATCCGGCGTAGTCTGAATTCTTTTTTGTCTAGAGCAAAGACCATGGCAATACTGTTTGTAGCTATATTAACTATTGCTTTCTCGAATTCTATGCGGCGAGGGTTGGTATGAACTGAAAATGTGATACTTTTGCTATTGAGAAGCTCTACAACCGGCATAAAAAGTTCATAACGTGGAACTGCTATTTTGATAAGTCCCTTTTTATGAGGATAATAGTTGCTTCCTTCTCTTCTGGCACCCTGCATAAGGCTGGCTCTAACGACCTTGCTGCATATGTTCCGGGTAATACCTTCATTGATACCTCTCTCCTGGAGCTTTAATTGAAGATGGTAGATAGTCTCATCGTAGATAATACCGTTTGAGGCCAGAATAATTGTCGGAAAGTAAAACCGGCTGAGCTTTGCATAGTGTTTAAGAAGGTCCAGGCCGGAAAGCTCAAGAGCTACATCTGCAAGCTCATTAATGAGGTCATGCAGGTGTTCATAACCAGGAGTACAGATTATAACAGCAGGCAAAACTTTTTTATGCGCTGCCTCAAGTATTCCGCAGGTGTAGCACTCACTGAGGTTGATTGTTTTAAGACCATATCCATCAAATAGTTTTATTTCGGGCTTTTCAGTTAGAAGGTTTGATGTTACTCCACCTTTGCGGCAAATTATGGTATCTATCTTTGAATGATAATAAAGTGATATACCTGTTGCTGTTAGAGGGTATATTCCGGTTGTTTGCTGTATTATATTTCTGCTTCCTGCATTATGTATGTCTGTATTCGTCAACATTGTTTCCTGTCACCATTAATGCACCAATATTTTCTTTAAAGTTTTTTAATTCATCAGGGGTATCATACCCCCATTTAGGTTGAAAGTTTTTGATATCAACAGGTCTCGGGTCAAGAATACGCCTGGTTTTGATATTGCTGAAGCCTGCCTCTTTAAAAATACATATGTAGTCGTTTTCAGAGAGGTAATGCATCTTCAAAGGTATAAAATCAGCCCATACACTGCTATTTGAATGTTCTATGAAGAAATAGCTAATACAGAAGAAGGCTCCGGCTTTCTTGAGTGTACGCCTGACCTCTATCAGTGCTTTAAGAAGGTCTTCAGCATAATAAATTGACTCTACGGAGAGTACAAGGTCAAATGTGCCGTTGTCAAACGGCAGGGAAGAAAAATCAGCTATTTTGAAAACTGTGCCGGGATAATTCTTGCTCTTTTCTATTGCAGTTTGAATCATCTTATCAGAGATGTCAACGCCGTAGGCAGTGCCACCCGGCTGTATCTTTTCTGATATCATACGTGTAGCATAGCCGTTACCGCAGCCAATCTCTAAAACCTTTATACCCGGTTTGAGCGGCATTTCCTTCAGGGCTGCTTCGACAGATATAATATGTTCTTCCTGCATGGAATCTGCCCGACCTCTGTCATGCCAGTTGTTAAACTCATCTGCAACCTGTTTGGTATATTCTTTATTGATCATTATTCTCTTGCTTACTTGTTTTATCTTGTACTGAAATTTTTTGAGAGATTTCAGGGTAAGTTTTGTTATATTGCTCAAGTATTTTTTCAGCTTCTTCAGCCCGATTTGTGTTTTTATAGATTTCTGCAAGGTTTCCAAATGCCTCATGATAAGGCTTTTCAGCTTCAATAGCTTTTTTGTAGTTTATAATAGCCTGTTCATAGTTTTGCTGGCCTTTATAAATGTTGCCAGTAGCGTTATAGGTAATAGAAGAGCCAGGGTTAAGTTGAAGTTCTTTCTGGTATAGCTTCAGTGCTTTTAAATCGTTCTTTTTAAGGTGATAGCAGTATCCCATGTTGTGATGCAGGTCTTTTGCATCCGGAGCAAGACGGATGGCTTGTTTATAGGTCTTGATAGCTCTGTCGTACTCATCAAGTTTGATATAGATTAGGCCTATATTATTTAATATACTGGCTTTTTCTGTTAAATCTTCTGTTTGTGTCAGTATACTGTTGAGAAGTTCGAGAGCCTTGCCGTATTCTCCTGATTTATAGTAAGCATAACTGAGCCTGTTTGTTACAATATTTGAAGCAGGGTTTATATCCCTGGCCTTTTCAAGTGCTGCAATAGCTCTGTCGTAATGATTTATTCTGGAATAAACAAGACCGATATTGCTGTGAGCATTGAAAAACCCGGGGTCAATCTGGATGGCTTTTTCAAGCTGTTCAAGGGCTTTATCGTAGTGGCCAATTTTTATGTAAGTATAACCAAGGTTATTGTGGACTATGGCATAGTTTGGCCGCATTTCGATGGCCATTTTATAGTATTTGATAGCTTCATCATACTTTCCAATCTCATCATAGGCACCGGCAAGGTTGTTAAGCGCTGTCGGATAACGGGGGTTAAGCTCGATGGCCTTTCTGTATTCTGCAATGGCACGCTCAAGCTTGCCCTTTGAATAGAGCACATAACCGAGTTCATTGTGATAGAGCGCATTATTGGGATCCAGTGTAATAGATTTAGCATACTTGCTGATGGCTTCAGTAAGTCTGCCTTCTTCAAGGGCTTTAGTACCTTCCTGATAATTGCTAAAAGCTTGATTATCAGTTTCTGTATTTCCTTCTTCAGCTATGCAGGGCAAAGCTGTTACCTGGAAGATTAAAAGGGCGCCTGTAATAATTAAAAGAGACTTTTTCATTTGTGAGGTCCGGTGTGGGTTATCGTTATTTTTTAACATACATTCTGAAAATTCTTTTTAAGGATAAAACAAAAATAGGTTGTTTAAAAGGCTTTGTATTTAACTGTATCTAACAAATGCTGCTTGATTAACTTATAAATCGGAAAAAAATTAGTTATTAAAGTCTTCACTATTGGCAGTATTATTTTTGGTATACAATAGAGTGGCATGGATGACGTATCCGGAAAATATTGCAAATAAACGTTATAAAGGTGAACAGGTTTGAAAGTCGTTATTCTATGTGCCGGCAGGGGGTCAAGACTTGGTAGCATGACCGATTATATACCTAAAGCGATGGTTACCATTAATCGCAAGCCGGTAATAAGTTATATTCTTGATCAAATTTATGATAAAAGTGCTTTTACAGAAGAGGTAAAGACGGCTATTGCCGTGGGATATTGCTCTGAAGTTCTGAAATCGTATGTGTCTGACTTTTATCAGGATAAAGATATTACCTTTATTGATGTGGAAAAATATCAGGGCACAGGTTCCGGGCCAGGCTATTCACTTTTGCAAACGGCAACCTTTGTAGCCGGTGAACCTTTTATACTTATACTTGGTGATACCCTCTGTTTTCAGGATTTGTCAACCTTTGTTGATAAGAATGCTTCAGTAATAGGTATTTATGATGTCGAAAACCCTGCAAGGTTCACGACATGCGATATAGATAGAGATGGGTATATTAAAGGATTCTACGACAAGCAAGAAAATGCCCCTTCACGTAAGGCTATTGTGGGTATTTATTATATCAAAGATTCTAAAACATTCTTCGAAGGTCTTGATAAAACACGTAATAACCTGATAAAAGAAGAATTGCAGATTAGTAATGGCCTTTTATTCCTTCTGCAAAATGGCAAAAAGATTAAAGCACAGCCCACAACCTGGCTTGATGCAGGTATTAAAGAAACACTGGCCTTCGCCAGAAACTGCCTTGGAGATTATGATACAATCTATAAAAACAATTCATTGACCATTATTCAGGATGATAGGGTAAGAAAATACGGGTTTGATAGCTATATAGAAGATTTTATTTGTTATTTTAAAGCTATACAAAAGATGCCGGCAGCAAAGCTTTATGATGAAGTGATTTATATTTCTGAAACCCCTCCCCTTTATCTGGACTTTAAAGCAGATGTCTCTAACGACCAGAAATTAACACTTATCTTTCTCAGATCGCCTGTTAGCAATGAAAAAGCCCTTGATATAATTAGAAATGTTCTGGAGGGCTTTAAAAAATATCTGCACTCTTCTCAAAAACCAGATGTGTCTCCTGAAGATATCGACTATGAGTATAAAACACATATACTGCAAAAACTGGAAAATGATGAGACCCTGAAACCATTTTTAACTGCTGAAACCATAAAGCTTAACGGGCTTCAAATAGCTAATCCATACCTTATACTCAAGAATATGGATACTAAGCAACTTTTACCACCACTATATACACATATTCATGGGAATGTATATCTTGGAAATATTATTTATAACCTTGCAAAAGATAGCTTTAAGCTTATATATCCCAGGATGTGGTTTGGTAATAGCTTTATCTATGGTGATTATACTCTTGATCTGGCAATGTTAAGACAGTGCTTTAATGGTAAATATAATCTAATAAAGGCAAATCGCTTTAAATTAGAGCAAAAATCCTGCTGCGATTACATTATGGAAGTTGAAACAACTGCTGTTGTCGATTATGTTCAAAACGCATTTGACTCGATTATAAGAGACTTATATCCTGATGATGATACTCTTATTTACAGGGTAAGGCTTCTTGAAGGTATTTTATTTCTTTATAATGCTACAAATACTAATAAAGCAGAAATGAAGCTGGCATTTTACCTTATGGCAGGCCACTTGCTGAATGCTATGAGATACCTTCATGTTAAAAATGGTAAAAAATAAGTAAAAACTTATCCTCAAAAAAGGTTTACAAAGACCATAGGCATGCTATAATTCTTTTAAGAAAATCAAATATTGCGTTTTGAAGAATTGTTCCTCAGTAGCTCAACGGTAGAGCAACCGGCTGTTAACCGGTAGGTTGTAAGTTCGAATCTTACCTGAGGAGCTTTTTAGTTTTAAACAGGTTTTCTACAGGTTTGCATTTATCGAAAATACTTTCGATATTGATTTATAATAGATAATGATTATCATTTTCATCTAATGTTAACCCTTGCAGGCTTTGTAATTAATGTATACACTAAGGTAGTGCATTTTTGCTCTGTGCGGCTTCTCTGAGATCCTGTTAGCACAAACTTATGATATGCTTGCTTTAAATACCTGCCGGTAGCAGAAAATTCTAAATATTTTTACTATTCCTTGTTCCAATTGTTCTAAAGAAGACTCTAATCAAAAAATTACCTGTTTTGATAGTTAGCCTGATCTTGGTATAAAATATACACGAAGTTATGAACAATCAAAACTGGCAGCCTGTATTGCTTGAGAAACCTCATATCCGGACAGGTTATGGGGTTTCTGAAAAACCGGAACAATCTTTCTCTATGAGTGCCTGTCAGGCTGAATAATAAATTTTTTTTTTCGTTATTTTCTATAGGTTTTAAAGCCTTTATTTACAACTTTTCGCCAAATGTATTTATTTGAAAGCCTTAATTTATAAGAAAAAACGCTAAAATATAAAATAAAAATTTTTACAAATTGTAGCATCTGGCCAGATTTATTTTCTTATAAGCCTTATGGTGCAATTTTACAATTGCTAGACCCGTAGCAATAGCTGTATTCGTAAACTTTTGAAAATTTTTAAAGTCTTTTTGCCCTTTGTGGCATGCTTTTTAAGATTTTCAATTATTTTGATATTTTGCCTTGTTGATTGGCTTAAACCCCAAAAATAAAGAGGGATACCTTGGCTTGATCCCTCCTAAATTCTGGATTTTTGGTTAAATTATGCTCCCCTATACAAGCTCTCCCAGCAAAAGATCGGCTTTTGCAAGAAGGGATTGTTTATTAAGTTCTGGACGTTGATCCAGATACTTTTCAAGAGCCTCTAAGGGAGACTTGTAGTATGTAGCATCTACTTCAGGGAGGCTCGTGCCTGATGGATTCTGAACGACAACTGGAGTAATGCTACGAAACGCTGTCTTATGAAGCTTTTCTCTTATTTTAAGTTCATTTATTATATCGGCCTGTTCAGGCTTTATTTTATATACTATTTTGACCACACAGCCTTCAATGTCATACTGTTCTATGGTAGATAGTATTTTTTGCTGGGGATCAGCGACACCAGTTGCGTCAACCATAATGGTTTTAAATCTATTAGGCTGGCTTAATACCGTATTTCCCCGTAGACTATCTTTTTGCGTATTTACCACTTTTGAGTCCTTAACCCGAAAATATACTCGATCCCGACAGAACGTAAGAGGCCACCACCGCTAATAGAAGCTATTAACGTGACTATGCATGTATTTGTTGTGCAATGCCTCTTCTGTCGTCCTGTTCTATTCATGATTAAAAAAATCCTTTTAACTGTCAAGGTATTGAGGGAAAAAAAATTTATTAAAAAACTTTATTATGGCGGTTTTGTGGTCTGTAACGTAGGTATATGTTGAGTATTACAAACTAAAAATTTTCTGTTTTAGCCTTAATATTTCTTGATTTCAAAATCCTTAAAACTCTCTTGATTTCAGCTATTTAAAAGGATATTTGTTGTAGTTTTTGATGAAAAATATTATCTGAACAGAAAAATCTCCTGTCTTTGAATGCAAAAGAATTTCATAGGTTTAAGCTGCATTTTGTGAAGTTAGTGTGTGCTCTGAAAGTATTATCAAGTGCTGGTTTGCAAAAATAACACAGAAGCTTTTTCAGCTAATCTGATTGATAAAAGTTTTTAGCGCATGTATTACTTATGGCGTCCATGTTGATTGTGTTCTGAGAAGACGAAAAGGTTAATGATTTCGTCGAGTTCTTTGGCTTTATGATGGAAATATTGAATATCGTCTTCAAGCCGCCGAATGAGTATTTTATGTTCTTCAATGATGTTGTAGTTTTCTTTGGTGAAGTTGTGAAGGCGTCCGAGTGCCTGTTGTGCGTCGGCGAGGACTTCTGACATGGAGATACCCATGGCTTCCATAGTTTGTTTGATGATTTGTGCTCCTGTCTGGCGTGAGACACCTGCGGGTAAGCCACCTACAAGCTTGATTAGCGTCTCAACGTTAGAGTTAAAAATATCAGGCCCTGTTGTGGGTTTGTCAGCTCCGGGGCGATTGTTAGAAGGCTCTCTGAGTGCTTCTTTACGGTATCTTTCATCTTCAAAACGGGGTTTCTCTGCTGGCCTGCCGTAGTCTCTGGCTGGTTCGTGATAATACCGTTCTGTTGGCCGGCTGTAGTCTCTGGCCGGCTCGTGGTGGTATCTTTCATCAGGTCTGCCGTAGCTTACCGGTGGTTCGTGGTGGTATCTTTC
>CAZFBA010000008.1:28130-118413 GCA_964517135.1 uncultured Gammaproteobacteria bacterium
GGTATCTTTCATCAGGTCTGCCGTAGCTTACCGGTGGTTCGTGGTGGTATCTTTCATCAGGTCTGCCGTAGCTTACCGGTGGTTCGTGGTGGTATCTTTCTTCAGGTCTGCCGTAGCTTGCTGGCGGTTCGTGGTGGTATCTTTCTTCAGGTCTGCCGTAGCTTGCTGGCGGTTCGTGGTGGTATCTTTCTTCAGGTCTGCCGTAGCTTACCGGCGGTTCGTGGTGGTATCTTTCTTCAGGTCTGCCGTAGCTTGCTGGTGGTTGCTGGTAATAGTGTTCTCTATCGGCTGTTAAGTCATAGGAGGGTTCTTCCTGAAATCTTGTATGTGGCATGGGTGCTTCTTCCAGTGGATCTGGTTGTATTACAGGTCTGCGGGGTTCTCCTGGTTGTTGATATTGAGGCCCTGTTTGAGGTTGTTGTGGGTTGTGAGGCTGGTAGTGTGTTTGAGGTGAACCTTCTAAATCTAGTGGAGAGCGTGTAGTTGGCTCAGAGCTGGAATATTCCGGCCCCGCCACTGGTTGTACCGCATCCAGGTCAAGCCCCTGCGGTATGTTTTCTCCGGTATCCTCCCATGTTTGTTCCTGAGAGAGATCATCATGCATGATATCGGAGTGAGCATAACCTATTTGAGACTGTTGTTGATAATCTTCATCGTATTGATGGAAGGTTATATCCTGTTCTTGAGAATCGTCAGGTTGCTCAATTTGTGGGATGGCTGGTTCTTCATAGCTTTGAGGTGAATATTCTTGATATTGTGCTGTGTCATAGTCTTGCTGGTATTGTGGTTCTGGTGTTTGTCCTAGTTGTGGTGCCTGATATTGAGGAATGTCATCTTCTGAAAGATCTATATTCTCTTCCTGGTTGTCATATGATTGCTGGTTGTAGTCGAATTCCTGGTAAGTTTGCTGGTTATAGTCAAATTCTTCATAGGATTGCTGGTCATAGCTGTTTGGGGCAACTTCTTCAAGATCGCTGCCAGGCAGGGTTTGTTCTTCTGCTCCCATAAAACTTCCATACTGTGGTATTTCATCGGGCATGCCAGCTGTTTCAAAACTGGGGAGTTCATCCTGTGGTGGAGCCTGGTATTCTGTGTATCCTGGAGGACCCTGTACCTCTTCATATTGAACTTCTTCACTGCCAAAATCCATGTGAGAAATGGTATCAAGACCATGTTCATCTACAGGTATATTGTGTTGCATTACAGGTTCCTGAGGGCTTTCAGGCGGTATTCCCTGCGGGGTTGCTGGTGCACCTTCAGGGGCATTTTGTGTTTTTAATGCCTGTATGATCTTTTTTCCTAGTCCATCTGGAAGTTTGCTTTGTCTTTTAGAATCCACAGTATGCTCTCCAAAACCTCACCTATTTATCTATTATAAGTCAATAACGACAATCATAAAAATTGTTATGGCAAATAAACGATCTTTTTAGCTATACGATTAGAAGTATTGTGGCGTTGTGTTAGATGTAACTTTTTATTAAGTTGTGAAGATATAGTTACAAAAGCTAAACATCCCCCGTTTTTTGGTATGCCTTTTTGTCTGGTTTATGTGGTTGAAAGGCAGTTAGTTTTTTAGTGAAATTCATTAAAGTCAAGTATACATGCTTTGCAATCTCTTTAGCAATAGAATGATAAGTTCTTTTATACTTATATTATAGCCTTTGTTGGGGTAAGTTTTCTGGCGGGTGTATTCTTGTCAGGTTCTTTAGTTAGTGATATTTTTGTTTTGCCCCGGTGTATTTCTGAAGAAGTCTTGTGTGGTGTATTAAGGCATATTGCAGAAGTTAATTTCTTTTCTGTATGGTGAGTTTGTGTCTGTGTTATACTAAAACTGATATTTGTTATGGAGACATTAAAAATGGATAAATCCCCTAATCAGAATATTTACCCGATAACGATGAATGTTAATTCCAGGGGGCATCTTGAAATAGGTGGATGTAGTGTAGTTGAACTTGCTTCCAAGTTTGGAACGCCCCTCTATGTGATAGATGAAGATACTCTCAGAAAAGGCATAAGAAATTATAAAACTGAATTTACTTCAAAATATAAAGAAAGTCTTGTTTTGTATGCTGCAAAGTCTTTTATATGTGAGGCTATAGCGCATATATTACAGGAAGAAGGTGCAGGGATTGATGTTGTCTCTGGAGGTGAGCTTTATGTTGCCCTGAAAACAGGAGTCTCTTCTTCGAAAATCTATTTTAACGGTAATAATAAGTCAAGTGAAGAACTGGCCCTTGCTGTAGATAATGAAATAGGTGCTGTTATTGTTGACAATTTTTATGAGCTTGAATTGCTCAATCAGGTAGCTATTTCAAAATCTAAAAAGATAAATGTAATGTTGCGTTTGGCCCCGGGTATTGAGTGTCATACCCATGAATACATTAAAACCGGCCAGATAGATAGCAAGTTCGGCTTTGATCTTTCACAGGTTGATGAAGCTGTACAAAAAATAGCTAAACTCTATCATAGTCTTAGATTACAGGGGTTTCATTCTCACATTGGCTCGCAAATTTTTGACCTTAATTCTTATTCTGATCTGGTCAGGATATTGCTTGAACGTTATGCATCTATCAAAGAGACCTATAATATTGACTTAACAAAGCTTAATGTTGGTGGTGGTCTTGGCATTAAGTATACAGAAGAAGATTCACCTCCTGCGATGTCTGAAATGGCTAATACTATAGTTAATGCTATTAATGAAAACGTAGAAAGACTTGGGATATCCAGCCCAACCCTGTTGTTGGAACCAGGCAGGAGTCTTACCGGCCCGGCAGGTATTACTTTATACCGTGTCGGGAGTTCTAAAGTGGTTCCGGGTATAAGAAAATATATTGCTGTTGATGGTGGAATGGCCGATAATCCCAGGCCTGCCATGTATCAATCTCTTTATAGCGCATGTGTAGCCAGCAAAATGTTAGAAAAAAATAAGGAAGTTGTAACTGTAGCTGGTAGATTTTGTGAATCTGGTGATATACTTATAAAAGATATTGAACTGGCTCAAACTGTAAGTGGAGATATACTGGCTGTTTTTTCAACGGGAGCATATAATTACTCAATGTCCAGCAACTATAATATGGTTCCCAGGCCGGCTTGCGTGCTGGTAAAAGATGGAAGTGCTGAAATAATAATCGAAAGGGAATCATATCAACATCTAATTTCTTTAAATCGTGTACCAACACGGTTGTTAAAGTATAAAAGTATACCTGCTCAATAAGGATTGATGCTGCGTGCCAACGAATACTACAGACCTGCTGAGTTTTATCTATAACCCGATTAGAGATTTTGTACAAAACTTCGGGGAACACCCTATTTATCTTGTTGAAATAGCTGTGCTTGCCTTTATTGTCTGGCGGGTTTATCTGCGTATCAAAGGTACACAGGCAGAACAGTTATTAAAGGGTATACTTGTTATAGTGGCAGCACTGCTTTTAAGTAAAGCGTTTCATCTTGAAATTATAAGCAGAGTGCTGGAAAACCTTGTTAGTGTCGTACTCGTTGGCCTGGTCGTTATTTTTCAGCCAGAACTCAGGCGTATTCTTGGCTATTTAGGCCAATCCAGCATGTTTACCAGAAATATACTTGATTTTAATGCTGAAGGAGATATTAAAAACCTGATTTACTCTATTACAGAGGCGGTTAATCATCTTAGTAAGACTCATACTGGCGCATTAATTGTACTGGAAGAATCACCCTCTGCTGAAACCTATCTTGAAGTAGGAACACCTGTTAATGCAGATGTTAGTCCTGAGCTTATACTAACGATATTCCATCCTCATACACCGCTTCACGATGGTGCTATAGTTATTAATGGCACCAAGATAATTGCTGCTGGCGTACTGTTGCCCCTTACTGAAGATCCTAAATTGAGCTGGCAATACGGAACCAGGCACAGGGCAGCTATTGGAATGAGTGAGATTTCTAATTCTCTCTGTATAGTCGTTTCAGAAGAAACGGGTGATATTTCTGTTGCTAAATCAGGCGTCTTAAAAAAATATACCAGCATTGAGGAATTCAGTCAGGGGCTTACTGAAACCCTTGAAAAGATTTATCCGCAAAAGAAAAAGGTTGATTTAAGCTCTGCAAAACTCCATGAAATGTTACCTTCAGACTTTAAAATCTTAAATATCTTTTCAGGTATGAAAAAATAAACCAAAAACACTACCCGGTCAGGGTAGTGCTTGCTTTTGTACCGATTTAATTTGATTCAGAAAATATTTTAGTGTATCACACACCTTTCTTATAACTGAAAAATTCCAGACATGTGATATATTCCCGTTTCCGGATATTTTAAACACAAAACAGATTAATGTTAACTTATTGTAATAGTCATCCTGTTTGTTGAGTATTTGAGGGTTTTCCCTGAACAAAATGTTGAACAATTTTTATGGTGTGTGTTTATGCTATCTAAATCTTTGTATCTCTTGAATCATCATAATAGTTGAATTTATGTAGTTAGTTCAATTTAGAAATCACTGATATCGCTAACTTTGACGATTATAGTAGGTGATATTGTTTTCATGCACTAAAAAACAGGTTAAAAAATCGCTCTATTAACTGTTTCAAGATGTTGAAAAGAAATATAAAGTAAACTTTTGCATCAATTCAAGAAAAAAAAATTATTCTGAAAGATCCTGCAAAGCTGCCTTATTCCCGGAATTCACAAAACTTTTCATAAAAAAGAGCTTTCATGTTTTTATACTCTTGATATAATTATTCTACTGAAAAATTTACTACGTGAAATGTAGAGTTCACGGGGTGATAGTATACAGATAATCAAATATGCAACAAATTGTTGACTGGCAAAACTTTTTAGTCCAGTGTTAGGGAATTTTTGTACTGCAAAAAGCTGACGATGTGAGAAGAAACAACTTAAATGTTAAAGTTGGAGGGATTTAATTGCTTAAAAATGGTTATATTCAGATTTATACGGGTGACGGTAAAGGTAAAACAACAGCATCTCTGGGGCTGGCATTAAGGGCGATTGGCCACGGCTGGAAAGTTCTTATTATCCAGTTTACCAAAGGTGAAAAAGAAGAAAACAATAATTATTATGGCGAAATTAAAGCGGCTTCAAACCTGATGCCTAACCTTGAAGTGATGCAATTCGGGCTGGATAGAGTTGTTTTTTCTTCTAATGTTAGCATTGAAGATTATAAAGAAACACGGCGTGGCTGGGAAGAAGCCAAGCAAAAGATTAAAAGCGGAGAATATAACCTTGTTATTCTTGACGAAATTAACATTTGCGTTGATCTCGGCTTAATTAAAGTCTCTGAATTGAAAGAATTTCTTTTAAGCAGACCTAAAAATGTTGAAATTGTTCTTACTGGAAGAAGAGCGCATCCTGAGATTGTCTCTATGGCACATCTGGTAACAGAAATGAAGCCTATCAAACATTATTTTGATACAGGTGTTATGGCAAGAAGAGGAATTGAATACTAAAAGCTTTTATCCCCGCAAATAACGGGGATTTTTTATCTTTATTACTTTCTATATACAGTTTTACATTCAGAAATAGATTTTCAATAGCTTTAAATAAGTTTGATTTCTGAACAGTAAAACTCCCTACTTTAAAGAAATCCTAAGAAAATTTCTCATTGCATGTATTTTGACCGTGTTTGGTATACACTTTGAATAATAAAGTCATGTAGTTTTGAATGATTGATTATGGCCGTAAAACAACAAGCATTGAGTGATACAGTAAAAGAAATTATCAACCAGAATAAAATTAAGCATGTTGCTATTATTATGGATGGAAATCGCAGGTGGGCTCTTAAAAATAACCTTCCTAAAACAGCAGGACATAATAGTGGGCGCAAAACCTTTAAAAATATTGTGAAACATTCTGCAAGAGTTGGCCTGCAATGCCTCACTACGTATGCCTTTTCTACTGAAAACTGGGGCAGGGATAAGAAAGAAGTTAACTTTTTAATGAACCTGCTCGTGGAATCTCTTAATAATGAGATAAAAGAGCTTATTGAAAATAACGTAAAACTTAAATTTATTGGCAGAAAAGATCGTCTTAGTGAGAAAATTGTTAACATGATGCATCATTCTGAAAAAATAACCGTAAATAATACAGGATTGTTGCTTCAAGTTGCTATAGACTATGGTGCTCGATTTGAAATTGCTGAAGCTGTCAGAAAAATTGCCGAAAAAGTTAAAGCAAATGAGCTTGCTGTAAGTGATATTGATGAAGAATTGCTTGAGACTTATCTCTATACTGCTTCTGTGCCTGATCCTGATTTAATTATCAGGACAGGAGGTGAACATCGCTTGAGTAACTATTTACTGTGGCAGGCAGCATACAGTGAATTGTATATTACTCCTACTTTCTGGCCTGAATTTACTGAAGAAGAGTTTAATCACGCTATTATAGACTTTAGTAAAAGACAGAGAAGATGGGGCAAAGACTGATTAAAATGCTTGACAATATTGTGTTTGCATCTAAAAATACCGGTAAAATAAGAGAAGTAAAACAGCTTTTTTCCGGAATAAATGTTAAAATACTGCCTGCACCGGAAACTTTTGATCCGGTAGAAGACGGTAAAACCTTTATGGAAAACGCTATTATAAAAGCTAATGAAGCAGCCAGGCTTACAGGCAAGACCTCTCTGGCTGATGATTCTGGACTTATTGTTGATGCCCTTGATGGTGCGCCCGGGGTGCATTCTTCCCGTTATGCTGATACTGACTGCGCACGTATTAATAAGCTGCTTGAGGCTATGAAAACAATACCTCAAGGAGAACGTCAGGCAAGATTTTTCTGTTCTATGGTTCTAATTGCCCCTGAAGGAGATATTTTATTTTCTACCTCGGGTGTTTGTGAAGGTGAGATAATCCATGAACCCCGTGGTAACGATGGCTTTGGTTTCGATCCGGTGTTTTTCTTGAAGGATAAAAACCTGACCATGGCAGAAATTCCTCTTGAAGAGAAAAATACTTTAAGCCACAGGGCAAAAGCATTGAGACAAATGCTTGATTGGATCACTAAAAATCAGTAGTTAACAACATTGAAAGTATATAAGGTATAGAATATGAGCTTTTTTCGATGGTTTAAGTGTTTTTGTGTCTTGTTAATTCTTGTTATGTACACAAGTGTAGCTACTTATGCATCAACTTCGTTTACCAGGAACGAAAAAGAAGTGTTTGCACTTGCAGGCAACCTTGGAGAATCGTCTTTTTTACTATCTGATATTCTTTCAAATCATAAAATTATGGGCTTGAGAGTACTTGATGGTAAGATTCAGGCCCTCCAGAAAAATGCAATGGCCCAGCAATATTTTATTATGAACCTTAAACTACCTAAAAATACAGAAATACTTTCGGAAAAATACCTGAAAGAGCTCAATAACGTTTATACGAATTCGACTTTTCACCACGAGAAGTTTAAAAAGGCCCATGAAGCTTTTGGCGATTATTCCATGAAAGTTAGTGAAGATATAAGCAAACTTTATGGCCCTAAATATGTCTGGCTTTATGATATGGCATTTGTTGTTGCTTTTACAAACATTTCAATGAGTTCTGAATACCAGAATAAGCTGGTAATGCTTAATTTTGAATATTTGCTTAACTATATTCCATATGAGTTACCGGTAAGTGTAATTAGTTCTCTTTCAAATATACTTACTGTAAAAGATAAGCAGTTGACATCTACTGAAGTAGATTTCTTGAAAGAGGCTGCCATTAATGTTATAAGTTATTTTAATGACCCTGAAGGCTATACTCCTCCTGTGACGCTTAAGAATATGGTAGGTAAATGGGAAGGGCGTGTTGCTGATCCATCAGGTGTCTTTCACAAAGCAACTCTGGATGTTAAACCAGACCTAAGTGCAACTATAACAGTAGAGAATATGTTTTCTGATATGCCTGCCAAGCACATGGCACTAACATTAAACAATTTAACTTTTACAATTAAGCCGTTTGACGATGACAAACTGGCTATAAAATTTACAGGTAAGATTATTGACGACATGATGGCCGGTGAAGCTGTAGATATGACCGGTAAAAAAGGCAAATGGCAGCTCATGAAAACCTCAAAATATGCTTTTGAAGACATTAAGCAGATAGAAATAGAAAATAATCCTTCTGCTTTTGACCTGATTGAAGGTGTCTGGAAAGGACGTGTGCTTGAAGAGTCTGGTTCTATTTCTACTGCTACACTTTATATTAATCTTGCTGGTGATAACAGGCTTGAAATACAAAGTGGTGACGTTGAAAAGGTAATAAAGATAAGGGATATAGCTGTTAATAATCAGGCAGTAAAGTTTAAAATATTACCTGATACTGAAAAGGATTTATCTATAACTTTTGTAGGAAAGCTTAAAGGAAGAGTGCTTGAGGGCAATGCTCAGGCTACAGACGGAAGCAGGGGCTACTGGAAGCTTATAAGGGTTGCAGGTGAAAAGACCGATAATGAACGTATTTCATGGCCCCCTAAAAAAAGCCTTTTACAGTATGATTATAGGTTGTGTGATCCTGTTTTAGGTGATAAATCTGATGATAATATCATCTATGTGGCAGCTAAAAAAGAAGAAAAACCATCAGAAGAGCTTAAAGAAGGTAAATATAAAGGCTATCTGGTATTTCCAGATGCTACAAAAGCTTTTCTATCTTTAATGTTTCATAATAATGGCAGTAAAATCTTTATTTCTGATAAAGATAGCTCTTCTCAAATAGAGCTTGATTTAGAAGATTTGAATATTACCGATAGAATAATAACCTTTAAAGCTTCTTCTGAAAAGGATAAGGATAGCCAGGTTGTTTTTAAAGGTAGGATTTTTGGTGACTACATATCTGGAAAAGCTTACAATTCACTTAGTGAAGAGTTAAGCTGGGAACTTATGGCCGTTACAAAAGCAAAATCGCTTATAAAAAATGCTAAGCCTGTTGATCTTAAGAATCTATTAGGTCTATGGGAGGGAGAAGCGGTCTTTTCAGACTTTTTGAAGGTTCCAGTGGCTTTTGTTATGGCTGAAAGTGCTTCAAATGTTAAAATTGCAGATAATAAACCAGTTGAAATAACTGATATTACTGTTGATAAAGGTTCTATTAGTTTTCTTGTCCCTGTATACAAATCAATAGTACCATCAATGTTTGTTTTTAACGGCAATATTATTGATGATAAAATTATCGGCATGTTAACAAACACTGAAGGGCTGGGTCTAAAGCTAAGTCTTAAGCTCGTTCAGTCTGATACGAAAACAGATATTACAGGCATTTGGCTTGGAAAACTCTATATGGATAAGTCAAGTGCTGATATTATATTTGACTTTACTTCCAGTGAAAAGAAAGTATTTGTTGATGACCCTAAAGCAAAGTCAGGCAGGGTTGAACTCATTGTTTCAGAGTTCAGCGATAAAGATAATGTAGTTCAATTCAAGACCAGAACAGATAAAAGTCCTTTTCCTGTTAATTTTAAGGGTTATCTAAAAGATGGTCAACTCAGTGGCTCAGCTCAAAGTGATATGAATGGTGCCAGAAAATTATCCTGGAACCTGCAAAAGTCATCTCTTACAGAATATATACCCTCTGAAATTGCACTTATTACACAACAAGATAAGTCTAAATCTCCTGAAAAGCCTTTTTCTATACTTGATGAACTGGAAGAAAAAGATAATAAAATACAGGAGAAAAAAGTTGCAGTTACTCCTCAGCAAAAAGAAGTTGACGCTAAAAAGAAAGAAAAAATTCCTGATAAAAAAGAAAAGAAACATATAAATCATAAAAATTCTTCAGAAATTGATCAGAAAAAGGAAAAGAAATCTGATACTGATTCTGATAAAGTAATTTCTGATCAAGTTGATTCACAAAAACCTGACAACCAGAACAAAAAAGCTGAAAAAGAAACCAGTAAAAACCCTGTGAATGATAAAAAGAAAAATGAAATAACGAAAGCTGATCCTAAAAAGGAATCTATGACCTCTGAGGCACTCGTAAACGCTGGAAAAACAAAACCTGCAATAGAGACAGACCAGACGAATCTGCCTCATGAAAATAAGCCTGAGAATAAGAGTAAACCAGAAAAGCTTGATGAAAGTAATGAAACAAATGTAGTGCTGCCAGAAAACTTTTATGGTGAATGGGCAGGAGAAATTGTAAACCCGGATGGCTATAATAGTTCAGTAACTTTTGATATTCAGGAAGATGAAAGTTATATGTACGTTGAAAAAAACGATATTAAGATTTGTTTTAAGCTGTTTGACTTTAAAATCGAAAGAGGAGATATAAGTTTTCTTGTAAAACCATCAGAAAACGTTGATTATGGTATTCAGTTTGAAGGAAACCTAATCCAAAACGTTCTTTCGGGCAGGGCAATAGATCCTGAAGGCAAGCTGGGTAAATGGTTTGCGCAAAAGCGATTGCCTGAATAATACATATGTGTTGCTTCGCCCGGTAAAACTATTTCTTGTTTTTCTTTCCCCGGCTGCGGCCTGACTTTTTAGGGCTTTTTAGCATTCTTACCGTTGAGCCAACCTGTTGCCTTTTGATATTTATAACATCACTTATCTCATAAAGGTTTTTTATCAGTGTATCGTAGTGGTTTTTGCTGGGTACTTCAACTGATATTTCTATGAGGGCAGTATTATCCTGCCGGGTTTTGACTCCAGCGTAAGTAACATTAATATTACTATCTGCTATTTTACCCAGTATATCTTTAAAAACACCGATTCGATCAATAACTTCAGCGACAAAGCTGACAGGGTAGGTTTTAGTGGTGTCGAGTTTGCTTTTTTCAGACCATGTTATATCCATTATTCTTTCGGGAGAAACTTTTGACAGTGCTTTACAGTCTTCTTTGTGGATGCTAATACCTCTTGAGCGTGTAATGACACCTACAATAGGCTCTCCTGGTAGAGGGAAGCAGCATTTGGAGATCCGGTAGAGCATATCGTCAAGGCCTTCTATTTGTTTATCTGTTTTAGAAGATTTTCCTGATGCATAGCGTGGCTTGCTGATAACTTCTTCTGGAGGTTTTTCTTCTTTTTTGAGCCTGTTAGTAACTTTGAGTGTATTAATCTCTCCATAGCCTATTGCTGCATATAGTTCTTCAATATTTTGAAAGTTCATTTGTCTGGCAATTTCTTCGAGTTTGCCTGTTCTGACAGTTTCTTCCAGTTTTGCTTTTGTTAATTCATTTTCTAGTAGAGATCTTCCCTGTGTGATATGTTCTTCTCTTCTATTTTTCTTGAACCATGACCTGATCCTGCTTTTGGCGGAGTTTGTTGCTACTATATTTAACCAGTCAAGTCTGGGGTGCGAGTTTTTGTTGGTAATGATTTCAATTATATCGCCGCTTTTTAATGGGGTATCGATAGGTACCATTTTGTTGTTGACCATTGCTCCCACGCAGGTGTGGCCAACCTCTGTGTGAATTCTGTAGGCGAAATCTATTGGTACAGCACCGCTGGGTAGATCTATTACATCTCCTCTCGGCGTAAAGACGAATACTTCATCCCTGAAAAGATCTAGTTTGACTGAATCTACATATTCTTTAGCGTCGTTGACATCCTGTTGAAATTCTACCAGTTTTCTTAGCCAGGCAAATTTTTTGTCTATTTCTTCGCTGGCGCTTCTGCTGCCTACTTCTTTATATTTCCAGTGGGCTGCAATACCGTATTCAGCGATCTGGTGCATTTCATGTGTTCTTATTTGAACTTCTAGAGGTTTGCCGTTGGGGCCTATCACTGTGGTATGAAGGGATCTGTAGAGGTTGCTTTTTGGCATGGCGATATAGTCTTTAAATCTTCCTGGTATCGGGCGGAAAGCAGAGTGTATAACTCCCAGTACCTCGTAGCATTCTTTTTCTGAGTCAACAAGTACTCTGACTGCTGTTATATCAAATAGTTCTTCAAATGTTTTGCCTCTATTAAGCTTATTATATATGCTATAGTAATTTTTAACCCGGCCATAAACGTCACCTTTGATAGATACTTCTTTAAGAAGTGTGTCAATCTTGTTTATACACTGATTAACGGTTGCTTCTCTGTCTTTTCTGCTTTGAGAAACAAGTTGTGCAATTTCCAGATATTTATCGGGGTATATATAGTTAAGTGATAGGTCATCAAGTTCTGCTTTAAGTTTTCCCATTCCCATTCTATTGGCCAGAGGAGAAAATATTTCCAATGTTTCTTTGGAGATTTCTTTTTGTTTTTCTCTTGTCATGTGGTGTAGTGTTCTCATGTTATGGAGTCTATCAGCAAGCTTTAGGAGTATTACCCTTATATCATCAGCCATGGCAAGAAACATTTTTCTAAAATTCTCGGCCTGACGCTGTTCTCTTGAGCTGAAGCTGAATTTGCCCAGTTTTGTAACCCCTTCAACGAGACTTAAGACGCTTTCTCCAAATTGTTCTCTAATTTCATCAGGATTTACATCGGTGTCTTCCAGCATGTCATGGAGAAGAGCGGCAATTAATGTTTCTGTATCCGATTGCAATTCAGCCAGAATGCAGGCAACCTCAACCGGATGTGCTATATAGGGGTCTTCACTGGCTCTATATTGACCAGCATGATACCTTTCCGCCATTAAGTAAGCTTTTTTAATTGCTTCTATATCCTTTTCAGGGCGGCTCTGGCTGATTAGCAGTCCCTCTAACTTTTGAAATAACGTGCTATTGACCATAAAATTTTCTTGTTCCGTGTATAATTAATATAATTATTTTTCAATTGTAACTTAAAAATAATTGTAATTTCTATAGGGTAAAGCGTTTAAATTTCCTGAAAGTGAGTAAAAGTTGTCGGTTAAAATTTCAAAAACAGCGATAGGTATTAAGTTTAGTGTAAGGGTAGTGCCAAAGTCTTCTAAAAATCAGTTGTTGTTGATGGATGAAGGTATTATAAAGGTTAAAATAACTGCTCCACCGGTTGAAGGTAAGGCTAATGAGTGTTGTATTGCATATCTTGCAAGTATACTGGGAGTGACAAAATCTCAGGTATCAATATCATCTGGAGAAAAATCAAAGACAAAAGTTTTTGAGGTCACTGGTAACCCTGATACACTTTCTGCTAACCTTGTAAAGGCTATTAAAAAGGCTTAAAAGGCTTAAGGCATTAGGGTATGTTTATCCATGACAGCACTTAGCAGGTTTTCAGCAAAGTTTATACTTGATCCTGTAAGGTTAGCTCCCCTGAAGTCAGTATATTCAACGTTTGCACGTTCGAGAACAGCATCAACGAGGTTTGCATTCCTAAAGTCAGCATTGCTTAAATTGGCTTCTGTAAGGTTGGCCTGTTCCATCTGGCAGTTTTTAAAGATTGTTTTTTCGAGGTTTGCCTTTTGCAGGCTGGCTTCTGTCAGGTTGCTTTCTGAAAGGTCGCACCAGAAGAGAGTTGAGTTGTCTAGTATGCATTCGATAAGTGTAGAATACCTCATGTCTGCTCTTTCGAGGTTAACCCCGGAAAGATTGGCTTTTGAGAGGTCGCTGTTACTGATATCTGTCCAGTAGAGGTTTGAATCGCTGAGGTTTGCCCCTTCAAGTATAGCGTTTGTAACCAGTGCCTTGTTTAAAGTGCTATTTGTAAGCTCTACGTCAGATAAATTGCAACCTTCCAGATTAGCTCTGGTTAATTTGACAGAATTGAGCTTGCTGCCTGTGAAGTCTGAATTTGTTGCTTCAGCCCAGTCAAGGTCGGCGCCGGTCAGGTCTGCAAATTGTATGCTGCAACTCTTCATAGTGGTATTTTTGAGGTCGGCATTTATCAGAATAGCATCGTTAAAGTTGATATTAGACAGGCTTGCTCCCATTAAATTGGCTTCTGTCAGGTTGGCATTACTAAAGTTAAGGCCTGTGAGGTGTGTCCCAGAGAGATCAGCATTGCTTAGATCTATTTCTAAATCAGGGTTTTCTTGTCTGTATTTTGAAAATTCACTTGCGTCTTTTTTAAGTAGCTCTATAATATTCTCTTTTGTTAGTGCCATGGTTGGTTCTCCTATACAGTAGAGGTGGTTTCTTCTTGTATTGCATCAAGATACTTGATTGCAGATGTTGCTGCAATGGCACCATCGGATGCAGAGACGACAATCTGTCTTAAAGGTGTGTTGCGTACGTCACCTGCACCGAATACCCCCGGTATGCTTGTTGACATATCTTCTTTGCAGAGCAGATAACCTCTATCATCGAGTTCTATCTGGTCTTTAAAGTGATCTGTATTGGGTGTGGTTCCTACATAAGGGAATACTCCTGATATGTTATAGTTAGATATATCATTTGTTTTGACGTTTTTAACAACGATATTCTTTACTCCTTTTTCATCACCCTGTATTTCGAGTGGTATAGTGTCCCATAAAAAGTGTAGTTTTGGGTGTTGAAAAAGTTTTTGCTGATAAAGTCTGCTGGCACGGAGTTGATCTCTTCGATGTATAATTGTGACAGATCTGGCAAACCGGGTTAAATAAAGTCCTTCTTCGGCAGCAGAGTTGCCTCCGCCAATAACACATATGTCTTTATCTTTAAAGAAAGCACCATCACAAACTGCACAATAGCTTACACCTCTTCCGGTATACTCTTTTTCACCTGTAATGTTGAGCTTTTTGGGGTTGGCTCCTGTGCTGATAATAATTGTTTTTGCTTTATATATCTGTTCGATGGTTGTAACTGTTTTAATTGTGTCTGTTAGATTTATGCTCTGGACTTCCTGAAACTGTTTGACAGGTATATTGTGCTTGTTGAGCTGTTCTTGAAACTTCTCAATCAGCTCAAATCCTTTAACTGTCAGGTATCCTGGATAATTCTCGATGTCCTGTGTGAGGTTAAGCTGCCCGCCTGTGGTCATTTTTTCAAGAAGGAGGCATTCAATCATACCTCTTGCTGCATAAATGGCTGCTGATATTCCGGCGGGTCCTGCCCCCAGTATGATTAAATCGTATATTTTTGATTCTGTCATGTTTAATTCCTTTATATTTTTCCCCTGTGAGTATACTATAACAGCGAGAAAAAATCATAAGACGATTTCTTATCTGTTTAATTCGAATACTGGCGGTTTAGAGCCTGATAGTTTTTGTCCGTGTAGCTTAAACAGGGCTTGTTCGATTCTTATGAGTTTTCCTGCTTTAAAATATTTAAGTCGCATGTTGCTGTATCCGGCGAAGTTGTCTCCATTGACTTCGATGGTAACCTGTTCCATCTGGTCATATTTTCTATTTGGTTTTGTGCTACAGGTAAATGTTGCACGGTTATTGTCAACTTCGTTTACTGTAATGTATGTTTCAGAATAGTTATTAGGGTTTGCCAGTCGTATTTTGTTTTCTACTTGTTGAAGCAGCCAGATGTCAGCTGTCTTTTGTTTAAATGTATTGGGTGCATTAGTGCTTACCAGTGTTCCGTTGACCTGCCATGTGCCGTAAAGTTCGTCAGGAAGAAACTGCTCTTCTGCTATTCTGCCGGTTAGAACTGGTCTGAGTGGTTTGAAATCTTTGTTGCTTGAAGGCATTTCTTCTTCAAGAGATGGTGAATACTCTATATCAGATACCTGAGCAAATGCTGTGTTGCCGTTAATCATAAAAATGACAACCAATATCAGGCTAACCACGTACTGTAAAGATATCATATTCTCCGGTATACTCTTTTTTAAATGCCTCAACATCTGTAACATAGGCCATAGGTGGGCCTTGGTAACACCATGATAACATTTGATCAACGAGTTCTTCTTCGCCTTCAAATAATGCTTCTACCCTGCCATCATAGAGGTTTCTTACCCAGCCTTTCAGGCCTAATTTTTGAGCCTGATGGACTGTGCTATACCTGTAATTAACGCCCTGAACCCTTCCGGATATATATACGTGCATACCGATTTTTGTCACTAATACCTCCTGGCGGTATTACTTTTACTAAGTGCTTTAATTGTCTTCTATATCACCATCAAAAATATCATCATCAAGGTCATCTTCATATTCTGGAGATGTATAACCTTCGGTGTCAAATTCTTCCGGGAGATACTGGCTATCTGGCCATATTGTAAACTTGTCAAATCGTGATTGAGGAAGATTGTATGATCCGGAAAGGTCTGTATCTGTCAGGTCTGCTTCTCTCAGGTCGGCTCCATTCATGTTGGCTTCAGTGAAATCAGCTTCTATAATAGTTGCCCCAACCAGAATTGTGCCGCTAAGGTTTGAATTATTGAAGTTACAGTATTGCAAACTGGCGTTAGTAAAGTTAGCAGAAGATAAATTAGTGCTTGTAAGGTCAGAAGAATCGAGGTTGCTGTCGCTGAAGTCTGTTCCGGTTAAATCTGTTCCATGTAAATTAATCCCATTGAGATTTAAACCCTTGAAATCTACTTCTGACAGGTCTAAGTCAGTTATTTCATTCTCTTCTATTAGTTTATTAAAACCGTCGACGTTCTCGTTAAGAGCTAGTTGAATTAATTCGTCTTTAAAACTGGTCATACATTTCTCCTGGACGTAGCTATTAATCGAATAAATCTCTTTAAACTGCAAAAAACGGTTTTTGAAGATTATAAAGCGTTTTTGTTTCTACTTAAATTATCTGATATTAAGATATTTTACAGTTGAAAAAGGTTTAGTCTTACAGTATTGTGCATGAGAACCGTAATCATTTTATGGTTGAACCTTTTCCATGAATTATAATATCAGATAATTGCCTATTTTTATCGAAATTTTTTAAAAAATTTTAGGAATTTCACGTAGTTTGATCCTTTACAATGGCTGCTATAATAAATGATGTGAAACTAGAAGTGGTTAATAAAATAAGTTCTTAAATTTTTCAGGAGCGATAATGTTTGATTTAAAGACATTTTTACCTGTTGATATCTGTAAATGTAAGATTAGAAGAACTTTGTGGCTTCTAAAAAAAAATATGTTGCCTTTTGTTCTGCTTAAGCTGGTTATTATTCTGGTAGTTTTTTCTCATGATGCTTTTTCTATGAATAATCTAACAAATGCTGGTCTCGTTGCTTATATGCAGCAAGACTATAAGCGTGCACTGACCTTTCTTTCTCAGGCAGTAAAGGAAAATCCTTATGATGCTGATGCTCTATATTATTTTGCAAATACGCTTGTTAAACTTCATAGAGTTGAAACTGCTGAAAAATACTATAGAAAAGTTATAGAAATATCTCCTGATTCAGTATTTGCAGAGTATTCATTACAGGCCCTTTATGACATACACAATTATAAAACATCAATAAGACTTCCTTATGATAGCTTATTGCTTAAAGGCAGCAAGCTTTATACTTCTGAAAATTCGTATATTCATAATATTGTTGAAAATCCGCCTATAATTCGATGGGATAAGCTTACTATGCCATTGAAAGTATATATTAATGAGCCTCACTTTAAAGAACATGAAAGCTACATCAGAGATGCGTTTGATCAATGGTCTGATATGTCTGATGGTCTGGTAGATTATCAGGTTGTTACTTCTGTAAACAATGCTCATATAGTTGTCCACTGGCGAAAAAACCTCTTAAGTGACTTTAAAAATGATTTTTACGGTTATGTAGCTCCAGAAATAGAAGGTAATGAGCTTATTAAATATCATATTTATCTTCAGGAATATGGCAGAGATGGTAAGTTGCTTGATCCTGTTAGAGCCCGTGCAGCAGCAATGCATCAGGTCGGGCACAGCCTGGGGATAACCTATCACAGTGACAGTGAAAAAGACATCATGTATGTTGAGCCTCTTGAGCCACGTATAACAAGAAGGGATCTCTCTACATTGAATTTAATTTATGCGTTTGATCCTGACATCTCAAATTTTCAGGAAGCCCTTGAAATAAAGACTAAAAAAGAAGCTGAAGAAGAAAATGATTAGTAAGTGCAAGAAATGCCTGAATCTGAATGTTAAAAACCAGGATAGTTAAGTGTAGAGCTTATCTGTTTTCTGGTAAAGGTTTAATATTGCTGAAGAATATTTTTGCTTCTTCCATTGACCTTATTATAGTCGTTTTGGGCAGGCTGTTGAGTATAATTTGTCCGTATGATTTACTGAGTAATCTTGGATCCAGCAGGCATACCATTCCACAGTCGGTTTTAGATCGTATCAATCTGCCGAATCCCTGTTTGATTTTTAAAGTTGCCTCCGGTAGCATGTATTCCATAAACCAGCTCTGGTTATTTGCTTTCATTCGATCGACAGTCGCACTTACAATAGGGTCATCAGGGACACTGAAAGGTATTTTGTCAATGATGACACAGCTTAAATCCTCTCCTGGTATGTCGATACCTTCCCAGTAGGTTGCAGTGGCAAAAAGTATGCTGTTATCAGTTTCTTTAAACCATTCTATGAGCTTTTTACGGGGCAGATCACCCTGTACTTTGCAGGGGTATATTGTCTGTTCTATGACAGCAGAACTGACATTCTTCATGGCATACTTACTTGTAAAGAGGACGAGTGCCCTTCCTTCTGTTATGGTTGTTATTTCCTGTATGGCTCTGGCAATAGTTGCGTTATATTCAAAAGAGTTAGGAGCTGCTTTAATTTGAGGGAGCATTAGTCTTGACTGACTGGAATAATCAAACGGGCTATCCAGTATCAGGTCTTCGGCTTCAAGACCGAGCTGGTTTTTTGTATAGTCACAGTTTTTGTTTATTGCCAGTGTTGCACTGGTTAATATTGCTGGAACATCACTCCATAGCTGTTCTTTAAGTGTTTTTGCTATGAAGATAGGTGCAGAGTTAATTTCAAAGCTCAGCTTGTCTTTATTTGTCTCTGCCCAGTTAACTCTAATGTCTTCTTCATCTTCAAAGTCAGTGTAAAGGAAGTATTCCCAGCGGCTGATCAGGTTAGAAGTTTGTGAGAGTAACCTGTCTTTGTGAGACATTTTTTTATGTTTGCTATCTTCACCGAATAACTCTAGCTGATCAAGTTCAAGCTCGTTTAGCCAGGTTCTTAGTTTTTTGAGCTCATCTATTTCATCATTGACCAGTTCAAAAAAGCTGCTATCAGGGAATATCCTGAATGAATCTTTCCCTTTAGAGAACAGCCACGATAATATTTCTGTTTCAATAGATGCTATACTTGATGTAATATTATCAGGTACTGGACCTACTCTCTTTTGAATTTTTTGTAAAAGCTTTGTTGATGCCCATTTCCCGATAGTGATTGTGAAAGCCTTCGTTGCAATATTTTTAATATGGTGTGCTTCATCGAAGATAACAAAGTCATGGCCGGGTAAAATGGTTCCGCCACCTGAAAGATCTGTGAAATAAAGGGCATGATTGGCAACAATGATATCTGAATCTGCCAGCTCAGAACGGGCTATTCTAAATGGACAATCAGAAAAGTAGTCACAACGCTGGTTAAGACAATCATCTTTGTCAGAGTTTATTTCTGCCCAGAGCAAATCAGGTACTACGAAGTCAAGCTCTGCCAGATCTCCATTCCATTTTTTATCTACAAGTTTCTCCAGCTTCTTTATAACTTTACCTTCTCTAGATTTTGGAGAGACACTGCGCTGTGTATCAAAGTATTTTAATAGGCATAGATAGTTTCTTCTTCCCTTTGCAAGAGTATATTTAAGGTCGGGGTTACATTTTTCCACGACAAATGGGATATCTTTGTTTAGTAACTGTTCTTGCAGTGCAATGGTTCCAGTAGATATAACGATTTTTAATCCTGAAATAGCAGCAGGTATAAGGTATCCAAATGATTTACCAGCACCGGTTCCGGCTTCAATGACCAGGCTGTTTCTCTTTTCGAGGTTTTTGTTGACTGCTTCAGCCATAGTAATTTGCTGTGGCCGGGCTTCATATGTGTTTAATTTAGTGACTGCTTCATTGAAAATTTCTTTTATCTGTGATATTTCCTGTGTTGCCATTGGTTTATTTTTCCTTTATGTATGATTTAGGCTTCTTAATGTTAAATAAATTACTTGCTACAAAAGCTGTTATAGGTATGCAAAGGATTAATCCTATGCTACCTGCGAGTGCTGCGGTTATTTCACTTACAATAGAGTCTAAATTTATGAGTTTTGTAAATGAGACATTATTATAAGCAAGAAGCAGCAGAAATAAAGCACTGCCGGTATAAGCAAGAAGCAAGGTATTGGTCATTGTACCCATAATATCTTTGCCAACATTCATGCCTGACTTGATTAGATAACTGGTTGTAGCTTCAGGATCAGCTTTTTTAACCTCAAAAATGCTACTTGCTATAGATATACCCACGTCCATAGAAGCACCCAGTGCCCCTATGATCATAGCTGATGCCAGTATACCTTTAAAATTGAGTGAACTGTCAGAGGCCCATAATGCAATAGCTTCTTCGCCAGGAGTTCCTGATAGGGGAGCATATTTGATGGTAAGTAAAGCAATGATTCCTGCTGCGCTGACACCTGATACAGTGCCTATTATAGCGCTTAAGCTTTTTAAATTAAGCCCTGATATTATAAATATAGTAAAACATGTAGCTATACTGCATATAATTATTGTTATAAGTAATGGTGAATACCCATTTAAGATTGATGGAATAAGGAAATAAAATATCAGGAAATAGGTAAAGGCAAGGCCTATAAGTGATCTGAGTCCTTTGTTTCCTCCGATAACCAGAATTAAAAGTGTAAATATGCTAAAAAGTATAGCAAGCACTGGAAATCTGTAGTAATTAGAAATATTTATTTCTTTTTTGTCTTCAGGTAAAGATTCTATGTGTAATAAAACCCTGTCACCTTCTTTTAAATTGATGTCAAAGGCCGGGTTGCCTGATAGTCTGTTCTCTGTTAAATGTTCCTGATCTTTTAATTTGCCTGTTAATACTTTTACTTTTATTTTTTGAACTTTTTGTTCTGTTCCGAAAGCCTCTAAAGAGGTATCAATGCTCTCATCAAGAACCTTAATAACTTTTCCCAGCTCTTCTTCAGGTGGTGGAGGTACATAGAATTCATTACTTTGGGCATAAATGCTTGATGTAGTCATACATATAAATAATATTATAATAAAAAATAAAAATATATTTTTCATTAATCTCCCCGGGTGTCTGTAAAGAGTGATCCCTGAATGCCCTGATGTTTATATCCAAGATGCCTGTAAGCATAGGGAGAAGCAACTCTACCTCTGGGAGTACGGTTTATAAATCCGGCCTGAATCAAGAATGGTTCGTAAACATCCTCAATAGTTTTTGCATCTTCACCCAATGCAGCGGCAATTGTGTCGATGCCAACCGGGCCGCCGTTATATTTCTCTATTATAAGTTTTATTAGCTCTCTGTCGGTTGGTTCCAGTCCATTCTTATCTACTTTCAGAAGTTCAAGTGCTTCATTTGCAATATTATTGTTTATAATGTCTTTCTTATGGACCTGTGCATAGTCACGTACACGTTTTAACAGCCTATTTGCTATTCTTGGTGTGCCTCTTGCCCGAAGGGCAATTGCAAGTGCACCGTCATCAGAAATATTCGTATCAAGTATTTTTGCTGATCTCTTTATTATATTTGATAGGTCTTCAGGATTATAGAATTCAAGTCTTTGTATAAGGCCAAAACGGTCCCTCAGTGGTCCGGATAGTGATCCTGCTCTTGTTGTTGCACCGATTAGAGTAAATCTTGGAATAGGTATTCTGAGTGTTTTAGCGCTATTTCCCTTGCCAGTAGTTCTGTCTAGTTTATAGTCTTCCATAGCAGGGTATAAAATCTCTTCTGTGATTTTGTTTAGCCGGTGAATTTCATCAATAAACAGTATTTCTCCGTTTCTCATGCCCATTAAAATACCTACAATGTCCCGAGGCCGCTCAAGTGCTGGTGCTGAACTGATCCTGATATTGACATTCATTTCTTTTGCTATAATAGTTGCCAGTGTTGTCTTACCCAGACCGGGTGGACCATACAGCAATAGATGATCAATCGCCTCATTTCTTTCTTTAGCAGCTTTAATTGATATTAAGAGCGTGTTTTTAAGTTGTGTTTGCCCTGTATAATCATCCAGGTTGTCTGGTCTTAATGATTTATCAAGTGATATATCTATCTCTGTCTCGTCGGCTTCTATAGTACGGGCTTTAATTTTCTTTTTATGCTTGTCGATACTTGAGTTATTTGATGATATTATCGTCAATATTCTGCCCCTCTGGTTTTAAAATTACCGGCGGTAAAATTATAAACCAAAAATGTTCTTTATACACATTATGTTATCAACTATTTTTTTCTCTTAATGCTTTCATGGCAATTATTTAGCCTCACAGGGTTTCTGATGTTTACTTGGTTTGCTGTGTATTTAGGTAAACAAATGGAGATTTTTGCTTGTTATCTTGATATTATTCATGTTTTATTATTATTAAGATATAGTAACATGGAAAATTCAAATGAATAAATTCTCGAATATCTTTTGTCTTGTTATCATAACAGTTTTTTTTGTCTTTCAAAGTATTGTCTGTTCAGTTTGTTCGCAGGAAAAACAAAATGTACTGCCTGTAAAACCTATTGATGTTAAGGAATTGTCAGATGTCAATTGTTTTAAAGCATCTTTTGATGCTGATAGGCTTATAGTAGTTAACTTTTATTCCAGCTGGTGTAGAACATGCAGGCTGGTTGAACCTGTTTATGAAATTACTGCTGCTATATATTCTGATAAAATTAGCTTTTATGCTTTTGATGTCGATGAATACCCGGATTTAGGTAGCAATTTTGATATTGTTTATTTGCCAACTGTTTATGCTATAAATCCTACATGCAATGATATTAAAGAAATACCGGTACGTTATATGCTTGATAGGCAGACATTGTCAAAGAAACTCGATGAGCTTATAGCTAAATTTGCTACTATATGCACTAAATAGCTCTTAAATTATTCTTTTCCGTTCTGTTGCTCAAGAATTGTGGTATGATTGATAGATATTCAGTTAGCTTATTTTTTGGGGAAACCATCATGAAACCTATAAAAATCTTTAATATAGTGTTGCTTCTGGCTTTTCTAGTGCTTTTAAATACGGCATGTTGTTGCTGTTCGGATAGTAGCTGGAAAAGTATTGACAGGCCCAGGCCATCGTCATACAATACAGGGCCAACTTATGAGGATGCTATAAGTGCCAATAAGCCTGTTATAGTGTATTTCTATTCAGATTTTTGCGGTGCATGTACTACTACGGCTCCTATTTTTGCTGATATCAGGTCAGAATATCAGGATAAAGCCAGTTTTGTAATGCTTAACCCTGATACACACGGATACCTTTTTAGAGAATACAATGTTAACAGCTATCCGACTGTTTATATAATTAATCCAGATTCTAAATACCGTGAAAAAATTCCTTATAGAGAAATTACAACGAATGACAGCTTTAAAGCTTATCTGGAAAAGAATCTTGAAGAATTCAGGCCACAAAAGAAAGTAATGTTATATTAGTCTCCCTTTTAATGACCAGGGAGAAGCCTCTTCGACAAAGATTTTAACAGTTTGACCTGTCAGTTCTTTCTCTCCTTTAAAGTGTGTGAGCTTATTGTTTCTTGTTCTTCCATTGAGAATAAAGCCATTTTCTTTTTTTGTATAACTTTCAACCAGTACTTCCTGTATTGTATTCTGGTATTTTAAGCTGGCTTTCAGTGCAGCTTCTTTAACATGGGAGTTTAATATGTTAATACGTTCTTTTTTAATAGATACTGGTAACTGTTTATCTTTCCATGTAGCAGCAGGTGTTTGCTTTCTTGGGGAGTACATGGCTGTATTGCATTGGTCAAAGCCTAAATCGTTTATTGCCTTTACTGTATCATAGAACTGTTCTTCGGTTTCACCAGGAAATGCTACTATAAAGTCTGATGTAATGGCAACATCGTTGATTTTGTTCTTGATCTTATTGACCAGTGTATAGTATTCTTCAGAGGTATAGCCTCTTTTCATTTTTTTTAATATTTCTGTATTGCCGCTTTGCATTGGTATATGGAAGTATTCGCAGACCTTATCAAGCTCTGCAACAGTATCTATAAGATCATCAGTTATATCTTTAGGGTGAGAGGTTACAAACCTGATACGATAGAGATTAGAGATCTTATTAAGCCTTTTTAGAAGTGCAGGAAGGTTGACATTGTTATCATTGATGTCGTTGCCATAAGAGTCTACTGTCTGTCCCAGTAGTGTAACCTCTTTATAACCTTGATTTGCTAGTTTTTCAACTTCCTGAACGATTTCATCAAAAGGTCTGCTGCGTTGTCTGCCACGTACGTAGGGCACCACACAATAAGTACAGAAATAATCGCATCCTTCGATGATGTTGACCCAGGCTGTTATGGTGTTATCTCTGACTGCTGTAAAATCTTTCCTGGTGCCCTGGTAAGGTGTTTTAAGTATTGAACACTGGCTCGTATGTTTGCTTTCTTGCTTCTTAATAAGTTCAGGTAGTTCATCTATGTTATGTGTACCAAAAATTATGTCTACATAAGGTGCTCTTTTAAGAATTTCTTCTTTTCTTTGCTGTGCAACACACCCACAAATGGCAATTTTGATATCAGGTTTAGTCTTTTTCATCTTTCCCCAGACTCCTAGATAGCTGAATGCTTTATCTTCTGCGCTGGCTCTTATTGTACAGGTGTTTATGATCAGTAAATCAGCTTCTTTGTGGTTAGATGTTTGATAATAATTTAGTGTTTCCAATATGCCAAGTATCTTTTCGCTGTCTGATTTGTTCATCTGGCAGCCCAGTGTTTCTATATAGACTTTTTTTCTGTTGTTTTTCATAGTTTTGCAGTGTTTAAACATCCGGAGTTCTAAAAGTATAGCATAATAGTGTCTGAATAATATTTGAATTGTTAAATTATATAAATAATCTGCTATTGTTAAAGTTTGAAATGATACTTTTTCATTATTTCTTTTGCTGTTGAAGATTTAAGGAAGTTATTAAAGTCTCTAACATACCAGTTTTTGTCTTTATATCTGGCTATTGCACTTGCATAGATGATAGGTGAATGAAGCCTGGTGTTTAAAATGTCTGTCACGTGTACAAAAGATCTTTTTGCAAAGCTACAATACATTATACCTCCGTCATTCAGGCTTGATCCTGCTTGTCTGGCTATTTCATCATTTGTATTGTAGTAAATAATTTTTTTGTTTAGCTTTGTCAGGAGGTTTAAATTTTTTAGTGCTTCTCTGGTATATTCTCCAAGTGCGGTTTCATAAGGGTTGCCAGCTATAATAGCTTTTGTGACAGTTGTTTCAGGGTATAGCATAAATGGTCTTATTATACTGCTTTTCTTTATCACAACACACAGGCTGTCACTGCCCAGTTTTTTCAGGGTTCCTTTGATAAGTAATTCTTCTTCTGCCCATTCTTCAAGAATACTGCTGTTGTCGAGTATGACTATATCTATATTGTGATGTTTTTCAGAAAGTCTTTCTTTTAAACCCTTCTGTTTAAAGTTTAGAATGTTTATATATATCTCTGGATGTTTTTTGTTGTAGGTATCTTTAATTTCTGTAACAATTGGAATAAGGTCTTTTATTGTAGCAACACTAACTTCATTTGCTAATACGTTTGGTATTAGAGTAAAAAACAATACATATGTAGTTAAGATGCTTATGGTTGTAAGTTTATGCATGAGTATATTCCGAACTGTGCCTTTAAAGAGGTTGATAAGGCCGTTCTTTTACAGTTATTTTTATTTGCTATCAACGTTTTGCCATAATGCTATCCCGAACCAGACCAAATTTTGACCGTAATAGTCTTTGGGGTTACCCCAGAATCCTTTTATATAGTCTGCAGCCAGTTTTTGATGATATATTTTTTTTGCAACCTGTGGATTTATAATTGCTATAGCAGGTAATACAGCTCCGTAGATTGCGTAAGATTCTTCTCCTTTTCTTATTACTCCGTCAACGGTAACACTTGTGGGCAGAGATCCGTTTATTTCCCAGTAGTCAATGAAGAATTTGGTTGATTTTTTCAGGTAGTCATAGGCTCTGGGATCTTTGTTTAGTATGTAATCAAGGGCTATACGCCAGTGTGTTCTTATTGCATCATAAGAATAGTCGCTTTCTTTCTTGTTGATGGTTTTGTCTATGGTTATTTCACCTGTGTTTTTATTTATGTAGCACCAGTCAGGCGGCAGGTAAAAGACAGAGAAGGATGATGCTTCTTTAATAACTTCGTATGAAGAGTCAACGAGAGAATTCCAGTCGTGATCTTTATCTATGGTAGCAAAAATCCTGTATGCATAAGGTGCAAAATATGATGGATTAAGTTTAACATTGACATCATGAACTGCCCAGTCTCCTGCTGTAAGGTAATTTTTACCTTTTATGTTAATAACTTCTTTATCCCACATATCTTTGAGAATTGCTCTGGCCTGTGTTTTGTAGCAATCATTATTCCACTTTTTGCTTGCAAGTATAAGGGCAAGAGCAATGTCTTCTTCTGCATCTGTAGCGCTTGCTTTATCTATTATTGACCATTCTCCATTATTGTTTTGGCCCCATTTCCAGCCAAACAGGTTGTCGCCTCTTATCTTCAGGTTATTATTAGCCCAGTTTAAGGCTTTATCAAATATTTCTTTATCATTATGCCATAATGCACGCAACATAGCATATGATTGACCTTCGGATGTAGTAATGTTATTTCCATAGAAGTCTATTACCCTTCCATCATCCTGTATGAAAAAGCTTTTATAGGTTTTCCATGATTGTTTGAGCTGCTCATTACTGCTTAGTTCTGAGCATATGCCGTTTCTCATTGATAAGAAGATTAATCCGGTTGTTATTATTCCTGCTAATAGGTATATATATAGCTTATTCATGGTTACTCCTAAACTAAACCATCTTTTAGCGCTTTTATTGCTGCTTGTGTTCTGTCATCTACAGACAATTTTTGAAGTATACTGCAAACATGCGCTTTAGCGGTATGTATACTAACTACGAGGTGTTTGGCTATTTCAGCATTTGAGTTCCCGTCAACCAGTAATTTTAAGACTTCTAGTTCTCTTTCAGTTAGCTGGGCTTTCTCATGTGGGCTATCTTGCTGGGATGGTAGAGCTGATTTCTTGATAGGCCTGCTGGAAATGTTTTTCAATACAATGCTGGCTATGGCAGGGTCAAGCCATGCAGCACCATCATATATGGATTGTACTACGTGTATTAGTCTATCAGGTTCGATATCCTTTAGGCAATAAGCATTGGCGCCCGAGCTGAGAGATGCCCATACTTCTTCTTCGTTATTGTGTGATGTTAGTATAATTACTTTAGTGTTTTCATTAGCTGCTTTTATTTTTTGCGTTGCTTCAATACCATTTATGCCAGGCAGGCCAAGATCCATGAGAACTATATCAGGCATAAGCTCTTGTGCAAGGGTTACTCCTTCTTCACCTGTTTCTGCTTCTCCTATCACCTCGATGTTATCAGCTTCTCCAAAGGCTGTTTTTAACCCAAATCGGGTTAGTGTATGATCTTCAACCAGTATAATACTGATTTTTTTGCTTAAAGTTTTGCTCATTAGCTGCTTTCCTCGATGTTAATTGGTAATGAAACGAAAAAAGTGCTCCCTTTGCCTGGTGTGCTTTCTACCCATATTTTACCATTATGTGCCAGAATAATTTGTTTGGAAAGGTAGAGTCCAAGGCCCGTTCCTACTTTTCTGAATTTTTTAGAGCTGGTAAAGTACCTGTCAAAGATGTTTTTGAGGTCATTTTCAGGTATTCCTTTTCCGTTGTCTATTACTTTAATGATTACATTTTCTTCGTTTTGTTCCGATTCAATTTGTATAGTGCCGTTTTCCTGTGTGTATGTAATAGCATTGCCGATCAGGTTTATAAAAACCCTTTTTATTTCATTGATATCGACCGTAACCGGTGCTAAAATCTCTTTTGTATTGTTTATAATGCTCTGGTAATGTTTGGCTGCCAGCGGGTATAGCTCATTTATGCATTCTTTCAGGAGATTGTTGAGGCTTGTTTTTTCTTTGTACAACTGCAATGTGCCGGATTCATATTTGTATACATCCAGCAGTGTATTGACAAGCTTTATGAGATCCTGGTTTGATTTTAGCATAGTCTCTGCTGCCAGCTTCTGTGTTTCTGTAAGGTCTCCATATGTGCCTTTTAGCAGATATTTTAAAGCGTTATTTTCTGCTAATAGTGGGACTCTAAGATCATGGGTGAGGGTTGCAACAAAGTTTTCTTTTACCTTTTCGAGTTCTTTAAACTGGGTTATATCCATTAAAACTGTCACAAATGATTCTTTGGACTTTGTTAGTCCGTGGATGATAGAGCTGTTCAGGGCAACAAAAGTAGTCTTTCCTGATTGTTTATTGGTTATTGTCCCCTCCTTGGGCATTTCTTCGGGCCAATAGGCAGCAATAGGGCATACTGATGGGTCTGTACAGTCTATATCGCTCATCTTAATGTTACACCTGCATTTAACAAATTCGTTAAAGTGGTGTCCTACAATCTTTTCAGATGACGCACCCGCCCATTGTGTTATAGTGGGGTTAACATTAATGATTTTAAGATCGCTTGTAAGTGTTATTATGCCGTCTGTTGACGAATTGAATATAGCTTCAAGGTTATCTTTTTTAGATCTTAGTTCATCCTGATAAGCTATAATCTCATAGTCTCTCTTTTTAATTGCTTTAAACATATCGTTAAGGTTTTCTGCTATTGATGAGCATATTTTTTCTGGCGTATGGTCAATCTGGAAATCTAAATTGCCTTTTTTTGCTTCTTTTATGCCTTTGTTTATAGATTTAACACTATGTTGAAGATTCTTATGTGATAAGAATGCAAAGCCAAACATTATTAAAAAAGTTAATATCAACGTCAGGGTAATTATTTTGATACTTTCAGATTTGATGGGTGTGTATTTTGAAGGGCTTATACCTGCTATAATAGCACCAATTGTTTCATCATTAAAGTTTTTAAGTGCTTTCGCAGTGCCTGTAAATTCCTGTCCACTGATGTTTAAATATCCATAATAGCTTCTTTTTTCTGAGAGCTTTTTTTTAAGAAGACCGGTTTTAGTTTTAATTCTTCTTAGTTTATAACTATCAGGGATGCCTTTAATGCCTGTTGGTTCTGCATCGAGGCTTCCCTGTACCATACTGGTCCCTTCCAGGGGTATAATAGCAAGTAAAATAGATTGTTTATTCAGAGGAATAGCAATAACCCGTGATATGCGTTCATCATAAAGCTCACTGGAGCTTATTATATATCCTGTTGAACATTTTTCTAACAGCTTTTGAAAATGGTTAAAGTTTTTATTTCTAAAGTCTTTATGGTTGATAATATCCAGAAAATAAAATTGGTGTTCATTTTTCAGGTTGATTAGTTCTTTTTGAAGGCTGTCAATATCGTTTTTATAATATGTCATAAGCTTAAGTAGCCTGTTTTCAATCGTTTTTAAATATAAGCTTTTTTCTGTAAGTTCTGTAATTATTATATTATTTGAATAATCGATAGTTTCTTCATTGATTTTGCTTGTTAAAAGAAAATTTGAAAACATCAAAAGCAGGCTTAATGCTATCAGCACAAAGATAATGAAGCTTACAATAAAATCTTTCCCGACAGGAATATTCCGGTAGATTTCTGTTTTTGTTTTATTCTTATTATGATTAATGATTTTCAATTTTAGCAGGATAAAATAAACTTCTTAATCTGTTATATTGTTGATGTTACAGCAAATATTTCTTCTACACAAATGAACATAGCCCGATGGATTTAGGATTTTACATATTTTTATTTATTGCTGGCGCTCTTACAGGGGTGTTTTCAGGCCTTTTAGGTATTGGTGGGGCACTGATTATTATTCCGGTATTGCTTTATGTGCCCGCTTTTTTAGGTTTGCATGTTATGTCACTCCACGTCATAACAGGTATAGCCGCAATGCAGACGACTTTTGGTACCCTTACATCAGCTATTTTTCATCGCCAAACAGGAAATGTTAAAGATAGTATTGTTTTTAAAGTAGGCTTTGGTGTTGCTGCTGGTGCTATAACGGGAGCTATATTATCTAAATTTCTTTCTGCTCTCGTTCTAATGTGGATTTATGCACTTTTTATGGCAGTTGCTGCTTCTTTAATTCTGATAAGAAAAGAGCCTGGCCCTTCGCATGATCCTCCCAGTGAAGAATATGTACCTGCTTATAAGGGTATCATTGTTGGTGTCATTGCAGGGTTACCCTCAGGTGCACTGGGGTTTGCAGGTTCTGTTATAATAATTCCATTATTAAACACCATATTTCGTGTGCCTATGAAAATATGCATAAGCACAGGTACTCATATAGCTTTTTTGGCTGCATTAATGTCTCTTATAGGTAAGATGTCTACAGGTCAGATAGAGATAATTAGCGCTGTCATAATATCGGTTTCTGCTACACTGGGTGCTTATGGGGGTACTATGTTAAATAAAAAAGCTAACCCGGCGTTTTTAAGGTATTTGTTGTTGGTGCTAATACTTCTTACTCTTGGTAAGGTGCTCTATGACATCGCTATAATGACTGTTAATCCTGGATAATGGACTCAATTATCTCAACGATTTTGTCTTGACTGTCAGAGATGTTGTCTATGGGGATTTCTTTTTCAACTTTGTTTACCAGCGTATCCAGGTTGATGTAGTCAATGTTTTGAAGCTTATTGTTGATTTCAGCTGCCTGATTTTTGTACATTGCCTTTATTACAGTTATAATGGAGACAATAATAGAGTGGGTCGTTTGCTGCTGCATGAAATGCCCCCTTGAATATAAAAAAAATGCTGCTATTTTTATAATAGCCTAAATAAAAGGATTTTGCCATAAGTCTTTAGTTGAATTTTCGATCAGACTTATGGTTGAAAGTTTATAAGAGCTTTTTTTTAATGTATATATGCTTCTTAGTCTTCTATTATAGTATAGTTTCGTTTTTGTTCGGCAGTAATCGCCTCTTTCATTGTGGGTACAGGTGCCTTCTTGTATGCGTAATATTTGCTGCGTTTATATGCTACATAGTTTAAATATTTAGGAAGCTTTACCAGGTAATCTATAGGGTTAACATAACCCCCATTATAGTGAACTTCAAAGTGTAAATGAGGGCCAGTTGATCTTCCTGTTGACCCTACGAGGGCAATTATATCACCTCTTCTTACATACTGGCCTGCCCTGACAAGGTTTTTAGAATTATGTGCATACATTGTTTCTATGACAGGTAACTCGGGTATATCAGGGTATTCATGCCTCAGTATAACAACATTTCCGTAACCTCCTTTGCCCCCTACGTATACAACATAGCCTTCTTGCAGTGCATAAATAGGAGTAGATTCTTTGGCTGCTATATCAAGACCTGCATGAAAGGCATGTTTGCCTGTGAAAGGGTCTTTACGCCAACCAAAGAGTGAGGAGATACTACCTTTTGTCGGTCCAACAAAGGTTTTGCTCGTTGTTTGCTGTGCAAACGTTGCTGAACAAAGGTATATAAATGTTACAACGACCATAATCCCTGTAATAAAGAACGTTTGAACTTTATATCTGGAGTAGCTGCTAATTTCCATGCACCTAATTTGTTATCCCTACTAATATAATAATCCCATATTAACAAATTTCTACATCCAGCAAATAATGTAAAAATTCTTTAAATGTTGATTATGTTACAATACGGTTTTGATCACATATTTACATCTTTGATGTATTGATGTAACCTGAATTAAGCTTGAATATCAAAACCTGTTGACCCTTAAACTTCTTACCTCTACGATATTTCAACAGTGTGATAAAATCTGCTTGAACCTAAAATACTAATATAATTGGTCGTTTTTGTAGTTGTATTGTTGACAGGCTGTAACTAATTTGAACTTTGATGTAATTAAATTTAATTTTAAAGCCGCCAGTTTATACCTGCTTGGAAGAGAAATAGGAACATCGGACTTTCAAAGAAGCTATAATCTCTTAGCATCTTCCTATGATGATGAGTGGTATAAGTATCTTGATGTAGTTACGACCGAAATACTGGCTGAAATAGATGATCAAAAGCTTGATTATATACTTGATGCAGGCTGTGGTAGTGGTACTACAACACTAAAGCTCAGAAAAAATTATCCTGATGCACATATAGTAGGCCTTGATTTTTCTAAGAAAATGTTAATTCAGGCCAGACAAAAATTAGGTGATAATAAGGCGCTATTATTTAGGGATAGACTTGAGTCTGGTTTAAAAAAATTTAAAGATGGTCAATTTGACTTAATTGTTTGTGCATGGAGTCTTGGATATGCCAGAAATAAAGAGGTATATAAAGAACTGGCACGAATATTAAACCAGAATGGAAAGTTATTGATAATGACAAATAAGCACGATACACTTAAAGCAGTTCAGCACAGCTTAAAATATACGATGTGCCGCCACTGGAATAAACTTCAAAAACTTCCATTGCATAAATTCCCTAAAGATAAAAAATCTTTACTCGCAAAACTGCAAAATGATTTTCAGGAAGTCAAATATGGTGAAGGAAGTTTTTCTATTGACCTTTCAGATAAACAAAATATAGTTGATTGGCTGCTTAATTCTGGCATACTTGCAGGGTATGAGTTTGTTTTAGACCTCAGAAGAGACAAAATGACCAGAAAAACCTGTGAAGATTATATTAAATCTAACTATAAAGAGGTCATTCACAATTATATGTGGGTGCTGCTCCATAAAAAGTAATACATATGTATTAGATACTTAAGAGGCTATATCGCCTGTAAAAATAATGTTGAGGCTGTTTTAATCTTCCCTCTCTTTATACAGTAAGGCTTTAAAGATATTTCTTTGACTAAAATCATTATTTCTGTTTAATGCCGGTTTACATCCCGTAGTCTTAACTTGATAAACTTGTCGATTGGCAATAAAATCTATTTGGTGTGTAGTTTTGTATTAGAAGGTGAAAATGGTTGATAAAGCTGTAAATATAGGATTATTAGGTCTCGGTACGGTAGGAATTGGCGTTTATAAAATCTTACAAAATTTTCCTGAGGTAAAAATCAAGAAAATAGCAGAAAAAAACCTGGATTTAAAGCGTGATATCAATGTAGATAAATCTATTATGACGACAGATATTATGGAAGTCGTTAATGATCCGGAGATTCAAATAGTTGTAGAAGTTATTGGCGGTACAGATCCTGCTTATGATGCTATTGTACAATCTATAAATGCTGGTAAACACGTTGTAACAGCGAATAAAGAATTAATAGCTAAACGTGGGCCTGAAATATTTGATCTTGCTAATAAAAAAAATGTATCAGTTCTCTATGAAGCCTCTGTTGGCGGTGGTATACCTCTTATTATGCCACTTAAACAGAGTCTTGTATCTAACAAAATTACCTGTATTGCAGGCATTTTAAATGGTACAACAAACTATATTCTCTCGAGAATGGAAGAAGAACGGGCAGAATTTAAAGATGTTCTTGCTGAAGCACAGAAAATGGGCTATGCGGAAGCTGATCCTACGTCTGATGTTGAAGGTTATGACGCAGCATACAAGATTGCTATTCTTGCTTCTATCGCTTATGGCGTAAAAATTGATGTTAACAAAATTTATCGTGAAGGTATCAGTAAAATTACGCTGGTTGATATTGACTATGCAGCTGAGCTGGGCTATAAAATCAAGTTAATTGCCATGGCAAAGCAAGAAGATAATGGCAAAATTGATGTGCGTGTTCATCCTATGCTTGTTCCAACAGGTCATCCACTGGCTCATATAAATGGTGTTACCAACGCTGTATCAGTTGTAGGTGATGCGGTCGGGGAAGTTAATTTTGTAGGCCCTGGTGCTGGCCAGATGGCAGCTGCAAGCGCAGTAGTAGCTGATCTTCTTTCGGTTGTTAATGAAATGGGCTTTACTGCAAATATTCTTCCGTCTATGCGCTGTAAACATACCACGGATGGTGATATAATCCCAATTGAAGAGACGTATAATTCTTACTATGTCAGATTTCAATCATCGGATAAGCCTGGCGTTATCGGAAATATGGGGCATTCATGTGGAAAATATGGCGTTAGCCTCCTTGGTGTAATACAAAAAGATATGCTTGAGGGTGGTGTTGCACGTATTATCCTTTTAACCCATGAGGTTACTGAGTCTGCTATTCAGGCAGCGCTTAGAGAAATAGAAAAACATGATACGACAAAACTTATAGCTAACGTTATAAGGGTTTTTAAATAAGGAAAATTCCCATGAGCAAGTTTTTTACACCACTAATTGAATACTATAAAGAATACTTACCCGTAACAGACAAAACACCTGTTGTGACTATAAATGAGGGTTTTACGCCTCTTATAAAGGCTGACAAAATAGCAGAAAAGACAGGCATAAAGGGGCTTAATCTTTATTTAAAGTATGATGGAGCAAACCCTACAGGCAGTTTTAAAGATCGTGGCATGACCATGGCAATAAGTAAAGCCCTGGAAGAAGGGTCAAAAGCTGTTATGTGTGCCAGTACAGGCAATACAAGTGCTTCTGCGGCTGCTTTTAGTGCAAAAGCAGGGCTTAAGTGTTATGTGCTTATACCTGATGGTTATATCGCTCTGGGTAAGCTTTCACAGGCAATGCTGTATGGTGCAGATATTATAGCTATACAGGGTAATTTTGATGAAGCTCTCGAAATAGTACTTGAGCTGACAGATAATTATCCTGTTACGCTTGTAAATTCTTTGAATCCTTATCGTATAGATGGCCAACAAACTGCTGCACTTGAGGTTTGTGACTGTCTGGGGCATGCTCCAGACTACTTATGTATTCCTGTTGGCAATGCAGGTAATATTACAGCCTACTGGAAAGGCTTTAATACATACTTTAATGCTGGAAAAATACCTCAGAAACCAAGAATGTTTGGCTTTGAGGCTGAAGGTGCTGCTGCAATTGTCAAAGGAGAGAGAATTTATAAGCCTGAAACCATTGCTACAGCTATTAGGATAGGTAATCCTGCAAGCTGGAAATCTGCAGTAGCAGCAGCTGAAGAATCTTGCGGGCAGATTGATTATGTGACAGACCAGCAAATTATTAATGCTTATAGAGATCTTGCCAGACTTGAAGGGGTTTTCTGTGAACCTGCCAGTGCTGCAAGTGTTGCAGGACTTTATAAGGCAGCATGTGAAGGTAAAATACAGGAAGGGTCAACAATTGTATGTGTTCTGACGGGTAATGGCTTGAAAGATCCTGATTGTGCTATTAATAACTCTAATTGTGAAGTCAAGAAAGCCTCTTCTAATATTTCTGACATCAAAAACCTTCTTAAACTCTAATTAGAGCTATTTTTGTTGTGAAAATACTCATCATGTGTTGGTTGCCTTAAAGTAAATCTATGTATTTCTTTTTAATATTGTATCTTTCAATATGAGTCTTCTGTATAGTTTGTGGCCAGGTGCGTTTATTCCTTTGTAACGCTTTTATTAAAAATTTGCAGTTTTTACAACAACCATTAAAATTATATTGAAGGTTTAAAAACCTGTAGTTTGTTAGCTGGATGCAGTAAAAACAGGTAATCAATTGAGTAATAACTGGTTAGAGCTAAGAGAAGCGACGCAAGAGCTTGATATGGAGCTTGAGTATCTTTGTGAACTGGTAATTAACGGTCAGGTAAGAACAACAACAGATAAGGATAGGCTATTGATTGATTTGACCAGTGTGCCGATTGTTGATGAAAGAGATAATCTTCTTGATGCAGAGCAGTATGACTCACTTGAACAGGAAGTAGAATCTTTAAAACTTGAATGTGCTTGGCTTAAATCTGAAAATATGAGAAGTGACCGTATTATCAATGAATATTTTGATAAATTTACTGATTTAAAGAAGATTCAGGAAGAACTTGTTCAGATTATCAATCAGCAGTCAGAAATTATAAGAGAATTAAAGGGATATTCTAAGCCAAAAAAGCAAAACATTAAAAAAGTTAAACCGAAAAGGAATTCAGTTCTATCTTTGTGGATGTTTTTTCCTATTGCAGGTCTTTTTCTGACAGCGTTTATAGAAGTTGTTAGAACCTATCAGATCAGCAATGTCTCTGATTTCCTGAAATTAATCGGGGTTGTTTAGTCTTTATCTACATCAAAACAGTTATTGGTTGTATTTTATCCTCTATTTTCAGGTATTGACAGATAGCAACAGGCTGGTTAGTCTTTGTTAAAAGTAATAGTTTTTGATCTTCAGAGAAAAGCTCTTTTAATGGTTTAAAATGTTGTCCCTTTGTTATCCGTTCGACCTGGCCATAGCCGATAGTTAAAGAGGGTAAATTTATTAAATCTATAGGTGATGCAAGTATATCATTAACCTGATCGTTTATTGTCTTTTCTTCAAGTTCTTCAAGGGTAATGCTATCTTCAAGCCTGAGGCCAGATGAGAGGGTACGGATTAATTTACTGAGGTGAGCTCCGCAACCCAGCTCTTGACCGAGGTCATGGGCTATGCTTCGTATGTAGGTACCTTTGCTGCAATCAATGGTAAGTTTAAGTAAAGGATTTCCGTTTGCTGATTCTGACAATTCTGTTAAGCCTATATTATAGATAGTAACTGACTTTGTAGGTAGTTCATCTACCTCTATTCCTTTTCGGGCATATTTATAGAGTTCTTTTCCCTTGTGTTTTGTCGCTGAATAAAGAGGTACCTGCTGTATGATTTCTCCCTGAAACTTTTTAAGTGCTGTTTTGACTTCGTCTATTGATACTTCCGGATTGGTTTTAGAAACAATAGAACCTTCTGCATCGTATGTATCGGTTGATATGCCTAAGGTTATTTCTGCTTTATACTGTTTATCAGTTGATAAATACTGTATTAGTCTTGTTGCTTTACCAGTACAAACAGGCAATACACCGGTTGCCATGGGGTCGAGGGTGCCTGCATGTCCGATTTTTTTCATTTTTAAGATTTTTCTTAGTTTATTAATGACATCATGAGATGTTAAACCGGCTGGTTTGTTAATGTTTAATATACCATTAAGCAAGTTTTAGAGTTCTCCCTGCGATATTTTATTAATCAATTCAGTAACTCTGGAGCCTCTTTCAAGTGAATCATCTTGTTTAAACTTGATTTCGGGTGTAAATCTCATAGGTATTCTCTTGCCAACTTCGCTTCTTATAAAGCCAGTTGATGATTCAAGTGCTTCCATTGTGCTTGAGCGTTCTTCTTCGCTGCCATAAACGCTTACAAAGATTTTAGCATGTCTGCAATCGCTGGAAACTTCTACATCAGAGACAGAAACAATACCAGCTATTCTGGGATCTTTTATTTGTCTTTGAAGCAAGTCACTTATCTCACGTATAAGAGCTTTTCGTACTTTATCTGATCTGCTAACCATTCTTTCTTCCTCACTATGGTTGTTAATTGAGAATTAGTTAAGGCTTTCTCTTTCTATTTCTACTAACTGGCTGACTTTGATTAAGTCTCCTTCTCTGAGGTCATTGAATTTGTTAAATGATATGCCGCATTCAAATCCTGATTGAACTTCTTTGGCATCGTCTTTGAATCGTTTCAGGTTATCCAGATTGCCTCTAAAAATTTCTTTGTTTTCTCTTAGTACGGTTGCAATACGATTCCGGACAATTTTTCCTTCAAGAACATAGCAGCCTGCGATAACAAAGTTTTTACCAACGGTAAATAGGTTTCTGACTTCTGCTGTGCCCAGTTCAATTTCTTTTAACTCGGGTTTAAGTAGGCCAAGCATGGTTTTTTCTATATCTTCTGAAATCTGATAAATGATATCGTATGTTCTTATAGTAACCTGTCCTTCAGAGTTTATTTTTGCAACATTAGGGTCTTCTTTGGATCTAAAACCTATGATCATAGCATTACTTGTTGATGCCAGCATTACATCGGCTTCTGTTATGTCTCCAACGCCTGTGTGTATTGTTTTTACAGATACTTCCCGGGATTTTAATTCCTGTAAGACGGCTTCAACAGCTTTTACTGAACCGTCAGAATCTGCTTTAATTATAATATTGAGTTCTTTGATTCTTTCTTCTTCATCTTTTTTGAGTTTGGCTTTGAATATAGAGTCTTTTTGCAGTTTTGTAGAAGCTGAAGAAGAGAATTTACGTTCTTTTTCTTCTCCTTTACGTTTGTTAATTATTTGTTTGAGATCTTTGTCATCATTAACAATTTCGAAAATGTCTCCTGCTTCTGGCACTTCATTGAGTCCGAGTATTTCTACTGGTGTGCTGGGGCCTGCTTCATTAACTCTTTCACCCATATCATTTATGAGTGCTCTAACTTTGCCACCGACGCTTCCTACTACAATGTAGTCACCGATTTTCAGTGTGCCATTTTGAACTATAACTGTTGCCAGTGGGCCTTTTCCTTTATCGAGTTCTGATTCAATGACTGCTCCTGTTGCTTTTGCTGTGGGATCAGCTTTAAGCTCCTGCACTTCTGCGACCAGTGCAAGCATTTCGAGAAGATCATTAATACCATCTCCTTTGAGGGCACTAATTGGAACAGTTATTGTTTCTCCTCCCCATTCTTCTGGAAGCAGTTCATGTTCAGTTAATTGCTGTAATATTCTATCTTTTTCAGCACCTGCTTTGTCCATCTTGTTTATTGCTATTACTATAGGTACTTTTGCAGCTTTTGCGTGGTTTATAGCTTCTATTGTTTGTGGCATAATGCCATCATCTGCTGCGACGATAAGGACAGCGATGTCAGTAACCTTAGCTCCACGTGCTCTCATAGCTGTAAAAGCGTGGTGGCCGGGAGTATCTATAAAGGTTACTTTCTTTCCGTCTTCTAGTTGAGCAGTGTAGGCGCCGATAGTTTGTGTAATACCTCCTACTTCAGCGTCTACAAGTTTTTGTTTTGATTTTCTTATAGAGTCAAGGAGGGTAGTTTTTCCGTGGTCGACATGGCCCAATATTGTTACAATAGGGGCACGTGGCACGAGTTTGCTTTCATCTATATCAAGCCTTTTGGCTGGTTCTTTAGTGCTTTCTGTTGATGCTTCAGTTTTTTGGCCTTCACTGGTTGCTTGTTTGATTGTATATCCAAGTTTTTCAGTGACTTCTATAGCTGAATCCTGCGTAATTGTTTCGTTTAATGTTGCAAATATTCCCATTTTCATTAACTCTTTAATTATTTCTGTGGGGCTTAAAACAAGTATTTCTCCGAGTTCAGCGATTGTAAGTGCGCCTAGGATGGCTACTTCTGTTGGCTTTTCAGGCTCTTCAACTTTTTTTTCTTGTTTTTTCTTTTTAAATACCTCGGTGATAGGTTTTAAATCTTGAAATTTGTTTTTATCTTTTTGAAAATAGTCTTTTTTCTTTTGAGATTCCTTTTTGTGGGCAGGTTTACCAGGGCGTTGTGTTTGTGTATCAGGTGTTTCAGCAACTGGTTTCGTTTTAGCCGGGCTAAATTTTGGTTTTTCTTTCGGTCTAACTTCAGGTTTATGAGGTTTAAATTCTTTTTTGATTTTGGTTTGTGGTTCCTCGGGCTTTTGCCGTGTTTCAGCTGATTGTTCAGATGGTTTGCTGACAGGTTTTTGATGTTGTCCTGGGTGTAGAGGAGCCGGTTTAGCTACTTTTTGTGTATGATTGGTTTGAGTTGTGCTGGCTTCTCTTTGTGGTGTTTGAAATCTTCTGCCACTGTATTTGCTAACTTTGCCTTCAGTTCTTGTTTTTCCTTCGGGTTTATGTCTGTATTTATCTCCAGATACGTGATAGAGTCTTTCGGCAGTTCTTTTTTTGTCAGTTTCTTTTGTTGCTGTAGGTGATTTATGAGTTTTTTGTTGATGCTGTTGTGTTTGGGGTTGTCTTTCTGTCCTGTAAAAGGGTTTATTTTCTAGTTGTGGAGTAGGTCTTTTATAGTCAGTCTGTTCTGGCTTCTGGTAGGATGGTTTTCTTTCTCTGGGCTGGCTTACGGTATCTTTTTGAGGAGTTTGTTTCGGGGGCTCTTGTTTTTGCTGTGGCTCTTCTCTGGGTGGGTAATCAGGTTTTTTTTCTGGTATAACCTTTTCAGGTTCTGGTTTAGGTGCTTCTTTAACAGTTGCATCAGAACTTTTTTCAGCGTTAAGAATCTTTTTCAGCTGATCTGCCTCTTCAATACTTATTGTGCTGGAGTGGCTTTTGACTGTTATCTTTAGTTTATCTTTTAAAATAGTTATCAGAACCTTGTTAGGGGTGCCCAGTTCCCTTGCAAGGTCATATATTCTTACCTTATCCGTAGCCATATCTTAAAATTCTACTCCTCTAATTACCTATCAATTGTATCATATCATTTTAAAAGAATAATTACTATTTGACCATTCTCTGTAACATTTCAGTGATCTGATTGTTAAGTTTTGTATGTAACGCTTTTTGCAATTTTCCTTTTTTCAGAGCGGTTTCAATACATGATTTATTGTAACAAATGTATGCACTTCGGCCCTGAATCCTTGAACATGGCTGTATGTACAGTTTTTGGGCCTTATGCTCTTTTAGTATTCTTATGAGTTCAGTACGTGGAAAGTATTTTCTGCAGCATACGCATTGTCTTTGCGGTATCAATACTCCTCTTCCTCGTAGTATTCTTCTTCTACCAGGAATGATTCATCATTTTCAATCTGGCTAAGGCTCTTAATATCTAATTTCCAGCTGGTAAGCTTAACAGCAAGTCTTACGTTTTGGCCTTCTTTTCCTATAGCAAGGCTGAGCTGATCATCAGGTACTACAACGAGAGCTTGTTGACTTGACGGATCATCATTTAATATTTCGACAGAGATGATTTTAGCTGGTGAAAGTGCATTCATAATGAATTCTACCGGGTCAGGTGAATGTCTTATGATATCAATTTTTTCACTTTTTAATTCATTAACAATAGCTTGAATCCTGCTGCCTCTTGGGCCTATACATGCTCCAACAGGATCTACTTCAGGGTCTGAGCTGGCAACAGCAATTTTTGTCCTATAACCTGCTTCTCTTGCAATAGATTTAATTTCGACGATGCCGTCTTCTATTTCTGGTACTTCAAGTTCAAAGAGTTCTTGAACGATCATAGCGTGTACCTGTGAGACGATGACTCGTGGCAATCTGGATGTTTCAGTTACGTCAAGGACATAGACTCTCAGTCTGTTTCCTGGTCTGTAATATTCACCCTGTATCTGTTCTCTTGGTGGCAATATTGCTTCTGTTCTGCCGATGCTGATGACAACGTTTCGGCCTTCCAGACGTTGTATTATGCCTGTTGTCATGGTTCCTTTTTTATCCATGAATTCTTCAAGAATCAGGCGACGTTCAGCTTCTCTGATTCTTTGTGTTATGACCTGTTTTGCAGCCTGTGCAGCTATGCGTCCGAAGTCTTCGGGTGTTACTTCTTCTGTTATTATGCTTCCTATAGTTACTGTTTCGTCTCTTTCTCTGGCTTCTTCAATTGTTATTTCAGTCTGCTCGTTGGTTATATTTTCAACGACAATTTTTTCAGAGTAAATACCTATTTCTCCTGATTTCTCGTCTATCTTTGCATATATACCGGTAGTATCTGGTTTTTTGCTATATTTTCGGTATGCAGCCATCATGGCGTCGCAGAGAGAGTCCAGTACTACAGCTTTAGGTATTCCTCTTTCCCGTTCTAGCTGGTCGGTAGCTTCCATTAAGGCTGAACCAATTTTAATCACAGTTTATTCTCCTTATGTTAATTAGCCTTCTAGTTGAATAGTTTTGATTCCTTTAAGTTTATATCTTTTTTGTTGGTTATCTTTTTCAATGATTGCTTCTTCCATGTTGTCAGAGAGTCCAATTAGTTTTCCAGTAATGGTGGATGTGGTTTCTTTTTCAGCGAGTTCTTTTTTCAGGGTTATTTTTACTTCTCTATCTTTGAAAACAGTATATTCTACAGGGTTTTTAAGTTTTCTATTAATCCCGGGGCTGCTAACTTCAAGAGAATAAGAAACAGGTATCAGGTTTGATTCATCCAGTTTTGCATTCAGTGTTCTTGTCATATTAACACAATCTTCATGATCTACAGGTTTTTCAGGGTTATAAATAAAGATCCTTAAGAAATACTGTCCTTTTTCTTTGTTGAATGTTGTTTCCAAAACAATTAAATTAAGATCTCCGGCGGTTTCTTCTACCACTGGTATCAGGTTTTCAATTATCTGCTGTCGGTTAACAGATATTTCAGGGTCAGCTTTTTTTTTAGAACTTTTAGACATAAGTATTCTTAAACAAAAAAGTGGGTAGAACACCCACTCCCTGTAACGAGAAGCAATTAGTATATTAGCACGTAGTCAATGAAATGACAATATTCTATTTTGATTTCATTAGTGCATTGCAATTAAAAAAAGAGTTTGTTAAAAATTAAAGAACATCAGTTTAAATCTGTTAAGCTTTTGTAACCTTATTTTGGCTGTATTATTAAATATTACAATCCGTAATGACATGCGTTACCATGAAACAAATCAATTTTTTGTAGTATTTATAAAATTAATTGCTGCGTTAAACTGAACTAGAGATCTTTTGAGAGGAATAAATAATTTGACGATCACTGATAGTGAAAATAAAAATAAATCAGGGCTAGCGAAATACTTTAAATATCTACTAACTCTTGAAGGAAAAAGACTTGTTATACTTGTCGTTACTCTATTATTGATTACACTGGTGCTTTCGAGTCGCTATTTTTCTTTTTATTCAGTCATTTCAAATGGTGTAAGCAACCAGACAATTGTAGCCCATAAGACGATAGAAGTCGTGGATGAAGAAGAAACTCTGAATAGAAAGCGTGAAGAAGCAGCAAAAGTTAAACCAGTTTTGAAACCTGTTGAAGAAAATGTTGATGAAATACTCCAGGATAACCTTAGAGAGATTGAAGAGAAAATAATAGAGCTCAGACAACATTCAAAAGATGAGCCAATAAAGGATCTAGTTAAGAATACAAGGCTTGAATCCATAGATACAAAGATACTTAACTATCTGGTTAGAGATGCCAGTGATTATAACTGGGAAAATATTATAAGAAAAGAGGCCAGTGCAGTATTAACATCTATACTGGATAGGAAATTTACTGCAAGCGATCTGCGTGAAAGTAAATCGGGGCTCATTAGGCCATATCTTAAGAGAGCTACAACAGAAACAAATTCTGACGCTATTGTAGCTATTGTTAGCGCTGCACTTGATAGACCTAATTATATTATTGATGAGGAAGCAACTAACATTGAACGAAAAAATAAGATGGAAACAGTTGATCCTGTTATTGTGCAATTTGAAAAAGGTCATGTAGTAGTATCAAAAGATGATAAAGTAAGCCCCAAACATTATGAAGCCCTGAAAAAGCTGGGTTATACTGTTAAGCATATTGATTGGTCCGTTATATTTGGTATTGTATGTCTTGTTATTATTGCAATATATATTGTATGGTATTACCTGTCACGCCATGAGCCTGAATATGCTAATTCTACAAGGTATCTGGCTCTTATTGCAACAATGGTTTTAATCACTCTTATTCTTATCAGAATGATACCTTATCTTTCAAGGCTGTTTCATTTTGATATACCAGTATATGTAATACCTGTTCCGGCTATGACACTTATATTGTCGTTCTTTATTAATGCTCGTGTTGCTCTTTTATCTACTGCAATGTTATTGTTGATGGTTGGAGTGGTGTTTCATTTTTCTATTGAAGGTATTTCGGTTCTTCTAGTTGGCGTTATTGCAGCTGTGTTTGAATCCAGTAAAATGCGCTATTACAGAGATTTCTCACTAATAGAATGCGGGGTTAATGTAGGTCTGGCACAGTTATTGGTTGTGTTGTGTAATTATTTTATTACCAACAACGTTTTTTACAGCGTTGAACTTCAGGAACTATTTATAAAATGCTGTATTGCTCTTGTAAGTGGCTTCTTAACTGGTGCTCTGACAATTGTTGCTATGCCCTATCTGGAGGCTATTTTTAAAATTATTACTGCTCACGGCCTTATGGAGCTTGCAGACCATAACCAACCGCTTTTAAGACAGTTACAGTTTGAAGCACCAGGTACCTATCACCATAGTTTGATGGTGTCAACACTTGCAGAAGCTGCTGCAGAGGCTATAGGTGCTTCAACAGTTCTTGTAAGGGTAGGTGCATTTTATCATGACATAGGTAAACTAAAGAGACCGGCTTATTTTATTGAAAATCAGGCTTATCTTGGTATTGAAAACCCTCATGATAAGCTTAATCCCAAGTTAAGTAAAATGGTTCTTATGGCTCATGTCAAAGATGGCATGGATCTTGCCCGCCAATATAAGCTACCTAAAGCACTTAAAGACTTGATTAATGAGCACCACGGTGATGGAGTAATGCTTTATTTTTATCGAACTGCGCTTGAAACAGAAGGAGAAGATAAAATACACAAAGAGCAATTTAGATATTCAGGCCCTAAGCCATGTTCAAAAGAAAGTGCTATAATAATGCTTGCAGATGCAACAGAATCGGCTGTTAGATCCCTTAAAAATCCTAGTATAACTGCAATAGAAGAAAAAGTCATGACTATTATTAATGAACGTCTTGATGATGAGCAACTTTCAGACTCTCCGCTTACATTGCGTGATATTAAAGTGATTTCTCAAACCTTCATAAGGATTCTCAAAGGAATGCAGCACCACAGAATAGACTACCACGAAACAATACTGAAAGAACTTGGTGATAAGCACTTTGAACAGGCTAAAAATAAAATTGAAAAGATAGAAAAGCTACAAGATAAAACAAATAAAACTGATAGTGACAATAAAAATATAGACGAAGAAACAAAAGATGAAATGCCCGGTTAGTATTAGCTAGAAATGGTATGCATTATGAGTGTAACAATTTCATTTAGTTCAAGTGTAAAAATCGAAGAGCGGATAAATTTATCTGAAGACTATGTGGAAAGGATATTGCAGTCGCTGGCAGAGCTTATATTTTCTGACTCTCAGATTATAGCTATGTCTGATTTTAGTGATTCTCTGGAGGATGAGGATTTAGAAGCAGAAATTGGTTTTTATTTCTGTGATGACGAAGAAATGCAGGAGTTAAACTTAAAATATCGTGATTTAGATGCTCCAACAGATGTTCTGTCATTTTCAATGCAGGATGAAGATACCTCTGTTGATCTGCCGGTTTTTTCTCTTGGTGAAGTTATTATTTCTACGGATAAACTGGCAGAGCAGGCACGGCAAAATGAACATTCAAACCTCAATGAGCTTATTATTCTTGCCAGCCACGGTGTCCTTCACCTGCTTGGTATACACCATGAAACGAGTAAAGAGCTCCACGATATTCTGGATATACAACAAAGGCTTCTTGAAGCCATTCTGGATTATTATGAATAGCCTATTTCAATGACTCTGCCCATGCCAGCATAAACACCAGCGGGGCATTATAGTCAATAGCATATTCATTGGTGGCATAAGATTTTTTGTTATCAATATAGCTTTTTATTTTCAGTCCAGGTATTGCGACATTATCATTTGCTGTATCGTTAGGGCCTCCAACCATAAAGCCAGGTAGTGTTTCTCCTGTTGCCATCATATAGCGATGATGTATATTTTGAGGTGGGTTGTCACCCAGGCCTGTTACAAAAGACTTATTAAGCGGGTTGCACCCAAATACATAGTTGATTGTTTTTAAACCATAATCTTTGTAAATGACTTTGCCTGTTAGTTTATAGGCATATGCTAGTGTGATACCTTCGCTTAAAATCGTAGCGTTTGAAGCCCACCTGAATTTATCCATGGGTATAAAATAAGGGTTAGAGCTCATTTGGGCAACAATATTGCTGGCATTTTTTATTATTAGTTGTTTCATTGATTCTTTAAGCTGTAAATCTTTACAGTCGCTGGTTGCTATTTCAATAATGCCCATAATAGCCGTGTTTTTCCAGGAAAAATGATCATAATCGACCCGGTCAACATTATTTTTAAAGTAATTGAGATAGGCAGGATCTTTTGTGGCCAGATATAATTCGGCTGAAGCCCAGACAAGTTCGTCCTGATCGCTGTAGGCAAAGCGTTCAGTGTCATAGTTAGGATCAGGATATCCACCGGAACCGCTGTTATCAGAAGACTGATAATCAGTATTGTTTGGGAATGTTATCATGTGATTCCAGGCTTTTATGGCTGCATTTAGATATTTGTCAGAGCTTTCAGTATTGTAGTTTCTGAATATTCTTGATGCTTTTGCCATGGTGGCAGCGAATTTACCTGTTTCCTGGCTAGATATGCCATATATATACCGTTTTTGAGTGTCATCCTGTGCGAGTGTGGTATCAGAAGGCCAGTTTTCTCCTGAACATTTTCTGTATACTGCGCCGTCTTCCCTTTGCAATTTTAGCATCCAGTCAAGTGCATAGCGGGTTTCTTCCAGTATATCAGGCAAGTCAGAGTCATTATCCTTATAATACATATGTATTTGTTTTGTCTCAGTATTTATTTCGCTGGTTGCCATTAGCAGTGCAGCTGCTATTGTAGTAGAAGCTATATATTTCCCGTAGTCACCAGCATCATGCCAGCCACCCGTAGCATCTATCTTTGTTTCAGCTGTATTATAGCTGTCTGTTCTTTTTATGTAACCGTCATTTCTGTGGCATGGTGGATGTAGTAAAGTGTTATTTTTGTATTTGACTTCTCTTCCACAATTCTGAAGGTAAAAAGTTGATGTAGTAAGCTTTAGTGCTGTATTATAGATCCTGTATTCTATTCTGAAATCAAAGGATCTGTTGTTTTTATACTTTATAAAATAGTCACCAGGTGTCTTAAGGCTATCAAATGTAATTTTACTTACTTTATTACCTGTGAATTTGTCAATTATTGGTTGATGAATTTCAGCATTCATAATGACTTTATTGGTTTTAGATTCTATTATCTCTGCAATGCCGGCATTACCAGGATTCTCAATCAGAGCATATTTTTCAGTTGAAGGATAATACCCGATCTGGTTTACGTATATCTCCTGTGCTATTGTGTTATTTAATACGCATGAAACCCATAAGCCGGCTGTTAAGAAGGCAGTTATGAATATTATGAAGTTCTTTGAGCGTTTCTGTAACATATTGGTCAACTCCCTGGTTCTGGTATTAAAATGTTTTCAGGAAAAGTTTGGTAACGATGATATCGATTTTAATTCAATTATGACGGCAAATAAAGCAAAAAATGTTTTTGAAAGTTTTAATTATGCCCTTAATGGTATTGAATATGCTTTGAAAACACAGCGCAACCTCAGAATACACTCTGTTATAGCAGTGCTGGTAATCATATTGTCTGGTTTGTTGTCTTTAAGTAATTATGAATGGGCAATAGTTGTTTTGTGTATTTCTCTGGTATTCTTTGCAGAGCTTTCTAACACGGCTCTGGAGGTTTTAATGGATTCTTATTATGGAGATAAGCTTTCTGAGCTGGCTAAAAATGCTAAGGATATTGCAGCTGGTGCAGTTTTCTGTTCTGCTATGGGTTCTTCAATAGTGGGTATATTAATTTTTGTTCCTAAAATTCTTGGTTTGATAGTACTTTAGATGGTTTAGATTTTATGAGTTTAGTTATTGGTTTACTGGGTAATAAAAATAATTCTGATACTTCTCTGAAATGGCAGGGTATAGAAGATGGATTGGCTGTTCTGGGCCATAAGTGTTATTATCTCGATGCATTTGAAACGACAGAAGAGATCAATAATGCACGTATAAACATGCTTTTTACTATTAATAAACAGGGTATGGATAAGTGGAAACACCTTTTAGAATTACCTATCCCTTTTGTTATGTGGTCAACAGGGTTTTCAGTTGACTGTATTGAGCTTATTCAGTCTTATAGAAGCAGGATAAATTTTGTTGTTCTCTCAGATTCAGGTGATTTTCTGAATTATATTCGTTATCGGTTTCCTGAAATTAAGCAAAGTGTCTTTTATGATGTTTTTGAAACCTTTTATAGTAAGGATAAAGAAGAGAATAAAGTTTATGACGTTTCTTACATAGGAGATATATCTGATATACGATCCATAAAAAATGAATTGAAACAAAATCTCAGCAATGAAGCATATCAAATTATGCATGATATAGTTACATTGATGCTGAGAAATTCTGAAATGACTTTATGGGAAGCTTATCGTTATTATTCTTTAATCTATGGTTATGATAATAGAGATCATGAGCTCTTTATAGATTTATATACCAAGCTGTCAGGCTATATTACAGATATGAAAAAGATTAACATCCTCTCTAAACTAAAAGGGCAGAGGGTTCATATCTGGGGTGATCCTCTCTGGAAGAAGTATCTGCCATCCGAGCTGAAATATATGGGTGATATTTCTTCTGATCAGAAAGATGAGATTATTAGAAAGTCTAAAATAGTTCTAAACATCGATGATAGTGAATATGTACATTCTTTAAATCCTTATGTTTTAAAGATTATGTCTAATAAGACTCTACCTCTTACGACTTATAACATACACATGCAGAGAGAATTTCCTCAAAAAGATTATGATATTTACTATAGCCTGATGAATAATGATCATTTAAAGTTAAAAATGAATGATTATCTTGATAATCCGGAAAAAATTCTAACTATGACTGAAGAAATCTATGATCATGTTAGCCTGAAGTTTACCTGGCAGGAGAGAATGAAAAAGTTTGAGACAATGTTTGTTGCGGGGTCTAAATGAAAGAATTATCAATAGGTGTATATGGCTCAGACAGCTATCAGGGTGGCGTATACAATATGCTGGCAAGCTTTGGTGTAGGCTTTTATAATGCTTTGAAGAAGACTGATATTACTGTCAAATATATGAAAGACTATTTTGAATCAGGAGAAATGCCTAATCTAACAGTGGCGTTCAATGTTTCAGGAGTTGAAAGCTGGCACAATACCCTGGATAAAGGTGTCCCACATATGATGTGGTCTGTTGATTCTCCTTTCTGGCATATGCCTACTATACAGAAGTTTTACAACTACAAACACTTTATTTTTACCGGTGTGTCTCCGGTTGATAAAGAGCCAGCAGAGTTTTTCTTTCCGGGGCTTGAATATTTGTATATACCTCATGCTTCTGACCCTGAGCAGTGGTATCCTGATGAAACTGAAAAAGAGTATGACCTTGTTTTTATGTCATCTTTACGTGATTTTAAAGAAGACATAGATGAATTAAAAACCTCTTTGCCTCCTTCTATGTTTGATATGTTTATGGATATGTATTATTACGCCATGAGAAACCCTGAATCTTCTTTCTGGGAAATATATAGTTTATATTCTGATCTCTATGGCTATAATTTGCACGAGTTATCACTTTTCTATGTTTTCTTTATGAAGATTTGTTATGCTGTTACCTATCAAAGACGTATTGATATGGTTAAAAAGCTTAATAATTACAACCTTAAAATATGGGGATCTCCTTTATGGAAGGAGCATATAGAAGGAAAAGTTGAGTATATGGGTACTGCTGACTTCTTTGATGCAAATGATATAGTTCGTAAGTCCAAAATCGTTCTTCATATACAGCCAATGCAAATTCTTTATGGACTACATGAAAGAGTTCTAAATGCAATGAATTCTGAAGCGTATGTTATATCTGATAACAATGCACAAATGGAAGTTACTTTCCCTGATATGATTAGTTATTTTAATAGTTATAGTTTTGAAAATCTTGAAGAGTCTATTGAATACTGTTTAAAAAATGAAGAAGTGCGTCAGGCAAAGGCAGAAACCGCACGGCAGGCAATCCTGGCCCAGCATACCTGGGATGCCAGAGCTAGCAGTTTTCTAACCCTTCTCAAAGGGAACTAAACCCTTTTAATCCTGTCATAAGTTTTCAAACGATTTTCTGGTATATTTACCGTTGGATTCTCTCTCATTAATGAATACAATAATATCAGGGCACTAGCTCGCTTGTTTTTGGTTTTTCTCAATGTAGGATCATTTAATATGAAATTCAAATGGTTCTTTGCAGTATTAATAGTTTCGTTTTTAGTGCTAAATGTTCCTGTTATAGCACAGTATCAAAAGAATGCCCTAGGCAAGGTTTCTGTAAGTCAGGATGAGCACGAAAATGTTAATGTCTATAAGCTCGCAAGTCCTGCAGTGGTTACTATAAAGTCTATATATGGTTCTGGTGCTGGTTGTATTATTGATCCATCTGGTATTGTTATAACAAATAAGCATGTTATAGGCTCATCAAGCGTAGTTCAAATTATGATGGCTGATGGTAACACTTATAATGCTAATCTTATTGACGTGGATAACGATGATCTGGCGTTGATTAAGATAAATGCAAACAGGCAATTTCCTTATATCAGGATGGGAGATTCTTCAAAGGTTCAAGTAGGTCAGAGGGTGCTTGCAATAGGCAACCCATTTGGGCTTGAAAGAACTCTTACAACAGGTATTATCAGTCGTATTGATTATACTCACAACAGGATTCAGACTGATGCTGCAATAAATCCCGGTAATTCAGGAGGCCCGCTTTTGAATGCCAGAGGAGAGTTAATAGGTATTAATCAGGCTATTCTAAATCCTTCAGGGCGTTCCAGCGCAGGTATTGGTTTTGCTATACCTTCAAATACAGTTAAAAGGTTATTGGTACTTTCTAAAAACGCCAGAGTGGTTCAGTCCAGAGCTAATCCGCAGATGCCTGGCAGGCAGGCACCTTCAAAGAATTTTCCTTCTATTGTTTATCAAAGTGCGGTTTTTCTGGGTATTGCTGGTAAGGATATGCCAGACGGCAGGGTTTTAGTTTCAGGTGTAGCCCCGGGTTCGCCTGCTGATAAGGCAGGACTTAGATTTAAGGATATTGTACTTGCTGTTGATACTATAAAAGTGACTTCATTTAATGATATTGGCTTTGCTCTCAAAGATAAAAAGCCGGGTGATAGAATTAATCTGCTTTATATGCGTGATGGGATGGTAAATACTGCAACAACAACCTTGGTACCAAGGAATTAGTATAACTCAAAAGCTTGATAGCTTTATTATATAGTTTTTTGCGTCTGTATTGCTGAGCAATATTTCTTTTAAGTTAAGTTTTTCAAGTATTCCCATTGCTATAACGATTCCAGCGAGGATGACTTCTGCCCTGCTTTCTGTTAATCCTGCGTCTTTTCTGAATATTTCATCAGGGTATTTTTCTTTAAACCAGTTAAATCGTTCTTCAATGCTGTATGAGGCAAGTTTAATAGCTGTATATTCAAGTTCTTCAAATTTTATAGGGCTCATATCATCTTTAGATCGTGTCATCAGGTGCATTATTTTTAATGTGCCGCCTGCACCTGCAAGGTATTCAGGGGTAGTTTCCGGGCTGAAGTCTTCCAGATCAAACTTTGCAAAGTATTGTATAGCCCTGTTTAGCTTATATTCACTAATTTTACGGTTTAGGCCAAATTCTTCGCTGACCCTGTTGCATCCTGTCTGAAAGGATTTACCATCTACAAAGTGGTTTTTTTTCCCGGCTGAAAGTTGAAAGCTTCCTCCTCCAATATCAAGTACATAGTAATAGTTGTTGTTATCATTAGTAATACCTTCTAAGGTTCCTAAAAATGTGTATTCTGATTCTTCTCTTCCGCTTAGAATTTTTGTATGAGGCAGTTTATACTTTTCTTTTAGCTGGTTGATAAAATCTTTGCCGTCTGTAGCGTTCCGGCAGGCGGCAGTTGCTGTTACCATTATATTTTGATGGTCAATATTATAACTTTCACAGGTTTTTAGATATTCTTCAATATGCTGAATGGCCAGTTCTTTTGATTCAGGGTCAAGATAGCCTGTTTTATGAATACCTTTGCCCAGTCTTGACATTCTGCGTTTGATTTCAAGCGGTTCTATTTCCTGATTTTCTTTTATTTCTGCTATAAAAAGTTTAACCGTATTGCTTCCAATGTCGATGACTGATCTTTTAACCATTCTTAATCCTTTAATATTTATGTTTCCTGTTTGACAGGGATTACTATTGTGAAAGTGCTTCCTTTGCCGGGTTTGCTATCAACAAGTATCTGGCCTTTGTGCTTTTCAATGATTTGATAGCAAATTGATAGGCCCAGGCCCGTTCCAACTCCTACGCCTTTGGTAGTAAAACCTGGGTCAAATAGCTTTTTCATGTGTTCTTCGCTGATTCCTGATCCTGTATCACTTATTGCAACAGAGACACTGTTGTTTATACAGCTGGTAGATATACTTATTGTACCTTTGTCAGTAATACTCTGGTAGGCGTTGATTATTATGTTCATAAATACCTGATTTAGCAGGTTGGGATAGCATTCTATGGGTGGGAGATCGCCATACCGGGTATTGATATTTATTTTATCCTTTAGCTCATGCCGGATAAGCTGAAGAGTACTTTCTATTCCTTCGTGGATATTGACTGTTTTCAGATCTGACTCATCAAGCCTTGCAAAGTTTTTAAGGCTCTTAACAATCTCTTTTATTCTGTCAGTGGCCAGTATATTAATTTTATTTGTCTCATCTATTAGTGATACCAGCTGTTTTATTTTGTTGATATCTGCTATTTCTTCTGAAAGTGCTTTCTGTATTTTATCTGTGCATTTCTTAAAAATACTGTTGTTAGAGGCAATTGAACCGACCGGTGTATTTATTTCATGGGCTACACCAGCAACAAGCTGACCCAGTGATGCCATTTTTTCTGATTGTATGAGTTGAGCTTGTGTTTCTTTTAGCTTCTTTAAGGTTATTTCTAGTTCAGTTTTTTGTTTTTGTGTCTGTTCAAAAAGTATAGCCTGACTTACTGTTACTGTTATCTGGTCAGTTAGTATTTTAAGAAGATTTAAATCATCTGTATGCCAGTCACGCTGTGCTGAAGCATCAGCAATAATTATGATACCTACTTCTCTATCCTGGTGTGTGATGGGGTCTTTTATATTTACAGGTGTCAGCAGGATCGTATTAACAAGATTATCTTCCATAAAGCTTTTTATGTCTTCAGAAAGAAGCTTATCTGTTTGTTTCCATATAGTGATATCTCTGTTTTTAAGTGTATCAGTATTAAGTTTATCTTCAAGAAAACTCTCAAAATTGCTGTTAATGGAACTTTTATCATTGTTACTATATTCATAGATTGAATATTCTCTATTAGCTTCGCTGTAGTACCTGAAAAGGCAGTGTTTTACATTAAGTGTTTGGCCTAATTCTTTAACCGTAGTGTTTAAGACATCTTCAATTTTTAGAGACTTTCTGATAGAGCTGACAATTTGATTTATAAGTGTTTCTTTAAGAGCCTGAGTTTGTGTTTTCCAGTATAATTTAGCATTTTCTACTGCTATGGCAATCTGACCGGCTATTTGAGACATTATTTCGATGTCTGAGTCTGAATAACGGTTTTCTATCTGGCTGCCAACATAAAATATACCTGTAACTACCCCTTTGTTGATCATGGGTATTATTATAGCTGACTTGATACCGCTTTTTTTTAATAGTGTTGTATCAGTAAACTGCTCATCATTGCTGATATCTAACATGACAGGCTTGAGATTATCGATGGCCCAGCTAATGGCGCTTCCGCTTATGATCAGAGGGCCAGTTCTTAATATATCTACCTGGCCGGTGTTTTTGATACGGGCAAAGAGTTTTATCTGTTGTGATTTTTCATCAAGAGTGGCAATGCTGGCCCTGTCAAACTCTATAAGTCTTCTTATTTCTCTTCCGATGGTTTTCAGGACATCATCGATTATGAGCGTAGAGTTTACAGATTTTAAAATTTCATTTAGTACTGATATCTTGATGTTTTTAGATGTAGTATCTTCAAAAAGCCTGGCGTTTTTAATTGATATTGATATCTGATCTGCAATAGATTGAACCAGATTTATTTCTTCCGGGTGCCAGTCTTTATTTTTTCTGATTAGTAAGAGTATTGCAAAAAGTTCTTCATGGTGTATTACAGGTACTATGAGCTTGTATTTTGTTGCCTGTATTTGATTTCCGGGATCTGTATGGATTCCAGTTGCAGGTCTATGAGTATCGAGCACTTCTTGCATATAGAAATCGTTGTTGATATTAATTGTCTGGTTTAGATGTTCTGTTTTCCCTGATACTGTATATTCCTGTGTTATTGGCAATTCTGTTTCTCCTGGTATATTCTTGATGAGTAGGGTGCTATCGGTGCCCAGGGTTTTACCAAGTTCTTTAACAGAGGCCTGAAGTATTGTATCTATTTCCAGTGAAGTTCTTATGGATGTTGCAATCTTGTTTACCAGTGATTCTCTTATTGCCTGTGATTGTGCCTGTGACTTTAGCTGTTCATTCTCTTTGATTTTTTCTTTTAATTTCCTGTTAGTTTCTTCCAGATCTTTATAGGCAATGTTGTAGTCTTTTAGAATCTTTTCTGAGAATGTTATGAGATAACCTGTATTCTCTATATAGTATGATTTAATTGTATAAAGTAACTTGATGTCAGGTGAATATTCATATTCTGCTTCAATTGTACAGTTAATAGGGCTTTCAAGTATTACTGTAAAAGGAGAATAGTTTGCAATATCTATGGAATCATCTAATATACAGCTCTCAAAGTTGAATAGAAAACCTGAATCTCTTAGATTGTGAGATCCTTCCTGTAATATATTTTTTGCAGCATTGTTAGCATAAAGAATATCACCATCTGGGCTTGAAATTATTACTATATCTTTTAATCCATCGATAAAATTATTCAGCCAGTTTTCTTTTGTCACTGGTTTTGCAGCTATTTTATCCAAGAGGTTTTTCAGTATACTTTCTGTGTTCACCCGAACTCCCTGCTTTGCCTGCTTTGAGGCTTATGACTGTTTAATTTTAGTTTCTTCTTTATTTTATCTTCAAGTAAGCAAGAAAAAAAGTTGAGCTTCAAATGGAGTATTTGACATGATTTTTCCATGTTATACATGTATAAACTTTTTAAATATGCTTTTAATAAAGGATTCGTTTGTTGTGTTTTAAATAAACAAAGTTAAAGGGGTACCGGGTAGGCCTGAATGCATTCAGGTGTGCTGATACATGGATTATTGTAACGCTTTTTGTCTTTGTATTACTCTTATATTCGCTCTTTTAGTTTTTTATTTCTGGTTATGAATAGCTATTTTTGATGAATTTTGGTTTAAACTTATAAAAAGAAAGAGCATAAGTGGTTTTTGACTGAAATCCTTTATAAGAATGCATTTTGATGCTTTTGATATAATAAACCAAGTATTATTAACCATAGAGGGGAATTATATGTCAACACAATTATCCGAAAAACTAGAGGCTGAATTTGTATCACTTGTGAAGCAAAGCTGGAAGACCCACCAGATCTATTTTTGGAATAACAGCGTAGATGAAATTCTTATTGGTGCAGTTATTAACGCCAGTCTTGAAAAAGGCTATCTCCTGATAGATATTGCTTCAGAACGCCCATATCCTTATTCTGCTGCTACAACATCCACAACAGGAGCATCTACTACAGGGGCGCCACCAACAGGCCCGATCTCTGCTATCCCTATTAATGCTCACTTTTTAAGATTTGAAAGTCCAAAAGATAACAGTAGATTAATTTATCAGCTTGAAAGGATTACTACTGACCTTGCTGAAACGAAAGTTCTTGGTCAGCTTGCCAGAGTTACAATTGGATACGGAGAAAAGGCCAGTAACTTTAGTCAAACACTTGATATACTAAAGCAAGAGCTAAAATCAACTTTCGTAGATACAAGTGAACCCGGCATTATTACTTTCGATGCCAACATGAGTTCAGGCTATGTATATGCTCAGGTAACAATTATTATTAATATCGCCGACTATAACCTTGAGGATAAGATTAGCCATATCGACTACGATAAGCTGAATTACCACATTGAAGCGGTCGTTCACTCTCTAAAAAAATATCTAAAAGGCAGAAACATAATATAAAGGAGATTATAAATGGGATTTTTTCAACTGGTACAGGAATTTGCACACAAAAGGGAAATGCGTGAAAGCAAAGATGAAATACTCTTTGGTGAACTTATTAGATTAATGGTCAGAAATTACGGTCCACTTGTGGAACTCGAAACTTCTTCATACAGTGATCACAAACAGGCACGTTTTAGACTTCTTAATCATCCCCTGTTACATTCTGTTACCATTAAAGTAAATCGCTGGACTGGCACAGGGGCTGTTTCAGAGGCGTTATTTGGAAGCATAGGCTCAGTCACCATAGTAGGAGAAGTTAAAAACTATGTTGCAGATCCTGATGATGTCTTAAATATGTGGAAAACAGACTTTAGTAATATTGGCAAAATACCTCTTCTAGGAGGCATAAAGGTTAATCACCAGATGAACTCTATTCTTGCAACCAAAGCACGCAAGATAACTATCGGTGACTTCGTTAATAGCCAGCAAGAAGAACGCCAGAAACTCCAGGAAGAAATTAAAAGCGATATTAACGAGCTCTGTGAACAGCTTAAAAAGTTTAAAAAAGCCTAAAATTGCTAATTATTAGTAATGATTATTGTATGGCGTGGCTTTGCTACGCCATACTTGCTTTTGTATAATAGTATCATTCCTTGCTGCCAATTGTATTGTAAACCAGAGATTACAATATAATTGATAATCAATAATAAGTGTAGTATTGAGATTGGCTGAATCCTGATATGTACTATAGGTGTAAAAAGTAAACCTAATTGTAACATTTACATTAATATTTATACAACTGTTTTGACTCATACCGGCCCGAATATATTAAAACAATCAGCTATATTCGCTTAAACATTTTGTTATAAACACTCGCAGAAAATGTTCCATTGTGATATGATGATAGCCACTTTTTTAGTGTTTATACAACAATTAATTTAATAAACCTGTTGGCTGAATTTATTATCCTGAAAGGTTTTTAGTGATTTTTATCCATATGAAACCAATACATAAATCTTGAAGTATTGTTAAGTTTCCTTTCTTTGCATGTCAACTTTTTCATAAAATGTGTTTTTAAACATATAGAATAATTAAGTTTTAGTTGACACAAAAAGGAGGGTGCATATGACATAAAAGTAAAGGGCATTAAGGAGGACCTAAATGGGCATTAATACAAATAAAAAGCAAAAACAAGTAGAAAAAACCTTCGACGAGTTAATATACGAGCTTCAAAACAGTCCATCCGAAAAAGTTAGATACAATGCAGCCAGAATGTTAGGCGAGTTAGGTGATTCAAGAGCAGTAGAGCCACTCATAGGTGTTTTACAGGAAGATAAAAACGGTTCTGTTCGTCTTTATGCCGCCAGAGCTTTAGGTGAATTAGGTGATATACAGGCCACTGAACCGCTGATTAACTCTTTAAAAGAAGATAGAAACGTTGATGTTCGTGTTAGAGCCGCCAGAGCGCTTGGTAAATTAGGTGGCAAAACGGTTGTAGCACCGTTAGTAGAAGCTTTAAGTGACAATAATAGTCAGGTTTGTTTAACAGCTACTGATGCATTAATAGAAATTGGCGAAATAGCTGTGGAAGCTCTTGTTGAATCTCTCTATCATGAAAAAGTTAATGTTCGCTGTGATGCAACCAGAGCACTGGGTGAATTAGGTAACATAAAAGCTGTTGAGCCTATTATAGGAATGCTGGAAGATGAATGGGTTAATGTTAGAATCTATGCTGTTAACTCTCTTGGCAAACTGGGCGATACAAAAGCTGTTCCGGCTTTAGTAAAAGTTTTACAGGATGAATCTGAAAATGAACTCGTTAGAGCTGGCGCCGCTGCTGCACTTGGTGCACTCAGAGATGTTAGAGCATTACTCCCTCTGAGAGAACTTATCATGGCTGCTGAAGAGCTTGGAGAACTTGAAGATACAGCTCTGAAAGCTTTCAAACAGATTATGGCTGCCAACTGGAAAAATGTTCCTGGCGCTACAAATAAAAAAGCCATAAATAAATAGATTTAAAAAGGTTTTACAATTATCAAAAAATACGTCTGATGGCGTATTTTTTGTGTTATTGTGGTTTCTGGCTTTTAACTTACAGACAGAGGTAGATAAATGTTAATTGTAATGAACCACAACGCAACCGAACAGCAAATAGAAAGAGTTCTTACACTTGTAAATCAGTTTGGTTTTGATATACACAGGTCTTCAGGTAAGACTAATACGGTTATTGGCGTTGTTGGTGAGAATACACATAAGGTTGATCATCGTGTCTTCGAGCTCCTTGATGGAGTCAGGGAGGTTATAAAAATATCGTCACCCTATAAACTGGCCTCAAGAGCATTTAAAGAAGAAGACACAATTGTAAAAGTAAGTCAGAACACATCTATTGGTTCTTCAGAAATAATAATTATGGCTGGTCCCTGTGCTGTTGAGTCGAAAGAATGCCTTCAATCCACAGCAGACTGTGTTAAGGTGGCTGGTGCAAAGGTACTAAGAGGCGGGGCCTTTAAACCACGTACTTCACCCTATGCCTTTCAGGGCCTGGGAGAAGAAGGTCTTCAATATCTCAGAGAAACTGCTGATAAACTGGGTATGGCTGTTGTGTCTGAGGTTATGGAAATCAGTCAGATTGAATTGTTCCTTAAATATGTTGATATTATTCAAGTCGGAGCAAGAAATATGCAGAACTTTAACCTCTTAAAAGAACTGGGACAGGTTAAAAAGCCGGTTATGCTCAAAAGAGGTCTCTCTGCGACCATAAAAGAGCTTTTGATGTCTGCGGAATACATCCTGTCGGGCGGCAATAATGATGTTATACTCTGTGAGAGAGGTATCAGAACCTTTGAAAATTCAACACGAAATACGCTTGATATATCAGCAATACCGGTCATTAAATCCTGGAGTCACCTGCCTATAGTAGTAGATCCCAGCCATGCTACAGGTCTGAGAGATAAAGTAGCACCGATGGCCAGAGCTGCTATTGCAGCGGGTGCTGATGGGCTAATTATAGAAGTGCACTGTGATCCTGATATGGCACGCTGTGACGGCGCTCAGTCACTTTATCCACAGCAGTTTAAACAGCTGATGAGAGAACTTAGTATCATTTCGCCTGCGGTTGGCCGGGAAATTAACACAAATGTAGTCGAAAAGGCTTTTTGATTTAAGATAAGGCTTTGAACAACGCTTCCTGGGGTATTATTTCTCCGGAAGAGTGTTATCTAATTTGAAAAATGAAAATAAAAAACTTGATATCAGCTTTAAGCACTAACTTCTACTAGAACATGACTGTTGATAGCAACTGGTATGATAGTTATTTATCCGTTTTGATTAATAGAAATTGACGACTTTTTTAGCTTCTTCAGCGCCTTCTGTGCTGCCTGTGCTGAACAGGTTCAGGTATTGATCTAAGCTGCCGCTTTCTTTCCAGCTGAAGTTTTCCTGCATAGCGTTGTAAGCAATTTTATTGAAGCTTTCAGGCTTATTATAGAACATTCTGATGGCATCTTTAAGTGATTGATTATAGCTTCTGGCTGATTTTTGGAGGTTTTGTTTGGATGCGGCTTTGTCTCCAGGCACTTCAGGAACGTATTCTTTTGACAGGAAGCCTGTTTTACCATCAACAATAGTATTTGATAACCCTCCAGTTGGTGTTGCGACAGGTATGTTACCTTTTGCCATGGCCTGTAGTTGCCCCAGACCGCAGGGTTCAAATTTACTGGGCATAATGAACATATCGCCAGCAGCCTGAATCATATGCATTAGGTCTACGCTGAAGGCGTTCATAAATACGACACGCTTTGATAATTCGGGCGGTAATTGTTTTTTAAGGGCATTTAATTTGTTTTCATCTCCACCATTACCGAGAATAACAACTACTGGTAGTGGTTTAGTTTTGTCTACTGGCCTTGTTAAGACATTTCTAATAGCAGCAGCTGTCAGGTCAATGCCTTTTTGGCCTTCAAGACGGCTAACCATGGTTAATAAAGGTGTCTTTTCAATTTCACTTTCTTTTAAAAATTCAAGTTTGCTGCCGTCTGTAGATTTAACACCCAGGTATTTTTCATCTTCAAAGGCTCCCTGTTGAAGCAGTTTGATGAAAGCCTTTTTGTTGTGTGTTTTTGCTTCAATAAAGTCTTCTAAAGATGTTTGCCTGCTGTATAATTTAAATTCAGGAAGGTCTGTTTTGCCGCTCTGCTCTTTGTATGCGGCTAGCTTGCCATAAACTTTCTTTGCCAGTCCTCCGTCAGGGGCGATACCGCCCTGTCCGATACCATTGACAATACCAGTGAGGTTGCCTGCTTTGTGTCTGCTATCAAGCACACTGACAAAGTCATAGCCGAAGAATTTGTCTGTGGCTATTTCTCTGGCATAGTTTGGAGAAACAGCTATTACTGCATCAGCAAGTGCCAGGCCGTGAATAGCAGCATTGTAAGTGTCTCTTACCATAACAGATTTTGGTGAAGGGTATTTCTGGAGGTTCTTTTTGCCGCCTTCTACGATTGATTCAGTCATATTGGGCATATAGGAGTTTGTGAATACACTGTCTGCATAGTCTTCATATAGCATATTGAGTATCTTTGAAGTGTTTTTATTATCCCAGCCCTGATATTCAAGGTTATGAACAGTGTAAACAATGGGCAATTCTTTCAGTTCATTAGCAATATTCTGGCTTATACCGTCTTTATTGGCAGCTTTAGCGGGCATTAAGACTTTTAATTGAGCTGCCAGCGGACCGGCATGCCAGTCATTTGCATCGATGACATTTGGTGCATCTTCAGGATTCGTTTCTTTAAGTTCTTTAATATAATATGCAGTGGCTTTTGAGAGGAATGCAAATCGTTCAGACTCTTCTACGCCTGATTTATTTTTTATGTATGGTGTTACTTTTTTCCCATCATTGGGAAGCCCACCGAAAAATTCTTCATTTTGCAGGAACCTGTACTCTGTTCCGTTTAGTTCACCCTTTAAGACTCTAACTGTTGTAGATTTACCATCACCTATCGGGACGTTTACTGCAACACCTGTATCAACCAGGTTGATTGATCCACCCATAGGCTTGCTGGTATAAGTATATGTACCATTTTTGTTGTCAGTTAATTTAACAAGATCGCCGCTTTCATAAAGTGGCTGTACGATGGTCATTTTAGCACCCTGACTGTTAAATTCTTTGTTGAAGGCTTCAGGTAGGTCTACAGCAACGTCACCAAGGCCGCCAGTTTTCATGAATGTTTTTGTTTCAGAAGTTACCATCCATACGTTAGGCGTTGAAACATTCCAGGAGGGCTTTGATGTTATTTGTGATGATGCAATACCCCTTACTTCAGGCACCATTTCCTGTGGGATTCTCTTTGATGAGTTGAGTTCTAATTTATAATTCGGATAAGTCTTTACTTTGCCGTCGTTTTGGGGTTTTGCGCCAAAAGAAATAAAGTTCAAGTATCCTAAAAAGTTTAAATCACCGGCTGATTTCTGCTGAATGGTTTCTTGTACTGGTTTATGGGCATTTTGAAATGGGTTTGCTTTGAAGGCTGGGCCTGTGGTGACCTTCTTTGCCGGGAAGATAGTGTTATTGATATCCATTGCCTTACTCCGTATTGTGAAGATAATTTGTTTTTTTGACCTCTAATGGGGGATACTTTTTTAAGGGTTGTAAATATGTCATTGTGCTAAATTCCCTCCAATGAGTTACATTTTGTTACACCCTGGAGCAGTTCTTTTTGAAGGCTTTTGTGAAGTAATACATACGTATTGATAACCATTTGCCTTAATACCACAAAATTATCATTTGATAGAACTTTTATATGTTAATATTTTTGCCTTATTGCCAAAACTGAGATAGAGTTTTAATGATCCTGTAAAGAGTTTGAGGGGTGAAAACAGTCTGATTATGAGTGAATTGACCATAGAACAATTACTTGATGAGTATTTAAATAACCGGCTTGATAATGTTACTGTTGAAGAGGTCTCGAAACATCTTGATGACCCGGATCCTTTGAAAAGAAGAGTTGCCCTGGAGTTGTTGTATAATCTGACCGGTGATGCCAATTACTTAATGAAGATTATGCCATTGTTACAGAATGATGTTGCGGCCTTGTGGGATTTCTTGAATGATTATTGCTCATCACTCAATGATAGATTTGTTGTTTCAGTGCTTATTATGGAGGCCTTAAAGTATATTGACCCGGTTAAAGAGCATGAAAAAGCAGGAAGCATACTTTTTAACTGGCGTCAATTAAACCCGCCTTCTTTATTTTTGCCGGATGATGTTGAAGATGCGTCGAAAATTAAAGACCTTGAAGTTGTTTCTCTGCCTGTTATAGCGAATGTTCTTGCTAACTGGATAGCTCTGGGTGTCAAGCAGTTACCATTTTCAGAATTTCATTATTTCCCGTACTTTTTGGCCAATCATTCAGGTATCAAACTAACGATACCAGAACAGTATTTGAATGCAATCAGCGAACTGCCGGATAAATTCAGGTCTCATTATGACCTGGGTGTTATGGCAGTCATTCATTCAGACCTCAAAACTGCTAATAAGCATTTTATTGAAGCAGCCAGAGAAATCCTCTCACGGGATGACCCGGCAAATGCCTTCAATATAGTGGCTAAGTGGCATACCTTTGCCGGACCGTTTCTTAATAAACACCCTGATCTACTGGCAGACCTTGAAGATATACTCTGGAAAGTTATTCATGAAGTCTATATAAGAGAATCTGAATCACTTCAGGTCTTTGTAATGTCTATCTTTCTCTATTGTGATATAGCCTCAAAGCTTATAGGATACAGCCTGTTTAACTATCAACACATACTGGAACTCTCTGAACTCTTTGAAAAGAAAATTTTATTCTTTAAAATGATCAAGCATATTGAATTTAAACATGAAATTAAACCTAAAGACAACCTTAATATCGGTTTTATTGCATTTAGTCTAAATGAAGGCCCTGCAGGATCTATTGTTAACAACTTTATAAGACATCATGATAAATATAAATTCAAGATATTTTTCTATGATTGTGGCTTTGCTCCTCAGATAACAGCTCTTAACCTGAATGAAATGCAAAAACATGCTACTGTCAGGCTGCTTGAATATCAAAACCATGATGAAAAGATACTGGATGCAGTAAATTTTGCTTCTCAAATTCACGAAGATCAAATAGATATACTGATTTATCTGGACTGGCTGGTGAACCCTGTAGGTCATGCAATTTGTTGCCTGAAACCAGCTCCACTGAATGTCAAGATAGATCTTGTGGGAATAACTTCTGGCCTATCAAAAATACCTTATATGATTGATTATCTGGGGATTGCAAAAGATAGTAACCTGCCCTTTACTGAAGAATTAATAGAAATGCCCCTTACTTTTCCTATGCCAGAAGAAATAGAGAGCTTTGATGGTATAAGTTCTGCTATACTGGGCAATAAAACACTTATGTATTCCTTTGTGGCCCCTGAGAACCTTGAAACTGAAGACTTTAAAGAAGCTATTGTTAAGATACTTGCCAGAAATCAAGATGCTCACTTTAGTTTTTCATCCAGATGTGATGTCAGGCCAGTATTATCATATTTTGATGTTGCCGGAGTTGCTGATAGAGTGACCTATCTGGGTACTGATAGTTCGAGGAAGACTGTCTGTGAAAATATCAGGTTATGTGACATTTACCTAAATCCTTATCCTCTGTCAGGGCGTTCAGATGTATATTATGCAATGACCAGGGGTAAGCCTGTTGTTGCGCTGTCTGGTACTAAAGATGATTTACTGGCAAAAAGAATTGGGGCTAAAATTTTAAATGAGCCTGATATTATTGCTCAAAATTATGATGAATATGTTGAAAAAGCTTCCAGATTGATTCAGTCGCCTGATCTTCGATCTGAAACAGGTAACAGGCTTGCTGAAAGGGCCAGTAACGAATTTAATTCTGATAATGTTGTTAAAAAGCATGAAGAGCTATACAGAGAGCTTTATAACCGGCTTGTTTCTGAAAAATCTTCAGTATAAGATGAATTAGACTCTTTTAACGGATATAGCCTTTTCTGTGGGTTCTATTTCCTGTAGAACCTGTGCTTTTGCTATTGCTACTACGAAATGTATCTCTTCATTTTTATTAACATTTAGTTCTTTAAAGGGTATTGCAAGTTCTATTACGGAGCTTGCTGCTACTTTTGTGTTTGTTTGGGGATGTATTTTCCAAAGATTGTTTTCAGTTGCTTCTGACAGGGTTGTTTCTATGTGGTTATCCTTTGGGGATATGTATATTTCGTAGGCATATTTATATTTAAGTGTTTCAACAAAATTCTCAGACAGCGTCCTGATTCTTACAGGGCTGTTATCTCTTGCTTTGCCCGGGTTGTATGCATATATATAGGTGTCATATTCTTTATTTGAGATAGAGTGGGTAGTATCAATTCTTATGTTAAGATGATCTCTATCGAAGCCAAACCATATTCGTCTTAGCAGGCGGTCACTTTGATACATTGCTCCTGACTTGAACTCTATTACACCGGCTTCTCTCCATTCGTCCTGAGTGTCTGCTTCTCCGTTGATGCTGGGTGTAAACCATGCAGAAGGGTATTTAAGTGATCTACCAAGGTATACCTCTACCGGTACAAATAATTTTGTTGGTATAGGTTCATTTAAGACACGATAGACATTCTGAAGGTGTAGCCTGAACTGTTCGTCAAAGAGGTCATCCTGCGCAGAGAAGTTAGGGTCACCGTACCACCAGAACCAGTCAGAGCCTTCAGCTATATAGAGCTCTTCCCAGGCTTTTTCAATGGTTTCAGTGTCGTAATCATTTTCTTCTATCAGCCTGATAAGGTCATCCCGGGTGTTTTTCAGGTATTGCCAGCCAGTGTTTTTAGCGGGATCACCTATCCAGATGTGAAAATCTCTATTTATCCAGGAGCCAGAATGGATGTTTTGAAGGGTTCTGGCTGGCGGATTTTTTTCAAGGTATTCACTGACAGTACAGACATCAATAGATGTATCTTCACTAAGTCGAGTATAGAGGTTTTTCAGGAATGGTATACCGTCAAGATCATAGTATTCCCAGCAGTTTTCACCATCCAGCGCAATGGTAACAAGGTGGTTGTCGGTTGAGTGAGAGAGTTTATCCTGTACATCTTTTATGCGGTCATAGAGTTCCCAGGCGGCTTGTTTGGGATCCATTTTGCCCAGTTGAAAGCCGATTAGGTCTGAGTAGACCACGTTTCTAAAAATCATGTCTACGGTTTTACCGTCGATGTTGATTTTATAGGGCTGGCATAGCTCTTTAGGTTTTTCAAGATTGCCATAGAAGTTTCTATGAAAGTCTTTTCCCAGTGATGCAGATAGAACTCCTTCATCGGAGATAGCCCACTGTATTCCTTCATCAGCCATTAACTTAATGGTTTCAGGGCTGACAGACTGTTCGGATGGCCACATGCCTTTTGGATGTCTGCCGAATAGTTCTTTATACTTTTTAACAGCTCTTTTTACATGTATTTTTGCATCTTCAGGGTGTTGAAAAGGTTTTTCTGGTAGCTGCATTTCGGGCCGGGCAATTTGTGCTGCATTTGTATCAATCAACAACGGCAGTATCGGGTGATAGTAAGGACTAATGGTGACTTCTATCTGTCCTTTTTCTTGATAAGCTTTATAGGCTGGTATTATTTCGCTGATGATTTTTCGTTGAATTTGTAAAAGTTGTTTTCTTTGCTCTAGTGAAAAGTTTTTTTCTTGCTTTACAAAGCTTTTTAGTTCTGGTATCTCGCTAATCCAGCGTGGGTCAAACCAGACAAGATTAAACCACATTATAATATCTGCATATTCCTGGCTGGAAAAGTTATCTATATTTGATCCGGCGCTGAGTGTCTTGTTTCGCTGGTAAAGGCTGTGGTAATATGCATTTTTGGCAATCATGTTTTGATAATTAGCATCGAAAAAACGTTCCAGAATGAAGATTTTATCATCGTTGGTGAACTCTTCTTCTGGTTTAATCATTAGTATTGAATGTTGATCATGGGCTTCGTTATAAGCATAGTCGTTAAGTTGATCTACTAAAGAAGGTACTATATTAAACGTTTGCCTTATTTCAGGGTAATCTTCAAGAATTAATACCATATCAAGGTAGTCTTTGATGGCATGCAGACGTACCCATGGCATGAAATACTTTCCTGTTAGGTGATCTTTATAGAGTGGTTGATGCATATGCCATACAAAAGCGACGGATAACTTTTTGGCCATTGCTGATTCCTTTTATAGTGGTGAAATATCTGATAGTTGAAGAAATAAATTCTACATCCTAATAGTGATTATAAATTAATTTTAAGTTTATTTAAAACAGTTCATATTTCACTGGTGTGATGGGTTAATGTGCTCAAGCCTAAAAAGGCGTTATAGCAGGTGTTTTACGGTTATTCTGTATATACAGAAAAATGGCCAAAAAAAATACCCTTTACCCAGGGTAGGAGAAGCATTAACATCATCTAACAGGCGTATTTGAAACATTAAGTGGGTTTAGGTTGGCAAGCAAAGCTCAACCTGTTTTATCTTAGGTTTGATTATTGTTAAATTTAATCAGTTAAGATTAAGCGAAGGTTTTGAATGACATATCGATGTTCTTATCGATAACTTTCTGGACAGCTTGAATTTCAGTTTGTACAGCTTGTTGTTGTGTGTCAACTCTTCTTAACTGCATTTCGAGTCTTTTGTCGATTTGTTGAATCGCTTCAACACGTTTTTGTTCTTGTTGCATTTTGGGGTCATCCGGTGTCATGTTGGCTTGACCTTCCATCATTTTGCTCATCTGGTTGGCCAGTGCCATCCTTGCCTGGTTAATGGATTGACCCTGCATTTCAAGATCGCTCTTCCGAGCTGTTAACATTAAGAATCGTGCTTGACTTGCTGCTAAACCCATTTAAAATTTCCTCCGTAAAACTCTCTTTCTTTACCTTTTTAAAAGTCCTCTCTCTTTGATAATGAATAAATTTCCTTCCAACATTTTTGCTTGAAATTAAAATCACCTTGCGGTGTAATATTTATTCTTTTATCACCTCACTTTTCCTCAAAATAAATTCCGCAAAGAACATAATAATTCCTATAGTTATAAAAACAAATCTTGATTTCGAATTGCCCGAACCCTTGCAGCAGAGCTATTTTCATGATTTCATCAGTGTATATTTCGTATTTATAAGGTATTGACTTAATATTTATTATATATATATTAAGATGGTTTTCGGGGATGGTTTTTGTTACATTCTTCATACTTAATATTTTGTTACTTTATATAAACAAACAATACTTCTTTCCTGCTAGAACCTTTTAATGCAAGGATTTAGACGATTGCCTTTTCTCTGATATCTATTCAAAAAAAATCTGGTTATATTTAAAAATCAATGTTGGAGCTATTTTATGCCTGATTTGAGGTTTATCAGGCTTTCAATAAAGTTTATATAATATAAAGAAATGTATCGCCAGTTAAAGATGACAGGTTTTTGGTTTTGCTGCCCTGGCTTTAAGTGAGTGTTATAAACTACTATGACGAAAGAATACCTGCCAGTATGCTTCATTAAACAGTTTTTATTAATTGTAATTGTTTTACTTCGTTCAATATCCATGAATTATTCAGTATTGCTTTTGATTTATATTATGTTTGAGATATCCTCTCAGGAAGAAGTCAAAAAGTCTTATAAAGAAAACAATACAGATATACCGGATGCAAAAACATGTCTTGATAATTGGTGGTGGTCTTGCTGGTTCTGAAGCAGCTCTTTTTCTTGCACAAAAAGGTATTAAAGTTACACTTTATGAGATGCGGCCAGCTTTTCAGACCGCTGTTCATAAAACAGGCTGGATGGCAGAACTTGTGTGCAGCAATAGTCTTGGGTCATATGCTCTTGACAATGCTTCGGGAGTAATGAAAGAAGAGATTATCAGGCTGGGGTCTTCTCTTATACCTGCTGCTTATCATTGCAAGATACCGGCAGGTGGTGCCCTCGCTGTTGACAGGGATCAATTTGCTCTCTATGTTACTGAAAAAATTGAATCTCATCCGATGATTGAAGTTAAATATGAACCTGTACATGATATACATGTATATGTTGATTTATTTGATGCAATATTAATTGCAACTGGCCCTCTAACTTCTGATGAGTTTGCTCTTAATCTTGCAAAAATGACTGGTGAAAGCTATTTACACTTCTATGATGCGGTGGCTCCTATAGTAGAGTTTGATTCTATAGATATGTCAATTGCTTACAAAATGGATCGTTACAATAAAACAGGTGAGGCCTCTTATATAAACTGCCCGATGACAGAAGAAGAGCATAGCAGGTTTTATGATTATCTCATTAATGCACCCGTAATAGAACTTAAAGACTTTGAAAAAGACTGTAAATACTTTGAAAGCTGTATGCCAGTAGAAGTGATTGCCAGCAGGGGAATAGACACCCTTAGATTTGGCCCTATGAAGCCTGTGGGACTTCCTTATCCAGGAACTGATAAAATCCCTTATGCTGTAGTGCAACTTCGTCAGGATAATGCTATTGCCAGTCTGTATAATCTGGTTGGTTTTCAGACAAATTTAAAGTGGTCTGCCCAGAAGGAACTTATTAAACTGATCCCGGGACTTCAGAATGCCAGTATAGTTCGCTATGGCGTTATGCATCGCAATACATATATTAATAGTCCTGTGCTTTTAAATTCGTCGTTGAACTTTAAAGCATCTCCATCAGTTTTTATTGCCGGTCAGCTAACAGGGGTAGAAGGCTATACAGAGTCAATAGCAACAGGTCTTCTTGCTGCAATCAATATATTATGCTATTTATATAAAGAACCTTTGTTAGAACTATCTTCTGATACTGTTCTGGGATCTCTCTGTAATTATATAACTTCTGCTGATCCCGGGCATTTTCAGCCTATGAACGCAAACTGGGGTATTGTTAACCCGCCGGATGCTTATGAAAAGCTTAAAAACAAAAAAATGCGCAGGCAATTCTACTCTCAAAGGGCTTTGAGATGTATAGATAATTGGGCTAAAATCTTAAGTCAAAGGTTAACAGAAGTTATGCGCTAAAAATAAACCCGTTTTTAGCGTCATTTTGAGAAATTTTGTTAAGAAATTCACCTGGCCTGAATAGTCCCAGTACATTAAAAGATTCTTCAACCCTCTTTTTAGCTTTGACAGGTCTGGCCTGGGGGTTTGTCTGGTCTGAAAAGATGTTTTCCATAAGACTTTTACTATCATCATTTTCAGAACCATTCCTGTTGTCAGCCAGTTGTTGTTTCTGTCTTATTTCGTTGTTTGACTGTAAACTGCCGACAAGACTCTCATATGAGCTTAATAGCCCATTATGAGATTTAGCATTAGGGTTTGTTGAATGCTTTAGTCTGGTGCTATTTTGATCAGGCCTGATGTCCTTAGAATAAGGCTGTTTTTGACTCGCAAGCCCAAACAATGCTAAGTTTTTAGCCACGTCGTTACAAATGTTGTCCACCGCGATCCTCTCTCTTACCCAAGTTTCCCTTAACTTAGTTAGATCAGGATTTAAACACAAAGTAATGATAGACCCACTATTGTGAGATTATAGCGTTGTGAAGCTAAACTGCCGTTAAGAAAAATTAGCTACCTGAAATCTAAAACCCGGTTGATCCGTAAATAAGTTCTATTTTTATAATAACATTTGTTTGGTTTTTGAAAACCATGAAATGCTTGATATTTTAAATTATTAATAATAAATTTCCAGTTTTTCTCCTTTTATTTATATTCTTTGTATACACCGGGTATATATGATAGATCTATTGATTTGCCTGTAATTTTTACAATTGTTTGCTTTTACAATTCTTTATATAAAGATTATTGAAAAGTAATGAGTAAGGTTGTTATGATAGAGCTTGACTATTTTATAGGTTTTTTTAAAATATGTATTACTTATATAATCTTATTCTTACCTTTTTGCTGGTACTCTTATTGCCTGTATGGCTTATTATATTGCTTTCAGGCAGGAAATATAGAGCAGGATTTAAGCAAAAAACAGGTTTTTTGCCAGTTGCATTGAAAGAAAAAATAAAGTCTTTTGCCAGAAAACCAGTGTGGTTTCATGCTGTATCTGTTGGTGAAACTATTGCTGTCTCTGATCTTGTTAAAGAATTTAAATATAAATACCCTGAGTATCCGGTTGTCTTTACTACGGTTACTTTTACTGGCCAGGAAATAGCTAAAAAGAGGCTGGGAGAAATAGCAACAATCTTTTATTTCCCTTATGATATTGGTTTTATTACTCGAAAAGTCATAGAAATAATAGATCCATGCCTTGTCGTTATAGTTGAAACTGAAATATGGCCGAATTTTGCAGCAAATCTTTATAAGAAAAATATACCTTTACTTCTGATTAATGGTCGCTTATCACCAAAGTCTTACAGAAATTATAAGTTCTTTAAACCTCTGGTATCAATCGTTCTAAAATATTTTTCTCGCTTCCTCATGCAAACTGATCTTGATGCGAAACGTATTATAGATATAGGGGCTGATAAAGATAAAGTTGATATTACTGGCAACCTTAAATATGATATTAAAAAGGCTTTTACTTTTGACCAGGTTGAAGATCTCAAAAATGAACTGTGTTTAACAGATGCAGATAAGGTTATTATTGCGGGTAGCACACATAGTGGTGAAGAAAGTATTATTCTAGATGTCTTTCTAAAGCTTTGCAGAGATATTCATGACCTTAAGCTTATAATAGTACCCAGGCACCCGGAACGCTATGACGAAGTAATTAATATTTTAGACTCTTCTAAGGTTAGTTTTTGTCGTAGAAGCCTTAAAAATAGCTTTAAAGAAGCTCCGGTGTTTCTTCTTGATACTATGGGAGAACTTTCTGGTTTTTATTCAATAGCTGATGTCGCTTTTATAGGCGGTTCAATCATTGAGAAAGGTGGACATAACCCTCTGGAGCCTGCTGTTTACTCAAAACCTGTTGTTATTGGGCCACATACATTTAACTTTCATGAAATTACTAAATATATGGTAGAAGCTGGTGCCGCTATACAGTTCAATGATCAGGAGCAGCTCTATTCTGTTTTGTCTGCTCTGCTGACAGATAATAGCTATTATGAGAAAGCACAGGTATCATGTAAAAAGGTTTTTGAAGCTAATAGAGGTGCTACCGAAAGAACATTGCATGTCATTGCAACTTATTTAAATGAATAAGCTTAAAATATCCTTATTTGCTTTTAACTATAATAGGTATGTCTTCTGTGGTTATGTTTTTTCCGGATGCTGAAATTTCTAAAACCTTTATATATTCAGGTTTTAGTTGAAGTATTTGTGTTCTTTCTTTGCTGGTATTTTCTTCATCGCCCTTACTCATATAGATTTTCCACAGCAAATAATGTACATCGGGGTTATTAGTATCTATTTCCAGTGCAATTTTAGCTGTTCTTAAGGCATCTTCAAGCCTGTTATCTGCTATATATGACTCTGTAAGATAAATGTGGGCATCTAAATCTCCTGGTATGATGGTAATTGCATTCTCAAGCATGTCTACAGCCTTTTTAAACTCACTTTTTTTATAGTGAGCCTTACCCAGATAGATGTATGCTTCAGACCATTCCGGGTCTATAGAGACGGTTTTTCTCAAGTAATCAATAGCAAAGTCATACATTTCTTTCTTTAAATAAGTTAAACCAAGGTAGTAGTGGGCTTCTAGAAAATCAGTTTTAATGGTTATCGCTTTTTTTAGCATTTTTTCAGCCTTGTTAATTTCATTCATCTCATAATTTAGTCTGCCAACCCAGTAGCAGGCCCGTTGATTATCAGGATCAGAAAAATAGGCACGTTTAAAGCTTTCTATAGCCCCTTCTCTGTTAAGTTTATGATAGTGTATGATACCCATGTTGATCAGTGCTTCAGATAAATCAGGGTTGAGAGCCAGGGCTTTAGTGTATTCTTCTTCGGCCTGGTCTAACTGTTTGCTTTCCATGTACTTATTGCCGAGGTTAAAGTGTGCCTGAGCTTCGGCTTTTTCTTTCTTGCTTAATTTTTTACCGCTAAAACCTTTAAAAGTGCTTTTAATAAATAGTTTTAAGTTTTCTATTATTCCCATTTTAGACTCTTTTAAACCTTACCTGCTTTTGCTTTGAGCAAACTTGCTGCTGTTTCACCGATAATAGCCGGGCTGTTACAGACAGTAATTCCTGCTGCAACGAGTGCGGCCATTTTATCTTTTGCTGTACCTTTGCCGCCTGAAATTATTGCGCCAGCGTGCCCCATTCTTCTTCCCGGAGGAGCAGTTTGTCCTGCAATGAAGCAAACAACAGGCTTTTTAACATTTGCTTTTATATATTCTGCTGCTTCTTCTTCTGCGGTTCCACCTATTTCGCCGATCATGCAGATGATTTCAGTTTGAGGATCTGCTTCAAATGCTTTTATACAGTCAATAAAGTTTGTTCCTATTATAGAATCTCCTCCTATACCAACGCAGGAAGATTGTCCGATACCCAGTTTGGTCAGCTGATAAACGACTTCGTAGGTTAATGTTCCGCTTCTGGATACTACACCAGCGATACCTTCTTTATGTATATGTGCTGGCATTATTCCCATTTTGGCTTTGCCCGGTGAAATGATGCCGGGGCAGTTGGGCCCGATGAGTCTTGACGTACTCTGGTTTAATAGATGTTTTACTTTCAGCATATCAAGGGCAGGGATCCCTTCTGAAATGCACACAATAAGTTCTATTTCAGAATATATTGATTCAATAATTGCGTCAGCAGCGAATGCTGGTGGAACAAATATAAGGGAAGCACTAGCCTGTGTTGCTTCTTTTGCTTCCTTAACCGTATTAAATACTGGTAAGTCAAGGTGTGACATGCCACTTTTTCCGGGTACAACTCCTCCAGCAATCTTTGTGCCATAGTCAATACATTGTGTGCTGTGAAATGTACCTTCTTTACCGGTAAAACCCTGTACAATGACTCTTGTATCTTTATTTAAAAATATGCTCATAGTGTTTCCCCTTAACTAGCTGACTGCCTGTGTTACCATTGTGGCTGCTTCTGCCATGGTATCTGCAACAGAAAATTTTAAATTTGAATTTTTTAGTATATTTTTGCCTTCTTCAACGTTTGTACCTTCCAGTCTAATTATGACAGGCAGGTTTACCTGTGATTTTTCTGCTGCTTCGACTACCCCTTTTGCGAGATTATCACACCGGAGTATGCCACCGAAGATGTTGATTAGAACAGCCCTGACATTTTTGTCTTTTAGCAGTATATTAAAGGCATTTTCAATACCTTCTACAGTTGCACCGCCCCCTACATCAAGGAAATTAGCAGGCGAGCTTCCAGCCAGTTTTATTATGTCCATTGTTGCCATGGCAAGCCCTGCACCATTGACCATACAGCCTACGTTACCATCTAGTTTGATGTAGTTCAGGCTATATTTAGAAGCTTCTACTTCTAGCGGATCTTCTTCATCAGTGTCTCTGAGTGCTTGAATATCTTTGTGTCTGTGTAAAGCTGAGTCGTCAAAATTTAATTTGGCATCCAGGGCTAAAATATGGTTGTCTTTAGTAAGAACCAGCGGATTTATTTCAGCAAGACTACAGTCTTTTGAGATGAAAAGGTTATATAAATTAGCTATAAAACTCATGGCTTCTTTGTGTACTTCTTTTGGAAGATTAAGTTTGGTGACGATATTCCGTGCCTGAAAGGGTTTAAAGCCAATCATGGGGTTAATGTATTCTTTGATAATGAGTTCGGGTGTTTTAGCTGCTACTTCTTCGATCTCCATTCCGCCGGCTGAACTGGCCATTATAACCGGGCATGCGCTTGATCTGTCAATGACAATGCCGAGATAGAGTTCTTTTTCAATTTCTTTGATTTCTTCAATTAGAATCTTTTTAACGATTTTTCCTTCGGTGCCGGTTTGTTTAGAGACAAGTTTCATTCCTATTAGTTCATTAGCAAACTTCTTAACGTCTTCTTTTGTTTTAGCAAGTTTAATTCCACCTGCTTTGCCTCTCCCACCTGCGTGAACTTGTGCTTTTAAGACGCAAACATTACCCAGATTGTCTCCGATTTCAATGCTTTTTTCGGTTGTTTCTGCTACTTCTCCTGCTGGTACCGGTATACCAAATTCTTTGAGCAGGTTTTTTGCCTGATATTCGTGTACTTTCATTGCTTTTTTCCTCTGAATCTCTTCCAATATTTTTTGATTATAACTTTAAAATGTTTGATTTTATACAATTTTTTAAATAAATTTTCGCAATTATTGAAGGATGTAAAGTCTTTGAGAGTTATTTATACGGATAAATTAGGGCAAATGTGCGGGGGAAGTTAGATGTTTTAAAAAATTTGGTCTGAAATGATAGTGTGTTAAATTCATCCGGACTTCCTGTGTCGATTTTGATTCTTGTTAGCCTGATTAAGCTATCCATAAGTTCTAATTTTGATATTGATGGTGGAATATCGTTATACAGAAAAAGGTTATTTACTGGTTTTAATAATGGATAGGTGTTGAGATCGGGTTTAATGCTGCATAGAAAGCTTTTGTTGTTTATTGAACTGCTTTTAATTAGTATGCTTTTGCGTTTGGACATTTTTGAGGAGAATACGCCCCATATGCTTTTATTTTTGTATATTAATGCTATGTGATAAAGGTATATGTCTGATGAAAAGATATCCATGATGCCTAAATCACCTTCTATTAGTGCTGGTATAAAGAATGATTTAGAAAAAACTTCTTCCTGTGTTTTAGAGGAAATGATGCTATATGTTACAGGTGTATCAGGTAGAGGGAGTGAGTTTTCAGAATTAATACAGGTAAATTCTTTAATGGCAGGGATCATATCGTATATCCAGAGTCGTTTTTGCGTATCTAGAAACAAAAAACCTGTATAAGAATCTTTAATAAATTCGTCTTTGTTGAAATTTTCTTGCCAGAGATTTAATATTTGCTTCTGTGCTGGGCTATCTTTAGCAAATAAGTCAATATCTTCTTCATCGACAGAGGTTATCTCTGCTATTCTGGGCTTTATTGTATTAATAAGAGCGATAACATCTCTCACTTTTGATTTAATGTCAAAAGTGATAATCTTATTCTGTTTGATGTTCAGGTTAAATTCTATCAGTAATTCTTTTTCATAATCTTCAAATTGTCTAAAGAGTTGAAAATATTCATCTTTATCTTTATTGGTTAGACTTAAAGCAACTCCTGAAAGGCTGATAGAACTTTTATTAGAAAAAGCGAAACCGTTAACTTTAGTCATAAAAATAGTCTATGGTTGTGTTTGAGTCTCTGGAAACTTAATATAGTTTGTTAATAGTATTTCTACGTTAAAACATACTGGTGCAACATTAGCACTGGGTACCATTTCTTCCAGTTTGTTTCTCCACCAGGTACCTATTTCAGATCTATTACTGACAATATATGCGTTATTGATTATAGCATTTGAGCATGCTTCTAAAAGTAATCTTGAAATTGCCATTCTTTCTGTAACATTGGGTGGTGTAATCAGCAACCAGTTTTCAGAGCTTGTTAAAGCTTGATATGCAAGGTACCATGTTTTAGGGTTTGTTTGTGGATTATTTATATCGACTGGATATAAATCCGGATAGGCAGCTGAGGAGCACTTTTTGCATATGCCTGCAACGGTGTTAGAATAGTTTTTCTGGAAGGTTTTAGTGCCGCATGCCGGGCAATAGAATATAGATGTTATTCCTCCAAGAGGGTAAATCTTCCAGTATTTGTCTGATGTAGCTTTTTTAATATCATTTATACTGAAATCTGCTTCGCTTATGGATAGTAATTTTATGATTTCGCTATCATATCCTGAAACTATAATAACACCTGACTTTGGATATTTTGCCAGTAAGGTTTCCAGGCCGCTGAGTTCCTGAGAATTTTTATCAAGAGATTTTAAAAGTTTTGCTATAGTGTTTAGAAAGTCTGTATCGGGCTTTGTGTTAGGGTTTATAGAAAGATTGTTTAGTGTGTTTCGCAGTTCCACAACAGCTTTTGTTTGTTCTGGAGTATTGATACTGTCAATAAATATGACAAAAGGGATATCAGGAGACTTAACTTTCCCTATAGGAGCCATTTTGTGTGAGGTATATGCTGGAGAATCCTTTTTAGGTGATTCTGTTATGCCAGATTGTAGTGGCTGAGTGCTTGCTGGAGAAAGAACACTGTCAATTATATTTGTCATTTTGTTTATCAGATCTTCAGGTACATTTTCTTTTTTTGCGGTATCCATTACTTTATACCACTCTTGGATTTCTGAAATAGTGGTTCCTGAGTTTATCAGTTCTATTGTCCTTGATAAACCATATTCAAACATTTGCCAGTCTTTTCTTTTTAGAGCAACCTTTAGCCTTTTTAGAGCCATAGATTCTGATTCAGCATAAGCCATTTTTACCTGCTTTCTGTATTAGCAAATGATCCATGGAACGCACCACGTAGCATCTGGTGTAGTTCATTAGGAGAATTTGATGCCTCAATTGCTTCTTCAGGAGCAATAAGATTGTTTTTGACAAGCTTATAAAGAGACATATTCATGCTCATCATTCCATCATAATCGCCTGTGCTCAGTAATTGATAGATGTTATCGATTTCATCTCTTGCAATATAGTCTCTTACAGCAGGAGTAACAACAAGTATCTCAGTAGCAGGCACACGTCCCTTGCCTTCTGATCTTTTAACAAGCTTTTGTGCGATGGTACCCTGTAGCGTAGCTGCTATCTGAAGTCTAATAGGTTCCCTTTCATAGGGTTCAAAGGCGTTGATTATACGGTTAATAGTTTGTACTGCGTCTGTTGTGTGAAGTGTTGAGAATACAAGGTGGCCAGTCTCTGCAGCTTTTAGAGCAGAGCTTATGGTATCTCTATCTCTCATCTCACCGATTAGAATAACATCAGGATCCTGACGTAAAGCGTATTTAAGACCATTCGGAAATGTATCTGTATCCATGCCGAGCTGGCGTTGTGTAAAGACACATTTTTTGTTTGAATGCATAAATTCGATAGGGTCTTCCAGTGTTACAATGTGTTTTTGCTGGTAATTATTAATGTTATCAAGCAGAGATGCAAGTGTTGTTGACTTACCGCTACCTGTTGGACCGGTTACAAGTACTAGCCCTTTAGTTACTTTAGTTAGTTCTTTGAGTACTGGAGGAAGCTGTAATGCTTCTACAGTTGGTATATTTAATGGAATAACCCTTAAAACAAACCCAATATTGCCAAGATCATGAAACATATTAGCCCTGAATCTTGCAAGACCCTTCATGTCAATAGAGAAATCAAGGTCATAGCGAGAATCCATGAGGTGTTGCATTGGTCTGGGTACAATAAGTTGTGCTATTTTTCTCATACGGTCTCTTGTAACAACAGGAAGCTTTGTTTTTACTATAAGACCATCTTTTCTCACCATTGGAGGGGCGCCAACACGAAGGTGTATATCGGATATACCCTGTGCTACACTTACGTGTAGAAAAGTTTCAATGTCAAAATTCTCATCTTCTTTTGGGCCATTGGCCTGAGCTTGAGGGTTGTCTACTGTACTCATTTATTGATGCTCCTTTCGTCCCCTAAATAATGCTGTAAAACTTCTGGAATAGCTACTGAACCATCAGCTTGCTGGTAATTTTCTAGTATAGCAGCAACGGTTCTGCCAACAGCAAGTGCAGATCCATTGATAGTATGTGTAAAGGTCGCCTTGCCAGTGTCGTCTGGTCTGTATTTTATGTTAGCACGGCGTGCCTGAAAGTCTGTAAAGTTGCTGCAAGAACTTATTTCTTTATATGTCTGGCTTCCTGGCATCCATACTTCGAGATCATAGCATTTAGATGCTCCAAACCCCAGGTCTCCTGTGCAGAGTTCAATCCTTCTGTAAGGTAACCCAAGTATTTCCAGAAGTTCTTCAGCATTGCGTGTTAGTTTTTCATGTTCGTCTTTTGATGTTTCGGGTGTACATATTTTAACAATTTCAACTTTATTGAACTGATGAAGTCGTATTAATCCTCTTGTATCTTTGCCTGCTGAGCCTGCTTCTCTTCTAAAGCATGGAGTATAGGCAGTCAGATATTTTGGGAGTTCTGATTCTTTTAGAATTTCGTCGCAATACATATTTGTTAGTGGAACTTCCGCTGTTGGTATAAGGTAAAGTTCATCTTTAGAGCACTTATACATTTCTTCTTCAAACTTTGGAAGCTGTCCGGTACCGGTCATTGCTTTAGTATTAACTAGAAATGGTGTTACGTGTTCCTGATAACCTTTTTTTGTGTTTATATTGAGGAATAAATTAATTAAAGCTCTTTCAAGTCTTGCTGCTGCACCTTTATAAATCACAAAACGTGATTCAGATATTTTTACACCACGTTCAAAATCAAGTATATCAAGGTTTGTCCCTACATCCCAGTGATTTTTAGGCTCAAAATCAAAATCAGGTTTTATTCCTGATTCTTTAATAACCTTGTTATGCTTTTCATCAGGCCCTACTGGAACATCTTCCTGTGGGAGATTGGGTATGTTAAGCAACATTGTATTTTGCTGTTCTATAAGAATGGCTTCTTCTTGTTCAAGTTTTTTTATGGTATCTCCAAATTTTCTTGTGCGAGCCTGTATCTCTGATGTATCTTTGCCTTCTTGCTTCATCTGGCCTATCAGGCTGGATATTTCTTTTCGTTCTTTTCTAAGGTCATCAGCTTTTTTCTGTATTGATCGGCGTTTTTCATCTATTTTAAGTATTTCATCGATATTTAGTTCAGGGCTTCTTCTTCTTAACAGCTTATTGACCTGTTCTGGATTTTCTCTTATCTGTTTAATGTCTAACATAGCCAATCCTTATAGCTAACAATTATGCATGAAAATTCTATCAAGATTCGATTCTATAGTCAAAATAACTCTTATGTAATTCTTTATATTCGCTTTTTTTCTTTCAAAACTTATTTAATACAGATAAGGTTAAGGTTAATACTCTTGATTTAATTAACTTATAATAGCTTAATCTAACTTATCCTTTGTAGTTAGTTAGTTTTGCTTTTTTTGACCTTTAAAATGCTTTTAAAATAGTTATTAATAAGATTTTTGCTTTATTTTACCCGATATAGTTACCTCTATAGAGGAGTTTTTTTCTCATCTAATTTGTATTATAAATTATATTGAGTATGATATTTGAAAATTTGTTGTGAATTGGAGTAAAAAATGTCAAAAACAACTGAAAAAGTTAACCCTTACATAGATGAAACTGAATTATGGGCGCTACTTGATGATAAATCAACTAAATCTGTTGATGCAGTTATTGAAAAAGCTCTTAATGCAAAAGGTTTAGATTTGGATGAGGCTGCTATCCTCATTAATATTGATAATAATGATAATGAAGCACTTGAAAAACTTTTTAAGGCAGCAAAACAGGTTAAAGAACTTATTTACGGAAAACGTATAGTGCTTTTTGCTCCACTGTATTTAAGTAATTATTGTACCAATAACTGTCTTTATTGTGGGTTCAGGTTTAATAACAAGGACATAGAGCGTAAAACTCTTTCTGTAGATGAAGCAATAGAAGATGCTAAGAATCTTATGGCCCAGGGACATAAGCGGTTGCTTCTTGTGGCAGGAGAAGATGTTAATCAAATTAAGCTTGACTATATAAAGGAGGTCATTGAAGGTATTTATTCGACAAAAGTTGGTCGTGGCGAGATAAGAAGGATTAACATAAATGTGGCACCTCTAAATATAGAAGAATTTAAGACTTTAAAAACTTTTGGAATAGGCACATATCAGAGTTTTCAGGAAACATATCATTTTGAAACCTATAGAAAAATGCATCCGTCAGGCTTAAAAGCTGATTATGCCTGGAGATATGAAACAATGAGCAGGGCTTTTGAAGCAGGTATTGATGATGTTGGTATGGGGGTATTGTTTGGCTTAACGGATTATCGTTTTGAAGTTCTTGCACTATTAAAACATGCTGCTTATCTTGATGAAAAATATGGTATTGGGCCACATACGCTTTCAATACCACGTTTGGAACCTGCCAAGGGTGCTCCATTCTCTACAAAGTCACCCCATGCTGTTGATGATATCTCGTTTAAGAAGATTGTAGCTGTTTTAAGGCTGGCTGTACCTTATACTGGTATTATTTTAACAACCAGAGAAAGACCAGAATTCAGGAAAGAAGTTATTGCGCTTGGTGTTTCTCAGATTAGTGCAGGCTCTAAGACTAATCCTGGTGGTTATACAGTTCATGGTAAAACAGGTGAACAGTTCTCTGTCGGTGATCACAGAAGCCTTGATGAGGTTATCTTTGAACTGGCAGAAAATGACTATATTCCCAGCTTTTGCACTGGTTGCTATCGCCTTGGGCGTGTTGGTCATGATTTTATGGATCTTGCTAAGCCTGGTCTGATACAGAAATTCTGTCACTCTAATGCACTTTTTACTTTTAAAGAATACTTACTGGATTATGCTTCAGAGCAAACCCTGAATACAGGCCAAAAAGCTATACAAAATCATCTTGATATGATACAGGATGAGAATCTACGTAGTAAAGTAACTCAAAATCTGTCTAAAATAGAGAATGGAGAAAGAGATGTGTTCTTCTAAACCTGGTATATCAGACATTCTAGAAAAGTATAGCCTTTCTAAAGATGATATTATAACACTTTTACATGTTACTGATTCTTGTGAACTTGAAAAACTCTATAGAAAAGCTGATGAAATTCGTAGAGAATACATGGGTGATAAGGTTCACTTGCGTGGCATTATTGAGTTTTCTAATTATTGTGCTCGCTGGTGTCATTATTGCGGGCTGAGATCTGAGAATAAATCATTGCAAAGATACAGAATGGAGCCTGAAGAGATATTAGATACAGCAAGAAAAGCTTTTAAACTTGGCTATAAGACAGTTGTCCTTCAGTCAGGAGAAGATAATTACTATACAGTTGATTTGATGGAAGAAATAATTCGCTCTATTAAAGCTGAAATGGATATATTTGTGACGCTATCTATAGGTGAAAGAACTGAAGAAGAATATCTCAGTATGAAAAAAGCCGGTGCTGATAGATATCTTTTAAAACATGAAACCTCAAACCAAAAGCTATACAGCAAAATGCACCCTGATATGAACTATGAAAATCGTATAAATTGCCTTAAAATACTAAAAAAACTTGGTTATGAAGTTGGCAGTGGTGTTATGATAGGCATACCCGGGCAGTCTATTGAAAGTTTAGCTACAGATGTACTGCTTTTTAAAGAGCTAGAACTTGACATGATCGGCATGGGGCCTTATATCCCTCATCCTGGTACTCCTTTATATTCTGATTACGAATCAATGGGCTTTTTTACTCCTGATATTGATTATGATCTTGAAGAAATGGTGTTTAAAATGCTGGCTATAACCAGAATAGTTAATAAGACTGCTCATATACCTGCTACAACTGCTCTGGCAACGACTAATCCTGCTAGAGGCAGAGAATTAGCTCTTACCAGGGGGGCTAATGTAGTAATGCCCAATGTAACAGACCGCAAATACAGACAGTTGTATGAAATTTACCCTTCAAAAGTCTGTGTAGAAGAGAAACCAGAAGATTGTAGAGTCTGTATCGACAACAGAATCAGATCAGTAGGCAGAATCCCTTTTTAATTTATATATGACACATACGCCACAATGAGCTGTTTGATATTCAAGAGTTGCGACCTGGCTGAAGTTTCTGAGTACTTCAAGTGGATATAGTTCGTTTTCTAGTTCACTAATACATATGTATTCAACATTGTATTTTTTTATCAGCTGAAGGATTTTAGTTTTATCAGGCTCAGAATAGATTTTATCGATGTCTTGTGCTCTTTGCTGGAGCTCTTTTTGAATGTTTTTGCCATAAGCAAAGTATTGCCTTTCTGGCCAGTTTAAAACAGTAGCCATTCCTGAGTAGGCAGAAATGCGACCGCTGTAATAATCGCCTGGCTTTATTGCTTCAATAAGTATAGAATTGCTGTCAGCATCTTCTTTGAGCCATTCTATAAGTTCATAATCTGACGGGTGGAATTTTCCTATGTGCTGATCTCCTGAAATGCTTGGTATTAAACCTTCTATAGTATTAAATTTATTGGTTTTATAGTATGGCCCTAGAAATAAGAATAATAATGCTGGAAGGATAATAATAATGACTATTGTTATATATACTTCACGGTGAAACTCTTTGAGGTTTTTTAAGCTTAAAAATATACTTAGCACTAGTATTATTGGAAATATGATCAGGGTTTGTATTGTTAAATAGCTGTATGTTATTAGATTAGTTTCTGAATTCGTCTTGATATAAAAGATATTGCTGATCAGAAGAATTATTATGCTACAGGCAAGGAGACTATAATATGTGAAATGTTCAAAATCTTTTTCTTTAGAGAGTATATAGAAGCTAAATATGCCTGCTGCTACTATGATTCCTGTGCTTACATTGTTGAATGTTAATGATAATATGCTCAGTAATACTATAATGCTGATTGCAATGATGATTGAATCTTTAGATTGGCGGTTTTTAACTTTATTGACTATAAGATAAAGGCCTGTTAATACTATGCATGCAAGTATGGTGATGCTCAAAATCGTTACGGGAAGGCTTGTTAACTTTGCTTTATAGATTAAATATGCTTCTGAAATTGAAAATACAATAATCGCAGTTAAAATAAGTTCCAGCATTGAAAGTTTTAGCTCTTCTTTAAGCCTGATAAGCATATAGATAATAACAGGTATTAGAAATACACCGAAGATAATCAAGAAGTCGATAAAATTAACAGATAACTCACCTGTTACAAAAGATAGCCCTGTAAATGGTATGTTATAGCTAAGAATAAAGGGTATTAATATTAATATGGTTGTTATAAAAATCGCTGTAATGTTTAAAAAGTATGCCTGTAACTGTAGTTTTTTTGTTTCTGCTTTGCTTGCAGCATAAATTGAAAATAGAAGTATCAGTAAAATAGCATATATCAAAGAATAAATGTTAGTCATTATTGTTATAGCAAGTAAAATAGAAATCAGTATATTGAAAATGACTGTCTTAACAGAAAAATTTGTTAGCAGCATTAAATTATTGCTTTTTATTGAACTATATAGACAGTAAATAAGGGCAAGAATTATTATTTGTACAGTGTAATATGCCTGAAGATCTCCATGAATAGCTGTCCAGAAGGGAAATTCAGTGAAGCTGCCACTGGGTAAGAAGTGAGTGGACTGCCACCAGTCATAACCATTTTGCAAACCACTCTGAATTATTTGTGTTAGAGGTTTATAGTTGCTGATAAAAGCTGTTAAAAAGCCTCCAAGAATGCCATAGAATCTGCTATTTGTAATATTGTAGGTTATACCACCTGCACTTATTGCTATAAGCCCGAGAATAGTTCCTGGCACTAGATTAAAAGCAAGGTGAATATCTATATTACTGAGATAAACCAGATTTGCAATAAGAAAATACCCGAAATAATAATAGTTGATTTTATAGCCTGCAAGCCAGATATTTTCAGGTGGAAGGTTACCTGTATTGAAGAATGACTTTATGTACACCAGATCCTGGAGTTTGTGAACATCTAAAATATCCGGGGCAAAAGCTCTTACATAGCTAATGCCAATTAGAATAGCTATAAATGCTGCTTCTGTAAATAAAATTAACCTGTAATTTGTATCTATAAATTTGTATATTTCTTTAATGTTTCCATTGGCAACTGATCTGACAATTATTATAAGTGCTGCTATGCCAAGAATGCCGGTTGCTACCCGGGGTATGTCAGCAGTGAAACTATACATATTGAAGTTGTATACCATGGCAAGCCAGCTTATAAAGCTAACAAGCAGTATCCCGATTGTTTTGGATATGCAGTAGCCACGATCTTTTTGGTCTTTAAAAAGTTCAAAGGTTAAAATAAAAGTTATTGTACCGATAAGAAGTATGAAAAGGTACCAGTTTAAAATGGTATAGATTATCATGGTCTTTTAACTCTGTATATTACGGTGTTACCTTTTTTGAATGCTTTTTCAAATATTGTTGTTTCTTTTTCAAAGCCTTTTAATTCTTTTTCTGTAAACTCTTCACGTTCAAGTGGGCCTATGTATATGTATGAAATATTGTATTTGCTGAGTAGCTGGTGTATTTTTTTCTTATTTTTAGTTTTATAGATTCTTTTAACGGCATTTTCACGTGGATTGCTTATTAGATAGAAATATTTACCCCTTAAAACATTGAGTGAGCCTGCCCAGTTGAGTAATGCAGGTATACCTGTTTGTGATGCTACCCTGCCGTAGTAAGAATATGGGGCGCCGATGGCTTCAAGTATAACGTCATCTTTTGTTGCATTTTTTCTTAGCCACATTATAGCTTCATATTCACCGTCATATTTAACTTCAATAAACTTACTGCCGTTAAGGGTAGGTATATGCCAGTTTTGTTCTGCGTAAACATATTTAAACTGGTGGTTTTTAACATATGTACCTGTGAATAAGAATATTGATGAGAGTATTATCAATATTGATATAGTGACTATATATATTATTTTTAATGTTGATTTAAGGTAATTTCTACTGCTTATTACGTACATAAAATAGCTAACAGAAAGTGGAAGTAGAAGAAGTATTTGTATGTAGCTTTTAGCTACAGTGTTTTGACGCTCATAATCAAGCCCGAAAAGGTCATTAACAAAGATTAGTTCACAGACCAGTATCAGTGAAAAGACCAGAAATGTAATTGATGATATTAAAAGATATTCAGTTTTTTCTTTTCTTGAAAGTATTTTAGCCAGTAAAAATAACCATAATGCTGTTGATAGAGCTATTACGAAGCTTTTTGTTGCAAAAATTGTAGCTGTGATGATTGTTAAAATGATTAACAGGGCAAAGGTTTTTCGTTTTAGATTGATGTTTTTGTTTTTGATCAGGTTGTTAATAAACTCTATGATGGCAATAATTAAGAGAGGCAAGAGGAATGTTCCGATGAGCATTAGAAATTGCCCTGTTGTTGTGCGGTGTGCAGGGTTAACAATTCCTAAACCTTCTACCGGGCTGGTATAGTATGCATAGAATGCCAGATAAAGTATGTAGCTGGTGAGGATATAAAATATGCCTGAGGGTAGAACTCTCAGAATTATTGATATGGTTGACTTTTCAGGTTTCGTTTTGGCCAGCTGTATATAGAGTCCGGCCAGTGTAAGGGCGATGGCACTCGGGTAGTTCCAGCTGTTAATAAGCATAAATGAGCCTAAAAGCAGGCAATAGAATATATTTGCTGAGAATTTTTTGTTACTTCTGAAATCCAGGGGTCTTATCAGGAAATAGTTATTGTAAATGAACGCCAGCAATACAAACAAAAACATAATGGTAAAGGGATGTACCAGAAAGTGGGCGTGAACATCTGCATGTAGGAAAGACCAGTAAGGGAATTCAGGGAAGCTTTGAGGTATAATGTGCCCTGCATCCCACCATCTGAATGTATCGGGGTTCCATCCGTTTTTGATAATTTGTACGGCAGGTTCAAGGTTACCCATCAGGCCTGTCATAAAGGCAGCAAGCACTCCCCAGGGTATGCTTCGGGTAAGCTGATAAATAAAACCAAAACTGCCGATAAGTATAAGGCTTAAAACTGTTGGAGCAATTAGATTAAACCCGATAGAGGGGTTTATAAATGTCAATTTAATGATATTACAGAAGACAAATTGCCCCATATAATAATAATTAAGTACATGACCTGATAGCCAGGCATCTACTGGTGGCATATAATCGCCACGTAGAATAGAGTTGATTACTACAAACTCCAGTGGTTTTTCAGTACCCTCGATATTCGGGGTATAGGTTCTCAATAGTACAAAGATTAAAAATGATATTAAAAAGGCAATCTCTATAGATAACAGGTATTTATAATTTTCTTTCAAGAAGTTATCTATATCGGGTTTGTTTTTCTGGTAAATAATATAGCTGAATATTCCTGCTGACAGAAAAATAAGGTAGAGTGTTAATGTTGAATATGGTATCAGCTCAAGCTTTTTGTTGCATAAAAACCAGGCTATTATAGAAATGATAAACAGGCCGGTTGTTTTGCTTATACAGAAACCCCTTAGTTTGAGCCCTGAAAACAGGTTAAAGCACAGCAAAAAACCGATTATGCCAGTTATTTGAAGAATTATATACCATTTTGTTATATCGAAAAGAGTTTCTATCATTTGTTGTTGTTGAATTTGAGGTCAATACTAATAAATACCATTATAAACTAAAAAGATCATCATCTATTTAGACGTAAAAAGAGGCCTGAAATAGGCCCCTTTTTTTAGTTATATGCGATCAGTTTTATTTCTCTGATTTATTTACACCTTCTGAGCGGGTCGCTTTCGCAGGTGTTACAAAGTATTGGGCCACCACCAATAACTTGCCATTTTTCACCGTTGATCCATTCTTCACACACACAGTAACAAGGTGTTGGAGTTGGAGTTGGCGTACGTGTTCTGGTTGGTGTACGTGTAATGGTTCTTGTATATGTTCTGGTTGGCGTACGTGTAATGGTTCTTGTCAGCGTAATAGTTGGCGTACGTGTAATGGTTGGCGTACGTGTAATAGTATATGTATTTGATGGAGTAAATGTTCTGGTTGGTGTACGTGTAATGGTTGGTGTAGGTGTAATAGTTGGTGTATTGGTTATAGTTGGTGTCGGGGTGACACTGTTGGTCAGCTGAATGCCGGTCAGAGTCTCTGTAGGTGTAGGTGTAATAGTTGGAGTATATGTTTCTGTTGGCGTACGTGTAATGGTAAATGTATTTGTCGTGGTAAACGTACTTGTTGGTATTGGTGTTTCTGTTTGTGTAAATGTTGGTGTATCAGTTGGAGTCATGGTATCAGTTGGAGTAGGTGTATCAGTCGGAGTTGGAACAGGGCCGGTTTCAAATCTGACACGCAGGTTGCTTATAACATTGCCGTCAAAGTCGTTGATGCCATCCAGAGAGATTTCATAGACGCTGTTATATTCAAGAGCACCTGAAGTTGCAAGAGGTGGGAACATGATAATAGCATTACTTAGAGGAACGTTTGATATATAAGAATAGCCTGACGGGTGTAGTGTTGTACCACCGCCACCGGCTGTTGTGCAGTCGCCTGATGCACACATAAATGTCAGGTTACTGTTGATAGACCTCGGGTCTACTGGCTCATCAAAGAAAAGCCTGATTTGAGAGTTGTTTCCTATTTCATAGGCACTGTTAGAATATGTGCCTGTTTGTGCACCACCATCAGGGAGCTGTTTATCAAGTGCCGGTGAAGTCCAGCTATTAAAGCTGTTTTCTACAATATCATGAAATATTTTAGTAGGCGTGAAGGCAACAGCCCTGATTAATGAAGGCGGTGTTGTATCAGGAGTTAAGTAAGGGTTTTCTATGTTGTTTGCAATAAATGTCGGGTCAGTAGTTATTTCAATGGATTCAATTTCATCGGCATTGGCCGGGTCATCATCGGTTCTATCAAAGTCTACAACTGCTATAAGGCCACATTTGTCTACAACGTCGTTAGGCAGCAAACTATAGCCTACAGAATAAATGGTTACTCTACCTTCAATGGTATTTTCAGGAAGACCTAGAGGCTTTGAACCGCCTGCAACTGTATTTGAAGCGTTTGTGCCTCCTACTGCTCTGTAAATATAGGTTCCGATAATATTATCTCGAATGTCTTGATCGCTGCTGATAGTGGGGTTAGCAGTCGGGTCAGCTTTAATTATCCCTGAATCAGGGTAAATAGGATCTGCTGTAAGAGCAGTTCCGCCAAGATTGTTTAACATAGCTGCTTTAGTGCCATAAAGACTCGATGTTGTTGTATCATTGGTAATAGCATGCTGAATAGCATAAATATTACTTCTGGGTATGAGCCTTGTAGCAAGAGCTTCTTGCAGGCCTGCCTGGGCTGCATAGTAAGTTTTAAGGTTGGTTTCGGTATAAATGATTCTTGTTACTGTCTTGCTTTGAGACAGTGAAAGGGTTATACCCACTATTAAGAGCGTCACTACAATGAAAATGACGAATAAAATAATGGCACCCTGACCCAAATGATTTCTTCTCATAAACATTTGCCGGCCTTCCTCTTTATACATTAAACTATTACTGAATCCCTGCTTATATTATTGCAAAATAAAGACAAGAATGCTATAGCACCTTATGGTATTAATCGGATAAATGCTTTTATAGTTTAGTATTATCTATTTAAATTATACAATTTGTTACAATAGTTCAAGTTCATGAGGTTGAGTCCGATACTTTGACTAGATGGGTTGACCATTGTGTATTTAAGTATGCGGTTTGATAGTAAAAGGTTGATTAGTTTTGAAATTCATAAGGAGAAAGGCATGAAGGTGTTTCGACGTAAGGCAAAAGGTTTTACGCTTATTGAGGCAGCAGTGATAATTCTATTGCTTTCAATAGCGCTTATACCGGTAATTAAGCTTGTCAGCAATAAAGCTGGCAGTAGTGCCGGTGATGGTTTAGTAACAGGTGTTACAGAAGGGCGAAAACTCACCCAGGAACAGGCTATTGCTAATGCTATTATGGAAAAAGCAATCGCCGGTGATATATCGATTATGCACCCGGTTATGGCCCAGAATGGTGATGTTTTGAGCTTTGATACAAATGGTAATTTTGTGAGGCTCGATGCTGATGGCAACCCCAGTGCGGCTTATTTGCCGGAAAATGATCTATCTCCTCAGGCAGGTAATACGCCCAGTGCTTCTGTTGTAAGTACAGCAAATAGAAATATTATTTATCCAAAGTATCAATATCAAAATTCAGGTTTTTATTACAACTGGGAAGTAACTGATGCCACAATGCAGCTTTATGACCCTGACGGCACAGGTACAGCTCCTCCGGAATATAAGTCTTTTATGCCTAAAGGCAATAATCTCGTAAAAGCTATTTTAAGGATTTATAGTGGACATACTGCCCAGACAGCATCTAATGCTTCTTATAGTGTTTCAACCTATTTCTTTAAAAACACCTCTAAAGCTCTGGCAGAAGGTGACCCGTTCTCAGATAAGATAGGTATTGTCCTTGTGGTGGATACCTCTCTTTCTATGAAAGCATCAAACTATGTTGGTGCAGGTGGTAATGATTTCTTCTTCGGGTCTACGTTTGCTTTTGGAGATTCTGCATATACCAGTTACAGCAATCCTACCGGGTCTAAAATACCTTTGAGAATGAGCAGTGGTCTTGCTGGCTATGATCCGGCTGCTATTGCATCACCTTATCTCGTTTACAGACCTGGTGTTAATGACCTTTATTTTGCTAAAACTCTGGATGATCCTATAACTCCTTATGATGAACGCTATAATCCTTGTGCGATACCGAATAGAGATTTACCTTATACCGGTCTTGCCTGGGATCAACCTCTGCCGAATTCAGATTATGTTACCTGTACTTTGAACCCCCCGGATGTTCCTGCTGGTCGTGAAGACTTATATCTTTACCTTCCTACCCTTCCTGATGTGGCTATAGCAGCTAACTTTGGTTCACCGGCTGACTTTACTGCTATTTTTGATTACTGGGATGATCCGCCAAGTGATCCAGACCCTGCTAATTCTGGCTGTTTGAATCAGGATCATCTTGATCAATCAACTTGCAGTCTTTATAAAACTGATGGAACCCCTTTATTCCCTCAGAACTGGACATATCGTATGGTTATGTATGATAAAATGCATATTAACCCAGCGAGAGCAGCATTATTTGGTAACCCTGGCGATGAAGACATCACTTCAACCTATCTGTCAAGGATAGAAGCTGCAAGAACAGCGCTTTTATCATTTGTATTAACTATAGAAGGTGATTCTACACTGGTTAATAACTTTGTTGTAGGTTTTGTGCCCTTTTCAACAGAAGTTCAGGATGGTTCTTATACCCTGACAACAGAAACCTGGCCTGATGAGGTTTTGCAACTTTCCGGCCCATCTGGTGGAACCTTTAATAACCTGAAGAGCAAGCTTTTTAGAATGAACAGGGCCTGTAAATATGGCACAGATAACTATCCTGCTGGTGTTCCTGCCTGCCCTGGCGGTACGCAACCGCTCACTTTGACCGGTCAAACAAACCTGGCTCATGCGCTTTACACAGCTAATGAACAGTTTAATACTTATGAGGCTGCTAATGATCCGCTGGCCAAGAAGATTGTTATTCTTCTTACAGATGGTGGGCCTACTGCAAGTGCTAACATAACTACAGGTGTTCCTGAAGCTTTTACAGATATAGGTTCAGAGGTTACAAAACTGGGCGGTCTTTCAGCAGCTCTTGAAACGAATGATGTCAGTATATATTCAGTTGGTTTGCTGGTTGCTGGTGATGTTGATGCTCAGCAGGCATTAGGGGCGATAAAAGGCTCTAACCCTGATAATAACCTGGTTTATGTTAACTCTGTTGGCGACCTGACCCCTGTATTTGAATCTATTGCCCAGCAGGCTGAAATGTATGTCTTGCAACAAATGGAACAGAGATATTCATATCTCTGGTAAATAGCTTAACACCTTCATTATAAACATTTAACCCCCTTGAAAAAGGGGGTTATTGATAATTTGTATCTTGATGGCAATCTTAGTATTATACTAAACGAAATAAAAAATTAAACAATTCTAAAAGTCTCCAGGGTGTTTTTCGTTGCTGCGCAACGAAAAACACCCGCCCTATATTTTCTGAAATCTGATTACTTATGACTTTGATTATACATGTTATCCGGTGA
>CAZFBA010000009.1:0-112203 GCA_964517135.1 uncultured Gammaproteobacteria bacterium
CAGCTATTAGTAATTCTTAGAGATCTACTACACTTGTTGTGTCTGAAGTCGGGAATTAGGCATTAGAAAATATTCAGACTATAAACATGAAGACTTTTCCTATTAAACTGCCCGCAGAAATAAGTTCTACAAATATTGATTTATTGATCAATACAATATTTCAGGATTTTACAAACAAGAAAGTTCTTCTTGACTTTACTTATGCTAAGTGGCTTGAACCTATCTGCCTTGCATTAGTGGCTTTCAGTGTGTTCCATTTTCATAATAAAGATATTCCTGTAAGATATAAGCGTCCATCAAATAATAATCTTCAGCAATACTTGGATTCATGCCGATTTACAAAAATCATTAATGTCAAAAAAAATACGGATATTGAAGAATTAGAAACTAATATACCCTTAAGACATTTTAAATTAAATTCACTATTGGATTATGCATATATAGAGCGGATTATGAACTTGATTAAGCATGAAGTTTCTTTAGAACCAGAAATAGAAAGAATATTACGAACTTCCATTGCTGAATTATTTACAAATGTAAATGATCATAGCAGGTCTAAGCTCGGTTGTTTTTCTTTAGCACAATGGTACCCCAGAAAAAAGAAGGTTTGTTTAACTGTACTAGATAATGGTATCGGATTTTTAAAATCTCTACAACAAGTTTATCCTGACTTAAGCTCTGAAAAAGAGGCCATATTATGTTCTATAGAAGAAAAAACTAGCAGTAAATCAACTGACAGGAATGCGGGAATGGGCCTTTATACAATTAAGTTAATGATTGAAGCAGGTTCTGGTAAACTAGATATTATTTCAGGTAATACACAAGTGACTTTTAACAGTGATGGTACTTTGAATATAAAAAACTGGACAAATTCTTTTCCTGGTTCAATAATAAATATTGAGCTTGAACCAACTTTAAAGAATTTGGGTATTTTTGCCGATACTACACACAGAGAAGAAGAAGATTGGTTTTAATATGGCAAGAAAAGTTATTGTTAAAGACCTATTAAAATCTGAAAATTGTTATGATCGTGAGCAAGGTACGGTTTTATATAAGGTTTTGCTTGATAGTTTAATAAATAGACAGGCTGTTGAGGTGGATTTTACAGGTATTCAAACTATTACAAGTGCTTTTTTAAACTCTTCCTTTGGAGAGCTTCTTAAGTGCAGGCCACAAATTCCAGTTGTTAAGAAGCTGGTTAAAGTTACCTATATTGACAATTTTTCTAAAAAGATCCTGAACAAGGTTATGACAAATAAAGTAGCTAAACTTGTAGTTGATAACCCATGTCAAGATTGTCCTTATACAAATTGCATACATCACCCATAACTATTTTGACCTGCTCCCATTCAGGTTACAGTTTTTGGGGTCAAGACCACAGCAAACATGGGCTCGAGCAGGCGAACACTTGAGCCTGCGTGATTTTTCTTAATCGTATTTTGATTAGAAAAAACCTCTCTTTAGAGCGTGTGAAGTCTGCAGGGCAATTGTGAAAAGTTTTTGCTCCACTTTTTTTTCAATGCGGCAGCTCTAAATGACAATTTGATTAGAGATGGCCATCCCTTCAGGGGAAAGTGGAAGGGAACTTGCTGTGGTGTGACCACCACAAGGGGTTCTTTGTGTCATCCTGAGCACAGCGAAGGTTCTATTTATAAAAGATTCTTCGGGCTTTGCCCTCAGAATGACAGATTAAAAACAATAACAATACATATTGTAAGGGTACTTGCTGTGGTGTGACCACCACATGGGGTTCTTTGTGTCATCCTGAGCACAGCGAAGGTTCTATTTATGAGAGATTCTTCGGGTTTTGCCCTCAGAATGACAGGTCAAAAACAATTATAATACATATTGTAAGGGAACTTGCTGAGAATGAATTTTCAAGTTTTACCCTGATTTTATATTGATTATATTGAAACACCTTTAAGCAGGCATTTTGCCTTTCTGCAAGATACCTGAAATCTTTATTGTTACTTATGTTAGGCTATAACGTTAAGCTTTGAGCCTTTCAGACCTTGAAAAGGTATTACTGGCGGGTTAACAGTTTTCATTGGTGTTGCCATAATTTCACCAAGAACGGCAGGTAATTCTTTTACAGCTTTAGTGGCCTCGTTTTTAACCCCATTTTGAACCTGCTGTTTTTTCTGGGCTCCCCATGGCCAAACGACATCGATAAACCGTTCCCAGAAACCGCCATTAAAAGAAACATTTTGCTTTTCAGTGCGAACAGGTTGAGCTACTACAGGTTGTTTCTGGCCTGTAAATCTGGTACCTGTTAATGGGCCGTGACTGATTGAACTAATCATCTGTGATAACCCCTTTGGTCCCCCGTTGTACTGGTTTAAAATTGATCCCTGATCATTATACCAGAGAGATAAGATTTCTACTACAGTTATCAGACTGGTGTTTTTATAAACTAAAAGTGTTTAAATCCCCAGTATATTCAAATACTATAAATACTCTGAAAAAAATATTTTGACTCTTTTCAAAAAAATGTTTACATTTAGTAATATTTTATAACGGAACAAAAAGATTGTATAATCACTGATATCAGGTAAAAGATTTTATTTAAATGTATAAAGCCAGTCATAATCTTAATTTTGTATTAGAAAATTTAACGAACAATAATGTTGTAGAATATACTTAAAGGCAACCACCCTGTTGTATACTATACAAATAAATGTATAAAATAAATTCAGTCAGAACAATTAAACTTCAACGTAAAGATTTTTTCATCATGACCAGGCAAGAACTCTTAAAAGTAAGTGAAATAGCCAGAGAAGCAGGTGTAACCCTTCGAACGATCAGGTATTACGATGAGCTTGGCCTTATTACTCCTGCCTGTCGTACTGATAGCAATTACAGACTTTATGATAAATCTTCTATCAGGGCTATTAAGCTTATTAATAACTTGAAAAGCCTTGGTTTTACACTTGAAGAAATAAAAGAACTTTTTGAAAGCTCATCTGCTGAAGAAAAAACCTATATGGCAACAATTAAAAGAACCCGTGATATTCTTCTTGCAGAAAAGAAAAAGGTTGAAGAGCAGCTTAAAAGCCTTAAGAAGCTATCAAATGATATTGAGAATTCTCTTGAAACTATTGAAAAATGCTTTGACTGTCGCAAAGAACGGGGAGAAATTTTACCTTGCAAGCCTGATTGTAATAACAGTGATGTTCATATCAAATTTTAAAGGCAGCTTTAGAGCTAATTATGACTGAAAACCTACTAACAATAGTTGTTCCTGCAAGAAATGAAGAGGCAAACCTTATACCCTGTATTGAGTCTCTTATAAGTCAAACCTGTAAAGACTTTCAAATCATTATTGTTGATGATCAATCAGAAGATAAAACACCTGACATTGCAAAAAAATATGCTTCAGAATATGATTATATACATTATATAAGTATTAAAGAAAAGCCAACAGGGTGGGTTGGCAAGAATTATGCCCTATTTACTGCCTATAGAGAGGTTAAATCACCTTATGTGCTTTTTATAGATGCTGACGTCAGACTCAATAAGCACTGTATTGAAAACTCTATCACATTAGCTAAAGATAATAATATTGATCTTCTGAGCTATGCAGCCCATCAAGAATGTAAAACTATCTTTGAATACGCTGTTCAACCTATGATTTTTCATATACTTAATATCCTGTACCCTTTTAAGGGAATAAATGATCAACCTGGCAGCAATGCTGTTGTTAACGGTATTTTTATACTAATAAAAACAGATATATACCAGAAAGCCGGAACCCATGAAGCTATCAAAAATGAAATACTTGAAGATGTAAAACTGGCCCATAACGTAGAAAAAGCTGGTGGCAAAATATACTTTTCTTATGCCCCGGGTCTTATACAGGTTAGAATGTATCATAACCTCTCAGAAATAATAACAGGCTGGAGCAAAAACATCTTTGCCCTACTGAATTATAGTATTCTTAAATCAATAATGTTAATTGTTCTATTGCTCTGCCTCTTCTGGCTGCCAATCATTGCACTTATCGTTGATATTAGCCTGTACCCTTTTGCAGTGCCTCTGTTAGTAGCTGTGTTTGCATATTTCTGTTATGCTTATTCCAGAATGAAGTATCCAGCAGCCACAGGGCTTTTATACCCGGCAGGCACAATCATTTTAACAGCTATAATTCTTAATTCTATCATAAATTACAAAATAAAAGGTTCTGTAAGCTGGAAAAACAGGAGATACAGAGTTTAATGACCTATATAACCAAATCAATAGAATTCAGCGCCGCACATTACTACTATGTCAAAAGCTGGACAGAACAGCAAAACAAAGATAAGTTCAGTATATGCTGCGGCAAAACCTCTCACGGCCATAATTATATACTTCATGTTACTCTAAAAGGTTTTTCAGAGCCAGATACAGGCATGATAATAAACCTGATTGACCTGAAGCAAATACTTAAAGATACTATAATTGCAGAACTCGACCACAAAAACCTCAACAAGGATGTCTCATACTTTCAGAATATACAACCCACAACAGAAAACCTGTGCAAAGTATGCTGGCAGCTCCTTGAAAAAAGGCTGAAAGACCGGCTAGCCTGTGTGTTAATATTTGAAGACGAAGACTTATACAGCTTCTATAAAGGAGAACCCGATATGTTCTACATCACAAGAGTTTATAAATTCTCAGCATCTCACCGCCTGCATAATGACAACCTCTCAGAAGAAGAAAACCTTAAAATATTTGGCAAATGCAATAACTATAATGCCCACGGGCATAACTTTAAACTGGAAGTATCCCTTAAAGGTCAGCCAGATCAGTTTACAGGTATGGTTTATGATGTTTTAGAAATGGATAACATTATTAATGAAGCTATTATCAGCAAGTTTGACCACCAATATCTAAATGATATTGATGATTTGAAAGGTATGATCACAACAGGTGAAAACCTGACAGGCTTTATATGGCAGCGCCTTGATGGTAAGTTTAAACCGGCAAACCTCTATCGTGTCAAGTTATATGAGACTGAAAGAAACTATTTTGAGTATTATGGAGGCTGGTAATGGTATTAAAAAATAAGATTGCTGTTATTACAGGGGGAAGCAAGGGCATTGGAAAAGCTATTGCAGAAAGCCTTGCCAGAGAAAGGGCTAAACTGGCTATCTGTTCACGCAATGAAATTGCTATAATGTCTGCTGCTAAAGAACTTAATCTTATTGATGATTCAGTCAGGGTTCTGTTTAAAAGAGTAGACGTAAAATACGAAGATGAAGTCAGAAGCTTTGTCAATGATGTAATAAGTGAATTTGGTCAAATTGACTATCTTATAAACAATGCCGGCACAGGTGACGGAGGATTGCTTGAAAACATAAGCATTGAAGACTATAATAACATTATAGATACCAACCTGAAAGGTTCATACTTGATGATGAAATATGTTATACCTTTCATGAAAGTGAAAAAAGCCGGCCATATAGTAAATATTTCTTCAATAGCAGGCGATTGTGGGATACCTGGGGCCAGTATTTATTCTGCCAGCAAGGCTGCTTTAAGCGGGCTTTCACTCTCTCTTAGAGAAGAACTGCGTGAACACAATATAAGGCTCTCTGTTATTAAGCCAGGTGCAGTTAATACTGATATATGGGGTGAATTCGGCAATAATTTTGATAAAAACAAGATGATACGCCCTGAAGACGTAGGGAAAACAGTTCTTTTTATACTTGAAAATTCTGCAACCTGCAACTTTGATGAGATTACGATAATGCCTCACAGCGGCATTCTCTCTGAATGATTGGTTGCATTCAATTAATAAACTAAAGATTAATGCATAATACTAAATTTACTGATTTATAAATATTGCAGGGGCCAGCACTGAATATAAAAAGGGTTCTCTGCTCGATCTATAATAAACACCTTGAAGGTTTTTAGAATTGTTTAATCTTATTATGCCTTTTAGTATACAAAAAAACCGCATAGCCTGAGCGCTATACGGCAAAAGGATAAGAATTAAGAAGAGAGAAAGGGCTGTATTATCTATTAAAGTATGGATTTGCACTTTTATGATTAAAGTAAAGGTTTTGTTTATAAGTTTTTTGTATTCTTGGATCTCTTTTATTCATTGGGGTAAAGGGTTGATTGATATAAGAAGGTGCTATTGGATCAGGGTTGTAGTTGACTTGGCCGGGTATGGCGGCAAAACAGGCTCCTGAGAATAATATACTGCCTATTAAAGCTGCTGTTAAACATATGCTGGTTGCTGATTTCTTAATAATATTTGCCATTTCGTGCTCCTTTTCTTATCTTTCCTTATGATACTATTATAAAATGTACCGTGTTGAATTACCTCAGCCTCTAGTCTGTTTCCGTATAGGAAGAAAGTATGACTTTTTTCTCTGGAAATGAGATGCAGACCTCACCTCCGTAGCCCTGTGAAACCTATCTTAAGAGGTTTGGTTCGGAAGTGAAGCGCACTAAAACAGCAATTTAAGCCTAATATGCTAACCTAAGAGCCTGATCTTCTAGCAAGAGTATGAACGATTTCTCCATAATACAGTGTGTGATAATCTTTTTCAGTGCCATAAACAGCATCAACGGTTTCTTCTATGCCCGCAGTATCCATATGTTGCCTGTAAACTATATTACACAGGAAATGTAAATCACAATCAGATATAACAGGCACAGGAAAATCTAGCACATATTGATTTTTAATTTTATAATCTTCAAACTTATTAACATCACGCCCTGATGTAGTACCACAGGCTGTCAACTCTTTTTTTAGCTGGCCACTTAAAGGAACACTAACGGTAAACATTTTTGTATTCTCAATAAGCTGATAAGTATACCTGGATTTTCTAACCATAACCATAAATACAGGTCTCATCCACATATAACCAAGCGTACCCCAGCCTATTGTCATTGTATTTATAAGGCCATCATCATCTTTAACCGTAAGAAAAGCACCCTTCTGAAGCTGTGCCAGAGTTTTGTTGGCTAGTTCATAATATTTGATATGTTCCATAGATTACCCCTTCCTGCCATACTGGTTTTAAAAACTTTTAACATAAGTTATTACAGTATTATCAGCACTTAAATAATTTGTTTATAAAAAATAACATGACTAAAATCTAACGTTGAATGATAAAATTTTATCAAAGACATATTCAGGAATCTTTTAGTCTTAAGAGGCTTAACAATCACTGCAAAAGAATTTAAGGGCTTTGATATCTGATAATACAGTTATAATGGGGGACTGATAAATGAAAATTTATAACATTCTTATTTATAGCCTTATAGCTGTTCTGGTAATTTTTTTGAGTATTAAAAATAAATCATTTGCGCAGGATGTAAAATCTATAAATACCTCTAAATGTACCTTTGAAGGCTCATGGGATACAAGATGGGGAAGAATGGAACTCAAACAGGATAACTTTAAGCTTAAAGGCACCTATGACCTCAACAAGGGTACTGTTGAAGGTGTTATCTACGGAAGATATTTCATTGGCAAATGGTCGCAATCTCCTTCTTATAAACCACCAGAGGATTCAGGCAATATTAACTTGATTTTATCTGATGATTGCAATTCATTCAAAGGCGACTGGCGCTACGGATTTGACGAAGAGCATAACGACTGGTACATAAATGACTGGAATGGCAGCAGAGTAGATTATTCAAAACCAGTAATCGTAAGCAATACCGGAGATATTGAACAGCTCGAAGGTCTTTTTTACCTTGGTAACAATACGATGCTTGATATTGATGTGCCAGAAAACTGGTCTCATAAAATAGATTCGAGAAAAAATGTCGTTTTTAGCAATGATTCAGAAAAAAAAGACAAACTCTTTATTTATATTTTTAACAGTGTCTTCCCTTATACTACCAGCCAAAATCGGAGTGAAATAGTATCAGCACATATCAAAGGTATGTCTGATTCATTTAAGAATACCACAAAAGAAGGCGTAGACTATATAAATGGAATTAGCATTCGGTGGGTAGCTTTTCCGGAAAAAATCGATGACATAACCTATCATAACAAGGTTCTATATCCCTATAACAACAACAAAATTTTTATGCTTATGGTAACAACAACCCAAAAAAAAATACCCGAAAGAGAAATCAGAACACTCCTAGATAGAATTCTTAAAGCCATCGAAGCAGAAAAATCAATGTAATTAAACTGTAATATATTTTGAAATAACCTGACAGTTATACTAAACGACATAAAAAATTAAACAATTCTAAAAGCCCTATATTTTCTGAAATCTGATTACTTATTGACTTTGATTATAGCTATAATAATTATCAAAACCCCAGAAGTGTTCTGGCTTCAGTTATAGTAGATACTGGACGTTGAAGTTCCGCAGAGATCCTGACTATTCTTTGTATTAGTTCTTCATTTGTTGCAAGAAGTGTTTGATTATAATCATAGAAAATAGAATCTTCCAGGCCAACCCTGACGTGTGCTCCTGATGCTATAGCGATTGTATTAACAGGTAGCTGAAATTTACCGAGTCCGGCAACTGCATAAATAGAGTTAGCAGGCAATGACGAAGTTATAACAGCCAGGTCAGCAATAGTAGCAGAAGATGTATTGAGGTTGCCCAGCAGTATATTAAAGTATTTTGTTCCTAAAATAATTTCATAGCGTTCCAAATATTTGGCAACATTCACCATTCCGGGGTCAAAGATCTCAAGTTCAGGCTTAATGCCTTTTTCCTTCATCAGAATAGCCAGTTGAATTATCATATCAATAGAATTAACACTGGGCCCTGTTAAAAAGTTTAACGACCCGAGTGTCAGACTGGCCATATCAGGTTTAGCTGCTCCTTCAAGGTGCAATACTTCTGAGCGTTTCTCAAACTCATTATAATTACGGCCTGATGTTGTAACACAACAAATTAAATCTTTTCTCTCTCTCCTTATTGCTGTTATAATCTGTTCATAACATTCTGCTTTGTAGGTTGGTTTACCGTGTTTATCTCTGGCGTGCAGGTGAACAATGGTTGCCCCGGCATCACAAGCCTTTATTGCACTTTCTACTATTTCTTCCGGGCTCACAGGCACAAAGGGAGTATGAATTTTAGTGGGTATCATACCTGTTAAACAGGCATTAATAATAAGGGGCTTATAAGGTGCCATCGGGCAGGGTGTTGTTTGAGCTATATAATCCTTTTTACGGGCTTCTTTTTCTTCCAGTGTTTTAAAATATTTTTCCAGATTAAGTTCCAGTGTCGTCCATTCATCAACACTATCGAGACCAAAAGAGCACTCTTTCTTTATTTTGCCTATTTCATAGTAACCATAATGCTTTTTATACCAGCTGATAATCTCAGGGCGATCAGAGTTTGTTGTGATCTTCTTGACTCCTAGATCATACATTTTCTTTAATCTGATATCTTGCAGGTCTTTTCCGATACCAAATCCCTGAAGGTCAGGTAGAATAGCAAGAAGAGTGGTTTTGCCGGTATCCTTTGATAAAATTTTATAGCCACTTGCTCCGACAATTTTATTGTTAAGCTTTGCAACATAAAAGCAGGAGAGATCCAGCTCCTGAACTTCCACAGAGGGTATATGATGCATATTCCAGTATTTTAAAATTTCTAAAATATTGTTATAGTCTTCAGGTTGAGCTTTTTCTATTTGATATTTCATCGGGTATTTATTTTCTTTATAATCGTTTGGGTAAGGGCATTTACTATTGCGGATATTTTCTTATCCCAGATTGAATATTTATTTTGCTGATTATTAACCATTATATTCATATTGGCATTGACTTCAAAGATTAAAATATGCATATTTGAGTCTATGTAGCAGTCAATGCCGAAGTAATCCAGGCCAAGAATCTCATGTATTGTCTGAATGACAGGTTGAATTTCTGGTTTTATGTATGAATCAAAAGTTTCTAAAATATCCTTCTCTTTTTCCTGATAGCTGGAGTTTTTTTCCATATATTCACGGCTACTACTATGTATCATCCAGTGGTCACTGTAAATAATGTGCCTGATAAATACCTCTCCATCGACTACAACCAGCCTGAATTTTTTATATACACCATCCTGTTTGTAGTCTACGTATTGAATAAGATAATAGTCACTTCCATCAATAGCAAACGGATAAAATTTCTCATACTCATTGTATCCATACAACAAAGTCGTATTTTTTCCGCCGTGTAATCCAGCTTTTCTGAATATTACAGGAAATTGAAAATCTGATTCTCTAATATGATCATAAACTTCGCCAGGTGAACTGGGGTTTATTTTAATAGTTTTAGGTACTGTCAAATTGTCAATACCCTTTAATAGACGGTATATATTATCTCTTTCTGTTTGCAAAATGTTTTGAGGATTGTTTATACACAGAATATTTACCTTTTTAAGCAATTTATCCATCTTTAACAAAGATATTTTGTGTGTTTCAGGGCTTGATATCTGGTTAAAGATCAGGTCAACATTTTTTAATTTTGCAGGATCAAAAGTATAGGACTGTTTATGATCAAAGATAGTCAGTCTTTTTTCAAATGAATTGCTATTTATATAGTTAAAAACATTTGAACAGCCGCTCGGGTTAAACATAATGCCCTTTGTGTCAAGCTGAAGAACCTCTGCCAGTCCGTCATCAGCTATTGCAGCAGTAAATAAAACTTTTGGTTTATCCTGAAAAACTTCCATTAATAACCTTCTTTTGATTCCAAATTAAGCTGTAATAAGTACATTACAGGAAACAGGCCGGTATTGTCCAGAAAAATTTCAATAAAAATGAAAAGTTCATGTTATGAATCTGTCAAAAAGGATGTGTTTAGATGACATCCCTGCGACCTTTATAATAATAGCACTTGCAGGGATTTTTCGTTGACAAATATTTTTTTACACAGTATCATCTTAATAGTAATTATTCTTGTTTGTTTCTGACTTACATAATATTACAGGCTTTATTTTAAACTAATAGTATCTATTGCCAGTATTACTGATATACAACAATTAGAAATAGTTTAATGAATATAAAGTAAGATTTATCAATAAAGCTTTATAATTTTATACTCAGTTTACCTAATTTTATAAAGATTGTCTGATTGAAATTGCCATATAGCAAGTATTGCATAGTTATGACAGTCTTAAAACAGCCTCGAAATAAGGTTTTATCAAATACTCCAAATGGGGTGTTTACAAAACTATATTTTTCAAAAACAATAATGAAGTTAATAATTTACACAATAAATATCCCCACCCGTGATCATTATGAATATAAAAGAAATTCGCATCTAATAACGTCAATTACCTTATTTTTAAAGTGATAAAACTTGTACAAACAGGAAGGAAGAAAAAATGGCTAGTGTAAAAGGAACAGAAACAGAAAAAAACCTTCTGGCATCTTTTGCCGGTGAATCACAGGCTCGTAACCGCTACACCTTCTTTGCCAAACAGGCAAGAAAAGAAGGCTATGTGCAAATGGCATTAATATTTGAAGAAACTGCTGCTCAAGAAAAAGAGCACGCTGAAAGATTCTGGAGTTGCCTGGAAGGCGGAGATGTAGAAATAACAGCTATGTATCCGGCAGGGTTTGAAGGTGCTTTTGTTGGCAATACTCTCGAAAATCTTAAACACGCTGCAGCCGGCGAAAATCTTGAACATACTGAACTCTATCCGGGTTTTGCTGATGTAGCAGACAAAGAAGGCTTCCCTGAAATAGCTGCCCAGTGGAGATACATCGCTAAAGCCGAAGAATACCACGAAAGAAGATACCTTGATCTTGCCAGAAATATCTCTGAAGGCAAAGTATTTAAAAAAGATCAACCTGTTATTTGGCGCTGCCTCAACTGTAGCTATAGACATGAAGGCAATGAAGCTCCTAAGCTTTGCCCTGCCTGCAAACATCCACAAGCATACTATGAAGTATCCTGCGAAAACTGGTAAATACAATTCATTATGAAAGGATCTATATATGCCTGAAGTTTTACAAATTTATAAATGCGATATTTGCGGCAACATTATTGAAGTTATCCATGGCGGTAAAGGTGCCCTGGTCTGCTGCGGCCAGGAAATGAAGCTAAAAAAAGAACTTACCCAGGATAACGGAAAAGAAAAACACGTGCCGGTTGTTGAAAAAACCTCTGGTGGGTTTAAAGCCATTGTTGGTAGCACTCCTCACCCAATGGAAGAAGACCACTACATAGAATGGATCGAGGTTGTTGCAGGAGACAAAACCTATCGTGAATTTCTTAAACCTGGAAATAAACCCGAAGCTGAATTTATAATCGATGAAAATGACTATTATGTCCGTGAATACTGTAACTTACATGGCCTCTGGAGGAATTAACCTATGCTCAGCGAAAAAATCGCTAAAGAACTCAATAAACAAATAAATAAAGAAATGTATTCTGCTTATCTGTATCTTGCTATGTCTGCTCATTTTGAGCAGGAAAATTTGCCAGGAATGGCCAGCTGGATGGATGTTCAGGCTAAAGAAGAAATGACTCACGCCTTCAAAATCTACCACTATATTCTTGAAAGAGGTGGAAAAGTTAAATTTAAAAGCATCGAAGAACCAAAATTCGACGCTGAAAAACCACTGGATATCTTTAAAGCTGCTCTGGATCATGAAAAGTACATTACAAGCAGTATTTATGATCTAATGACCCTCTCAAGAGAAGAAAAAGACTATGCTACTGAGCTTATGCTAAACTGGTTTGTTACTGAACAGGCTGAAGAAGAAGATAATGTTTCTACCGTTATTGATATGCTTGATAGAGCCAGAGATTCAGCCGGCGGTTTGTTTATGATAGATCGTGAACTGGGTCAAAGGCAGTTTGTTGATGAAACACAGCAAGCTTAAAAAGCTATTAATCACAACACAATTCTTTTATGGCTATGCATATTAACCTGTTAGATAAAGAATAATTACACCCCGGCAGTATTCTGGTTACTGCCGGGTTTCTTGAAAAATTTATTTATGTTTGACCCCTTTTCTACTAAACTTAAATACAATTACACAATTTCAAAAAAACTGTCTCAAATTCTTCATTAATCAAACCTTTTAAAATATTGAGCTCCCCAAAACCAGGAGAAAAAAGCATGTTAAACCATTTTAAAGCTCTAAAAATTACAGATAAAGTATACTGGGTTGGTGCTATCGACTGGATGATTAGAGATTTCCACGGTTATTCAACAAATCGGGGCACTACATACAATGCATACCTGGTTTTAGCAGATAAGATTACACTTATAGATACTGTTAAAGCCTCTCACAAAGATGAATTATTTGCCAGATTATCTTCAGTTATAGATTTAAAAGATATTCAATACGTAATCTCTAACCACTCAGAAATGGATCATTCTGGCCTGCTGCCTGAAGTTATTGAAATAATTAAACCAGAGAAAGTCTTTACCTCAAAACCCGGATTCAAAAACCTGGCTCTACATTTTAAAGGTATTGAAAACTATTTGACAGAACTAAAAGAGGGTGAAGAAATTGACCTGGGCAACATGAATATTAAAACATACGAAACAAGACTTCTGCACTGGCCCGATAGTATGTTTAGTTACTTAAAAGAGGAACAGATTCTTTTCTCTAACGATATTTTCGGTTCTCATCTTGCAACAGGTGAACGTTTTGACTACGAAATAGACTCGCAGATCCTGGATTATGAAGCAGCCAAGTATTATGCAAATATATTTATGCCTTACTCACAACTGGCACTTAAACTAATGACTAAAATCAAAGAAGAAAATCTCAAAATTAAATATATTGCTACTGACCACGGCCCGATATGGCATAAATATACCGATAAAATTATCGAAAAATATACTAACTGGGCCCAAATGAAACCGGCAGAAAAAGTCGTTATTGCATTTGATACCATGTGGGGCAGTACAGAAAAGATGGCAAAAGCCATTAGCGAAGGGGTTCAGAGCGAAAATGTTCAGGTAAAAGTCATGCCACTGGGTGGTTCCCATAGAAGCGACATTGCTACTGAATTGCTTGAAGCCGGGGCTTTTATTGTTGGATCACCAGTTATTAATAGCAACCTGTATCCTACGGTTGCTGATCTGCTATGCTATATCAAGGGTCTTGCACCTAAAAATCTCCTCTGCTCTTACTTTGGATCTTATGGCTGGTCTGATAAAGCCATTGATGAACTGGGTAAAATACTTACTGAAGATATGAAACAGGTTATTGCAGTTGATCCGGTGAAAATTCAATATGTACCGGATGCTGAAAACCTTCAAAAATGCTATGATATGGGCGTTAAACTGGCAAAACAATTAAAAAAGGAGTAAAAAATGAAAAAATGGCGCTGTACAGTTTGTGGTTACATCCATGAAGGAGAACAACCACCAGAAAAATGCCCTAATTGCGGGGCCCCTAAAGAAAAATTTGTTGCTGTAGAAAATGATGAAAATCTGATTCATATGTATTATGGACAAAAAATTTCATACAGCAATGCTGTTGATGTTAACCCTTTCTTTGGTGATTATGAAAGTTTGGCCTGCTTTGTATACAATCTGCCAGCAGGAGAACGAGTCCCTATGCATGTTCACAAAACCACTGATGAACTTTTCTTTGTGATCAGAGGAAAAATAGAGTTTACGGTAGGAGACAAAACACTGATTGCAAGAAATGGTGATCTTGTACAGGGTAAAATGAATGTCCCGCATACCTTTAAAAATATTGGAGATGAGCCAGCAGCATTCCTGTCTGTTAAAGGCCCAAAACCCGTAGATCTTGAGATGCTCGAAGGGGAATAATAATGAGTAACGAAAATATTGACATTAAGGCATTCTGGAATATTACATATGGGCTTTACATTGTAACCTGTTGTTGTGAAGAAGGTCTCAATGGTCAAATATCAAATACAGTAATGCAAATTACTGACCAACCACCTCAAATTACTGTATGTATAAACAAAAAAGAACTTACCCACGACTATATAATTAAAAGTGGTCACTTTGGAGTGTCTGTTCTTGAACAGGATACACCTATGAAGCTTATTGGCCTATTCGGGTTTAAGTCTGGCAGAGATATAGATAAGCTTTCACAGGTTGAATATAAGGCAGCTCCAAATGGATGCCCGCTTGTAACAAGAAATGCTATCGCTATCTTTGAAGCAGAAGTCGTTGAGACTGTTGATGCTGGTAGTCATACTTTGTTTATAGGCAAAGTAAACTTTTCTGAAGTTATTAAACAGGCTGAACCTCTTACTTATGCTTATTATCATAAAGTATTAAAAGGCAAAAGCCCTGAATTTTCGCCTGTTTCAAAGCTCGCCAGCGATAATAAGCAGGTGGAACAAGATAAAAAAAGAGATGATTCTGAGAAAAGGAGTAGCAAGATGAAAAAATATGTATGTAATGTCTGTGGTTATGTTTATGATCCTGAAAAAGGTGACCCGGATGGTGGTATTAAGCCTGGAACAGCCTTTGAAGACATCCCAGATGATTGGGTATGCCCGATTTGTGGTGTTGGCAAAGATGAGTTTTCTCCAGAATAAACACCACAGGATTTTATAGCAACAAAAATGAAGGTTCGCTACCGGGCCTTCATTTTTAGTTGTCAATAAGCTTAATCTATTTTAAAATGAGTGAAATCAGCTTTTTTAATAATAATTTCTATCAGCATATAAATGTTTAAATGATTTAAACTAATCAGGAGGAAAAACCCTTATCATGGATGTTTTGATTCTCTCACGATTACAATTTGCACTTGCTACAGGGTTTCACTTTTTGTTTGTACCTTTAACACTGGGTTTATCTATTCTTATTGCCATTATGGAGAGAAAATATGTTAATACTGGCGATGAAGAATACAAACGAATGGCAAAATTCTGGGGAAAACTCTTTCTAATAAACTTTGTTCTTGGCGTTGTCACAGGTATAACTCTTGAATTTCAGTTTGGTACTAACTGGGCCAGGTATTCAGCCTATGTTGGCGATATATTTGGGTCTCTATTGGCCATCGAAGCTACAACAGCTTTCTTTCTAGAGTCTACATTTATTGCTGTATGGCACTTTGGCTGGAATAAATTATCTCCCAGAGCCCATGCTACTACTATGTGGCTTATTGCTGCTGCCGGTACCTTTTCTGCTTTCTGGATTCTTGTTGCTAATGCCTGGATGCAACACCCGGTAGGCTACGTTTTAAGAAACGGAAGGGCTGAACTAAACGACTTTTTCGCTGTTGTTACACAACCTTTTGCCATCCAGATGTTTATTCATACCCTTAGCGGTGCATTTATTCTTTCAGGCTTTTTTGTAATGGGTATCAGTGCCTATCATATACTTAAAAAGCAAAACCTGTCTTTCTTTAAGAGATCTTTTCAGATGGCATTAACCTTTGCACTAATATTTTCCGTTGTTGAAGTTGTTCAGGGGCATATGCACGGTGCTGAAGTAGCCGAAATACAGCCTGCTAAGCTTGCAGCAATGGAATCTCACTGGGAAACAACTGCCTATGCCCCGATGGCAGCCTTCCTGATACCGGATGAGCAGGGCGAAAAAAACAATTTTGAAATTTTGCCTGTGCGTGGTGTTTTAAGCATGCTGGCATATCATGATCCTGCGGCAGAGGTTAAAGGCCTTAAATATTTCCCGGTTGATGAGCGACCACCTGTAACCCTTACTTTTTTTGCCTTTAGAATTATGGTAGGGCTTGGCTTTTTATTTGTTTTATTAACTCTATATGGCTGGTTTAAACGTCATAAGCTGGAAGATTACCCTTTGTACCTTAAAATAATGCTCTTTTCAATACCTTTACCCTACATTGCTCTTCAAGCAGGCTGGATCGTTGCAGAGGTGGGCAGACAACCCTGGATTGTCTATGGCCTCATGAAAACCTCTGATGCTGTCTCTAATATTTCTCAAACACAGGTTTTAACTTCTTTCATTGCTTTTCTGTTAGTATATTCACTTCTGGCAGTTGCAGCTTTTTCTCTGATAATAAAGTTTGCAGGGCAGGGGCCAGATCCATTACCTTTACCAGCTGAAGAAAAAGGAGGAGAGGCAAATGCTTGAAACTATATGGTTTGTTTTGTGGGCAGTATTATGGGCAGTATACTTCATACTGGATGGTTTTGACCTTGGTGCAGGGTGTCTTTTGCCTGTGCTAAGCAAAGATGATAAAGATCGCAGGTATATTTACAATGCAACAGGCCCTTTCTGGGATGGAAATGAGGTCTGGCTTATTACGGCCGGCGGTGTTACCTTTGCTGCCTTTCCTGGCAACTATGCTGTTATGTTTAGTGCCCTTTATACTCCACTTTTGATGATTCTTTTTGCTTTGATCGTTCGGGGTGTCGCTTTTGAATTCAGGAGGCATATTGATGATCCACGCTGGAAAAAACTCTGGGATATCTGTATGTTTGCTGGCAGCTTTGTTGCTGCGTTTTTATTCGGTGTTGCCTTTGCCGGTATCTTTGCTGGTATACCAATTGATGAAGCCGGACATTTTCAAGGGTCTATAATAAACCTTTTAACCCCCTATAACATTCTCGGGGGAGCCCTGTTTGTAATGCTTTTTATGCTTCACGGTTCTATCTGGCTTGCTATTAAAACAAATGGAGAGCTTAAAAATAGAGCAAGTAATTTTGCTAAAAAGATATGGCCGTTTGTAACGCTTTCTGGTCTTGTATTTATAATAAGTACAGGGTTTGCAACAAACGTATTTAACTACTATATGAGCTATCCTGTTCTTTTTGTTATACCTCTTATGTTGTTGTTTGGCTTTATGTTAATCTGGTTTTTTATAGAAATAGCCTCCTGGTGGAAGGCATGGTTTGCTTCAGGGCTTGTTATTGGCCTTACTACCTTTTTTGGCCTTGCCGGTATATTCCCCAGGCTTCTTCCATCGTCAATTAACGATCAATACAGTATGACAATCTTTAATTCTGCTTCAAGTCCGCTGACATTAAAGATTATGTTAGTTGTTGTTATAGTTTTTATACCTATTGTAATTGGCTATCAAACTTGGGTTTACTACCTTTTTAAGGATAAAGTTACTGAAAAAGATCTGATATATTAGACATTTTTAATCATTAAAAACCACTGGGCTGAAAGTCTGCCGCACAATTTTTTGAATCTGAGAACTTTTAAGATTCCAGTTCAAAGTTAAGTTTGATGGATGAGGGCTTATATTAAAATCAGTTTTTTAAACTATAATTCAGAACTGCCATATTCCTTCCAATATCAAACTTAATGATACATTTGAACAAATTTATAACCAATAATATAAACATACAAGTTATTCAGAGAGCCCAAATGTCATAACTAATCAGGTTTCAGAATATATGGGACTTATTTTTTATGTCTTTTAGTATTCTAAAAGCAGCTGTACAACTTAAAAAAAGCCGTACTGAGCTCTGTCAGACGGCCAAGATATTGGATTATAGTATGCAAGCATGTAATTTTCTAACCTGATAAGGCTCCCTGGTTGAGTTTTTCCAGAAGGGGCTGCCGATCTTTTTTAGCCGGATCACTAAATATACTGGTAATACCACCTACTAATGACCCGATGCCGCCACCTATAACGGCACCTATTGCCGCAAATGGAACCGAAAGACCGCCCAGACCGGCTATAGCACCAATGGTTGCGCCTATAGCTGCTCCACCTGCACCGCCTTTTACTACGCCGCCGCCAAGATTATCCCAGAAGCCAAAGTCACTTCTGATGTCATCTCTGAGCTTATCAAGTTTGCCGTCACCATAAAGCTCGGCATAAGCCTGTTCAATTTTTGCTATTTCTTCCGGAGAAGCGTTTTCAAATATTTGTTTAACGGTTTCTTCGTCTGTACCGGAACCATCCATAGCATCATGAAGAGCTATTGCAGCTACTACCGGATGTTTATGTGCCCCTTCGTTTAGTAAGTTCAGTGCCTGTCTTTCTGTGATACCTCTTGAGGCCCAGCTAAGATCACCTCTCAGGTCTTCTCTCAGAGATTCAGGATCTCCATAGCCATACATATTTGCGTAAGCTATTTCCAAATATCCTCTTTCTTCTGGTGTCAGGCCTTCAAGAATTTGCCTGATAGTATCTTCATCAGTGCCCAAGCCTTTTATAGCATTGTGCATAGCCGTAGCGCAACGCTGAACTTTTAGAGCTGTCTGTTCATCAACATCTGTCCAGTCTTTTTGGCCGGATTGCTCAACTTGTGAAGGCTGATTGCATTCTCTGATAGCCTGATACACCATTGCTTCCATGCCTCTCAGGTCTGCAAGCGGATCGTTATACATAATGATTGCAGAATTGTAGCGTGGAGGCTGATTATACAGATGGTTAAAAATCATATCACATTGCCCGAAGAGAACCTGGAGTTCCTGAGTGGGTGTTAGCCCATGGTAAGAAGGCCCACCGATGTAAGCCTGTGCGTGACAGCCGCCGCAGTGGCTGCCATACTGAAGTTGCCCTGTGAAAGTGGGCGGGTAATATTGCCCGCCTTGAAACTGATAACTATCCTGATAATGTGAACCCTGAACAGGATAATAATAGTTATTGTTAATAACCTGCGCTTGCTGGTTATAATTAGGCCCCTGAGGACCTACTGGCCCCTGAATATTTTGTGGCATACTCATTCTCCAATATCTTGTTACATAACCAAACCAATAAATTACTATATAACCTATATATATAAAAACATTACTGGTAGTCGAATTTACATATTAGCGCCACAATCGTAAAAATTTTAACAATTTGTTATATAGGGCCTGATGCTTAACGAAAGGAACTTCTGCCTCCTGTTAAAGGAGGGTTTCTGTATACGACTTTTTTGCCCTAATCGGCTATAAATAGGGTAGAAGACTTAGCGTGTTTTTTCTAAATGTATTTCTAATGCGTTTACTAGATTATCCGATACTTAAAAAATCTCACGCTTATTGTAGCCCAATTTTTATATCGTCAATCTTTGAGAATTTCAAATATTAATGTTTACTTTGTTCGCCGAAAGCCTTAAAATAAAAGGCAATTGCAGAGGTGCATGATGTTTATTTAGAGGATATCTTATGAAAATTATAGCGTTTAATGGCAGCCCTAAAGGTGAGAAAGGCAATACTCATGTGATGGTTGATCTGTTCTTACAGGGAGCTATGGAAGCTGGAGCTGATGTTGAGTATATCTTGCTGGCTAAAAAAGATATAAAACCCTGCAAAGGGTGTATGTCATGCTGGTTAAAAACCCCGGGGAAATGTATTATTGATGATGATGTAGAAATATTACTTGATAAATACATTAATGCAGATATTGTTGTTTTTGCTTCTCCTGTTTATGTTGGTGGTGTGACCGGTATTATGAAGAATTTTATAGACAGGTCAATCCCTTTAGCTGACCCTCACTTTGGAAAGAATGACAGGGGTGAAACTACTCATTATTCACGCTTTGAAAAAGAGCCTGATATAGTACTTATATCTAATTGCGGATTCCCGGAACAGTATCATTTCAATTATTTCAGGTCTACTTTTGAGTATATTGTAAGGCATTCCGGTTCAAATATCATTGCCGAAATCTATCGTGGTCAGGGCGAAATGCTTGGCATAGATAATCCTTTTGTGGCTGTATTGCTTGCAAGTTATAAAGAAAGGCTTAAAAAGGCAGGAAGAGAGGTAGTAGAAACCAGATGTCTTTCTGAGAAACTCAAGCAGGATCTTGAAAAACCTCTTGTACCTTATGATCAATATATTGAAATGGCTAACAAATATTTTGATGAAGTTTTAACGCAGGTTGAAATGCACCAAAAATAATGTCTATAAACTATTTCAGTCGTTTTAACTTAACTTTAGTTCTTGTAAGACCGTTTTTAACACAATTGTTTTCTGAATTCTTTTCCAGCGATTCTTGATAGGCTTCAATAGCTCTCAAATAACTCTCTTTGGCCTGTTTATGATCTCCAGAGCGAAGGTTATCATCCCCCATAACTTCATAATCTTTCCCACAAACGTCACATTTATTACACTTTGCTACTAATAGTTCATTTTTATCCGTTGAAGTACTCTGAATATGCATAACAGGCAAATATATATTATGACTGCTTATTGCTAAAGCCTGATGGTTCAATAAAATGACAGCTATAAAACCAGCAATTATTAATAAGAGTGTTTGTTTTAGCATAGATGTTTCCTGAAGTTATTTTATACCATTTAATTAGTTTAGACGTTAGTGGTTTAAAAAAAGTTCATTTTTTTTTCTCTGAAACACTATAAATTGAATAATGTTGAGAATAAAAAAGTTCAGATATATCTGATTATATTGCTATAAGCAAAATATTAGATAGAAACGTTTTTAAAAAGGCTGTTGTGAGATTAATGCCTGATACTGCGTATCGAAAATCCCTCTTTATGCCTATTTTTTAGTATTGAATAAAAAAACTAATAGCTTTAAAATTAGGTATTCATAGTAATTTACAAAATCACATCAAAAGACTGAACAGGCAAAATATAGTTGCAGATAGAACTTTGCAGGGAGCGGAAAAGTTAATGACAAACGAACTTATGACACCACCGGGAAAAATCAAAGCCAATGGCAAGAAAAATTCTGCCTTCAGAACGTTAGGGCCCGTTGCTGATCTTGAAAAACACCTGCCCGATGAATGGTGGAAGACATTATTTAATTCTCTTTACCTCAAAACAGACGGAGATGTTGTTGAAAACACCGCTAATACTCAAAAAGAAGTGGATCTTCTCATTGCTAAAACTAATATATCTCCGGGTGATAGTATTGTAGACCTTTGTTGCGGGCAGGGAAGACACTCACTTGAGCTTGCAAAAAGAGGTTTTAAAAATGTTACCGGTATAGATCGCTCCAGATACCTGGTCAGGCTAGCAAGAAAACGTGCCAAAAAACTTGGATATTTAGTCCATTTTTCTGAAGGCGATGCCAGAAAAGTTAAATTACCTGAAAGCTCTAAAGACTGTGTCTTTCTGATGGGTAACTCTTTTGGGTATTTCGACCGTGAAGAAGATGATCTGGCGGTATTATTGTCTGTAAGAAATATATTAAAGTCAAAGGGTAAAATACTTCTGGATATTGTTGATGGCGAATGGATGCGTAATAACTTTGAAGCCAGAACCTGGGAGTGGATAGATCAGAACTATTTTGTCTGTCGTGAAAGAACACTATCTTCAGATAACAAGCGTATCATATCCAGAGAAGTTATCGTCAATGCAGAAATCGGTATTATAGCGGATCAGTTCTATGCAGAAAGGCTGTATAGCTTTGAAGAAATTAAAAATATGTTATCTACTGCTGGTTTTAGTGAAATAGTTAATCACGGTAATGTATCAACAACCTCAACACGCAATCAAGATCTGGGCATGATGGCAAACAGGTTGTTTATTACTGCAACAGGACCTGAAAAAACAAGAAAAATTTATGTAAAAAAAGATCTTTTAAAAGTTAAAGTTCTTTTAGGGGATCCTCAACTCCCTGACCCGGTTAAAAGAAATGGTGTTTTCAACGAAGAAGATGTTGATACTGTTAACAGGTTAAAATCAAGTCTTAAAATGATTTCGGGTTATAGCTTTTCATACTGCCAACAGCATAAAAACCTTATTCATGAACTTATGAATGACCGTCCGGGTTTTGTCTTTAACCTTTGTGATGAAGGTTATGACAACAATCCCCAGCAAGAATTGCATGTGCCAGCGCTTCTGGAAATGTTAAATATACCTTATACCGGGGCGTCTCCTGCCTGTCTGGCTATGTGCTATAACAAGAGCGTAGTAAGATCTATTGCAGCAGATCTTGACATACCAGTACCTCTTGAAACCTTTTATTCACCGGCAGACCAGATGATAACTCTGCCTTCAGTATTCCCTGCATTATTAAAGCCTAACTATGGCGATGGATCAATTGGTATCACCAAAGATGCAGTCGTAAATAATACTGAAGAACTTATGGTATATTTGAATAGCCTTAAAGAATCAATGCCCAATACGCCAGTACTGGTTCAGGAGTTTTTACAGGGTAGAGAATACAGTGTTGGTATTATTGGTAATCCTGGACGTTTTGAAATTCTGCCTGTTTTAGAGGTTGATTATTCAAAATTACCTGATGAATTGCCTAAAATACTCTCATATGAATCTAAATACATTCCAGAATCTCCTTATTGGAATGATATTAGCTATAACGAAGCCGATATTGATGAAAATACCTGTAAAGCACTGGTTAAATATTCAACATTATTATTTGAAAGACTTAACTGCAAAGACTATGCCCGTATAGATTATAGAGAAGACAGTGAAGGAAATATAAAGCTGCTTGAAGTTAATCCTAATCCGGGCTGGTGCTGGGATGGGAAAATGAGTATCATGGCAGGATTTAGAGATATTAAGTATTTTGAGTTGCTTGAAATGATTCTAAACGCAGCAAAAGAGCGTTTTCAGATATAAACTTTGATGACTTATAAGTAAAAAAGCCTGTCAGAAGCTTTGTTTTGGATTGTACTCAACGTTATAAAGGATTAAACAATCCAATAATTCCTGTCATCTATTAAAGTGAGCCAGTTTATCTATTTGTTGCTTATCAGAACAGGTGTCCCTGTGTATATTTCACGATAAGCCCAGTAGCTTCTGAATACTTTGCGAACATAGTTTCGGGTTTCTGACAGTGGTATATTTTCTACAAATTGATCCCAGTCATTAGAGGGTATTGTTCTGAGCCACTTGTTAACGTTACCCGGCCCACCATTATAGGCTGCCACAGCAAGCATTGAGTTTCCTGAGAAAGTGTCATGAGTATATTTAAGGTATCTTGAGCCAAGTCTGACGTTGATTTCAGGTTTGAATAAGTCCAGCTGAGAAAATGAAGATAGTTTTTCCCAGCGTGCAACTGCGTTAGCAGTAGATGGTATTAACTGCATAAGTCCTCTTGCATTGGAACTACTTACTGCCTGATGATTAAAATAGCTTTCTTCACGGGTTAGTGCTTGAGCTAATAGCGGATCAATGCTATTTTTTGCAGCATGTTGTTTAATTAAATCAGAAAAATGCAGCGGATAAAGAAGTTCCCAGCTTTTCTCTCTTCCCGGTGGTTTGAGAATGTGTTCTTGCTGGCTATCTCTAACAATTACTATTGAACGAGAAATCAGACCATCTTTAAGTGTAAAATAGCCTTCCAGCCGAGGATCTACATTATTACCAATAATTTTTTTTGCACTTTCAATATCTCCAAGGTAAATGAGTTCTGTAACCTTATTTCCATAGAGTGTTTCAATATACTCATAGCTAACAGGTAAAGGTGGTGACCAGCTTACATCATAATTATAATCTACCGGATATGTTTTCCACTGATTATCAGGCTTGTTATATTTAAGTTCATTAAGTCTTCCCTGTGCTCTGTAGGAATAATAATCTCCGAATATTTTAGATGCAAGTTTTTCATAGACATTTATTGCCATATCTTTTTGGCCTTTTCTTTCATAGGCTTTTCCTACCCAGAAAACAATCCTTGAAAGTGACTTTGAATCAGGATAATTTTTAGAATGCAGCTTGCCCTGTTCGATAGCTTTATCATAATTTCCGCTGTTAAAGGCACTCCAGAAGATAACCCAGTTTGCTTCAGGGGCATAACGGCTTTGAGGAAATTCAGCGACAATTTTCTGATATAATCCAAGTGCCTGATTGTCATATAGTTTTTGTGCTTTGAAATATATTGCTATATCTGCCTGAGAAGGAAAAGTTTTCTGGCAATAGTTCCAGGCATCAAAGCTGTTTCCTTTCATTAATGCAGTGGCTTTAACTGCATTATCAATCTCTTCAGGGTCCAGTCCATTGAATGAGTTGATAGCTCTGCTAAAAAGTTGAATGCTATCGTCCTTTTTTCCCTGTAGCTGGTAGCTTTTACCAAGTGCATACCATGTTCTTTCATTAAAGTGGTCTTTTAGATATTTAATTGCTTCTCCATACTGTCCACCGTGATAATAAGCCAGACCAATGAGTTCTTGCTCTTGCTTTGAAAGGCTTTCATTGCCTTTTAGTTTTAAAATAGCACTGGCACAGTTTACGGCAAATTTGCCTTCAGGTGTCTCTTTAAGATAGTATGTAAACTTTTCAACAGCCTCATTTTTTTTGCCAGGCTCTTTTGCCAGTATCTCAGCAAGATAATAACTGCTTGCAACTGCATAATCAGTTTGAGGATACTTCTTTATTGTCTCTTTAAAATATTTAGCAGCATTTTCATCATCTTTTATTCTTACATAGGACTGCCCTAGTGAATATGTTGCCAGATCAACCAGCGGGCTATCAGGGTATTTTGTTATTAATGTTTTCAAATCAGATATTACAGAAGCCTCATCAGGTATATTTTTTGCAACTTCAGCCCTGTTAAAGAGAACAAAGTCATAAAGAATGCCATAATTAGAGTCCAGCATTTTATAAAGGTTATAGGCATTCTCATAATCTTTTTCCTGCTGGAGGGTTCTTGCTTTTTTATAAATATTTCTAAATTGTCTGGTTGATTCATCGACATCAGCCTGCCAGCTCATGGTTGCTGGTGTGGCTTTTGCCTGCCCGTTGTTTTCAGCAGATTCCTTTTTGCAGCCTACTGCGCCGCTAATTAACATACCTGCAAATGATATCAAAAGAATTTTCTTTGCTATATATCTCAATATCTTACTCCTATTTAACTTTATTAATTATTTTTCTTATTAAACAAATATCTAGTATATAATTTTTAACATATTTTGACTATTTTAAAAAGAAATTTAAGAACACTGGTGTCCGGTAAAAGATTTTATTTAGATATATGAAACCTATCATAAGTTACCTTAATGCCGATTTGCTTTCAGGGCATAACTTTTCACCGGATTAAATCCGCTTCGATAGCTCTGGAATCAGTTGCCTTTTGATGGCAACCTGGTATAAGTACAATATTTCTATTCAAAGAGTGAAAAAAGAGGGGCCAGAACCCCTCTAAATCTTCAGCAGCAATAAGGCTGCTTATATCTTTTTCCTGATGCTATCTCTTGCTGAGAGCCTCAAGCAATTTGACATATTGAGCAGACATACTAATTAAGCCTTTTTTCAATATCTCTTCTGCTGTTTCAGGATCAATATTAGCGTTAATAAGTATGTTAATAGCTACCTCAAGAGCTTCTTCTTCTGTTAGCCCACTGGCGATAGCGTCATTATACTCATTAAATGCTGTATCAAGAATAAATATAAGAACATGCAGATATTCTTCTTCAGTAAACATACTGGCATCAGCAAGGAATATAGCAATATCGTCACCAACTTTGTACATTCCGCTGACATTTTCAGGATCTTGCAAGTTGTATTCATGCTGGAATACAAAGTCATCATTGGTCCTGAATATAGAACCGACTTCAGCAATGATTTCAGGGTCGCTAAACTGCTGTCCGTAGATCTGACCGTTAACAATCAGGAACATTTGACCGTTATAGTTTGCTATAAGAATACCTCCAAGCTGGGCTCTTAAATAATCATTTTGCTGCCCAATGTCTTTAAATGCATCAAGGTTAATATTTCTTCCTATGATATTGAGGCTGTCACCAGGTGCAGACAAAATAGAACCTTTAAGAGCGGTCAGATTAACAGTGCCCTGCGGAGCCTTAACAAGACCGATAGTCAGATCTCCTGCTGTATCAACTAACGTAATATTTCTGGCTGAAGCATTTGTGATACCTCTGAAATCAGCGTTACCGTTTATTGTGCCGCCTGCAACTGCATTAAGACCAGTTATTGTTCCTCTCATCATAATATTGTTGTTAGCATCCAGTACGGTCTTTCCAGAGGTATTGAATGACAGGTCTATTGTATTAGCTGAAATATCTACATTACGTCCGGTGATATTAACCATTCCGTTTTTACCAGTAATATTTCCACTGTTTGCAGCCAGATAAACATTATTGTTTGTTGATTTTACAGATCCAATAGTGATGCTGCCATTAGCTTCACTGATATTTATCACACTCTGAGCAAGGGCATTTAATGTACTTGCAGTCAAATCAATATTTATATCATCCTGGGCGGTTCCTACACTGCCTTTAGGTGTATGGAAGCTAACATCTTTAGCAATAATATTAGCAGTCTCACCGGCCAATGCATCAAGAATACTGCCGTTAAGAGCTGCCAGTGTTACGATGCCGTTAGCAGACTTCACCAGACCAAGCCCCATATCACCATCATTTTCGGTAATATAGATATCCTTTTTAGCTTTTGCATTCAGGTTACCGGATCTCAGGTCAATATTAATATCATCCTGTGATTTGCCAATCTCACCTTCCAGTGCAAGCAGGGTAATATTTTTACCGTATACATTGGCAGATTCACCTTTTAATGAATCAAGTATGTTGCCATCAGCAGATTTCAGTACAACTGATCCTGCGGTGGACTTCACCAGACCAAGCCCCAGATTGCCTGCATTCTCGGTAATAAAGATATCTTTTGCTGACAGTGCATTCAACACGCCAGAAATCGTATCAATATTAAGGTCATCTGCTTTTTCACCTATAGAGCCTTTTTTAGCTTCAAGGGTAATATTTTTGGCTTTAATGTTATATTCTTCACCATCACGTGCATCAAGAATATTTCCATCAAGAGCCTTCAGGTTTACATTGCCCTGTCTGGATTCCACAATGCCCACACCAAGGTTGCCATCAACCTCTGTGATATTAATATCATTTTTTGCATATGAATGTAAGACACTGTTAGTAAGATCAATTCTGATCGGGCTATTAGTGGTTCCTACCTGTCCCTGGCTGGCAAAGAGTGATATATCTGTACCACTGATAAGCGGTGATCCTGCATTATTAAGTATGCTGCCACCCAGGTTGTTAATTTCAACTGTACCGTGAGGATTATAAATGTCATTACGTAATAAGACATCACTGGCAGAATTTTCAACCAGTACATCATAGATCGGGTGCCCGTGAGTATTGACTGTAATATCTCCGTAATCACCTCTGGTGCGTTCACCATTGATATACAGTTCAGAAACTGCTCTGTTGTCAACTGTAATAAGATTTAAAACAGTATCCAGAAGTGATGTATTTATAATAGCAATAGTATTATCTGCCCCGACGAGGTCAATAGTACCGCTGCCGGTGAGGTTGCCATCAATATTAAATATGGTTCCGCCGCCTGCAATAACATCATCTACTACAACTCTATTATTGACAATGGCTGCATCAATATTACTGAATGGCATAATGGTTCCATCAGGCATTACAAGCAGGAACAGGTCATTATAGACACCGAGTGTTCCATCCAGAGTAACTGTAGAACCCTGAAGGTCAATTGGCCCATGTGCATTAGTCTTGCTGCCTTCAAGAAGCTCTACGCTGTCTCCCTGTGCTGTAAGGCTGCCAAAAATGGAAGTGTCGCCAGCCAGATAGACACCGCCTGCATTATTTATCAGGTTCATATTGCCAATATTTAGCCCGTTGCCACCTATCAAGACATTATCAAGGTTGCCAATACCTACTATAGATTCACCTCTTCTGCCGCCGTCGGAAATAATATCAATGTCATCACCCGGCACCAGGAAGTTAGATTCAAGATCACCAGCTATAACTGAACCAGGGGCAAAGACCAGTCCATAATCAGCAGTGCTGGTGTTAAGTGTTAATGTTCCGGGGGTTTGCAAGTCAACATTGTTGACATACAAGAAGCCATCAGCATCTAAGGTAACATTATTAGCTCTTATTGTTGATTCAACAGGGCTATTAAAGAGATCAGCAGGTGAATATTGACCTCCCCAGGGTTGAATGAAGTAATTGCCAATAGTTGTATCAACATAAACGCTATCAGCCCTTGCATACAGATCACCCGGTACTGTAACATCGCCTATAATCCAGGCTTCATATAAATTGTCCAGAATAATTGAAGACGGAGCAAGCGGTGTACCGCCTATATAAACATGGTCTGTGTTACCGATCATAACATAACCGCTTCTTGAGCCATTATTAATAAATTCTATCGGGCCGCCCTGTGTCAGGAAGTCTGATACAAGGTTATTAGCATAAGTTTGACCAGGCACAAACAATAAACCATAATCAAACGGGTTGCCCTGTTTGACAGTAAGAGTTCCGCCACTGACATCAAGGCTTGCATTATACCAGCTTAATTCTCTTTGCGGATCAAATAGAGCATTATCTGCTGTTATTTGATTTCTGACAATCTCAGTGCCATCTGGCATATGACCTACGGTATCGTAAATTCGTACTGTTCTGCCGCTCATATTGATATCACCGTGTATTGTGTTATCACCTGAAAGAATAACATTATAAGAGCCAGAATTTATATTCAGGCCTGTTACATTAATCTGATCACCACCAACATAGACGTGGTCAAGGTTACCAATCTGTATCTCACTACGATGATAATTGAATGTCATAGGGCCATCCTGAACAAGGAAATTAGAGCTTAAAGTTCCGGTAGTAATTTCATGAGGTACAAACCTGAATGTATTATTTTTAATGCCTTTTGCATTTAACTCAAGATGGTTTTCAACGTTTACATCCATACCAAAGAGAGTAAACTCGTTGCTGGCTTTAAAGCTCATATTGCTTGCAGAAATATCTCCTACAGAATAGTTTCTGTAGTAATAGAGAGAGTCTCCATCTCCGTAGCGGTTATTCTCAAACGTTCTTTGATCTATTCTAAGATTCTTTGTATCAATATTTATGTCTCCTGGCAGGTTTATATTTCCGCCAAGGTAAACAGAATTATAACCTCTAACAGTCAGATCTGTTATGTTAGCAGGGTTTCCGCCGACATAAATGTTATCAAGGTTGGCTAGATATACACCATAATCAGAGCTACCGGAGATAAATTCCATTGGCCCACCTGGTGTAATAAAGTCAGAATAGAGGTTCTGAGTTTCTATAAGCTCCGGATAGAATATTATGCCATATTGTGAGCTGTTTCCACCCAGAAGTGTCATATCATTATCTGAACGAAGGGTTCCGTTTTGAATGTTGAAATAGTCAACAGGATCAATAATCATGCTATTTGTTGAGTAAAGATATGAGTCTTGATATAACCTGACCTCATCACCATATAACTCAATATCATTTGCATGAATATTTGTATTCTGGTTTATATACACTGTACTAGTGCCAGAGTCAGCCAGGAATGTACCTGAAATGGTGTTATCACCATAAACATTTATAGATTGATTTGTTGTTACAAGACTTACATCAGTTATTCCAAGCGGGTTGCCTCCTACAAAGATATAGTCAAGATTACCGATAGTAATATTATTACGGCTGTACAAGTCTATAGGCCCGCCAGGCGTCAGGAAGTTTGAGTCAAGCCGGCCGGCTTCAACAGTGCCAGCTTCAGGCACAAAATATATACCACGATTATAGATATCACCAGCATTCAAAGTGAGCAGATCGTTAGCATTCAGAGAAGCATTTCTGAAATAAAGCGAGTTAGATGGGTCTATAAGGATATTTTCTGCTATAACAGAAGCCCCATCATACATTGAGATATAATTTGCCTGGGCTTCAAAATCTCCTGAAGCATAAAATTCGCTATAATCACTAATATATATATAATCACCACTGTTAAGAAGAATATTTCTGCCTGCATCAAAGGTGTTATTATCATATATTTCAAGATAGTTAGTTCCGCTTGAGCTTTCAGCTGTCATAACAATATCTCTATCAGCAAACAATTTATTGTCAGAACCATGCATGTATATTCTGCGGGAATTTACCAGTATATCATTACCAGCATCAAGCAGGTTATTATCGTAGAAATAGATATTGCTGCTTCCTGGGTTTTCAAGAATAATATCCATCTCTGCCATAAGGGTCGTATCATTATAGATATAAACTGAGCTATAGCCTGTGCCTCTTGCTTCTATATTGCCACCGGCTATAGTTACAGAATTATCCTGGAAGTTAAATGAACCACTGGCATTAACAATAAAGTCACCCGGTGTTGAGTTTTGCCCGTAAATATTGACATAATGCCCGTTTAAAGTTATGTTAGCCGGGTTCAGCGGGTTTCCACCAATGGTAATAAAGTCAAGGTTACCTATATCAAGTGCAGAATTGGTCGATGTAATTGTCAAATCATCATCCTGAACAAGGAAGTCAGATACAAGCGACCCTGCTTCGACAGATCCTGAATCAGGTATAAACCTTAAACCCCGGTTATTAATATCTCCGCTGTTTAGAGTAAGAGTATCAGCAGCATAAATACTGCCATAATTAACATTGAGTTTCTCATTTGGATCAAGGGTAACATTGTTACCGCTTATAGAAGAACCGGAAGACAGGTACACATAATCAGAACTCAGAATTATATCACCTGTAGCAGTAAAATCTGCATCATAATAGAAAGAGACATAATCACCTATCGGCACTTCAATATTGCCTGATACAGTTGTTTTGCCGTAGAACTCAATATCACCATCCGGTGAAGATATATATATGCCTGTCGGGTTCAGCGGTCTTCCACCGATGAATATATAGTCAAGGTTGCCGAGTTCTACATAAATATCTGTTTCCGTAATAATTTCTACCGGGCCATCCTGTTCTAAGAAGTCAGATACAAGTGCATTAGCCGTAATAGTTCCTGCGGCCGGCACAAAACGGAAACCATGGTTTTCTTTATCTCCGGTTATTAATGTAAGTGTACCGCCAGCATCTATACTTGAATTATTCACTTCAAGGTAATTGCCGTCAGCTATTAATGACACATCATTACCGGCTATGAGGTTTGATTCATATCTGATGCCAACGTAACGGCCTGTCATATCTATATTGCCGGTAGCATTAAGTTCTGAATAAAAGACAGATGTATTGCCACCAGTAGATTCGATATTAATATCGCCTTCTGCACGTATATAAGAAAAGCTCAAAAGTTGAAGATGATCATCTCTAATATCGACATAGTTGCCTGCTGATATGTTTACATCGCCTGCAATAGTATTTTCTCCAGCAACTGTAATTGAGCTGTTAGAAGTAAGGGTCAGGCCAGTAATATTAATTTGCTGACCACCTATATAAATGTGGTCAAGGTTACCAATATAGAGACTGTCTAAACACCCTGAAGAAATTTCTGTCAGCTCAAGCGGTTCGTTATCAAACAGAAAATCAGATATCAGTGTGCCTGCATGAATTGAGCCCGGTGCAGGTATAAATCTAATGCCTCTGTTTTCTACGTCTCCGCTATAAAGTTCCAGTACATTATTAGCTGTAATTGTGGAATAGTTAAAGTCAAGATAATCATCCGGGTTGATGATGACGTTATTAGCTTCTAAAGAAGAATCGGCAATCTCAACTTGTGGGCCATTAATGTCAATGGTATCATCTGCTGTTACTGTTGATCTATAAATCTCTGAGTAATTACCTGAATCAAGAGTGACATTATTACCATGAACATTTGCATCATTTATTTCAAAAGAATAATAACCCAGAAGGTTAATATCACCCTGCGCTCTAACCGTTGCACCACCATCAATAAATGCATATTTACCAGTCAGGTTTATGTCTGAATCACTATAAATATTTGAATTATATTCAATATAGGCATGGCTGCCATCTGAAATCAATGTAATATCTCCTGATGATGAAGAATCACCTCCCAGTGTTACCGAGCTTTCTGAATAGAGTGTAATGCTGCCAGGGTTCAGTGGCTGACCACCTACAAAAATGTGATCAAGGTTACTAACAGATATAGTTTCACTTGATTGAATTTCAAAGGGCTGATTTAAACCCATAAAGTCTGAAACAAGGTTTTCTGTTTCAATAGTGCCTGCTGATGGCCTGAAAACTATTCCACGGTTGAGATAGTCACCACCATTGAGTACTAACGTATCTGTTGCATAAATGTCAATTCCGTTCACATATAGATAATGAGACGGGTCAATAATAACATTATTTGCATCAATCAGATCGCCATTAGAATAAAAGGCTGTGCCTGAGAAAGATACTGTATCTCCTGCATAGATTTTACTGCCTTCAAGGTTGACATAACCATATCCCCAGCCTGCCTGTTCATTGGCATTAAATTCTACGTTGCGACCTGCATCAAGAATGGCGTTGCTATTAATTCTAACCTGTGAATAATTAGCAGGGTTAAAGATGATATCTCTGCCGGCTGTCAGTGTTGCATTATTTTTAACATTAACCTGATAGCCGCCCGAGTTATATGAATTTTCAAGTATAATATCTTCTTCTGCAACAAGACTGGCACTGTTTTGTACATATGAATTATAATAACCATAAATACCAATGGTTCCAGCTGATTCTATAAAGGAATTGGAATAAATCTCAGCATTTCCGCTTGTTGCTGTGAGATTAATATCTCCGTCTGAAACAACATCACCTCTCATATATACTGAAGTACCCATGATATCTATATATGCAGGGGAATAGGTCTGACCATCTATAGATATATTGGCAAGGTTGCCTATTGTAACAGAGTTTTGATTATTGATTAAAAGAGCATCATTCTGAAGTAAAAAGTCTGATGATAGAGACTGTGCTGTTACAGAATAAGGAACAAATGTCAGGCTATAACTGCTATTACCTTTGTTTATAGTAACTTCATTTTCTGCATTAATATTAGAATAATCGACATTAAGCCAATTTGTCGGGTCAATGATAACATTTCTGGCATTAACATTGCTTTGATAAATACTGGTTGCATGACCGGTCATTGTAAGGTCACCTTCTGCTGTTACAGTAGAATATTGAATTCCAGCATCACTATTAGAAGAATAGATGTTAATATCACCTGTTGCATATACATTATAGGCATCATAAATTTGTGCACTATATTTGGCTGTAAGGTCAATATTACCTGCAATGGTATTATAGCCTCTCAGGTAAACAGAACCATTGATGGATTCAAGCCATAAGCCTGTCGGGTTCAGTGCTTGACCGCCAATAAAGACATAATCAAGGTTGCCGACGTCAATGGTATTATTACTGATAAGTTCTATCTGGCTGTCAGGGGCAAGAAAATCTGACACAAGCGTATTTGCTTCTACACTGCCAGTATCTGGCCTGAAGGTTATGCCATAATCGTAAACATTGCCAGAATTCAGGGTTAACTGATTATTGGCATAAATACCTGAATCATAGAAATAAAGTCTTCTTGCAGGGTCAATTAAAATATTGTTACCGGCAAAAAGATTAGAATAAGAATATATGTTAATATAATCAGCTTCCATCTGAATGTTTTGTGACGCATCGAGGTCTGAAGAACTAGAAACATCTATATAGCTGGTTCCTGATCCTGGTGTAAAGATAATATCTCTGTAAGCATATACATCTGAATTGTACACATTGGCATAATTAGTTGATGTTGAACCCGAACTATCAAAGATAACATCAACTCCGGCGCCTACAGTGCTGTTATATATTTCAGGCCTTGATTGAGAAGAATTCATCGAATCAAAAAGTATTGTGCCATCTGCTGTAACATCTGAGTAATCTTGTATTCTTGCATAAGAATAGTTACCCTGAGTTTGCAGGGTTATGTCGTTATCAGCATGGACAATACTATTGTTTTGAATTTGTGAATATGCATAAGACGGTGCTGAAGAATCAAGAAGAAGGTTATTATGTGCTGTCACATCAGAGGTATGTATATATGCTTGAGCTTGATAATAAGTTGTATTTGCAATCAGGTTAATATCACCTTCTGCTTCTACTATTGAGTTAATAATAGTGCTATATACATACCCAGAGTTACTTGAAGTTATAAGGTTAATATCTCCGCCTGCATAAACATTAGCAGAATCTATTCGTGCCTGATAATTAGCATTAAGATTGATATCGCCTGTAGTAGAGTTATCTCCACGCAGATAGACATCACTGCCTGTAGAAGTCAGGGTAATGCTGGTCGGGTTAAACTGCTCACCGCCGACAAAAATATGATCAAGGTTTGCAATATCAATAGTGCCAGACCTTTCTATATCTATGGCGCCATTATGTGCCAGGAAGTTAGAAACCAGGGAGCCTGTCGTTATTGTTCCCGGGTAAACACGGAAGACAAAATTTTGACTTAAATCATTACCGCTGTTAATTTCAAGCTGGTTGGTGACATCCATTTCAATGTTATAGGCATAAAGCTTATCTGAAGGGTTAATAGTAATATTTTCAGCCTTAAGACCGTTATCGCCGTATATATAATATAGTTCTACATAATTACCTTCAATAAGCATGTTGCCTGCTGCTTCTACATATGAATATTGAATACGGGTTTCATTTCCTGAATCAATAGAAATATTACCGCCAGCATAAATATTGCTATAATTGGATATCTCGACCCTGTAACCAGCAGAAAGTTCTATATCACCTGTTGTAGAAGTATCACCTCTTAGATATACATTATCTCCTGCGGTCAGGTAAATATTTGACGGATTCAGAGCTGCACCGCCAATAGTTACATGGTCAAGGTTGGCAATATAAATATCATCAATAGATGTAATATCAAGATCTCCGTTCTGGAAGAGGAAATCAGAATCAAGGGAGCCAGCCTCAATAGAGCCTGTGCCTGCATCAAACCAGATACCCTGACCTGCAATATCACCACCATAAATATTTAGCTGCCCGTCAGCATGTAAACTGCCGCCAGCTATTTTAAGATAAGAGGTCGGGTCTATTGTGACATCTCCGCCGGCTTCAATTTGATAATTCTGGTTAAAATCCATTCTTTTTGCCAGAATGTCAATATCTCCGGCAGCATCAAGAAGTGAATTGCCAAATAACCCAACTGTAGTATCAGGTGCATCGATTAATATATCTGTTCCGGCAGTCAGTGAAGTGCGTTCATAAATTTGAACCCAGCTGCTGTTTGAACCACTGAGAAGGTATATAAATGTATCTGCTTCAAGCTGTGAATCAGTTTCAATTGATAACGAACCGGTCATGGCTTCCAGCACAATGCTGTTGCCGGCATCTAACAGTATGCCTGAATTAGTTTGTATACTATTGGCCAGCATTGAAATGTCTCCGCCGGTGATAACTTTAGAGCTAGTATTCAGGAATAGTGGGCCTGACAGAGAGTCTGCCAGAAAGTCTGTTGCTGCTTCAACAGTAGCATTGCTTTCTATTCTAAGTGGACCACTTAATGAGTTCATAATGATACCGTCGCCAGCATAAATATCAGCATTTGAATTTATCTGAGCTGTGCCATTTGTAGCCAGTATATCAATAGCCCCTGTGGTAGTATTTTTCCCGGCAAGGTAGGCACTTCTGCCATCAATTGAAATAGATAACGGGTTTAAAGGAGCCCCACCGATAAAGATATAGTCAAGGTTACCGATGGTAACACTGCTATTAGAAGAAGATACTGTTAAATGGTCATTATCAACAAGAAAGTCAGAATTGAGTGTTCCGGCTTCGATTGTGCCGGCATAAGGTACAAAATGTATACCATAATCATCTATATTACCGCTGGTAATATTCAGCTCACCTGGTGTATATATTCTTCCGCCATTCATTTCAAGATAATTAACAGGGTTAATAGCAACATTAGCCCCTTCAAAGTAAGCATTATCATATATTCCTATAGAGTTAGAATCAAGTGAAATATCACCAGAAGCATCAAAATAACTATTATTTCCTACGTATATTTGTGATGTTGCATTTATATCTATATTGCCAGATACATTAAGGGTTGCACCATATGAATAATAACGATTAGCATTGTCAACAATAACATTATTAGCATAAATTTCTGAACCACCATGATTATAAACAGCGCTTGATGGTGCATTAAAATATACATTATTACCTGCAATAATAGTGGCATTGTCTTGAACTACCTGATCATATCCATTAGAGTTGAGATAATTAATGTTTCCACCTGCTGTAACAACTGCATCAGAGCCTATTGAAACAGGGCCAGAAGTAGAAGACATGTTAATATCACCTTCTGCTTCAACAGCAGCACGATAGAAAATACCTGAAGTAAAGTTACTATAAGATCCTGAAGTCTGTGTTATGTTAATATCGCCGCCAGCATAGACATCTGCATATTCTCTAATGCCTGTATTAACTTTACCGGCAATATTAATATCACCAGTAGTTGAAGATTTGCCTTCCAGTCGGGCAGAATAGCCAGTAGATGTAAGTGTAATGCTGCTCGGGTTCAGTGGCTGGCCACCTATAAAGACATAGTCAAGGTTGCCTACTGCAACGGTGTTATTTGAAGTAAGGTCTATCGGGCCATCCTGGAAGAGGAAATCAGACACAAGAGAACCGGCTTCAACCGTACCAGCTGAAGGCACAAATTCTATACCATTGGTACCTATATTATCACCTTTATAAATTTCAAGTGTTCCATCTGCAATAATGCTGGCATCACGAACAACAAGTCCTCCTGATGGGTTTAAAACAACATTGCCTTCTGCATCAAGCAATGAACCATCTCTAACTTCTACCATAACAGCATCCATTGTTATGTTGCCACCTGAGATGATATTAGATTCGTTAAGCTGAGCAGTTCCATTATCTGCAAATAAAGAAACATCACCAGCAGAATCAAGCCAGCTGCTATTTTGAATAAAGACAGAGTTATTAATTGAAGACATTGTTATAGAGTGATCTGAATAAACTTCAGCTCCATTTGTTGTATAAATAGAGCCTGATGCTGATGCTGTAAAGGCTCCGCCTGATACCATTTCAGTACCATAAATATCTACATTATTATTAGCCTCTATATTAAAGGTTCCGCCTGAACCTATCCAGGCATCATATAAATAAAGATACTGTGCTGATAACAGGTCAATATTACCGGTTACATCAACGACAGCACCATTGCTAATTTCTGTGCCGCAGCCACCTGTTCCAGTGGCCATCAAGAGATCGCCGCCTACTTCAACATAAGCATTATTACGAATTTCAGCACTTGCGCCGGTAGATGCATCAAGAATAAGATTTCCGCCTGCAAAAATATCTGAATTCGCTTCAATAGCTACATAACTGTCGTCACTTTTAAGGTTAATATTACCTGTTGCGGTTATATCACCTGAAAGATAAATATCGTGTTTGGAATGAATAGTAATATCAGTAGGGTTTAATGGAGAGCCATTAATAATGACATGATCGAGGTTAGCAAGCCATATGGTATACCAGCCGCCCATCGTTGTAGCATCGAGATCAATAGCTCCACCCGGTGTTAAGAAGTTTGAATCAAGACTGTTAGCCTCAACAGTTCCTGCTGCCGGTTTAAATATAACGCCATAGTTAACATAATCGCTATAAAGGCCAAGTTCATTACCGGCCCTGATGCTTGCATTATCAAAGACAAGCCCCTGAACCGGAGTAATTGTTACATTGTTATCTGCATCAAACAGCACCCCCGGGCGAATATCTACATAATTTGCGTCAACAGAAATGTTATTACCTGCAAAAAATTCAGAATCCTGATAGGCATAGAAGCTTGAGTCTGCATCAATAGTGAGATCCTGTCCTGCAGTGAGGGTTGCACCATAGGCATAACCATAACCCACGTTAATATTATCACTCAGAGATACTAAGTCAATATTACGGCCAGCTTCAAGATAAGCATTTCGACCAACGTTTAGATTATTTTCGGTTTCAAGATAAATATCATTACCAGCAAAGAACTGATTATCATAGTTATAATAATCATACGCTCCAAGATATCTGGATATCACTTGAATGTCATTACCTGCATCAAAAACTGTATTGCTTCCAAATAAAGTGCTATTGCTGGAATCAATATATATATTATTATCAGCAATTAAGGTTGCGTTGTTTAGAATATTAACACTATTGCTTCCGGTTATTATTTCTATATTTAAGCCGGCATCAAGATAAGCATTTTGTGCAACTGTGACCGAAGAAGTATCAGAATAAAGATTGATAGACCCGTCTGCTATAACTGTTGCGCCCTCTTGAATTCTTGCAGCGGTATTGGCAACAACTTCAACCGTTCCACCGGCTGAAACCTGAGCATTATCAGCAATGTATGCCTGATTATCAGAAGAAAATATTGTAATATCTCCACCGGCAGTGATCTTTGAATTTGCTAAAATTTCTGAGTCATTACCAGAAGCAAGAAAGATATCACCACTGACACTATTTTCACCGGCAAGTATTGTATATCCGGTAGTGGTCATCATGGTTATATCTTCAATATTTAGCGGGCTGCCCCCAATTGTAACTTTGTCAAGGTTGCCAAGATAGAAGTTTCGATTAGTGCCCCAAAGAACTATACTATCATCTGGTGCCATAAAATCTGAAAAAAGAAAACCTGCTTCAACTTCCTGCGGGTAGAACCTGAAAGGAGCAAAGTCATCATCACCTTTAGAGAGAAATAATCCACCATCAGCATAGAGTTTACTCTGATCAATAAAAAGGTTATCAGACGGTAACATACCCAGGTCATTATGAGCTTTAAATGTTGACCCGGAATGAGATGATATTCTTTCTGTATCAAGAAGTATATCGTAACCTTCAACATAGGTATTCGTATTGAACTGAAGATGACAGTCTGCAATCATATCAACATTACCGGTTGCAACAACAGAGGCGTCATTACTTAAAAATACCCCATAACCGGCATCAAAAGTTGCATCGCCTGTTACATCGAGTGAATTTCTATTATTAATATAAATGTCATCACCAGCATAGATTTCAAGCCCATTACCGGCAACAACAGAGGTATCACTGTATAAATAAACATCATACCCGCTTTCCATATATACATTACCGGTTACGTCAATTGAAGAGTTACTACGAACATAAATATCATCATATGCATCAAATGTTAAATCGCCACCAACAGTTATTTTTGCACCGCCATCAACGTCTACATAACCATTTGTGGAAGTAGCAGTCAGGTTGCCCGGGGTAGAAATATCTCCTGCCAATTCAACGCCCCATGCTTCAATATCAATATTAGTCGGGTTTAAAGGTGCGCCACCCACAAAAATGTGATCCAGGTTACCAATATACACACCTGAATTACTATTAATGTTAAAATCAGTATTTTGCTGGAAGAATGTAGCCGGGTCGAGGCTGCCCACGTTAATTGTGCCAGCAGCAGGCTTAAAGGTAAGACCATTATTAAGTATATTGCCTGTCATCAACAGGGACCCTGTAGCTTCAATGCTGCTGTATTCAAAAGAAAGGTATGCCGTCGGAGCTATACTGACATTACCATCAGAAATAATTTCAGAATTATGTAAATATGCATTAATACTACCGGTAACAGTAATATCACCGCCCTTAATTGTTGATCTAGAAGTATAGAAGGACATTGCATCAAATTCAATATCACCAGATTCATAAACACCACCTGCAAAAGCTAAAATTTTTGAAGAATCATTCAATTGTATATTACCAGAAGCCTGGAAGGTAATGTTACCTGAATCACCTGTTGAGGGGTCGGTCAGATGATTGCCATTAATAGGGTCTGCAATATCTCTGCTGGAAACAATAATGTTACTGTTTACGTAGATGTTATCATAACCGATAAAATTCATATCGGCCCCTTCAGAGTATTGATTGGTAGAAATAACTAATTCACCCGGGTCAATAACAATCTGACCTCTGTTGCCATCATAGACTTTAGCTCTGAAGTTGCCACCATTCAGGTTAACAGCATTAACAGCGCTAAACTCTGCAAAACCAGCATCGCCAGATACATCACCACCACGTATATCAATGATACCGGCATTAAATGTTGCATCGTTCTGGGCTAAAATGTTTATTTCTCCGGCATTAGAGTTTTCGCCTTTGCCTTTAGCGCTTATGAGGGTACCTTCATCAAGGGTAATGTCATTGTCAGCTAAAATATCAATAGTGCCAGCATCGACGTTATTTCCACCATCAGCAACAATTTTGCCGGTGTTAACGACATCCTGAGTAGCTTTAATGACAATTTCACCGCTGTTAACGGCTATTTCGGAGGCATCTTCAATAGTATTGAGGTTAATTATATCACCGGCTTCAATATCGTTTTCCTGAAAAACAGCACCTGAGTATATTTCACCGCTGTTGATTACTGATCCGGTGTCGAGGGTAACATTTTCTATGGCATTGATACGTCCTTCGACGTTGATTATGGCATTAGAGTTGATCGGGGCAGTTCCATTAAGCAGAGCACTGACGCTTGCATCATTGGGCATTCCCGGAGCATCAAAGAAGTTCTGAGTAAAATCATCTGTAGGGGTTATAGCTGTCAGGCTGCCGACATTTACGACACCCTGAGGGCCAACGGTGATACCATGAGGGTTGATTATGTAAATATCTCCGCCGACTTTGCCCTGTTTAATAGAGTTTAGAATCCCGTGTATCTCTGTACGTTCGTTTTTGACAAGGTTAATAAGGTTCGAACAGTCGTCAGGCACAACCATATTAACAATTTTGCCGTTAGCGACATTAAATTTAAGGAACGAGTTAAAAGCATTATTATTCCTTATAGTGCTTGTTGTTACAGTCGTAGTATTATTTTTCACGTTTAGGTTGGTAGCGGTCATGCCATCTATTTGAATATTCTGCGCATTGGCAGGTAACAAAGATATTGTAGATGCCAGCGCTACGGCTGATACAAATTGGGTAAACTTTTTAAAGCCTTCTCTCTTGAGACGTTTAAAAACGTTTCTTCTAATGTTCTTCATTTATTAACCCTCATCACTACTCTAAATGCCATATTTTATCTATATTTTTATCATTATTTGTTTTTGATTTCATAACGCTTGACTAAATTCATATAGATAGACATTAAACTTATCTTAAATAGCAACATTATTCAATTACTCGAGTAGATATAAATGGTTAAAAAATATAGTTTCAAGCAGTTTAGATGTTATTGTAGAGTCAACAATAACTTATGTTTTCAGGTATTAACTTTCAAAATATTTTCTATAAATATTTTTGTATACAATTATTAGCAATTGTTCTTAAAAATAAACAAAATTCTTTTATTGATAATGATTATCATTACCATCCGAAAAATATTAATATGTGGCTCTTTAAGGAAAAAAACAAAAGCCAGTCTCTTTAAAGACCGGCTATGTTATAATGGTGCGCTTGTTTCTAATTAAGAGGCTTCAGGCTGGTTTTTTAGTCAATGAGCTGAATATATTAGCTTCTAGAGTTTCTGGCATTGCAAATATTCCACCTGATGGTATTTCACCGTACCGGCGTTTCTGATTAAGGTCTTCAACAGGCTGAACATTTTTTAACCCCTGTTCAAAGGGCCTGTTATTATTAAAGTTATAGGGCCCGCTAAAATCTGAAAGTGTTGCAGCAGCTATAGGTATCATGCCATCCATGGTTTTAAATGGGTTAAGTTGATTTAAATAGGCATTTGCCTGCATGTTTTGAATTTCCTGAAGGGCTTTTAAGGCATCATCTGATAAGTTAACCCCGTAACCCGAGGTAACAGCAGCATATTCCTGTGCTTCTGTAGTTTGAGCCATCGGACCGGTGATAGTTGCTTCCTGGCTTTCTTCTGTATCTGTAATAATTACTGGCTGAAAAGTCGTTTCAGCAACTTCAACTCCGGGGGTAACAGTTTGAATTTCTCCCGGTATTTCTGTCAGGTCTACTATATCTGATGCCTGTACTGGCTGATCGACTGGTTCTTCAATTGTTTCAATTAAGTTTATATCATCTGTTATTGATATATCATCATCAGAAAGAAATGACAGAGTGCTGACACCTTCTCTGCTGTAAAGTTCAAGCAGGTCAGCAGATGACAGGTATTCCGGCCCACGAATAATGTTACTGGCATTGGTACCAAAAGATGTGATGGAAGGGGCAAGTGGATTCAATGATGCAACATATACTGATCCCTGGCTTATCTCTGCCCGATTAGTAAACGGGGGAAGCTGGTTCCTATAAAGTTCATGCCAGTATACATTTCTTCTTAATAAGTCAAAATCTATTGCATTAACAGCCATTAAATTGTTATCCTTTCACTGTAGAGTTTATGCAAGCAGAAGTTATGCCTGTATTCTCTACAGGTCTGACTAAAAGTATATAACATAACGCACACTTCAGGTGATCAAGCTTTTTGCCAGCAAATTCAGGGTATAAAGTTATCTATTCTTAATTATGACATATTTAAACGTCAAATTTAATCGCCATTCAGAGGTATTTTAAGGGGTAGAAAAATTTAAAGTTTTAAATTCCAGTGTTTTAACCCTGTTACCCCCCCCCAGACATTTTTTATGAGAATAAACTTTAACTCCCTGCCTTTTAGCAGTATGGTGGTAAGCTTTTTATACAAGTATCATTATGATTTTTATTTTCAACTTCAATAATCTATGTATTTGGTTAAGTTAATTTCTGTATACTTTTGTTATTTTTCTATAAAATTTTTAATAGGTATTTGTCAGTCTATAGTAAGGATTTACCAGACCTTTCAAAAATTTTTTGGCAAAAAGATATACTGGTGTAAATTTAAAGTTTTTCAAGTTTAGACGATAATATTAACAGGTAGGCAGCGGAATTTTTTGACATTGATAATCAAAATCAAAAAACACAAGGGTGATTCAATAACACAATATGCAATCATAATAAGTTTAATTGCACTTTTTCTCGTGCCTGCTTTTGTAAAAATGGGCGAAACAATATTCAGTATCATTGAAAACTATACCGGTGCCTACGAAGCTACAAACACAGAAATAGAAAAAAACCTGGCGATAACAGACAAAAAAATTACCAGCGGATCACTAAAAGCAGGCGATCTTGGTGGTACACCTGACAATCCGCAGGTTAAATGCGTTAATGGTGTTTGCAGCGTAGATTTTGGAGATTATGTTTTTAATAACCTTCCTAAAAACTTTAAAGACTTTGTAGAATCTTCAGGTTTTTCAGGAGGTACAAAAATATTAGCCTCAATGCTTGAAGAGATAGCTAATCAGGCAGAGCCTCTTGGTGATCCGGGTGCGATAGATTTAATCAAACAACTGGCAAATCAAGGTCATATTATTGCAGATTTTGAAAAACAGCTTGAATTAGCTGCTACAGATGCCCTGAATGATCCTGAAGCCAATATTAAAAGCTCATTTGTTGTTCCGTCTAAAATGCTTATTAACGGGCAATATAGAAATAACTTTGAGAAAACATATTCTGAAATTCTTGAACGTTATCAATCACTGCCAGATAAAGAAAATCATACCTCTCTTTATACACTTATTATGATTCTCAGTGATGAGATACTTCTATATGCTGATTTGATGGCAGCATTAGGCGAAGAGATAAAGAACAAAAAGTTTACAGAAGAAGAACTTCAAAAAATTATTCATCCACAGGCAAGCACCATCACACATCTTGATTCAGCCATTATATGTGCAACAGGTGAAGGTGAAGATTCTGGATATAGCTGTAATTAGTTTTTTAAATATTAATTATACTAAACGACATGAAAGAATTAAACAATTCGCCGTATCTTCTGAAATCTGATTACTTATGAAGTTTACTATATTAGAGATCTCTAAATAACTTGTATGTTATCAGATTCAAGAAATTGGTGTCGGGGGTTAAAAAACCCACTCCTTGCTTTTGCTGGAATCAGTAATTCCGTAATTAATCAGAGGTTCCATTAGTATTAAAGAAAAACTGAAAAAGTATCAGCAACTTAAAATGATGTAATCTCTTCAAAGATACGTATTGCAAAACGATCTGTCATGCCTGATATAAAGTCGATTATAGCTTGCTGATAGTCGCTTTCGTTTGCCAGATCATAGATAACACTGTTATGATATTTATTATGCTTGCCTGACCGGTCATTCAAATTTGAATATTTCAATAACCATTCCTTAAAATATATAATCATAAGCGGATAAAACTCAAGATTAGCCTCAAGTGCGCTGATCGTATGATCACTATCATACAGTGAATACAGTACATCATAGATAGAGTTAATGATCAACGCTGCATAATTTTTATAGTTTTCCAGCCGTGGATGAAGGTAAATGTACTCATAATTAAATTTTTTGATCTCGTTCATCAGGTTCAGATACTCAGGAGAAAAACGAATGCCATCAGATGGGTTGCTCAGCTCGCAAAGATTTATAATAAAGCGATGAATAATAAATGTATTGTTTAGCTCTTCTCTTTTGACATCACCAAGATAAGCCCTTAGCAGTTTAATAAGAGGCTTTTGAGGAAATGTCAGTATCTTACTTATGTAGGCATCTTCTATATCTCGTCCTAGATAGGCTATTTTATCAGCTATTTTTACTACACAGCCCTCCCAGGTATAAGGAGCATTTTCACTGGGTGACTTTAACGTTTCCAGATCAATATTTTTATTGCGAGGATAAAGATAAGGCTCATCCACTTCTCCGCAATGTGATATTATACCATCTCTTACAGCATAGGTCAGGTTAAGATTTTGCTCACATCCCTCAGGATCCTGAAGTGTTTCAAAGAAATCAACAAACCGCAAGCTATTTTTCTCGTGCCAGAAGGGTTCCAGATTGGTTTTTTGGCATATTTCTTTAATAATTTTTTCGCCTGCGTGTCCGAATGGGGCATGACCTAAATCATGGCCTATGGCTATAGCGTCTGTAAGCTCAGTATTCAACCCGATGAATCCGGCGATAGTTTTGCTGATAGCTGCAACGTGATTGACATGCTCTATACGGGTGCAGAGATGGTCGTTTTTTGTGGCAAAGAATACCTGGGTCTTAAATTTCAAACGCCTGTAGGCAGTTGAATGCAGAATACGGTTGTAGTCTCTAAAGAATTCTGATCTAATATCGTTTTTACGGTTATAGAGTGGCTTAAACCGTTTAACAGCCTGTTCCCATAGTGGGTTTGATTCTGTCATTGCGGCATTTTTAAATCTGTTTCTTTCCATCAATACTGCTCCAGTGGCCGGGTTATGTGTATTGCTTATTGTTATTAGTTAATCATTATACTGCAACATTACAGTCCGGTTAAATGCCCCCTCTCTTCGCTGCCCCTGTTTAATTATTTTTGACAGTTTTTTTAATTTAACACCACCTGGAATAAAATGAAAATTAAATCTGCATCAAAAACTTTTGCCCTTTTACTACAAAAGACATACAAAAATTATTTTTATAGCACCTGTAATAGTTGCTATTTGGCCTTTTTAGCGTATTGTTCTTTATTTTTGAAAAAAGATTTCTATCTTATTCGACGTTATCTTCTTCATCTAAATCTTCTTCGTCTGTTACGTCTTCAATCTCTTCTTCTGTATCAGCTTTTTTGACGCAGGGAGCTGTTGTTTTAGTATCATCAGGCTTTTTAGAAGCTAAATTTGGTTCATCGGTACGATCACCATATATGCCATCAGGGCTTTCTTTTTCTTCTGTCAATTCTTCAGCTGCTTCTTCAGCTCTCTGATCAATGGTTGTTCCGCCTTCATCAACACCTTTAACACCAGCAGTTTCGGTGACTTTGTCAGCAGTGGAACCTTCATCGTCAACAGCGCCTTTAGCAAAAACAGGTCCGGCTACCATCAGTCCGAAGACCAGAAAAGACATTATTAAAGCTAGACTAAATTTCTTCATAATAGTATTCCTCCGTATCGTCTAATTCATTTCCTTTTATTTGAATGAGTTCATAAATTTTAGTTTCGGTGGTTTTTCCTTTAACTTTAACGTTATCCAGAAAGTTTACTTCTACTCTGTCTTCGACCTGTCTGAGAGTATGTTCGCTTATAATAATACTTGTATTATAAGTTTTATTCAAGCCCTCGAGTCTTGCAGCCAGATTGACGCCATCTCCAATAACGGTATAGTCCATAAACCTTTCAGAGCCAATATTTCCAACGACAACTTCTTCAGTATTAATTCCAATGCCTATATGAACAGAGTGTTTATAGACTTTTGACCAGATAGAATTAAGTTCAACAAGCTTTTGTTGCATCTCGACAGCAGATTTAATAGCTAGCATCGCATGGTCTTCAACATCCACAGGTGCGCCCCAGAATGCCATTATAGCATCGCCAATAAACTTATCCAGAGTACCTTTATTTTTAAAGATGATGGCAGTCATTTCTGAGTGATATTCATTAAGCATTCTAACAACAAGTTCAGGCGGGTTGCTTTCAGAAAATGTCGTAAAGCCCCTGATATCAGAGAACAGTATCGTAAGTTCTTTTCTTGTACTCGCTGAAGGCTTAAGCTTTTCGGGATTTTCGATGACCATCTTCAAAATTTGAGGAGACAGGTAATTAGACATGGCTTCTTTAACACGTTTTTTATCCTTCCCTTCAAGGACGAAGTAGCCTAGAAAGGCTATAAAAGCTGACAGGCCTATGCCAAGCGCAGGAGTAAACCAGTTTATTATGATATTCCATTTACCGAATAGTTCAATACATAGCATACAAAACAGAATAAAGTAACCCGCCGGTAATAGCTGGAAAGTAATCGAATCCTTTGAAGAGGCCACAATTATTGTAAAAGAGGTAAAAAAACAAAGGATAAGAAGTATTACAAAATTTATGTAAAAAGGCATTATCCTGATAAAATTCTGATTTATGAGGTTATCAAGCACGAAAGCATGGCTATAAACCCCTGGAAGTGTGCCTATTGGTGTATTGATTAAGTCATGAGCTCCTGAAGAAGAGACACCCACAAATACGATCTTATTTTTAAATATATCAGGGTCTTTTTTTAGCCTGAGATCGTTTTGATTGGTGTACCATTCCTGAAAAACCTGCCTGTCAGTTTTGCCTGTTTCTTCTGCAAGTTGAGAAATGCTGTTATAGCTTTCGATAAGTTGCCAGGCTGAGACAGTATCATAAATGTATTTATTTCCCGGAGGGGCTGCAAGACCTGTTCCAAGCCAGTTTACATAGTAGAGATTCTTGTTATCAACAGGTATTTTAATATCTTTTATCTGGAACCATTTGCCTGTATTAATCTTAAAACTCCTGGTATCGACAAGATCCAGCAAATATGAAAATGACAGTGATGGAAAACACTCATTTTCATTGCAAAGCATAAGAAAGCTTTCTCTAGTAACATCCTGCCGTTGCGGCATATTAAAAAAGCCTATAGATTTAGTTGCTTTTAAGAGTTGTTTGAAGGGTACATCATAATATTGATCTTCTTTATCAAAAAAGAAATCTTCATTAGAAGAATTTTTAGCTGAATACTCAGGGTTAACGGCAAATTTTTCTTTAAGGACAGTTATTTCTGCGTCTCTTTTAACGTTTTTTTCAAAGATAAACTTGGCCCCCAATACAATATTACCTGCTTTTTTAACTGCCTGTGCAAGTTTAAGGTCACTATCAGGTTTATCGATACTCGGGGTTGAATAGAGAATATCAAACAATACTGCTTTTGTGCCGGCCAGCCTAAGAAAGTCAATAACTTTTGCACTTTCTGCTCTGTCATAAGGCCAGAAAGTATTGAGTTTTCTATCTGATTCATCATCAAAAAGCACGACTACAATATTTTTAGACGGCAAGTTCTTAATGTATTTATAGTGTTTTTGCCTGGTTTCAAAAAGAAGGTTCACCCAGGCATTGTTGAAATAGTCATTAAAGGCTTTTGATATTGCAAGCCCCAGTATAGATGAAATGACAAGCCCTATTAAACCGCAAATAAAGCTCCATTTTAAGAGGCGTTGAGTTTTTTCCTGTTTTTTTTCCATACCTTTATTTTATATCATCAAGAATATTCAGATAGTCTTTTTTGTTTATTCGTTTTTGTTTTATTGTTAACAATACCTTTTCTTCTTTAAGCCTGTGTTCAATAAGCTGTATTCTATCAGATGTTTTTGGGTGTCTGTAGCTAAAAACCGGGGTAACATTCTGGCCAAATTCATTTATGCCCTGTTTTTGGAGTTTTTCAACTTTTTGTAGTGTCATTAAAAATCCTTCAAGAGCTCTGGGGTGATAGCCAGTATAGACAAGGTATTCAGTGCCATATTTGTCAGCTTCGAGTTCTGCTTCTTGAGAATTAATGTTTATTGCCTGATCTGTTATCATTTTATTTTCAGGGGTATCTATATCCTGGCAGGAATTTGCCCCCTTGCAGAGGTTAAAGACAATACCCATTACATCTGGATTGCCTGTGTCTATTGTATCATCAGACTCTTCGAGTGCAGCCAGTATCATATTGCCAGACATAGCAGAATTCTGTTCATCTGTATCATCCATTTCTTCTGCCGTTTCATCACCATCTTCAATGCCAGTATCTTCGTTTGAACCATCCTCACCTGTACCGGATGAATCAGAACTGTTGTTTGTGTTATCATCTGATGAATCCAGCGTAAAATCAATTGAATCATCATTTGTAAAGCCTTCTGTATCACTTGAAAAACCATCAGAATATTGAATATCAAAGTTTTCTTCAGAGGTTGAAGAAGTTGTAGAATAGGTGCTATCATCTGAAAGGTCATTTAAAAGTGTATTATCAGCGCTAGCATTAAGCGTAATAATGTTGCTTTCAGTTATAAGTATATCGTCTCCTACTTCTTCAGCAATATCATCTGTATTTATATCTGTATTATTATCTGTAGTGCCATCATTATCGTCTGATGATCCATCATCACCGTCTGATGAGTCATCGTCAACAGGCGGCAACAGGCTTCCTTCAAGAATAACATCTATACGGTCAGCGAGAATATTTCCTGTGGGGGCGTTGATTCGTCTTGAAGATGTATAGGGGCTATTAGCTGAGAGGTTTCCTGCGTCATTGCCTGTAACCTCAACCCTGCCGGTATATGTTGAATCTCCCACTGACACAATACCCGTAGCTGCACCAGTAGGGCCGTTAGCATGAATTGACCCACTATTAAGCATTGTCAAATAGAGTGTATTAAGAGAATTTGAACGTCTGATGTTAACATTGCCACCAGTAGAGCTTGTGCCTGCATTAGCTTCAACCATTCCGCCATCAATAATTACATTTCCACGGGCTGTAAGTATGTTTACGTTTCCACTACGGGAAATAAGATTGCCCATAATTTCTATATTGCCATAAACTTCTCCTGTGTCAGGGTTTGCTACATTTCTCAAAGTTACTCTTGCACCCTGAACAGTTCTGCCATTCTGAAGCCAGATGTCGCCTGCAGAGGATATATTTACGCTTCCTGTCTGTGCATCGATGTTTCTTAAAATGACTCCATTCTGAATATCGTGAAAATCAATATTTCCTGTTCCATCAGAAACAAAAGTTAAAGAATCAAAGTCTCCACCGCCGCTAATATTTCCATTGGAGCCTGATGCTGTAGTTATATTAAGATTGGCAACTCTTGAAGGGTTATTAACACTATCAAAGAAATAGTCTATAACCGATATTCCTCCTGCTGTATCAGTGATAATAGCTGTACCTTCAGTATTAAGTGATATCTCAGAAAAGTTTACATTGTTTGTGGCGTTAATACCATATGAACCTGTTACAAATGGGGCTTTAAAAACTGGATGAGAATCAACAAAATTGCTATTTTGAACAATTATACCATGGGCAGCACTAGAATTCAGTGCCGAAGTAAACATAAACATAGCCTGATCAAAGCTGCCATAAGTATTTGAAGGTTTTCCGTTGATATCTATTCTTCTGATATTACAGCTACCTTCAGGATCGCCAACAAACATATGGCCACCTGAACTGCCCAGATTGATATTAGCAAAGGATAAATCATTGCCTCCACCGTTAATATCAATACCTGTTGCATTAACAGTAACATTACCGGGGGTGTAACGATCTATATAAAAGGCCCCTCTATCGCCTGTATCTGTAAAACTGCTAAAAATGACAGGTGATGCAAAGTTATAGGTGCCGTTTATAATGTTATCAGTTTCAACTATAACAACTACCGGTTCAGGCCCGGCTGTTGCAAGCCCTCTAATAACAGGATTAGCAGTATTATCAAACTCTATAATCGGAGCAAATAGCTCTATAGCATGTATTGCCGACTGAGAGGTATCCACAGCAACTTCTATTGTGCCGCCATGAATAATTCTTCTGGCTGATTCTATTTCAACTACTATTTCTGTTGCTGCGCCTGAAGCTGATAAGTGACCGGTTGAACCAATAATAACGTCATTTGAAGGACTATTTTGTTCTATCAAGACTCTTCCATTGTTTGAGGCCAGTGTTCCATCGATAATAATATTTCCAGAACCGCTGACATCAGTTCTTAATAAGATTTCACGCCCAAAAATGTTGCTTGATGCAAGAACATTAACATTGCCGATTCCATAAACGTCTACTATACCTGTATTGGCATTGATATCAAGCAAATTTGTTGAATCATGAGGGGTAAATATTATATTACCGCTTCCGCCGGCAATGGCAGCAAGGTTTGAGACCATACCATTGATAATAATATCATTATTGTTTGCTGTTCGAGCTATGAGGTGTTCCATATCAATAAAGTTCCAGAAGTACGAAGGAATAACATCAACATTAAGTGTGTTGTTTACACTTATTATATCTGCAATGCCTGTTGTCTCTATGCTGAGATTATGGAAAGTATTATTGCTGGAAGCATCAATAGCTACAAAGCCTGTCGGGGCATTCACTGCCTTTAAAGAGACATTCTGGTTGTTAGTTGCAAAGTTACAATCACCTATAATAATTGCATTGCCAGCCGGGCCAGAAGTAGCTGCATTGAGCCCAAATGTACCATCTATAAAGCTGCCTGCTGAATTTGTGGGAACCCCTGTCATAACTATTCTTTCAGTTGAATTAATAAATGTATCAGGGTTACCGATGTAAAGTTCAGCATAACGAGTACCCAGATTTATGTCACTTTCAAATAGAAGGTCATTGCCTCCTCCGTTTATATCTATACCTGTAGCATTAACCACAATGTCTCCAGGGTTAAAGCGGTCTATAACGAATATGCCATTTTGACCGGCAGAGTTAAGGCTTGTTATAAGTGGCTGGGTAACTGGTAGTGAAATATTAATAGAGTCAGTTTTAAGTATAACAGGCAATATATCCGGTCCTGCTGTTGATATTGCCCTTATTTCAGGTGTATTTCCTCCTGTATTGTCAAAAAACACAACAGGAGAAGCAATATAAATATCTCTCTGACCTGCTATTGTTGTATCATAATTGGCAAAAAGGTCACCTCTTATTATTAACTGGTTGTTTGATTGAATTTCAATGCCTGTAAAAGCCTCGGTGCCTGTTGTTCTTAAGAGTGAATCACTGCCGATATCAATGATACCTGATGGTGACTGACTTATAATAGAAATGCGTCCGTCTGATGAACTAATACTGCCATCCAGTGTAATATTACTGCCAGCTGCACTGTCTGCAAACAGGGTAATATAAGACCCTGAAAGAGTATATCCATAGAGCAGATCAATGCTTCCGTTATTAACATAAATATCTACCGGGGCTGTTCCTGCATCAACGTTAAATAGATTAAGATTGCCTTGAGCTATATCCATATATATAGTTCCATTAATACCTACTGGGGTTTCAAAATTTATTTCGCTGGCTATGATATCTGTATTGATCATCGCCAAAGGAACCGGAGCAAAGTTGATTCCGTTATTAGCATCATAAAGATTAATGCTGCTGCTGGTTGATGTAGTAAAACTAACATCCCTAAAGTTGTTGTTTAAAATTGCTTCAATACCTACTGCGGCATTGGAAGATTTTGCCTGACCTATTACAGTTATATTTCTTGTATCAAAATCACAGTTTGAAATCGTTATCGGAGTATTGGCAGTATTATTTTCTGTCATAAGTGCTACAAAGCCAAAATCAAAAGCAGCCGATGAAGGAGGTGCAGTAACATTGATTAATCCTTCATATGTTCCATCTTTAGGATCACCAATAATCAGCCCGGCACCATAACTACCAAAATCAAGGTTGTTGAAAAATACCTGATTGATTGCATTGGCCTGTATACGTATACCGGTCATGTTGACATTATAAGAGTTTGTTGAAGGCTTATAGATAAAGGTTCCGCCTTCAAGTGTATTGATATCATAGTTTGTAAAAGTATTCTGGTCAAAAAATGATAGCTGATCAGAAGTCATCTCAAGATAAGACTTAACTCCGTCAGATTGAATAGTTATGTTGCTGTTTCCGGCGTTGTCAAAAAAGATTGATGGGGCATTGAGGGCAATACCTTTATTGTAGTTGCCATAATTATCAAAGTTTGCATCTATATCAGAAAATAAGCTTATTGAAGTGCCGCTATGAATGGCAATAGAGCTGTTTGTTTGTATTGATCCTGTTGGTGTAAGTGTTGTATCAACAGAAGTTTCCAGCTCAACCTTAATACCTCTCTTTGTAATGTTCAGTTCTTCAACATAAATACTTCCAGGGGTATTAATTGATACAATTGGAGGGGTAGCAGAGTCAGTATCTGCAATGGATTCAAAGAAATCGTTATTGATTACTGAAACACCTGGCATAGGAGAAAAGTTATTACCAACGGCTATTTCAGTATTACCACCCGCATCAGGAGCAGTCCGGGCTATTATCATACCTGATCGGCTTGTAAAATCAGCACCTGTTACGTCAAGAACAGCCCCGGCGCCGGTTATAATGTTATCAGAACCCAGCTCAATAAAAGCTGGCAAAGATGCGCTCATCTCATCGAGAGTGCTTCTTGCAGAAATAGTACCATTATGAACTATTTCGTTATTGTTAGAACCTGCATTATTCTCAAATGTTATTAGACGTATATCGCCGGCAGCCATATCAGGGCTAATTGCATCAGACCTGATAGTACCACTATTTTCAATATAAGAGCGACCTGTTGGTGCAAAATCATACGATGAGGCCAGCAGTTCAATTTTGCCGGCACAGGCTTCAATTGTACCCGAGTTTGTTATCTCACCGGCATTGACGATGGTTTCAAAAGATGCTATAGGGCTTACCGGTATTAGTCTTTCCGTAAAAGCTCCGCCTAAAGTCGGGTAATAATTAACTTCATTGGCTACTGCAAGAGAAATATCTCCGCCTTCAACAGGGCTGATTCCGTCGTGTATTCTGATTATACCATTATTATCTATTGCTTCACCTGTTATAGCCACATGGGCAGCCTGCCCTTCAAAGGTTTCAAGACCGCTGGCGTTAATAACACCGGCGTTTGTTATCAGGTTTGCATTTGATCCACCCAAAGGAGCCCGTTCTATGGTTATAACAGATGAAGGGTCAATACCTCCTGAGGGGCCAAAGGCAGCAGGAGAAGGATCCATAAAGTGGTATGTATTTGAATCTATACCGGTAAAAGGCATATTGCTTGTAGTAGAAAGCAATAAGGCACCTACATTTATGTTTGCATTTGGGCCGATGTTAATACCGTTTGAAGAAACGAATATCATCGTACCCGCTCCATTAGTACCCCCGACAACTCCGTTAATAGTCGTATCTATATCAACAGGGTTTGAGCCGAAAACCCTGTTAACAAGTAATCTGATCTGCTGTAAAGAGGCATTTACTGGAAAAACAAAGTCTACACGATTTGCACCGGCTGTATTAACCTGAAAATTATCAAATGTATTTACTGCAAAGTTGTTAAATCTGTCTGTGGTTGTAACAGTTATAACTCCACCGCTTGTACTTACATTAGTACCTGTGCCAGTGGTGGGTGTTACCTGTGCTTTTGCCTGAGAAATACTTAAAAATACCAGCAAAAGAAATAAAACCCTTACGATGACATTTTTTGAACCTTTAAAGTTATACATACAATCTGCCCTGCATTTTTTTACCCCTGATTCTTCAAATTAGCATACTATTATTATTTTTGTATCATCAGGATGGATTAAAGAAACATTTTTTATTGTTCATAAAGATAGCAGGCCAGGAAAGTTTAACTAAAAGATTTTTCAGAAATATATTCTATTAACGTATAGTTTTCAATAGCTAAAACTGATTTTATATATTCAGAAACACCCTGACATAAATTGTCTGGCCAGTTTTAATTTATCAAAAAAAGTTATGACCTCAAAGAAAATTTTTCAGTTTTTGTATCTGTCTTATAAGCTTTTAAAGATCCGTGCATAACTTAAAAAGTTTTCGATTTTCAAAACCCTTGCCATGACTGGCACCTGACCCCATAAAGGGGACGCTGCCCCCTTTAGCCTGCAAAGCGGCTATCCCCAGGGGCATTAAGTGATTTCTTGTGATGTTTCTCAGCAAGTGGTTGCCTGCTTGTTCAACCCATATCTTCACTTTTAAAATTTTTGAAAATCAAAAATTAAAAATCTATTGTTATAGTTATGCATTAGTCTGTTTTATTCTGCCATAAGACTTTTCAGGGATTTTTTTTCAATCTCTTCTGACAGTTTTGCCATAAAGCTATCAGTCTTCATTGTGCCAATATCACCCTGACCACGGGCTCTTACAGCAATGTTTTCAGCTTCCTGCTCTTTGTCACCGAGTATAAGCATATAAGGAACCTTGCTTAACTGGGCTTCTCTAATTTTATGGTTGACGCTTTCGCTTCTGTCATCAAGATAAACTCTGAAACCCCTGCCTTTAAGCTGTTTATATACATCTGCTGCATAGTTATGATGTCTGTCTGCAATCGGTATGATAGTAACATGCTTTGGTGATAGCCATGCAGGAAATGCACCGGCAAAATGCTCTATAAGAACACCGGTAAAGCGTTCCATGGTACCAAAAATAACCCTGTGAATCATAACCGGAGTCTTAAGAGTTCCATCACTGGCACTGTATTTTAACTCAAACCGCTCAGGCAGGTTGAAATCCAGTTGAATAGTGGCCCCCTGCCAGGTTCTATTAAGGGCATCTTTAAGTTTAAAGTCTATTTTCGGGCCATAAAATGCTCCATCGCCTTCATTAATTTCATATTCAAGTCCGTAGCGTTCCATTGCTTCTTTCAGGCCGGCTTCTGCTTTTTCCCATGTTTCAATAGAACCAACATATTTATGCTCTGGCCGTGTTGATAGCTCAACAGAGTATTCCATACCGAAAAGCTTTAGTGTAGAATCTACAAAGTCAATTATAGCAAGTATTTCATCTGTAAACTGTTCTGGTGTGCAGAATATATGTGCATCATCCTGGGTAAAACCTCTGACACGTGTCATTCCGTGGAGAGCGCCTGAACGTTCGTACCTGTAAACTGTTCCCAGTTCTCCCCATCTAAGAGGAAGATGCCTGTAACTTCTTCTCTGAGATTGATAGATTAGCATGTGAAACGGGCAGTTCATTGGTTTTAAGACGTATTCCTGGTTGTCTATATCCATATAGAACATGTTTTCTTTAAAGTGGGTATTATGGCCTGAAATGTCCCACAGTTTTGTTTTTGCAATATGTGGAGAGTAGATAATGTCGTAATCACGTTTTCTGTGTTCAGTTCGCCAGTAATTTTCAAGCTCTTCTCTGACGACAGAAAGGTTAGGATGCCATAAAATCAGCCCCGGGCCGCATTCTTCTCTGACAGTAAAAAGATCCAGCTGGTTACCCAGGCGCCTGTGGTCTCTTTTTTCTGCTTCTTCCAGCCATTGCAGATAACTGTCGAGGTCTTCCTGTTTCCAGAATGCTGTGCCATAAATACGCTGGAGGTTTTCTCTTGTCTCATCACCACGCCAGTAAGCACCGGCAACGGATAAGAGTTTAAATACTTTTATAAATCTGGTATCAGGTATATGAGGGCCACGGCAGAAGTCGTTCCAGATGGCGTTATCTTCTTCCATACATACATAGATTGAAGGGTTTTGTGTGGCATACTCTTCAAGTAGTTCTGCTTTGAAGATTTCACCATTTTTTCTGAAATTTTCTAATAGTTGTGGTACATCTTCAACTTTTTGCCTGATAAAGCGCTGGTTTAACTTTACAATGCGTTTCATTTCTTCTTCTATTACCGGCAGGTCTTCGGGTGTAAGTGTTCTGTCAGGTATAAAAAAGTCGTAATAGAAGCCGTTTTCAATGGTTGGTCCTATGGCAATCTTTGCTGAAGGGAATAGATTTTGTACTGCCTGTGCCATAATGTGTGCGGTAGAGTGTCTCAGTATATTTAATGCTTCTTCATTGTCAGTAGTAATAATTTCAACCTGGTTACCTTCTTTTAAATGTGTATAGAGGTCGACTATTTCACCGTCTATTCTGGCTGCCAGTGCCTTTTTAAAGAGGCTTTTAGAAATGTTTTTTGCCAGATCAGCAGCAGTAGAGTTTTTATTTATTTCAGTTGATGATCCATCAGGTAGTTTAATGTTTATGATGTTTTCTGTAACGTTGGTCATAATTTTGTTCCTTGTTTTAGCTTATTTATCTTTTGCAATATATAACAAAAAAGCTTAACAGTAAATGTAATAATTATAGTATATATCTAAAAGGCTATTCTTTCTTTAAGAAAGCTTTGCAGAAAAGCCAAAACAAGCATACTCACTGAGTGAGAAATTTATTTATGGTACATCATTATTTATCAATTTATTATACATTTCAAATAATCAAGCTATTTGTTGTTTATTTATACGAAAGTCTTAACAACCCTGGTCATTTTCATAATCAGTTTACGATTAAATTATTATGTGAGTCTGTATATTCAAAATGAAAAGTGCCTTTGTCACCACCACGGTATATATCATTATAACTTGCATTTATTTCTGTTCCATCACTATTGATAGTACCGCTTAAAGTACCCTGTTTATAGCCTCCATAGTTACTGGCTGCCGGGTTATTAAGGTTAACGTCTTGATAGTAAGATTCAACATATAAGTTACCGTTAGCATCTATTGTTGCGGGAAATACTATACTTCCTACATAATCAATAGATGTTGTTTGTTCTTTATAATACATAGTAACTTTGTCACCAACTTTAAATGTATAGATCTGTGAGCCACCTGAGCCTGAAACTTTATGTTTATCAGAAGTCCAGCTACCATTACCAAACTTGATATCAAGTGGTATATCCTGTACGCCCGGGTTAGAGTCTACATAATCTGATATCATAGAGTTCAGTAGATACATAAACATATTGGCACCTGAAGAGCCAGTTGTTTTAACTACAGTTTGTTCAAACTGCTCATAAAAGTTAGTGCTAAGTCCTGTAATAGCTTTACCAGATTCAAGTTCAATATTATATGTGCCGTCAGGGTTTTGGGTAAAAGAGCCATAATTACCGGTATTGATGGTTTCTGTAGTGGTAACCTGCTTTTCATACAGGGGTTTATCGCTTACTGTTGCAGCAGTAGTGTAATTGTTTCCATATTTGAGGCTTGAAGATGTTTTGATAACGGGTGCGTTCTGACTGGCAACTTTTACGGTAGCAGAATCATTCATAAAGAAGCCTGCGAGTTTGTCTCCCATAATCATAAAACCGAAAACAGCTGCAAAAAATATAAGTGCACAGATTAAAACAAATTCTATTGCTTCCTGGCCACAATTATTTCTATATTTCATACATTCCCACCTTTTTTTGTATCAAGTTACACTAAAAAGTATTTATCATCAGAGAATAAAGAAGGATGTTTTACTGGACATAGCCAGATGAAATGCCTGGCAGCATTTTAATTTTAAAGAGCTGTTATAAGTTATCGGATCAAGTTGAGTATTATTTAAAGAGCAGGTGACAAATGTAAAAGTTTTTTACATTTGATTGTTATTTAGCTGTAATGTCCTGTTATTTACAATTTGAAGAAATAATCAGGGTTATTAGCTTCAAAATTCCAGGTGCTTTCTAGCGGTTCATCTTTATAATAATCATCATAATGATAATAAACGGCATTACCGATATTTAGCCCGTTAGAAAGATCAATATTTTTTGCTGTAAAGGTTCCACTGGTTTCACCATGGGATGTAACATTACTTGTTACGTCACCTTTAAAGGTATTATTTTGATCAATAGTACCTTCTATGCGATAAGAACCCTGATATGCACATCCCCCGGAGCTAGTAGCTGTACATTTTTGATCAGTTTGAAATATAATCATCTGATCGCCAACTTTAAGAGCAGTCATATTGACTTCGGCATCACCCTGGTAGACAGCAGTTTCATCGCTTTGCATAAAACCACCATAAATTACATTTTTTCTGTTTCCGGTGCCAAAGGCTATTTCAACAGGCACATTGCCATCAGGGTATGCGTCTTTATTGTTTTCTATGAGGTAGGCAATATTAGAAACCAGATCCTGCCAGCTACTTGAGCCGGTAGTTTCTGAAACAGTTTTCTGAAGGTCAACTATTTTAGATGATATAGCTACCTGCTGACCGGCAACTTCAAAAGAGAGAGAGCCATCCGGATATTCTGAAACCTCTACGCTACCTACTTTTGATAGGGTATACTGCTTTTCATACAGGGGTTTATCGCTTACAGTTGCAGCAGTGGTGTAATTTTGTCCATACTTCAATGATGAAGAGGCATTAATAACGGGTGCGCTCTGACTGGCAACCTTTACAGTGGCAGAATCATTCATAAAGAAGCCTGCGAGTTTATCTCCCATAATCATAAAGCCAAAAACTGTTGCAACAAATATGAGTGCACAGACTAAAACAAATTCTATTGCTTCCTGGCCACAATTATTTCTATATTTCATACATTCCCACCTCAGATTTTTACTATGCATGCAATTAAATGTATCGGAAAAATATTCAAAATATTTAAAATTTAATTGTCAAACGTTAAAAACTATTACAATTGGTAGAAGTTGCAATTAATCTATGGTTAAAAAGCAAGACAGTAATGATTTCATGATGCAAAAAACATAAAAAAAAACACCTTAATAAGGTGTTTAATAAAAAGCAAAAATTGTTGCAAAAAGATTTCTAATTAAAGCTGTAGCAAGGTATTAAGTCAGCCCATCTTTCAACCATAAGGTTGCCGATTTTGCTTTGCTGGTCATTGACCATTTTGAATATCCGTATTATCCTGCGGACGTCTTCTACTACCTCTCTTTTTTGAAGCTGTAACCTGTTAATATCTGGATCTGTTGTAATGCCTAAAGCCATTGCCATTTCGTATTCTGTCATCTTGGAAACTCCATTTTGCTAATGTTGAACACACGACTGATAAAGTTGAAGCAATTGCGGTTTCTTTTTTTATTTAATTCTTTCTTAGTTACAAAACGTATCTCCTGAATTGTGACTAACTGCTTCCTCTATATAGATAAAAAAAATTTCGAAGTTCGGATTGCTTAAACCACCCTGATTTGAAATAAAACTTTACGAAAAATTTGTAAATTTCAGCGTTTGAAATCGCTAAAACCCTTATAGTGCGGGGTTTAAAGTTACTTAAGATTAAAAAAACAATTATTTTCGTAGTATTCTGGCGATTTTTATTACTTTTTTGCAACATAGTGGTATATACCACATATATAGCTACTATATATTTCCTTTGTGTATTTTTTGCCTAAGATGATATTAGCAACAAGGCAGGAGAAAAATCATGAATCAACCAAGAGTAAGAATAGCCCCGAGTCCCTCTGGCAATTTGCACGTTGGAACAGCAAGAACAGCCCTTTTTAATTATTTATTTGCCAGAAAACATAACGGAACCTTTATATTAAGAATTGAAGATACAGATATAGAACGCTCACAGGATATTTATACACAAAATATCTATGACAGCCTCAAAGCACTTGGCCTCAACTGGGATGAAGGCCCTGATACTGGAGGTCAGTACGGCCCTTATGTTCAATCTCAACGACTGGAAGTCTATAAAGAAAAAGCCGACGAGCTGATAAAATCTGATAAGGCTTACTATTGCTACTGTACCCCTGAAGAACTTGAAGAAGAAAAACAAAAAGCCCGCAAAGAAAAAAAAGATTTTATTTACAGCGGCAAATGTTCCAGTTTATCAGAAGAAGAAAGGCAAAAATTCATTGCTGAAGGTCGCAGTGCTACTATTCGCTTCAAAACTCCCATTAAAGAAATTGTACTGAAAGATATAATAAGAGATGAGGTAAAGTTTGATACAGGGTTAATAGGCGATTTCGTGATTTTAAAAACTAACGAAACCCCTACCTACAACTTTGCCGTAGTTGTTGACGATATAACAATGCAAATTACCCACGTAATAAGGGGTGAAGACCATATATCCAATACTCCACGGCAAATGTTGATTTATGAAGCTTTTGGAGTAAAAATGCCTGAATTTGCTCATGTTGGCATGATCCTTGCGCCTGATAAAACTAAGCTCTCTAAACGACACGGCGCTACGGCAGTAAATGAATTCATCGAGCAGGGTTTTTTGCCCGAGGCATTTGTGAACTTCCTTGCAATGCTTGGCTGGTCGTCACCAGATGAAGAAGAGATAAAGCCATTGTCATCTATTATAGAGCTTTTTGCTCTTGAAAGAGTTTCTCCCAGCCCTGCTGTATTTGATATCGAAAAACTCAAATGGATGAATGGTAATTACATCAGAAACCTGCCCATTGAAGATATTACAGAGCGCTCACAGCCTTACCTTAAAGGGTATGACCTGAATAAATACAGTCATTCAGAGCTTAAAACGATAATAGAGGCTGTTAGAAAGAACCTGACAACACTGAAAGATGTCAGAGAGGCTGTTGATATATTCTTTGAGGATGATATTAAAGACTTTGAGCCATCTGAAGATGAGGCACTGACAGGTGAACATGTTAATACTGTCCTTGAAAAGTTTGTTGAAAAAACAGAAACAATTAATTTTGATGATGGTGAAGATATCGCAGCAAAGATTAAAGAACTCAGAAAAGACCTTAAGCCTCTGAAACCAAAATTTCTTATGATGCCTGTTCGTTATGCTCTAACAGGCAGGCTCCACGGAGCTGATCTAAATGTCTGTATTCAGTTGTTCGGGAAAGAAAAAGTGCAGCAAAGAATCAAGAACTTTTTAGCCCGAAGAGACTGAAATGCCAGGAACGATATAACCATAGCTACAATTTGAAACTGCACAAATGTCTTTTATAAGTCTTCTGGTGCTAGAAAGTTCCTGTTTGAGATCAAATGCGTAAGATTGTTGCTGGTTTCGTTTCATCATCTCTGCTGCAATAGCTTCTTTCGTTCTTTCCGGCCATCTTGATTCATAGATTTCTTTTACCTGCAACCGGAAAACTCATGCTTATTGAAGCCCAATTATTATTGTCAATCTTTGTGTTATACTTACTTAAATTAAACTTCGAGCAAAAATAAATCATTTTTATCAGGAAATTTAATATGCGGCCTTCTTTATTGCTAAAACACAGGGTATTTTGGGCTATTACAGGTATTGTGATTGTTGCAATATTTATTGTTACCTATTTCTCATCATCATCCGTGGCAGTATATAAAACAAAAGAAACCCAGGCCTGTATTGACTGTCATATTAAAGAAAATATTCATACTGTTCAAATAAAAGAGTGGGAAAATAGTAAACACGCCGCAAAAGGCGTTGGCTGCTTTGAGTGCCATACTGCAAACGAAGGTGATAGAGATGCCTGGGATCACGAAGGATATTTAATTTCAACCATCGTATCACCTGCTGACTGCTCAAAATGCCATATGAAAGAATTTAACGAGTTCGACCGCAGTTTTCACGCTAAAGCAGGCGAAATTCTCGGCTCTATTGATAATTATATTGGAGAGGTGGTACAGGGTGAAAATTCTTCGGTTCAGGGATGCCAGGCCTGCCATGGCTCTTTAGTAGAAGTGACAGAGAAAGGAAAACTCAAGCCCGAAACCTGGCCTAACCTTGGTATTGGAAGATTAAATCCTGATGGCAGCAAGGGTACCTGCTCGGCCTGTCATTCAAAACATCATTTCTCTTTGCGGGTTGCAAGAGATCCAGAATCTTGCGGTAAATGTCATATTGGCCCTGACCATCCTCATAAAGAAATATATGAAGAGTCCATTCACGGACGTATTTTCCTGGCCAGCAGGCACCGAATGAACCTTGATCACCCTGACTGGATTCTTGGTATTCACTATACAGCAGCACCCAACTGTGTTACCTGCCATATGGGGGCTACTAAAGATCTTAATAAAACTCACGACTTTGGCGAGCGTATAAGCCTTAAACTCAGTTCTGAAATTACATATCCCAGAGAAAATGCTGAAAACAAACGCAATAAAATGAAAATGGTCTGTATTAACTGCCATGGCCCTGAATGGGTAAATAACTTCTACCAGCAATTTGATAATACTGTTGATCTGTACAACAACAGGTATGCTAAACCTGCCATGGAAATTATGGAGCGCCTTAGAAAAGAAGGTAAGCTGACTCCTACACCATTAGATGAAGAAATAGAGTATGTATATTTCGAGCTGTGGCACCATGAAGGCAGAAGAATACGTCACGGTGCTTCTATGATGGGGCCTGATTATGTTCAGTGGCACGGATTCTATGAACTGGCACATAACTTCTACTTTAAGTTTCTGCCTCTTGCCCGTGAACTGGGGCAGGGTGAATATATTGATGAACTGCTGAAACAACCTGAACATCTCTGGATCAAAGGAGTTAAACCTGAAAACCTTAAACGACAAGAGCAATCCTTTGCTGAGTGGCAAAAAATTAGAGAGCAGTTTTTAAAGGAATTTGCAAAAGATAAACAATAATGATGAAAATATTGCATAAGCTCAAAGATTATTATTTAAAGTATAAAACACGCACCATAACAGCGGTGACTGTTCTTATCATAGCTTTTTTTGCATTCACTTATTACTCTGTAGAGCTTACATCCACTCCTGAGTTCTGTATTAACTGCCATGAAATTCAACCAGCCTATGATACCTGGAAAGAATCTTCACACTATAATATATCAGGCAATTATCAATACGTAAAAAGTAAAGAGATAGCTACCTGTCGTGATTGTCACCTGCCACCCTGGTCAGAACCTGTTAATTTAATATGGGCCAAGATGTATCATGGCACCAAAGATGTTTATCACCACATAGCAGACAAAGAAGAACTCGATAAAACCTACTATAGATACTTGATGAAAGTTAATGCTCGCAAAAGTGCAGAAAATTCAACGTGTTTAAAATGTCATAGTGATATATATGATTATGAAGATAGACAGATAAAGGTTTATCATCGTTCTCTTAAAGACAATAAGGCCTCACGCTGTATTGATTGCCATAAAAATCTGGTTCATTAAATATTTTGAATAATTAAAACAATGGAACATAAACTGGAAAAATTTTATCAATTCATCTGTTCACAACCCGCTGTAAGTATTTTGCTTCTGATAGTTATTGTAGCTTCTATTGCTGGGTCATTATTACCACAGGAACTTGCCAGTGCATATATATATAAATCTTTCTGGTTTATGTTTTTACTTCTTATTATCTTATTGATTAACATATATTGCAGGCTTACAAGAATACCTGCTAATTTAAAGGGTGTTTCAGGGTTTGTTTTACATCTCAGCATTATTGTTATTTTAACCGGCGCATATGCTAGCTTTATTTACGAAACAAGAGGGCGGCTTTCGCTTGGAATCGGCCAGAGTTCTTCCATTATTATTAGAGAAAACAATTCAATTATACATCTGCCTTTTAAAGTGAGACTTGATGACTTTAATATTGAACTTTATCCAAATTCTGAAAGCAGTTCTAACCAGCCTGGAGATCATATCAAAAATTTTATAAGCAATGTGACGATTATAGATAATAAAAAGGAAATCAGCTCAAAAGCAATAAAAGTAAATCACCCACTGGTTTATCAGGGATACAAGATCTATCAAGCTAATTATGACAGCAAAAACCTTTCATGGAGTGGCTTTCTGATCAAGAAAGATCCCGGAGTGAAAGTAGTATTTACTGGCTATTTTTTGTTTATTTTTGCACTACTGTTGAAAATATTTGCTTTTATCAAAGTAATACCTTCTCAAAAGGAGGATTCTGTTAGTGATATTTGATAAATATGAGTTATTTCTGAATATTTCACTTGGTTGCTATTTTTTTGCAGCAGTATTATTGATAGCCAGTCTTCTGTTTTCCATAAAGAATTTGCAAAAAGCAGGGTTTGTAGCTTTTGTTTTTGCAATAACATTTAATCTGGTATCTTTTTTGAGCCGCTGGTATGTATCTGCTTATATACCAATGTCAAATACTTATGAAACTCTGATACTGTTTTCTTTGCTGATATCTCTGATTTATCTATCTCTCTTAAAGTATGACAGGCACAAATTTATAGCTACAGGCAGTTCTCTTATGTGTGTTATAATAATTGCTCTGACCTCTTTAATAGATAGCACAGTCAGGCCGCTGGTACCTGCACTTCAAAGTAACTGGCTTACAATACACGTTCTTTTTTGTTTTATAAGCTATGCAGTTTTTGCTATTGTTTTTATAACTGCTATTGTAGCACTTATTAATCGTATAAACTTTGAGCAGTTGATTTATAAACTAATATTATTTGCCTATACTTTTTTATCTTTAGGAATAATTACCGGTTCAATATGGGCAGAAACAGCCTGGGGTGGTTACTGGAGCTGGGATCCTAAAGAAACATGGGCTCTTATAACACTTTTGATTTACACAATCTTCCTGCATCTTTATAAAGATGGAAAAATTAAAGGCAAAAGTTATTACTGGCTTGCTATTACTGGTTTTGTCTTTATCGTTTTTACCTATCTGGGAGTAAATTATCTTTTGCCCGGCTTGCATAGTTATGCCTGATAGTGAATAAGCTACCGATCTGGCCCGCATTAATCCTGCATACAATATTCATATTGCATGCAACACAAAAATAAACCAGTGTATACGCAAGATAATAGATTTTTGGTTATACAATAATCGGTATTATTGATATTGTTTAATTGTTATTATTATATGACAGTCAATTTTTTAAATTATTTTGTTTTATATAGTTTATAGCCAGCAAGTTTCTGACATATCAAATTCAAATTTCTCTTAGAGCAAGTTTTTTTCTATATGCTGTCTGGCTTTTTTGCTTTTGTAAAAACTTAACACTGTTTTTTTAATCCTGGTTAAATTTCTATTAAACTGTATTTGGGATTTGACGGGATTATGCTAAAGTATAAATAAGTGAATTCAGGGGAATTATTAGATGAAAAAAGCAATAATAACAATATTTTTCAGTATTATATTAATCGTTAAACTTTCTACAGGAATAAGTTATGCCCAATACAATCAAAAAGAACTGGTTTGTGGTATTATAGTTACACACATGGCCGTTAGTCCATCAGGCATTTTAGAAGGTATTAGGCCATTTGCTAAATATATGACTAACCGTATTGGCGTTAACGTCAGGGCTGAGGTCATTTCTGATACTGATGTAATGCTAACAAAACTGAAAGACGGTAGCATTCACCTGGGTTATGTCAGTAACCTTGACTATATTAAGATTAAAGAAAAGTTAAATATTACACCATTTGTTAAGGTTGTTAAAGGGGGTACATCAACCTATAATGCCAATTTGCTGGTCAGGGCTGATTCGGGTATTAATGGTATTGCAGACCTGAAAGGAAAAACGCTGGCCTATTCATCAAAAAATTCTTCTCATGGGTATCTTTTCCCGAGCTTATTGACAAAAACTCGCTTTAATAGTTCACTTGAGAACTTTTTTAGCGATACCATCAAGACAAAAAAAGACCCTGATGGTATTTTTGCTGTATTATACAAAAAAGCTGATGCCGTAGGGGCTTCCAGCCAGACTTTTTTAATTATGTCAGACCTTATGCCCAGATTAAAAAGGGAACTTAAGTACATTGAACAGTCAGAGCCTTTTGTTCACGGGCCAATGTTCTACTATGAGCCAAATTTCAAAGATAAAAAACTTATACAGCGTTGTATAGAAGAAGTTAAGAACATGGAAAAAAGTACAGAAGGCAAGCAAATATTACTTCTATTTAAGATAGGAGGCTGGACAACTTCTACAGACAGTGATTATAATTCTCTCAGGAATTTATTAAAGAAAATATAAGCATACACAACAAAACGTCGAGTAATCAACAATTTGTTGTGCAATTTTATTGTTTACGGCAGTCTATCAAAAATATCAGCAACACCAGACAGGTTATCCCACTTCATAATTACCTGTTGAAAATCTCTGGCCTTTGCTGCTGCTTTTTCATCGTTGATTAGCTCATCAATCGCTTTCAAAATAGCCTCAGCAGAAATTCTTTTCTTTTTGATTCTAATAGCAAATCCTTTTCTGACAAGGCATTCGAGGTTTGCTTCCTGTTCGGGCTGCATAGCAACGCCAACAACAGGAGTGCCGGCCAGGCAGGCTGTCATTACTGTTCCAACGCCACCGTGTATAAGTGAAAGACTTGCTATCGGGTTTACCTTATGAGAAGGAAGCCAGTCTGTAATGATAACATTATCAGGTACTTTAATATTTAATTTTTCGATATGAGCTTTAACAGGTGCAATTACACGATAAGGTTTACCTTCAAAGCCTTCTATAATTTTAGCTACAATTTCAGGGGTTCCTGAACTACCCATAGCAAAATAAACAATAGGTAAATCCTTTGGCATGTGCAGAACTTCCTGAGGCACTTCACTATCAAGCCTACCAATTAGTGGCCCTATAAAATGAAAATTAGGAGGAAGGTCTTTTGATGTTATCTCTGAGAACCCTTCTGGTTCTGCCAGCAGGTTTATATCTCCAGTTAAAAGGTCTGCCAGATCATTAAATCTATTTATTGATAGGGCTTTAGCTGCCTGATTAAAGGACATAAGAAACCATTTAGTCATAAACATGAAACCTTTACTGCCGAATGCATTGAGTGTCTTTTCTGGTATCCAGTTTATTGGTGGTATATCAAGTAGGTCAGGCCAGGTACCAAGCCCTTTGTCATAATATTCTCTTGTCCAGGTTGATTGCATCACAGATATCAGAGGTATCCGGGATATCTTCGTTGACAGATAGACCCCCATGCAAAAACCTGTAACAACACCTGAAGGCATTAGTCTTTTATATAGTGCTATTTCACTGTTAACTCTTTCAAGAAGCTCTTTTTTGGTAAAAAGCTGACCTTCTTTTTCTCCTTTATCAACCTTATAAATGTGTTCAATTTTTTCAGGGGACAAACGAGGCTCCATTTTGATGTATTCAAAATCTGTTTCTTCTATAAGATTTTCATAATCACCACCATAACCTATAAATATACAGTTAAACCTGTCTTTAACAGCATTAGCTATCTCAAGCATACGGGTAACTTCTGCCAGATTGTATGTTGCAGGTGCAAAGATGAATGTCTTCTTCATATTCTTTATTATCCTTTCCTGATACCCTGTAAAATGATATACTACAACAATTTCGCCTTTTGGTGTCTTTATCAGGTAAAATTATTGTTAATTTTTGCATAAAAGATTAATGTATTTAAAAATAAGTATAAAATCAAATCTTTAAAGATTGCTGGCAATATAGCCCTATAAGAAGGAATAAATTAGATTTTAAAGGCCACAATTCTTGCCTGGTAGTGTTTATAAGCATACAATATTCTGTTATAGCTCTTTATGTTGTGTTATACCGGGTATAAACATTTATTTATGAACTTATAAAAGCATTCTATGTTGACAAAATTCCTGTTTTCTTTAACATTAAAAAAGATCATAATTGATTAAAACATTTAAGGATACTTTAAAATCTTTCTATATAGTGTTAAATAATGAAATATGCCTAAAAATGTTTGACTTTCTTAGAAAATATTGGGAACCACTTCTGTTTGCTATTGGTTTGAGCTTACTTCTATTTATTGGTGGGTCTGTATTAACTTATTACAAAATATTTCCAGCCAGTGTTATTGTTGATGTTCTTACTTTTATAGAAGAAAGTGAAGATTTAGAAAGGGATATTCAGCACTCACTCAATATTAAACCTCTAAAAGCTCTTGAAAAGACTACTCAGAAAGAAGGAGGAGTGGTAAAGTATGATTCTGATAAAGCTTATGATAGTGTTACATTTATTGCTGGTCTTCAAGATAAATATTTTATGCTAAAACTCATTGATATGAACGGCAAAATACTTAATAAATGGGATATACCCTTTAGCAAAGCCTGGTCTGATGCTAAACACCTGAAAAAACAACCTGAAGATCAGTATGTTGAAATTGGTAGCGGCATTCTTTATCCTGATGGAGATGTTATCTTTTGCTATCAGTATAAAGGGCTGGTCAGAGCCGATAAAAACGGAAATATTATCTGGAAAAAACCTATTCTGGCACACCATCTTATGTTCAAAGATCAGGAAGGTTATATCTGGGCACCAGTTATTAAGTCAGAACAAAAGGTCTATCAGTTTGGCAGAAAGCATTTTATACTTGAAGATCCTGAATATGTATTCAAGATTTCTCCTGATGGTGAGGTATTAGAAGAATTTGACATTCTCGAAGCACTTATCAAAGGAGGCAAAAAGGGGCTTTTGAGTTCTTATATTGAGTCACTGAACCCTAAAAAATCACCCATGCATAAGCCAGACCCCGAAAACAAAAACATTAAAATAGAAGGAAAAGACCTTACTCATCTTAACGACATAGAAGTTATCGAAACAGATGCCTTTAATAACCTACCAGGGTTTAATAAGGGAGATATAGTTGTATCTTTAAAGCATGTTAACTCTATTGTAGTGATTGACAGAAAGACTAAAATAGCAAAATGGGTTATTTCAGCACCCTTTGCCCATCAACATGATGTAGATATGCACGAAAATGCAACTCTAACTCTCTTTGATAATGAAGGCGGTGGAACAGAAGGAATATATGAACTTAAAAGCAGGGTTATAAAGATTGATCCCGCAACAGGAAAAGTGGATACAATCTATGAGAAAGAAAAACCCGATCGATTTTACTCTTATAATCGTGGTAACCACCAGTTTTTGCCCAATGGGAACATTTTCATTATTGAATCATGCAAAGGACACCTCTTTGAAATTGATAAAAATGGTGAAATAGTCTGGGAATTCTTTGATAAATGGAACCATGAATACGTAAGAATCATTGGATACGCACTTAAATACCCTGTTGATTATGCAAAATTCTTAGAGGAGAAAGAAAAATAATGTGCACTGGTATAAAAAGCTTATACTTTTTAACGGCTGTTCTTGCTATAATGGTGCTTTATACACAGTCAGCTTGTGCTTATCTCGGTCCGGGTATAGGTTTAAGCGTTTTTGGCGCTATAGGTGCTGTTATTATAGCTATCTTAATTGCTATCGCCGGGATCCTTATATGGCCAATAAAAGCTTTTATACGAAAGATAAAAAACAAGAAAGCTATCCAGCAACCATCTATTGAGAATGAAACATTGAATACCTCTTCAGCTAATGATAATGACGAAAAAATTGAGTAATGCTTAACATATTCTTTTCATTTCTAAACCTGATAGATGGGTTCCTGACAGTGTTCTTGCCTCTCATTATCAGGATCTGTTTTTATGGTTCTATAACAGGTGCTATAGCTATGGGCATCTATTATATGCTTTCCAATCAAAGCAAAATATCATCTCTAAAGAAGAATATTAAAGATTTACAGCAAAAAATAATGAACAATAATCTTGAATATGCAGAATTTATTGACCTTTCAAAAGAGAATTTAAAAATATCTTTTTTATTGTTGTTAAAAGCTCTTGGGCCGGCAGTGGTATCGTCAATACCTGTAATTATTATAGCCTTCTGGTTACAGGTATATTTCAGCTATTCAATGCCTCAGAAAGGTTTTTTGCTGCAAATCAACCCTATGCCAGAAATTACAAAACTTGTTATCACTTCAGAGTCTTTGAAGAAAATTAAAAATAATACATATGTAGTCATTTCAAAAAAAACTGATAATATATCCATTTATGAGGATAGCCAGGTTGTCTATACTGGAAACATCTTTTCTCCTGCTGTGCCTGTTATTTACAAACGTCAATGGTGGAATATATTAATGGAAAACCCGGCAGGGTACTTAAAAGATGCTTCATCTGTTGAAAAAATAATCTTTAATTTTTCTAGAAAGCCTGTCATTAAGGCTTTACCTGATTGGATTTCTGGCTGGGAACTACCTTATCTTGCTTTTATATTGATTGCCAGCCTGACAGTCAAAATAGTATTTCGTATTCAGTAACATTAACCCGGAGAACTTTCTCTATGAAAGCCTCAAAACTGGAAGATATCCTGGGTGCTTTACCTGAAAAATGGCCGCTATTTTTTCAAAAACTAGGGAATATAGAAAGCTGGTGGGTTTTAGAGTTATTGTCTGAGATTTCTATTGAGCGTCCTGTTTATATTACAGGGCTGGCACGTTCTGGTACTACTGTATTACTGGAGATACTCAGTTCTCACCCTGAAACAGGCACTCATCAATACAGAGATTACCCTTTTCTTCAGATACCTTTATGGTGGAACTGGTTTTATAATCAGGCTACAAAAAGAGAAATATCACCAGTAGAGAGGGTTCATAAGGATGGTATTTACATTACTCCAAAGAGCCCTGAAGCTATGGAAGAAATTTTATGGATGATGTTCTTTTCTGATTGCCATTCACCAGAAACAAATAATTGTCTTACAGGTCAGACCAATAATTCAGGTTTTGAAAAGTTTTATTTTGACCATATTAAAAAGATATTGTTAATCAGAAAGGCATCCAGATACCTGGCAAAAGGAAATTATAATATTGCTCGTCTTGAATACCTTCATAAACTATTCTCTGATGCTATTTTTATTGTTCTAATCAGAGATCCTGTCTGGCATATAGCTTCACTGATAAAGCAACACCTTCTGCTTAGAAAAGAAGAAAAAAAAGACCCCCGGATTCTAAATTATATGCGTCGGTCTGGTCATTTTGAATTTGGTCTTGACCTCAGGCCAATTAATATAGGCGACTTTAAAATGATTGAAACCATTCAGGAACTCTGGCAAGATGGTCATGATGTAAGGGCATGGGCTATGTACTGGGCTATGGTTTACGATCATTTACTAACTACACTCAAACAAAATACTGTACTTGCAGAGCAGGTAAAAATAGTATTCTATGAAAACTTCTGTGAAGAGCCTCTGGAAACACTTTTATCTATTTACAGTCATTGTGAACTTGAGGTGAGCAAGGATATAGTTAATATGCAGGCCTCAAAAATCAGGATTCCAGCTTATAACACAGGGTTTACAAAGAATGAAAAGGCAATTATTCACGAGGAGACAAAAACAGTATTTGATGCAATAAAATCCTTTGCTGAAAAAGATTTTTAGAAATAAACAATCTTTTACTTTACTCATAAAAGGCTTTCCAACCTGATTGCCAGCTGAATTACCTTTAAATATTACTAAAAATGTATTCAATCTTTAAGATTTGCTCAACAGGCTGTTAAATCACCATTTACCTGTATTCCGGGTCACAACTTTCTGTTTTATTTTCTGGTACAATTTTTTTAAGCACACTGAAAAAGGTTTGAAAACAGGAGGTAAAAATGAATATCCTGAAAAGAAGTGTCGTAATATCAATTATGGCAGTAACAGGAGCCTTGATTTTTTCTTCAGATCTCCATGCTGCTTGTCCTCTAAGTCTTAAAACAAAACTAGAACATGCTATAGTGACAGTAGAAACCGATAAGGGCCTTGCAAATGGCTTTATAGCTGATAATTCCGGACTAATAATAACTGAATATCCTATTACAGAGGGTTCTTCAAATTTTCGAGTACAGTTAAATGACAATACCCGGCTGGAAGCAGTTCATGTTCAATCAGCACATGATGATGGACTAGCTGTTCTCTATGTAAATCCTGTTAATATAAGTAATAAAGAATCATTATTGCTGGTTGACTCCTACAGTCAGCCGGATATTAATGATATTGTTTATGCAGTTGCTGCCCCGGGTCTTTTTCCTGAGATGATAAAAGAAGGGAAAATAACTTTTAAAAATGATAAAACCCTTGCAACATCTATAAATTATGGCGAAAACTTATCAGGAGCGCCTCTTATTACCAGTAATGGTTATGTTGCAGGTATTATAAAACATGTTCGCTATAATAATCTCAATAATAATATAGAATCCAGGGTGATATATGCCTCAAAAGCAGATACTTTGCTGAAAAATGCACGCATAGCAATAGAGGATCCAGCTTTTGAATCACCATCAGCTGACCCCCTTAAGCCTGACAGTGTTGGCCACTACCCTGTTCATATATTAAAAAATGCTGTCAATGATAAGTATTATGCTAGAAATTATATATATAACAGTGGTCCTTTTAAAATTATACTTTACACTCCACCACTTTACGTTCATCTGGCTGAGAAAGACAAACTGTCAAAATTTGAAATACAGAAGACCAGAAAGAGAAACAATACCCAAAAGCCCAAAAAAGCTGACAAAGAAGAAAATATCGTAAAAATTCCTGCAATGAACTCTCATAGCCCGTTTAAATACCTTGAAAATTGGGAAAACAACACGGATCAGTTTAAAGCCTACTTTATGATTAAAGTTGTTCCAAAAACAGGGCATACTTCTGGCAGCTCTGCACGTGGATGGGCATCTTTCTTACTGGGTGAAGCTATTGGTTGTCCTGTGTATCTGGGATCAAAAACCCTAGAATTTAAAAAAGATTTCAAGAATCTAGAACTGTACATTAACGGAAAGCTCGTAAAACCAGTCAGAATAGCAAGAGAAGTTAACCATAATCTCTACAGTGATTATTTTAAGAATCTTAGCAATCAACCTTTAACCCACAGTGGCCTCTATCTTTACGATCCGGCTGAAGTATTTTCCGGGATCAACCCTGAAAGCTCTGAAATTGAAATAAAACTCTATAGAGCAGACAAAAACGAAAGACCAGACAGCGTTACATTAAAAAGTCATACTTTAAAAAAGCTATTAGAAGACTTTTCACCTGTTCTAACTAATTAATATTCAGTAATAACAATACCGTAGTAACATTAGTATAAGGAGTAAAACCATGAATAATTTTTCAAAAACTTTAATGTCAGCATTAGTAGTACTTTTTGTGGGTATGCAAACAGCTTTAGCCGAAGGTCAGCTTGTTTCTACAACACCACAGATAGTGCAGAAAGGGAGTATAACAGTTGCAGGAACCCAGAAAGACTATAAGATGAGTGCACCTTATTCAGAGATTTTTCAACAGTGGAATGCTGGCTTAAATACTGTTAAAAGCGTCCCTGGTAACAAGAATAATCCCTATTATACAGGTCTTTCACAGGCTAAAAGCTGGACACAATTTACCTATATCGCAGGCGTAGAAGTAAGTGGCACTGACGGTCTTCCGGCTAACGTAGTAACAATGGAAGTGCCAGCAAAACAATATGCTAAATTTACCTATAAAGGTGATCTTCAATCTTACGGGGCTGCCTCAGATGCAATACTTGACAAGCATATTAAAACTGCCAAACTTAAATGGGATCAGAAAGCCCCTATTATAGAAGAATTCAAGACAGCTTCATTTACCCCTGGCAATATTAATTCTGCTAATAACGTCATTGATGTTTATGTTCCTCTCAAATAGAATGGCTTTTACCGCCCTCCTGATTGTTAAAGCTTTTAAAGCAAGACATATGGGGGGCGGTTTTCTCAATAACACTTCCCTGCAACACTTTTATTGATCCACTAAATACTCTCCAAAACTCTGAATGTTGAAATCACCCATTTTGTAATATACTTTAAAAGTTAAAATTGAGGTTCAGGTGAAATAACTGAAAAAACAGGTGAGAAGACGGTTAGTATGAGCAAATTTGCTTATTTTTACATAATAAAAGAATAGCCGGGCTCTAAAACCTCAAGTGCAAGTGTTTAAAGTATTTTACATTAGGCAGTAAACCAATGACAAAAGAATCTTTAAAGAATGCGGTTAAAAATCCCTTTTACTGGGCAGGCATAATAATATTAATAATTATTATAGCTGTTACAGCTAAAAATACAATGAAATCAATAAACACAGAAGTCGCTAAACCCCAAAAACAGAAGATTAAGGTTAGTGTAATAGAAGCAAAAAGAGGAGAAATTCAGCAGTGGGTAACGGCTGAGGGCACTGTAAGATCTGTTAAGCGAGAGTTTTTAAAGTTTGAACAGCCAGGAAAGGTTACCTTTATTGGCATTGATGTGACAGGAAATAAAATAAAAGAAGGTTCCAGAGTGCGTGGGCCAAAAGGTAATAATGATAAAGGCCAGCTTATCGCAAGTATAGATGACAGGCAACAAGAAGAAAACCTGATCGCAAGCAAAGCAAGTATAGATGAAATTAAACAGTCAATTAAGGCTGATCAGGCGGCCCTTGAGCAGGCTAAAAAAAACCTGGAATTTGAGCAGATTAAACTTGCAAGGGCTAAAAACCTTTATGAAAAAGAAGCCCTCTCTGCTGACGAGCTAGAATCTATGGAAGTCAGGTATCTTGGTGCAGAGACAGCAGTGAAATCCGCAGAAGCAAAACTAAATGTTTCTCTTGCGAGAGAATCGTCAGCAAAAACTGAAATCCGTAAAGCCAATATTTTACTTGAACAAACAAAATTATATGCTCCTTTTGATGGTATAGTAAGTTATTTAAATATCAAGGAAGGTGAATACTACTCACCTCAAAACGTTAATACGACTTCAGAGCAAGCAGAGCTTGAAACTACACCTGTTGTGCTGATTGATCCTGATATGTATGAAATAACATTAAATTTACCGCTCTATGACGGCAGAATGGTAAATATAGGTCAGGATGTGTTTATTACCTGGGGTGATAATATGATACCTGATGACGTTGATGCTATTGAAAAGATTGAATCAGCTCCCTTTGCAATGGGACAGGTTTATTCAGTGAATCCTTCAATTAGCCCTGGTGGCAGAACTATTCAGGTAAAAGTTAGAACGACCTTTGGATCAGAGTTTCTTAGAGATGGTCTGTTTGTAACCTGTTGGATTATTGCTAAAAATAAAGATAATGCGCTTCTTATACCATATAATAGCGTTATATACAGAGAAATGGATGTTTATGTCTTTGTGTATAATCCAGAAACAAAGACTGTAACCAAAAGACAGATTAAAACAGGCATTGAAGGTATGAGAGAAAGTGAAATAATAGATGGTATTTCTGAAGGTGACTTGGTCATAACTGAAGGCCGTTTCAGTCTTGTTGATGGGGCACCAGTAGAGGTTATTAACATCAAGGGAGAGCAGTAAATGAAGAAGCGCTCCCGTATATTTGACTTTTTCTTTATAAAGCCAGTTTTTAGCAGTCTTTTACTGGTATTTTTAATTGGTTTTGGCCTGGTAGCCTATTTTTCAATGGTTAAAGAATCCAGCCCTGATCTGGAAATACCGCAGGCCCTGATTACTACCTCCTGGCCTGGAGCCTCCCCCGAGCTGGTGGAAAAAGAGATCTCCATTAAAATAGAGAAAAAGGTTAAAACACTTAAAGGCCTGAAAAAAGTCTTAAGTGGATCATTAAACTCAATGTCAATTGTTGCTGTTGAGTTTGAAGCTGATGAATCAATGGAAAAATCAATGCAGCAGCTTCGATCAAAGGTTACAGAAGCAGAAGCAGAGCTTCCAGATGAAGCTAAAAAGCCTGTAGTTGAACTTGTAAGCCTTACAGATATACCTATAGTGACTTTTATGCTGTATGGTGATGTTGATGATTCAATTATTAACAATACTGCAAAGAAGATAAAAGAAAAACTGGAAAAGATATCCGGTATAAAAAAAGCTGAATTGAGTGCTAATAGAGAAGAAATAGTTCAGGTAATGATGAAACCTGAAAGAATTAACGGTCTAGGAGTATCTCCTACTCTTATAAAGTCCAGAATTAAAGAAGCCAATATTGATGTTCCCTGGGATAAGCTTGAAAATGAAGACTTTACGGCTACATTAAAGATGGCTGGCAGGTTTACTGAAATAGAGCAACTAAAAAAACTTCCTGTCTTAAAACTGAGCCAGGGTAGGGTTATTGAACTCAATGAACTGGCATTTATCAAAAGAGACCTTGAAAAAGAAACCTCTAAAGTCTTTCTAAGTGATAAAGGTGAAGAATTTAAAAAATGTGTTGCTATTACTCTTTATAAATTACCGGGAAAAGATACTATTGATCTTATTGATAAAGCCAAGCAGCAAATGAAAGAGTTTACTGAATCTGTTGATTGGCCCTACGGAATGAAGTATACCATAACTTCAGATGAGTCTATTTTAATCTGGGAAAACTTATCCAACGTTTTTAATAACTGCTGGCAGGGTATGCTGGGTGTTTTTCTTATTCTATTCATTATGCTTACCTGGCGAGAGGCCCTGATAGCAGGTCTTTCTATACCTATTACTTTACTGGGAGCAGTTGCAATACTCTGGGCTTTTGGCCATACAATGAATGAGATCATTATTATCGGTATGATTCTTGCTTTTGGGATTATGGTAGATGATTTTATCCTCATGATGGAGGGTATGCATCATGCCCTGACTGAACTAAAGCTTTCTATCTCAGAGGCGCAAATTCATACGCTGAAAACATATGCCATACCATCATTATCAGGCTCGCTTACTACAATTGTCGTATTCTTGCCATTGATGGCAATAGGTGGCATTGACGGTAAGTTTATAAGATTAATACCTATAACTGCTGCAACATGTCTTGTTTTATCATATCTGGTATCTGTGTTTATCAATGTACCACTGTCAAGTATGATTTTGAAATTTCAAAAATCAACAGGTGAAAAGACAAAAGTCGACAAGATTAACGATAAAGCCTGCGAAAAACTCACAAAATGGTTAAAAGAAAATGTGTTGGTAACTAAACGCCGTGCTGGTATGTTCTTTGGGGCAACTATAGTGCTCTTTGTTCTTTCTGTTATTCTGGTTGGCCTTTTACCTTCTACCCTTTACCCTAAAGATGACGGAAGAAATCTTGGTATAACCGTTACAATGTCACCAGATACAAGCATTGAAAAGGCTCATAAGCTTGCAAGTGAAATGGGTTCAGTGCTTCAAAAAAAAGATTATTTTGAAAATGTTATCAAATACGTAGGTCAAAAGAGTCCTTATTCAATAAAATCAATGGCAGACAACCTGACTGAAACCAGAGCACCTTATCTTGTAGGTATGTCTTGTATATTTACCCCCCGTGATCAAAGAAATAAAATGGCTTTTGAATATCTACCTGAGTTAAGAACAGAGCTACAGTTAATAGTTGATAAGTATCCTGGCAGTTCGCTCGTTATCAGCCCTGATGTAGGAGGATCTACTTCTGAAGATCCTGTTCAAATAGACATTACAGGCAATGATATGGAAAAATTAAGAGAAATATCAGATCAGGTTAAAACAAAACTTAGAGAAATAAGCGGTGTAAGCGATGTTAGAGACAACCTGGGTACTGCAAGTATGGATGTCCAGCTATTACCAAAGCGTGAGGCACTGCAATTTTACGGCATTAGCCAATCTGATATGGCCGAACAAATCAGGCTGGCTATGTCAGATGATAAAGTTGGTACCTTCAAAATGCCAGGTGATCAGGATGATCTTGATATTCGAATGGGGTATGCCTGGCCAAGTCGCAAAGGTCAGATGGGTGGCCCTAAAAGCTGGGAAGAAGTCGGCCTGTTAAGTGTATTTAATGATCGTAATGAACGTATACCAATTTTCTCTGTTCTTGATTTTGTAATTACAGAAGCACCACTTTCTATTACCAGAAAGAATAGTAATAGATCAGTTACAGTGTCTTCTAAAACAGACAATAGAACCGTCACAGAGATTTTAACAGACATTGAACCAGAGCTTGAAAAGCTTAAGACTACATGGCCTCAGGGATATAACTATTCTTTTTCAGGAGAAGCTGAAGCATCAGAAGAAACATATGCTTCTACCGGGCAAGCTTTCCTGCTGGCAATATTTCTTGTATTTGCAATTCTAACTATTCTTTTCAATAACTATAAACAACCATTTATAATAATGTTTAGTGTTATCTTTGCAATGATTGGTACTTTTATGGGGTTCTTTTTATTCTGGATACCGCTTTCTTTCCCCGCTATGGTTGGTATTATTTCTCTGGTAGGAATAGTTGTAAATGATGCTATTGTCATGATTGATACTATGAATGGTTATTTAAAGAACGGATATTCAGTTATTGAAGCTGCAGCAAGCGGATCAGCTGATAGGTTAAGGCCTATAATTAGTACTACACTTACAACAACTGTTGGCTTAATACCGTTATCGCTAAGCAGTCCAATGTGGAAACCACTCTGTCTGGCTATTATATTTGGTCTGATGGTAGCTACGGTTGTTGCAATAGTTATTATACCCTGTTTATTTGTTCTATTAACGACCCCTGAAAAGGAGGTTGAAGCCTGATATGAAGAGTTTGCGTAATTTAATTATTGCAGCAATAACAATAAATTTGTATTGCTTTGCTATCAATTTTACTCTGGCAGAAGAGATTCAGCAAACTGTTAAAGAGAATCAACCTCAAGAAATAGTATCTGAGGTATTATTAAATCTTGAAGAAGAGCCACAGGTTTATAGTTTAAACCTTGAAGAATCTCTGAATCTTGCTATGGATAATAACAATCAATTTAATATTCAGAAAGAGGAAACAAAAATCTACAAAATTAAGGCCCAAAAATCTGCCCTGAGCTTTTTGCCTCATCTTTCTGCTACTATGTCACTGGATTACCAGTCAAACATTGCAAAAATAGGTGAAGATGATACTATCAGAATACCCGGTATAGGACCAATTTCACTGGCTGGCTTTATGTATGATGACCACTGGAAAAGATATAATGCTGTTAGTGCTACACAGCCAGTTACTGGTATGTACAGACTTTATCACTGGCGCAGGATAGCAAGTTTATCATTTGAAAAAGCCCTTTTAGAAGAAGAACTTGCTGGAGAAAAACTTGCTTTAAATGTATATTATTATTATTTTAAAGTTTTACTTTCTAAATATCAGCTTGAAGCTTATCAAAAAAATGTTCATGAACTTGAAACTTATCAGAAAATAGCCCAGGCCCGATTTGATGAAGGATCATCCATTAAGCGGGATGTTCAAAAAATCCAGGTGGAGCTTGATAGTTCTAGATATAACGTCTTTGTTAAAGAAAACGAATATAAAAATAGCCTCAACAGGCTTAAAAACATTCTTGGCATTCCTCAAAATTCAATACTGGAAATAAATCAGTCCTTTGAGAATCTTTCAAATACCCTTCCAGAAGAAGAAGCAATCAGGCAGGCTATTGAAAACAACCAGAAAATTAAGCAGCTTGAGCTGGATGTAAAAATAGCAACGCATGCAAAAAAAGAGCAATTTGGCAGGTATATTCCTGAGGTAAACGTTAGCACAACCTATTTCAACCAGTCCGGTATGGATTATATGGCAAAGAACGACTTTTTGCTCTCTATAAATATGGAATTTAACTTCTTTGACTGGGGCAAGCGTGAGCTGTCTATTAAACAAAAGCAACATGAAATTAATCAGGCCTCTTTAAATCTTAAAGATTACCTAGAAAACATTGAAATAGAGATCAAAGAAAAGTATAGCAAAGTTCAGGAAGCAAAAATGCTTACAGATGTTTCTGAAAATGCAGTAAGACTAGCAGAAAAGAACGTTGAAATATCTTCTTTACGGTATAAAAATGGGCTTCAAATAATAGCAGATGTTTTAAGTGACCAGAGCCAGCTCTCTAAAGCCCGTGCAGATTATTATCAAGCACTATTTAATGAACAAGCAGCTATAGCAGAGCTCAAACAGGCTATGGGCATTCTTGTTTCAGCCCACTAATATTTATTTTTGTTTTTGAATAAAATTATTGATCCATGCTAAAGCTCATTTTTTGAAGTTCAGCACCGGATATAGCTTTAATTTTTGCTTCAAAACTTTCTATAGTTGAGTCATCTCCAATAACTTCCAGCAAGATAATTCCATCTGGTGAGCATACACCATCTGTTACATGATGCAGGCCAATTCTGGTCTTTACATTGCAACCAAATTCTGTTAAAACTTCTTGCAGGCCAAGAGAATTCTTCATACGATGTTTTAATTTAATACCGAAAACGGTTGTTTTAATCATAATATTTCTCCTTTAAGTTGCTATTAGTAATGATGTTTAGTACGAACTGTTATAAATCTTTGCTCTATCTTTCCAGATGGCCTTGTTCTGATAGTTGATGCCGGCCTTTTTTAACAATGCAAGGGCTTCTCTTACTTCTTTCTCGGATATAGCTCTGTACCCACCAAACCCCGGGCCAAATGATGCACCTGATCTCAATGTACCTAGCTCTTCATAGTTAGCGTTGTCTGTAATAATCCAGACGGCAGCCTGCGCAGCATCGTTATCTATGTTTTTGTGAAGTACTTTTGCAAGCATTGCAAGCTCAGAATTTGGCGGTGTTGCCCTGATTGAAAAGGTATCCTGGCTATAAGGAATATTTTTTGATTTATTTGCACAGGTAACATAAATATCCTTTGTGACTGTCTGGCCAGGCGGAACGATGAATCTTTCACTGTAAATTGTAAACATATTTTGAACATTGCTGTTATGAGAAACAAAAAACGTTCCTGGTGGGACAAGTACACAGATTGGAGCATTCAATTTGTTCTGTATAGTTGCTTTTACCTTTCTAATTCCGGAGCCTATAACACTGACTTCTATCAGGCCTTTTTGTATAAGAGTAGTAATATTTGTACCCTGTAGGAATTTCATAGCTATTGCTGCATCTTTGCTGCGTTTGTGCCCAGGAAAATCTTCGAGGAATTTTTGAAGGGCTTCGTATGATCCGGCTTTTAGTGCCATTTCATAGTATTTTTCGTCATTAAGAAGTTCCTGTTTGGTTTTTTGAGCTTCGGTAAGAAATTCACTTTCAGGAAAAGCCTGAATATACAAGTTTATATCTTTTATTGTAGGGTGCCTTTTGACTTTCAGCCAGTTTAGTTCATTTAACTGTTTTTTGGCTTCGGTCAAGTGTTTGCCTTCCGGGTTTTCCTGAATGTATTTTTTGAGTGCTGTCAGGCTGTTCTGGCTTTTGATAATTTCCCACTCTTTATCACCTATCCTGCTATAAGCATCTTTCAGGTGTTTGCCTTCAGGGTATTTTGAGATATATTCTTTGTATCTCTCAGTAGTATCAATAGAGAGTGTTTCCTGCCATATGATATCTTCTATAGCATCTCTGGCATCTTTTGCATAATGACCATCTGTACGATAATTAAGATAATATTCGTAGCTATGCCGGCTGTTTTCTTTTCTGGCTTTTTCCCAGTCTATTTTGTCAGTGACTGTTTTGACTTTATCAGCGTGTTTACCTTCTGGCCAGCGTGATTCATACATTTCATAAATGGTATTATCCTGTGATAATTCAGCTACTTTCCAGACAATATCTTCCTGATAAATGATGATACTGGTTATAGCAGCAATAAAGAGGATAAATAATATCAAGGCGAACTTTTTCACAAATTTTTCTCTTATTATTTGTGGTTTTATATAAACTGTTGAGCTTATTATAATTTCCTGGATGTCATATTACAAGAGGATTCCAATTATGGAGGATTATCTATGCTCTACATATAAATATAATATATGTTTGTTGGCTTTTGATACGGTATTAATATCTTCTCGCCTATAAAACAATATGAATATCGCCTTTTTTCATTAATATAAACTTTGCCACAATGTTATTGTTGATGTTTTGTTTTTTGCATACCAGGTTATAACGATTATCAAGCCGGCGACGCTTGAGGGCATTGTTTATTGCCTTAAATGTACATTTAACCTGTTCAGGGTTATTAAGCTTTGTTACCTGCCTGTCGTGTATTCTATAGAAGTATAGAATCTCTTTAAGATGCTTTATTTCAGCAATTTCTGACACCTTAAGGCAAAAATCATAGTCTACGGCCCGGTATAAAGATTCATCCATACCTCCAACTCTGTAAAACAGGTCACGGTGGAAAAGCCTGAAATGAAAAACAATGAAATTTAAAAGAAGAACATTTTTACTATAATCTATATTACAGCGTTTGCCTTTACCAAGCAGTTTATTTCTGTCATTTATTATTGCATGGTCAGTATATATAAGTCCTTTAGTGTTGTTTTTTACTATATAATCATATGATTGACTAAAGCATTCTTTTGAAATCATATCATCAGAATCGATAGTAGAATAATACTTGCCATTTGCAAGTTTAAATCCGCTGTTTATAACTTTTGATATACAGCCTGTGTGGTCGTTATAGACTTTTTTGATTCTTTTATCTTTGCAGGCGTATTCTTCAATGATTTTGCGGGTATTGTCTGTGGAGCCATCGTCTGATATGATCAGTTCAAAGTTTTGAAAAGATTGATTTAATATGCTCTGAATAGTTTGAGACATAGTATTTTCTGAATTAAAGACTGGTACTACAACAGAGATATCAGGAAAAGGCATAAATCAATCCTTAAAACTGTGTAACGGATATTGTTCCTCTTTCCATCAGTGAATATTTGCCAAGATAGAAATTATTTTTCTTATATTTTTTACAAATAAGCATATAATTATCAAATAGGCCACGTCTTTTCATGGCATTTTCTATAGCTTTATATGAATATTCTATGATAGCCAGGCTGCCAGACTGGGTTACCTGCCCTGTATGTATTCTGTAGAAATATAGAACCTCATCTAACTTTATTATATCGGTTATTTCAGATACTCTTAAGCAAAAATCGTAGTCTTCAGCACGTTTAAAAAGTTCATCAAACCCTCCGACTTTATCAAATATGCTTTGATGAAAAAGCCTGAAGTGAAAAGTCATAAAATTTAAGAGAATTGTTTCTTTGCTGTAGGTCAGTCTGCAGCGTGAGCCAGGCCCTAGAGATTGATTATTGTGGTCTATCAGTGAGTGGTCGGTATAAATCATACCTTTCGGGTTGTTTTTTATTATAAAATCATAGCTTTTTTCAAGGCAATTCTGTTTTATCAGGTCATCAGAGTCAACCTGACATAAGTATGTACCCTTTGCTTGTTTGAAGGCAGAGTTAACAACTTTAGCAAGATTACCTGAGTGCTCTAATTCTATAATTTTAACCCTGTTATCTTTTTCTGCAATAGCTTTTATGATATTTAATGACTGATCGATAGAGCCATCATCAGCAATAATAAGCTCAAAATCTTTATAAGTTTGACTGAGAATACTGTTTAAAGTCTGACTAATAAATTTTTCAGAGTTATAATTTGGTATAATGACTGATATTTCGGGTTTATGCATTTTAATACTTTCTAATACACTTTGTAATATTTCAGAAGTGTAACAAAAATAGGGGTATTTTTAAATAATAGAACCTGTCATAACTTTTACAAATTTTTGAAAAACAAAACAACAACGGTTTTCTTCAAGTTAGAAGGCATCAGTTTTTATCAATGCTTGCCCAGTAAGAAAAAACGGTTATTCTTAATTTATTCTACTAATATTTGCAATCAAAAACACCATTTCAGATAGCCTTCTCGTACCAGGTTGTCATCATAAGGCAACTGATTCCAGAGGTAGTGGTTCAACCCCGGGAAGAATCTTGTGGAAAGTTTTGTCTTGAAAGCAAAGTGGTATAATTTTAATAATTTTCACTAATACAAAAAGTTTTATTTTATGTATATAAATATAGTTTGTATAGATATTTTTTCAAAACCTTAATAGGCCTGTGAGAACTTTCTTTTAGTGTAATCGAAGAAAAACTTATTCAACATATGAATGACTCTATTATTGCTTATAACAGATTATATTGAAAGAATATAAACATTTTGTTGATATTAAATATATATTTATCTTTGTTATATAAATTGCTTTGCGTTTAGCATGTTTTTTCTTGAAAGTTTATTATGCAGGAGATTTTAAAGAGTACTAATGTTAAAAAACCAACTAAATTAAATTATCTTAAGAATTAATTCTGTGTATTGCAAATAGAGTAATTTCTTTATAAAGTTGAATAATCCAAAAAACTTATTATCAGAGAATTGTAAGATAAAACAATAAAGGACAATATCATATACAAGATGAATCTTTTCAGGGTTCAAACTGGCATTATCTTTTGCCATCCTGTTTATGGGTGACATAGATGTTGATTTGAGTAGCTTTAATGCTCATTAAGATTAAAAAAAGTTTGTTATTTAATAAAAGAAGAGGTATAAGAATGATTAGAAGTATTAAAAGACGTTTAGCTAAACGGTTATCAAGATCAAATAAACCAGGATTAACATTACAGAATATTTCCAGAGTAATATCTTGTGTGGCGCTTGCATATACAGTATCATTGACACCTGCATTTTCGCAAATGTCAACCACCATTACTACATTGCCTGGCACCAACTATGACCCAGGAACTAAAACTATTACTACTACAGGGGCACTAACCCCTTCTGGAACAGCAATCAATAAATACACTAAATTTGATATCGCAAACCCTGATATAGTAGATTTGATAATACCCGGAGCTTCTAATGGAACATCAGTAAACCTTATCTATGACACACAGGCATCTCAGATTCACGGAACGCTAAGATCCTTTATTGAAGGCAAATCTGGCATACAGGGAGATGTTTTATTTGTTAACCCTCATGGTGTAATCATAGGGCCTACTGGAGTTATAAACGTTGGAAAACTGACAGTTTCAGCCCCGATGGAATCAGACCCGGTATGGGCTGGCTTTGACCTGGCTCCGGATGCTAATGTAAGTCTACTTTTAAACGGGTCTTATGCCATAAACCCTGCTTCAGTCATTCAAATAGAAGGTAAAATAAATGCCAGCGGCATTAATGAAAATGCTGGGTTGCCAGAAAATGTTAATACAATCCAGCTTCAGGCTGGAGAAATCAAAAATGAAGGCGAAGTTTATACCGATGCCATCTTTGATATTAGCGATATTGTTAATACCAATACACTAGAAGTTCAGGGCGACCCCTCTAGCCTTGTTGTTACAGAGAGTGGCGATATTAAAATTGTCTCAGAAACAAGCTTTGAAAATTTTCAGGGTGAACTTGTAGCCGGTGGCAAAACAGTTATTGAGGCTAACACAAATGTTATACTTGATTCATCCCTTTTAATGGCCGGCGGTGAAGATGGTATTAACGTAACAGCCAGCAATATTTACGTTGAAGCCAGCAATAGTGATACCAATGTACTTACTGAAGGTGATTTAACTCTTACGGCAGACACTATTACTGTTAGAGGGCTTGATGATAGCGATAACGGTATTTATAACACCACATACATTGAAACAGGTGGTAATGTAAGCTTCGATGCCCTTGATCAGGTTAATATAGGCTATGGTTTTACTCCTATAGTTAATTCAGGTTATGGTCATGCTATTGGTGGCGGACAGACTCTAATTAACAGTTATGGTGATTCAGGCATTGATGTCAACGTTTTAAGTGCTGACGGATCCACTTTCATAGGAACTGCACCGTTTTCAACACTTGAAATGAATGCCTATAACGGTGAGTTTTATGCCAGTGCAAACACTATCGAAATATATAATGATGAGGGTAGTAATGTAAACCTCTACGGGGAAACAGGTCTCAGCCTTGATGCTGTTGAAAGCATTGATATAACCAGCTTTGATGGTACAACTTTTATTCAGGCCGGCTCTGCCAGTGTTTCTTTTGTAGCAAACAATATTGGTATAGATGATACTTCTAATTATATAAGTATTCAGGCTTATGGTTCATCAAGTAATGTTAGCTTTAATCCATATGATGATCCGGCACCTGGCAGCTTATTAAGCATTGAAAATACACGAGTTATTTCTGAAGGCAGCATTTATATAAACAACTTTGATGACGTATTTATAAGTCAGTCAAGTCTCGAAGACGCTCTGTTTTCAGAAGTCAGGATTAATGCAAATAGTTCTATCACAATAGAAGATTCTAGGGTTTTGGCTGAGGATCACCTATATATTGGCGCACCTGAAGTTACTATCAATGCTATTAATGGCAGTCGCTTTGGAGGTCACACAGAGCTTTATGTTGCTAACGGTTCACTTGTTATTGAAGGTGATGATTCTGTAACAATTAGTAACCCTGCTTATGGCAGCGGTTACGGAGTTTATTTAGATGCCTATCAGGATGTTAATATAACTTCAGAAAATATTAAAATAGGTGATAGTGGCAATTATTATACATCTATAGAAGCTGAGCGATCTGTTAACCTTACTCAGATCGGTTTAGAAGGTTCTATTGAACTTGATAATGTTAATATTAACGTAGAAAATTATGATATTGCTGGTTATGAAATAGATATGCTAGCAGAAGGAACTATCACCATTTCAGGATCTATTTTAACAGGAGCTGGCTATACTGGTATTAGAATTTCAGGCGACTCTGGAGTTAATATTGACTCAAAATACAATGATACCATAATTGATAGCTATGCTTATGAACTTGAAATATCTTCAAGCAACGGTATTGTAGAAGTTAAACCAGACTCAACCTTTTATAGCGTAGTTTTAACCAGTAACGGAAATGCCAGTATTTTTGCTGAATCTGTATTTATTGGAGATAACGACAATACAACTGTTTTAATAGAAGCAGACTCGGATCTTGATATTTATGCCTCAGGCTCAGAGACAGTGGTTCTAGATAATATTGAAACCTACTCAGATTATCTCTATCTGGGCGAATACTCTTCACCTGTAAGTGTTTATAATAGCAGACTTTTTGCATATGATATTTATGTAGAAGCTGATAGCTTTATTTCTGCCGGTTCATATCTTGATGGCGATAGTTTAATTGATATTAATGCCCTGACATACATTGATATTGCAGGAAATAATGGCTCGTATGCAATGGAATCTGATAGTGGAGACATCTACCTGAATGCCCCAAGGGTAAATATCGGTTACGATTCTGAAAATGGCCAGGGGTATGGCATAGACACTGGACTTTCTGCTTACTATGATATTTCTATAAACTTTAATTCTGAAAATCCGCAAACATCATACTTTGATAGAGCAGATCTAGAAGCAGATTATATTTCAATTAATAATAATCCAGATGGTGCAACCAGCCTTCAAGTTTATAATTCAACGATTTATGGTAATGATGGTGTAGATATAGAACTTGATGGTGACTTTACAGCAACCAATTCAACCATAGAGGCTTATGATTCTGTCAATATTAATGCTCAAAATATTTACCTGATAGCTAATAATGAATGTTTGTTGAGCATATATGACCATACCAGAATAGAATCATACGACAATTATGTATATCTTGAAGCTGATGATACTATTCGACTTCTGGCCTACAGCCCTTATAGCTCAGCCGGATACGTTAGCGTAAATGCCTATTATGACGTAGATCTCTATGGAAGGCACATAAAATCTACCTTCAGCGAGATAGGCTATAACCCCTGGAACCTTATTAATATTAATTCTGACTATGGTTATGTAAGCCTTAATATAACAGGTGGAGGACTCCCCGAAACTATCATACTCGATAGAACACAGGTTAAAGGCGAATATGAAGTAACTATTGATGGCTATGATACTAATGTTTACATAACAAACTCCATTATAAAATCTTATTATGACCAGGTTGATATCTATGGAAACGATGTCATAATAAGGGATTCATACATTGAGAGTAATGATTCAAATATTAATGTTTATGCTAACAATATACTTGAAATAAGCGGAAACGGATATGACTCAGGCTATGCACTTTATAGTGGAGACGGTTCTACCTATCTTGAGGCCCAGCATATTGAAATAGGTACATTTAACGAAGGTACTCAGACCGATATTTATTCATATCAGGATTTAGAGGCATATGCCTATTCTTATTCATCAATTATAATTGATTCCACAACAATTGACGCCGGGCAAATTACCCTCACTTCTTATGGCTCTACCGATATTACAGATTCACAACTTTATGCTATTGGAAGCGGATACAGCTATGGAGGAATAAGACTTGAAGCTGATAATGACCTGACAATAAGCAATTCAAACCTCCAATCTTATGGATACGGTTATTCAACAATTGATCTTTCAGCAGAAAATATTAATCTGCTTGATAATACAACACTTTACGCCAGCGGATATGATTATTCAGGCGTTTCAATAAATGTTGATGCTGGTTATTCAGCTTATATCGAAGACTCTTTCCTTGATTCAACATATGGTGAAGACATTATTGTTACTGCTGATGATCTGACAATGATTGATTCCACCCTAAAAGCAGGAGATGATATCAATATAAATACTTATACAAGTGCATATATCAGCGGTCTTTATGGTGAAGAAAGCTTTACAATGCATGCTGGTTATGGCAGTGCCTATGGCTATGTAGACATAGAATCTCCACATATTGAACTTGATAATACAAGCACTTATGCCAATGAATATATTGATCTTTATGCTGGTGGTATAACATCTCTAATCATTTCAGATTCTGATTTAACTTCAAGAAAAGTAGTTTTAACAGCTGAAGGTCCAATAAATATCATCGATTCTAATATTGAAGCTAATGGATTCAGTTATGGTTACGCAGGCATAGATATTACTTCATATTATGATTCTGTAACAGTTGATAATTCAAACCTTTTAGCCACAGGATACGGTTATTCAACAATTTATGTTAATGCTGCTCAGGATATAAATCTTGAAAATAATACTTATGTATTTGGAAACGACTATGACTATTTACAACAATCAATTCTGCTTAATGCAGGTTATACTGCTAGCATTCAAAACTCTATTCTCGAAACAGGAAATGAAGCCTACGATATTATCGTTGATTCAAAAGACCTGACGATGGTCGATTCAACCATGATTTCTAATGCCAGCATAGGTATTAATTCTTATAACTCTGTAACAATAAGTGGTATGGGATACGGCATGGCTTCTACATTGCTGGCAGGCAATGGTTATGGCTATGGAGCAATTTATATTGAGTCTGAACACATTGAAATCGGAACCCCGGGCGGTGAAAATACTATTCTTAATGCTGATAGCTATATTACCCTTGATTCTTCAGGTATCGACTCTATTATAATTGATTCCTCAATATTACTAGCACAAAAGGTTTCTATGGAATCTGAGGGAGATATTGAAATAACCAATTCAAGTATTGAAGCTAATGGCTATAACTATGGTTATGCAGGTATAATAATAGATTCCGGTTACAATTCAGATGTATACATAACCGGTTCACGTGTTGAGGCCAGCGGTTATGGCTATTCTGTCCTGGATATATATGGTCGTGATATTTCAATTGATGATAGTTACCTGATGGCAAATGGCTATGACTATTCAGGCCAATCATTATTCCTCTATTCACAATCAGAATCAGGTAATATAACTCTTTCAAATTCACTATTGAAAACATATTCAGACAGGATTCAAATTGATTCTTCTGGCAGTGTTGTCATTCAAGGTGGTTATGATGATAGCGACTTTGCTATTGACTCTGCTGACTATCTCAGCATTTATGCTGGCCATATAGAGATAGGTTATGATGGCGATCTTGGTTTTGGCAATGCTATACCAGCTCATCTTTATTCTAATAATGGCATGAGTATCTATGCTCAAAACCCTTGTTCACTCTATATTGAAGATTCAAAAGTCGAAACACCCGCTAGTTTAAATATGATTTCTTATACGGGACCTTTATACGTTCAGAACTCGCACCTTATTGGTGGGGGTTATGTTGGTATTTATGGAGATAACCTCAATTTCATAGATTCATTAGTAGAAGCATACGATGGTCCGATTGTAATTGAAGCTTATGACACCCTTAATATTAGAGGCAGCCTTGCCAGTCAGGATGGTTCAACCTCCATTTATGCTTCTGATGGCATTGATTTGTATGGGCAGGATGTTAATATTGGCTATAACTCAGATGCTGGTGAATTTGGCTCAGGGGTTTATACAGAAATAATATCTACAAATGGTTATGTTACTGTAAATGCTTCTCTACCCAAGACAGTTAACATCGAAAATACTTATATTTCTGTAAATGATGGCATTCTTATCGAAGGTACTGGCGACATCAATGTATATGACAGCATCCTGGAAACTTATAACTCAAATATAGATATAATTTCCACCTTTGGTGGTGATTTAAGACTGATAAATTCATCTGTTGACAGTGATGGCAGTATATATCTTGATGCCGGATTTGTCTACATTCTTGGCAATTATTCTGATGAAAATATAGCTCTTTCAACAAACAACAGTATAACTATAGAGGCAGATCACCTTGATATTGGTCATGACAGCATTGCAGGCTATGGAAATGGCATTGATACAGATATTAGTGCAGCAAACACTATCTCGATGTATATTGGTTCTGCTAATACCCTGAATATTGAAAATGCACTCATTGAAGGTGAAAGGATTTATGCACAGGTTGAAGATGACATTAACATCTGGAATTCAGAACTTATAGCTTATGGCTCAGGCTTTGGATACAACGCTATTGACTTAAGAGCATATAATCATACAATCAATATAGAAGATTCACAGCTTTCAGCAGTCGGGGGTGGCTATGGAAACGTTTACATCAGAGCTAATGATATATCACTAATTGATTCATCTATATATGCTAACGGCTGGAATGGCAGCAATGGCTCAATATACCTGACTGCTAATAATCTTGAGTCTATTATTTCTATAACTGGCAAGCATTCAGATAGTGATTATACCCTGGAAACCCCTTATACTACAACAATATATGCAGGTCACTTTGAGGCTGATAATTTATCATCTATATCAAGCTACCTTGATATATATGCTGGCGCATTTGAATCAGTTTATATTGAAAATTCAGATATAGAAACTGATATACAACTTAACATTAGAGCTTATGAAGGCCCGGTAACGATCAAGAACTCTTATTTACACGGGAATGGTTATGGCATAGCAAGAGCATACAACAATGATTTAACAATCATTGACAGCACACTTGATTACACTTCAGATGTTGACCTTAGAGGTTACCAGAATGCCATTGTAAGAGGTTATTATGACTCAATGGAAACCAGTATATCAGGCTATAATGTCTGGATAACAGCCGATCATATTGAGATAGGTCATAATTCAGATGCCGGCTTTGGTTATGGTATTCCTGCGGTTATAGAAGCCAGTGGTAACCTGAATATAAATGCAGACGGCGTAGATTCTATTATAATAGAAGATACGGTTGCAAATGCAGCTATTATAAATCTTAGAGCGCCTTTTGATTCTTCCATCACCATAAGAGATTCATTCTTAAAAGCTGAAAATTATGGTTACGGTTATATTCAAACAAATAACGTTTCTGATATTGATATTTACAATTCAACACTCGTTGCAGACAACTACATTGAACTGAATGCTCACCAGTCAATTAAGGTTGCAGGTGATTATAGCAGTGATGATGCATATGGCACCCTCGATGCAGCCTCCGGTATAATTGTTAATTCTTCTCATATAGAAATAGGCAGCCCTTCAACAGGCAAGCTGCTAGATACACAGCTTATATCGGGTTATGCTATTGATATTTATGCAGGAGGCGTAACTTCTATCTATATTGATAATGCCAGTCTCATTGGTAACAGTATTCATCTGAATTCTAACTCTTCTATTCTTTCTATAAAAGATTCAATGATTTCAGGTACAGGTGCTGGTGCTTATATGCAGATAGAAGGTCAGGATGTTGCCCTCTACAACTCTTCTATAATAAGCTTTATGGACTATTCACAAATTAACGTTTTAGCGGATAATGAACTTAATGTTGTAACTTCAGACCTTCAGGTGAGCGGACTTACCGGTATGGGTTATGGAGTAACTCTAATGAGCTTCCTGGGGCCAGTAGAAATATGGGATTCTCTGATTCAGGCAGATCGTAACATAGAAATATATGGCGATACGATTCAAGTGTATGCCTTTGCCGATAATACAGATATTGTCTCAGATAATGGAGACATCATCATGGCTGGCAATACTACTCCGGGAAATACCCTGGAATCTTCTAATTCTGGCATAATAACTGTAAGAAGTGGCGGAACTGCATTACTGGATGGTGTATTCCTTAATTCTGCATCTACAATGGATATCTCAGGGGTAAATACAACTGTTGATGGGGCAACCCTTATAGCAGGTTCTACAGCTGAATCAGCTGATTTAAATGTTTCTGCTGATGAAACCCTTGTCATTCAAGATAATGCAACCCTCTCAGGTAATAACGTATGGCTTAATGCTGACTATATAGATATTGGCCAGGGTTATGGTGCCGCCATTACAGCTGATAGCTATGCAGGCTTTATTGCTAATGATGTAAACATAGAATCAGGAACAGGATCATCAATTGACCCCGGTATTATGGCCATTTTCAGCAGCCGTGACACTGGCGTAATAATTATTAATGACGGTCATGATGGTATTAATATGAACCTTAACCCACTTGAAATAGGTGTAATTAATCCTCTTGCACCATTATTCTTCGGCAATCATCCATTAACAGGAGATAATACTGATACTGTAATTATAGAAGCAAACATTACAAGAGACAGTGATGTTGAGATTGCTGTAAACGATGACGTTAATATAACAGGAGCAACAGTTGATCTTGGTGGCACTCTTCTTGTAGATGCCGGTTCTCAAATGCTATTTGGGCCGGGGTCTTCTACATCAGCCAATAACATAACAGTATTCAGCCCTGTGATTGATGTAGATGCAACAGCTACAATCTATGGTCAGGATTTTGTCGGCCTGTATGCAGATGACCTTACCATTGCTGCTGCCCTTAATCCTTCAGTGACCTCTGATAACCTTGTCAGCATTGGTCGTTATTCTTCAGGTAATATGGTGATTTCTGATACCGGTACTCACAAAGGTCTTGATAACATAGAGTCTGGCGAATGGTTAGCAGGAGGGTTTGTACCAGGTGTGACTCTTATCGGAAACGGCTTTAACTCTAACACGCAAAACATTGAAATAGACAGCCTTTTCAGTAACAATATAGTTCATGTGATCGCAACTGATAGCATCCTTGATGGAAGTGCAGATAACGAGGATCCTAATATTACTGCGCTTGATATTGATCTCTATGCTGAAACAGGTACTATAGGTACTGAAGATGATGACCTTAATATTAAACTTCTTGCAAGCAGGCTTGATGGCTATGCTGATGGCCTGATTAATATCAGTGTTAACGAAGGTAATGTTGACCTTGGTTTGATGGAATCTCTTACTGGTGAGCTAATACTTGATGTCTTAAATGGCAGCATCACTGATGCCAACGGTGTCAGTGATAACATTATTGCTCCTCTCGCTTTTGTCTATGCCAGTGGAAGTATAGAGCTTACAGGTATAGATACAGAAATTATGTTAATGGTTGAATCAGACGATTATCTTACAATAGAAAATGTATCTTCAGGTGATGCATTCTTAATGGCACTGGGTAACGCTAATCTGGAAAACATCTATGTTGCAAATCAACTCCTTGCACTGGGATATGGTGAGCTTTATGCCAGAAACATTGAAGGAACTAACGTATTGCTGGGTAGCCTCATTGAAACCACTATGAAAAACGTCACAGCACATAATACTTTGCAAGGCGGCTCAATAGGAAATACCATTATAGACAATGTTAATACCCCTAACGCTATTTTGATTGCAGGAGGCTTAAACGAATCCATTGCTACAATTACAGATTCAACATTTACAAACTATTTAGAGCTAACAGGTTCCGGATATGTTGATATATCAACCTCAACGATTAAGGATTTGACTATTATAACTGAAGGAGGAGCATTAATAGATTCTAATATAAAAGGTATAATAAATGTTAGCTCTTTAGAACTGAATCTTACCTCAAGCAGCAGCGCTAAACTGGGTGAAATAATAGTCGGAGGAACAGCCAGAATAACAACAACCGGCGGCAACATTATAGATGGAACAGCAGGAATTGAAGATCCTAATATTATTGCCTCTGACATAGTGCTTAACTCAAGCGGCACTATTGGCAGGGCTAACGATGACCTTAATATTAAATTAACCTCCAGTAAATTGAGCGCAACGTCAGCCGGAGGTATAAACATTAAATCTGACAGCAATGTTGACCTGGTTAAGCTTGTCTCGACTAAAGCAACAGCAAAACTCAACGCACCAGATCACACACTGACAATCAATAATGCAAATGTATCTGGTACAGAGGTTACACTGGCCGGTAAAAACATTAATATCTCAGGGGCCAGCAGAATTACCGGCAGATCTTCAGTCACTTATTTAGCTGACAATATGATTGTTAATTCAAAAGCAGGTGCAAAAACTACAGCAACCGAAATCGTTCTTAGCAGAAATAGTACTGGTGCTTTAACGATTTCCCCTGTAATCTCTAAAGAAAAAGAAAATGGCTTTAAAATTGATAACTTTAATACTTTTGCAACTAATAAGCTCTATATTGGAAACCACGGCAATTTGAAAAATGTCAGTTCAATAAATGTCAATTCTCCAATCAATTTTGGTGGTACGCTACTTGAACTTTCTGCCAAAAGAGGTATTCTGGATAGCAGCACCAATAGAATAAGCATCACAGCCAATAATCTAAATCTTAAAACGGATGGTGTTATTGGTAATGCTACAAATTTCTTTGATATCAGCCTTTCAGGGCTTCTAAACGCCGAATCAGTTTCCAATATTTATCTAATTGAAAAGGATGGTGCACTGAATGCTGGCAGAATAAACAGTTCAGCTGGATCAATATTTATGGCTGTACCTGATGGCCCTGCAACCATAGATTATATCTCCGCTGCAGATACTATATTAATTAGAGCCAGAGGAAAGATTGATATTAATGAGCTGGATCCCATCATTGTTGATCTTTCAACAACTGGGGCTGGCAGTTCAGTCAATGTTAACAGTGGTATAGCTTCAGGTCAGGTCAATGTTCAGTCTGATAACGTGGATATGACCTTCAACAATTCAAATAATTCTTCAGCACTAACCTATAATATTACTGGTGCTGGCGGGGGCCAGGCTAATAATGTTACGGTTAATACTACATCTATTGCAGGAGTAACCTTTAATACACTGGATTCCACTACCTCTACTATTAATACACTGACTCCGGGGGCCACAACAACGCTTAACAATGTGAATGCAGGCACCTTATACATTAATGCTGATATACTCAATGCAACAAACAAAATCAATATCGATACACTCTATGCTACAGGCGGCAGTTCTAATACTGCTAATAATATAGTTATTTCAAATACCGGCAATCTGGTGATCAACACACTGGATACACGCTATGCAGAAATAAAGACAAGCGGAAGTAACCTGTCAGTTAATAATGCTAGCATTACAGGCCATGGCACTCTGGCTAATAATACTTATACCGCCTTTATTGATAATGACGGCAGTAAATATTCGGCTAATGATGCTATTGTCCTGAAAACAGGCAGCGGCTTTGAGTTGTTGATGAATACTTCAAACAACATTATTACCGATGGCTTTGTTCTTTATGCCTCGCCTGAGCTTATGGTTAACGGTATGAATTCTGATGGTATGATAAATAACGACATAGCACAGGTTACAGATACAGCTGATAGCGGCAATATGCTTGTATTATCTGGTAGCTCTTCAGATACTTTAGACAATGAGCAATTTGTAGGCTTTGCTGATCCGGCGTTATATCTGGATGAGCAATTTGCTTACTTTACAATGGCTATACTCAACAGAGCTGTTGAAGCCTACCAAAATGCCCTTAATGAAAATAATTCTGAAGATGAAGCACTTAGAAAAGCTTCTCAGGTTTTACAGAATGCAAACATTAATGCCTCTACAGCTGAAGCGCTTTTGAAGAAACCTCTTTTCAATCAGAACGCAGACTTTGCAAAACTTTTGGACTATATAAAATCTCTTGTAACTGCCAATGTTGGCAGCTAGGGCATAACCAGAATTTATATACCAGAAAAGCCTCTACGGAGGCTTTTTTTATTATATGAAAAGTAACAAAAAAAGATTAAGCGTTAACTTAATCTTATTATTTACTGGCCAACTTCTATTAATGGATATTTCCCCTTTTTTTTGTTCGTATAAAAAAGTGGAACTCTACCCCCATAGTGGCATAGCAGGATCAATTTGTCTGTAGTGGTCTTAAAAACTAACTGAAAGATGCATGTATGGTTCTTATAATTTATACTGAAATATTTAACCTTTCTTAAGTTATCTGAAATCTTTATTATTAGAGTAATAGAGAATTGTTTCAGTTATATTAATTTAAGGTTAAAGCTGAATTAATTCTACCTTATAAAGATGCTTTCACCGTGGTTATCTACACCGCCAGAGTTGAGAAACCCCATCTGGTTGCAAAGAGAATGTATTTTCTCAAGCCAGCTATCAAAACCCTCGTTATGATAATAATCCGGGTAGAGGTAATTTACTTCAACAGCTCTACCTCCATGAGTTTTAAACTTTTGAAGTAATGATTCTATACCTTTTTCACCAGATATCCCTTCTTTTAACCCATGTAATTCAATACGACCGGGGTGAGACAGGCCATACATACCGGCAGGACTGGTTTCCATTATTTCAGCTATTTCAGGCGTGGCAGGAGTTAAGGGGAATATACCGTAACGTTTACAGTGATCATCAATGATTTCTCTGACAGCAGATTCATCTACTCCCTGCTGTTTTGCTTTATGTGCAAGATAATCTTTCACAAGGCCAATGAATCCGGGGCTTGCCCCTATGTTGATCAGGTTATGATATTGCTTTGCTTCTTCAAAGCTGGCTTTGATACCGAAGGTTCTGGCTTTTTCGATAAGTTCACCGGCATATCTCAGGTTTTGCTCACGTAAACTGGCAAGTGCGCTGTTTAGCTTCTCATCAAATGGGTTTACACAGTAGCCCAGTATCTCCATCTGAACCGGAAGGTCAAAGAGTTCAGGGTTTTCATATTTGGCACTCATTTCTACCCCTGGAATGAATCTAACATCTTTAAATTTTTCCGGATCAGAAGAAATAATTCGCAAAGCCTCCTGTGCATCATCAAGTATATCGTGATTGGTTATAGCGACAAGCAGGGGTGGGTCTTTAACCTTTTTTGAATATTTAGCTGCTTGATCGAGCAGAGACTGAACTGTCATTTTTCCGTCTGAGTTAGTGGTATGCATATGCAAATTAGCTTTAAAAATACCGTTATGAAAGTTTTCAAGATTTTTTCCGGGCTGAAAATTTTTTCTTTCGAGCTTTTTAAGGAGAAATTCAAGTTCTTGAGTGCCAGTGACAGACATAAGATCTTCAGGCCAACAGCGAATATGCTTTGCAAGCTCCCTGCGATAATTATGATCTTCAGGGAACTTTTTAATTCGGTCTTCTACTGACATCTGTCCTTCAAAATTTATTATTGCAGCTTTTTGTGCCATACTTTTATTATAATAGACGGCCAGCAAATGAGGTTCAATATTTTGAATGGTTTCTAACTTTTTATTTTGTGGCCTGCCTCTAAATGACTTATTGCAAGGAACATATAGGTTTTGTGGGGTATTAATATTAACGGCTAACCTGGCTATGTCTGTAGTTAACATTGTTTGAATCCTATTTTTGTAAATTTTAGGCTGTGCTGATAGTTATAATTTTTTGTTTCTTTAAGTATTTTAATATCCCTGAAAAAATTTTTTTGCTAGTAATATAAGAAATCTCTACTCATTTATGTGGAATAGTATCTATCAGTCAGGTTATTGTACATTACTGATACAAAATGTATAATAAACAGATAAGTATTATATGCATAGCTTGAACTGACAGCATTAAAGGAGAAATATATGCACCTGAAAACATTCTTACTCTATGTAGCTGTTTTTTTTCTTTCTTTACTGCCTGCATCCACCGCACAGGAACAGGCCAGTCAGCCTGAAAAAGCAATAACTAAAATTAATCAACAAAAACTCATACCTGATATTGATATTTCTTTGTCAAAACCATTTAAACCAGGTGGAAGTATTATTGTGTGGGTGACTTCTCAAAAAGAACTAGTAAACCCGCAGGTTTCATTTGCAGGAAAGACTTCAAAACTTTATAAAATAGATGAAACCAGATACAGAGGTATAACAGGTATTGACGCTAACGCCAGTCCCGGTGGATATACCATAAAACTTGCAGATGAGACAGGGCATTTGAACTACTCAAAAATTATGGAAGCTTCACCTGGCCATTTTCCCATACAAAATATCAGAATATCTGGCACTAAAGCAGGTCTTAAAGCTACTGAAGATGAATTACAGAAAGTGTCAGAAGCAAAAGAAAATCTTACTGATAGCAATTACTGGATAGACAGGCCTTTTAAAATACCCACTTCAGGATGCATTATTTCTGTATACGGCCTTAACAGGTATCATAATGGCAAACCTACCGGTAACTACCATAAAGGAATAGATATCAAGGCCCCATCAGGTAACCCTGTCTATGCCATGGCTGGTGGAAAAGTTTTAATTGCAGAAGATTTCAGACTCCATGGCAAAACTGTTGCCATAGATCACGGCCAAGGGTTAATGTCAATATATATACATTTAAACAGAATCGATGTCAAAAAGGATGACATACTAACAAAAGATGAGCAGATAGGCACTGTAGGCTCAACCGGCTTTGCAACCGGCCCCCATCTTCACTGGGGGGTCTACATTAACGGTGTTGATGTTAATCCGGTTGACTGGGTGGGACCAATCTCTAAATGCAGGTAGAAAAATAATACATATATGTAATTTCACATGTAAACTTTTTATACAATCGTTTATAAAATGAGATTTTTTGACGATAAATATAATGGGCTTTTTGCCAAAATAGCAATTAAATATTTGAATCGGGTTATTACTCTAGGGAAAGGGATAGTGATAATATGGAACGGTTAAAATGCAGAGGAAATAGCATTTCACAGTATGCTATCATTATAGCTCTTGTTGCACTAGGGCTTGTACCGGTGTTTTATATTCTGGGCAGCAATATAACAGCTTATTTTGACACATTTTATAAGTATCTGGGCGGAAATGGCCAGGATGTTGCAGTGTCAACCACGCCGGATGCTTCTCAGGTGGATGATAACAGTTCTCAAACAGGAGATTCTTCTGCAAACACTACCGGAGATTCAAACTCTCCGTCAATGAACTGCGAAAACTTTCTCTGCAATATTGATGTAGGGCCATATACCCTTCAGGGAGTGCCTCAAAACTTCAATGATCTTGTTGAAACATCCGGTGCATCAGGAGGTACAGATCAGCTGGTTAGCCTTATTGAACAGATAGCCTCTCAAATGGATGCACAGGGCATGTCAGAAGAATCTGCCAGAGTGCAAAAACTTGCTTCTATAGGCCATAATCTTGCCAGCATGCAGCGTATACTTGAAGATTATGTTACAACCTGTGACGGTAATCTTGATTGTATTGATAACAAACTTTCTATACCTCTTCAAATACCTGAAGGATATGATACCGGTGGTATTACATTCCCTGAAGGCTCGTCTTACTGGGATTTATGCGAGTCTCTTTTTGATGTTGGAAGGGCTAGAAACATGAAAGATAATGACCCTACTGCATATCAGAAAGCTATTACAGATTATAATGTTGCATATCATTTTGTAGAACAGTTTGACACTGTTATGACTTCTCCCGGGATAGATGATACAACAAAATCAGTACTTCAAGAACTTTACTGGTCAATAGGTGTAATAGCAGAAGATTTTGATAATAATATTAATTTTCTATCAGAATCAAGTACATCGGCTTATTATGATCCTATCACCGGAAAAGAAAAAGGTATGGAACCTCCAGAAGACCCTTTAGGTTCTTTTGCCAGTTATAATGCCAGTACTATTACTCATCTTGACTCATCTCTAATGTGTGCAGCAGGTGATCATGAAGATACGGGCACACAGTGTCACTAAAAGAATACAAAAAGGCTGCCTTAACGGGCAGCCTTCTAATTTATACTAAACGACATAAACAATTAGACAATTCCAAAATTTGCCCTGTCTCATTAATAAAAAATGCTGCCATTAAATCAGCTGCTAAAAATACCACATAATTTACTTCTTTGTGGATAGTGCAGAAATTTGAAAAGTATGCTAATTTAAAATTTTAACCCCATAAAAGTTGATGAGTATGCACGAACTAATAATACTTGGCATTTTGCAAGAAAATGAACTACATGGCTATCAGTTGAAAAGATATGCCGATAGACTGCTTGCTGGCTTTTATGAGGTGAGCTACGGAACACTGTATCCGAAGTTTAAAAAACTCGAACAGAACCAGTTTATATCTTCAAGGTCAATGAAATCTAATGGCGGCCAGGAAAAAATTCATTATCAGCTCACAGGAGAAGGCAAAATTTATTTTCTCAAGCTGATGGAAGACATTCCTAATGAGACATTTCCTGTTAAGTGGGCTCGTTTCAAGATCAAGTTGCTCTTTTTTGCTTACATAGATAAAGATATAAGAGAACATCTTGTGATGAACATGTTACAAAATATCGAAAACGAAATCATAAAACTTAAAGAAATACAAAAAAATTCTGGCCTCGATAAATACCAGAAATTAATTATTATAAGAAATATAAATGAATTAAACCAGAATTATGAATGGCTTTCATCAATTAAATAACTTAAAAGCCTGAACAATAGCATTTATAAAGCTCCCGGCTTTTTAAAATGGTTAAAATTTTTTAAGTAACAGTTTTTAAACTGGTCAGCATTAATTTTAAATTATATAATAGAATAGATTGGTGAATAATATGAAATTTTTTCGATTTTCAAAACCCTTGCCATGGCTGGCACTTGACCACACAAAGGGTATAAAGCCCCTTCCGCCTGTAAAGCAGGCTATCTGTCGGGGTATTGAGTGATTTCTTGTTCTCTATCTCAGCAAGTGGTCGCATGTTCGTTCAATACATATTTTTACTTATTAACTTTTTGAAAATCGAACACAATAAATACAGTTATTATTCATTAGTCTTAAAGAAGCAAAGATAACAAAAAGGTGAAATGATCCAGTAAAATGGACAGGTTTGAAGTATTAATCAACAAATATACGAAAATAGTAGAAAAAGACCCGGATAATCTTGAGGCAAGAAATGAACTGGGATCCCTTTACTATGACCTCAATTTGATGGATCAAGCCCTGGAGCAATTTTCACAAATAATAAAAATAAACCCTGCTTCAGTCGAAGGCTTTTATAATCTCGGGCTTGTGTATGAAAATAAAGGACTGCTTGACTTTGCACTGAACTATTATAAGAAAGCCTTATCTCTGGATCCTTATGATAGCAATATTTATGGTGCAATAGGCAATATCTTTTATCTCAAAAAAGAAGAAGATAAGGCTATTGATTTCTTTAAAATGGCAATAGAAGTGAATCCTTGTGATATATTTGCCCTGAATTATCTTGGTAACATCTTTCTGGAGAAACAGCTTTATGACTTTGCCCTAACAGAGTATAAAAAGGTTATTCAGACAGACCCTTCAAACTGCATGGCCCTCTGCAATATGGGTATAGCACTCTGCGAAATCAATGAAACGGAACAGGCTATAGAATGTCTTGAAAAAGCTATAACCATTAATAAGTACTACAAAGAGGCACTTTTTACCCTGGCTGTCATCTTTGCCCGCCAGAATGAATATGATAGAGCCCTTGAACTAATGGAAAGAAGCCTGATTGTTGATCCTGATGATACTCTGGCAGTGGTTAATATTGTCAGAATGTATCTTGAAACAAAACAGTATGACAAAGCCATTGAACATTGCGTAAAATATTTAAAAGAAAACTCTGATAATCCTGAAGTGAATACCTGTCTGGGTAACTGTTATTTCTATCTCGAGCTGTATGACAGGGCTATTAACTGTTATAAAAAAGTTGATGAAACTGCCATGGATTATCTGATAGTCGTTAATAGCATTGGAGATGCCTATTATCGTCTTGGTAAAACAGAAAAAGCTATTCAATATTATGAAAAAGCTGTCAGCCTGAATAATAAAGCAATAGATGCATATATAAACCTTGGCGTTGTTTATGATGATATAAAACAATATGACAAATCGATAGAAAATTATTCTAAAGCAATAAGCTATCAGCCTGAAGATCCTTTAATATATTATAATATGGCCATAAGTTATGAACATCAAAAGCTCTATGACAAAGCAGAAGAATGTTATTATAAGGCAATAAGCTTTAATGAAAACTATAAAGATGCTTACAATAATCTGGCCTGTCTTTATTTAGAACAACAAAAAGTTGAAGCGGCACTTGAAATGGCCCAGAAAGCCCTGGAAATAGATCATAACGACCCGATTATACTTGACACTTACGGGCTTGTTCTTCTGGAACAGGGCAAACCAGCAGAAGCCCTTGCCTACTTTGTGAAGTCTGTTGACCGGGATCCTGAAGATGCAGAGGTACTTTATAATCTCGCACAGTGTTATTATGAACTTGACGATAAAAAAGCACTTAATGATACTCTTGCAAGGGTAAAACCCCTTGATAAAAAGCTATACAGAGATTTTGTCACTAAAAAAAACCTTTTTGAAAACTGCCAGACAGAATAGATTCTTTATAAGCTACTCAAAAAAAAAATGTTTATGATAGAATAATTTTCTTGTTTGCCGGTAAAATTTAAGCTGTTTTATAGTAAACACATTAGAAACACTTTTAGAAAAATCAAGCACTTATTTATAAAAGACTTAAATTAAGTAGTATTAAATCATGCGTTAACTATACCTGTTGCTTAAATTTATACAGAGAAGGATATAAGATATGAAAAAAGTTACTATGCTGGTTTTCCTTGTGATAACTGCTATTTTGGGTATGAGTTCTTATTCTTATGCTATGGAATACGATACAAACAGACCGGGATCTGACTATAAAAACTTTGATTTATCCGCTGCTGACCCTGCACTGTGCCAGCAGGCCTGTCAGAACGAAGATAAATGTAAATCTTATACATACGTTAAACCCGGTTTTCAGGGCCCAAAAGCTCGCTGCTGGCTAAAACATTCTGTACCCCAGCCAAGAAGCGGCAAGTGCTGTGTATCAGGGGTTAAAGGTGCAGGCCATACAGATGTTTCAACAACTCCAGTGTCATCATCATCAGCAGCACTGGAATACGATACAAACAGACCGGGATCTGACTATAAAAACTTTGATTTATCTGCTGCTGACCCTGCACTGTGCCAGCAGGCCTGTCAGAACGAAGATAAATGTAAATCTTATACATACGTTAAACCCGGTTTTCAGGGCCCAAAAGCTCGCTGCTGGCTAAAACATTCTGTACCCCAGCCAAGAAGCGGCAAGTGCTGTGTATCAGGGGTTAAAGGTGCAGGCCATACAGATGTTTCAACAACTCCAGTGTCATCATCATCAGCAGCACTGGAATACGATACAAACAGACCGGGATCTGACTATAAAAACTTTGATTTATCTGCTGCTGACCCTGCACTGTGCCAGCAGGCCTGTCAGAACGAAGATAAATGTAAATCTTATACATACGTTAAACCCGGTTTTCAGGGCCCAAAAGCTCGCTGCTGGCTAAAACATTCTGTACCCCAGCCAAGAAGCGGCAAGTGCTGTGTATCAGGGGTTAAAGGTGCAGGCCATACAGATGTTTCAACAACTCCAGTGTCATCATCATCAGCAGCACTGGAATACGATACAAACAGACCGGGATCTGACTATAAAAACTTTGATTTATCTGCTGCTGACCCTGCACTGTGCCAGCAGGCCTGTCAGAACGAAGATAAATGTAAATCTTATACATACGTTAAACCCGGTTTTCAGGGCCCAAAAGCTCGCTGCTGGCTAAAACATTCTGTACCCCAGCCAAGAAGCGGCAAGTGCTGTGTATCTGGTGTCAAATAAATAATAATTTATTAATTAACATCAAGCAGGAAAGGTTTTTTATGAAAATAACCATCTTCAATGGCAGCCCAAAGGCTGAAAAAGGCAACACACATTTAATGGCCAGAGAATTTGCTAAAGGGGCAGAATCAGCCGGAGCAACAGTAGAAATAATCTTTCTGGCCCATAAAAAAATCGAACATTGCATGGCTTGTAACGTCTGTTTTTACCAGACACCAGGAGAATGCTGCATTAAAGACGATGTGCCGGAACTCCTAGATAAGTGGTTTCAGTCAGATATAGTAGTACACGCCTCACCTCTTCATATTGGAAGCGTTTCAGGCATTTATAAAGACTTTTTAGACAGAACAAGCTGTCATTATGACTGCAGCTTTACTATAGAAAAAGAAACTGGCTATTATTGCTGTGGCTATAGAGAAAAGAACCCGCCTCCAATGGTTATTATATCTAACTGCTGTATGCCGCAACAGTATCATTTTGAGTATTACAGAAGTATATTTAAATTTATAGAACTTCAAACTAATTCTAAAATAATTGCTGAAATATATCGTGGTGGCGGTGAAGCTTTACAGTTACCACTTCCTGAAGTACAGGTAGCTGTAGAAAACTATAAAAAATTATTGTTTAAAGCAGGTGAAGAGGTTGTTAAATTCAAAAAACTATCTGAAGAAACAAAAATTGAACTTGAAAAGCCTCTTATACCTGATGAACGCTATATAGAAATTTTTCTTGAGATGCTGAAATAGTTTAACAGGACTATTTCATAAATATAATAACCTGTTCCGGGAAACCAAAAAAATCTATCATCTTAGTTATAAGACTAATGCATAACTATAACAATAGATTTTTTGTTTTCGATTTTCAAAAATTTTAAAAATGAAGATATGGGTTGAACGAGTCGATTGGCCTGGACTTTCAAAGCACTTATACGTAGTCAGTAAGCCAGTTGTGAAAAGTTTTTGCTTCTTTTTGAAAAAAGAAGAGACCTCATGCCTTCCTTTAGGGAGGGCGGGATCTGGGTTTTGAAAATCGAAAATTTTTAAGTTATGCACTGATCTTGTTATAAACCGGTCTTCTCTAAGGCCTGTATTTGTTTTCTTTTACAGCATACACACCTTAACAAAAACATGATATAACTATATGATGACTATATTATCCGGGAACATTTTTTTTCTCTGTACATCTATATTCCACAAATACCCGCCACGCAAAAATACACACTTCAGGAGGATCAGGCTTATTGTGAAACATAAAACTTTAATTAAAACTTTAATATTAACCCTGATTATATCTTCTTTTGGCATACCACAAGCAGGATACTGCATAAAAAAGGATGCTCTCTCAGCATATAATAGTGCCGCTGAGCTTTATATAGAAGGAGACAAAGAAGCTGCACGCCAGAAGCTTGAAGAATCTCTTCGTATTGATCCCACAGATCCTCTAACACATATTAAACTTGCTCAGGTTCTTACAGATCTGGGTCAGTGGCAAAAAGCAATTGATCAATACCACAAAGCCGCAACTCTTGACCCTTCTGATGCCTTTATACACATTAGTATTGGCAACCTATATCAGGAGAATAACCGTATGGATGAGGCCATACACTCTTATAACAAAGCCCTCGTGCTTTCACCCGATTATGACTTTGCATGGCTGAATCTCGCTATTGCACAGGACTTCAAAGGAGAAACTAAAGCTGCTATTAATTCATATGAAAGGTTTCTTGAACACTACCCAAAACATAAAGATGCCCTTAAAGCCTATGCACTTTCACTGATTAAGGGCAAAGAGTATAAAAAAGCAATTACAACAATGAATAATCTAAAAAACCTCGACCCGGAGAACTTCAGGGAACATTATAATTTGGCTAAAGCCTGCCTGATGATCGGGGATTATAATACCGCTATAGATAACCTTAAGCTGCGACTGTCTAATAACCCTGATGATGCTTTTGCCCTTGCAGACCTTGGCTTTGCCCTTGAGAAAATAGATAACCCTGATCAGGCTGTAAAGTACTATAAAAAAGCCCTGGCACTTAAAAAAGACTTCCCGCAGGTGCAGCGAAACCTTGCCAGAATCTATACTGATTCTAAAAAGTATGAAGATGCACTTGAAATATACAAAGAATACCTCAAAGATGACCCTGATAATGCAGAAGTACGCTTTGCTATAGGTCATATACTTGAAAAACAGGCTAGATACCACGATGCTATAAAACAGTTAACAATTGCTGCCAGACTTGAACCCGATAACTATAATTTTAAGAAAGAACTTGCTCGCTGCTACCACCTTTCACAGGATTACCCACAGGCTATAAGCCTCTATAAAGGTCTGCTGATATCAAAACCTTCTGACGTTGAAGTCATCTATGCTATGGCAAAGGCCCAGCACAAAGCTGGCGCTCTGGAAGACGCTGCAACTACTTACCGGCAGGCACTGCTGTTTGAAAGTAATTCAAAACTTATTAAAAAAGACTATTCCATGGCACTAACAGCCCTTGCTCAGAAGCAGTTTGAATCCGGTGAACTTGAAGAAGCTTCCCGTAACTATTTTATGGCAACAGAACAGTATCCTGAGAACTATAACGCATTTCTGGGGCTTGCTGAAACATATAAACAACTCGGACAACCCGGAAGAGCCAGCCAGTCGCTAGAGCAATATATAGCTCTCAAGCCGGATGACCCTGATGTATTCGTTCAGAGAGGTTTGTTGCTATTTCAAAACAAAGAAATCAATCAGGCTATTATTACTCTGGAACACGCTTTAAGCCTTGATCCTGATAACTACAGGGCACTTGTCTTCCTCGGAGATATCTACAGCCACCAGGGTAACCCTCAAAAAGCAGTTGAATATTATCTTAAGGCTAAACTACACTCAGAAAATGACGAAGATTTATGCCTTTCTCTGGCTAATTGCTACCTGAGCCTTGACAGAACAGCAGATGCCATATCAATATTGAATGAAATACTTGAAATATCTCCTGAAAACATAGAAGCAATACTTACCCTTGCCGGCATTTATGGCCATACTGGTAATGATGATAATGCAGAAGACCTCTATAACAGAGCCCTGGAAATTGATCCCAGAAACCCATCCTCTTACTATGGTTTTGCACAATATCTTGAACGCCATAACCGCTTTGCAGAAGCTGTAGATAATTTTGAAAAGTTTGCATTGCTTTCTAATGACCGTGAGCGCATCAGTGAGGTAAATACAAAAATTTCTACACTCAAAAAGAAACTAGATTAACCAATGATTAAGTATGTTTTAGCTGTAGCACTGGCCTTAAATCTATGGTCCTGGGGTGGTTCGCCTGGTATAATACTCTTTTCAAACCTGGATAAACCACTCGACAAATTTAAACCCCTCAATGAAGCCCTGATGATATTTGATAAGGGAAAACCAATATATTATTATATTTATAATAAAAAAGAATTCAATGTCGATCATCTCGAAGTTATTTTCATACACGTTGATAACAAAGGGGTGATTATGCCAAAGACAGAAATAACTCAGACTATGAGCATAGATGTTGTACCAGGAGAAACAGCAGTAAAAGGTAAATTTACTATGTGGAAAGATGGACAATTTATGGTAAGGGTTTTTAGCCCTGATAATCTTGAAAAACCTCTAGCAGAGTCAACACTTCTAATTAAATAGTTTAACCAGTTTGTTACATTCGAACACCTTTACTTCACTCAGGGCTTGATCTAACCAGAAATTTTGTATATAAAGGAATTATTAAGACGTAACTGTCATCGTTATCAATTAAATGTTCAGGTACAGTAATCAAACAGGGCCAGCAGCAAAATACGCATATTTAATGAAAGTTAGAATAAGATAAGCCCTGTAATCAATTAATAAGCAGGAATAAACTATGATCAAATCAGAAATAAAGCTTCTCTCAATTATTGTAATAGTATTATTTATTTCTCTTATTGCAAAGAATTTTGATGATATCTTTATCAGTCAGGCCGGCGCAGCATCCACACAGACTATAGTCTATAAAGGTAAGTAATATCCGGTTTTATTTGCTGTTATAGCCCTCAGGAAGCCTCTTTTGAGGTATGATTTTTTACTTTAGTATTAAAAAAGGTTTTTACCGGTAAATTACGTAGAATTACGTATTTTTTTTTATGACTGAAAAATTTTACTTCATTTTGTTCTGGCTCTGCCGATACAAAAGATGGAGGGTTGTATGTATAAATATGTTTTCGAATACCCCGCAATAACCTGTAATAAAAACGGTCGCTACATTGCAGATTGTAAAGCGCTCAACATCATTGGCGTGGGATATTCAGAACATGAAGCTATTAATAACCTCCAGATAGCTGCCAATCAATATTTGTACGATTTTGAAGTGGTTATATTACCTATTAAAAGATGCTCGGGGTAACTATTTTCTTATATCTGCCATAATAGCAGCACCTACGATGCCTGAATAGTCACCAAGTTCAGTCTGGCTGACTTCGATAGAATTTGATGGCACCGGTAAACACTTTGTACGTAATTTTTTGACAACAAGTTCAAAGAAAAAGTCAACTGCTTCTACAAGCCCGCCACCAAGAATAATTTTTTCAGGATTATAAAAGTTTACTACTGAAGCTAGGCCCTGACTCAGGTAGTCAGCTGCTTCGATAAGACAATTTGTTGTCAGTTCGTCTCCTTCGTCAATAGCAAGTTTAATATGTTTTGAACGTGGTGAAAAAAGAGGATCTTGTTGATAATATTCTGCCAGAATGCTTGGCATACCTTTTTTTACACATGCTGCAAGGCGCTTTGAAATTGCTGTTCTTGAAGCATATGCCTCAAGGCATCCGTTGTTGCCGCAACCACACAACCTACCATTAGGTTGTACTATAATATGACCGATTTCTCCTGCTGTTCCGGTGGCGCCGTTGTATATTTCACCGTTGTGTACTATACCGGAGCCCACACCTGTACCGACAAACACGCAGACAAAGTTAGTGTATCCACGGCCTGCTCCGAAGTGCATTTCTCCGATGGTGGCCACTTCTACGTCATTGCCCAGCACAAGTGGAAGTTTAAATTCTTTTTCAAAGGCTTTCTTAAATTCGAGATTAACACAATCAAGATTTGGTGCAGATATAAGTATACCTTCTTTGCGGTTAACCTGCCCTGCTGCGCCGATACCAATAGATGTTATATTCTTTTTGTCAATATTTGCTTTATCTATAATCTTGTGGATTGTATCTGTCATCCTTGCTATCATATTTTCAGTGCCTAGATCTTTCTTTGTCCTTTTTTTGGAGGTCGCAAGCACTTCTCCTGTTTCGATATTTATAAGTCCTGCGAGTATTTTGGTACCCCCCAGGTCGACTCCTACAGCGTATTTACTCATTAATGACTCCTTAAATATAACCAATTTTACCGGGTCAATAAATTCTTTATACACTATTATAGACCAGTGAAAACATAATTTTATCAGGCACTGAACAAATTATCAAAAGAGACTCTCTTATTCATCATTGCCAAAGTTTTTCTGAGATTCAATTCTCTGTAACAGGTCAAACCCCTGCTTTCTGGCTTTATAGTCACAGAAATACATTGTAATACTGCTCATTGCAAAAGGCCACAGCAGAATAAGAGCCAGACTGAATGAAAAAACATCTGAAACGGTTTGATAGGTGTACGTTGATGGTAGCTTAACCACGCTATTAATCAGCATCGAAATTAAAAATAGAAACATAAGCGAGATAAAATAAAAGTTTAAAAATAAAAACACAAAAAGGTTTGCAAACAAAAATACAAATTGTAAATAATTAAGAAAGTTATGCTGGATTATTTTAAAGGCTATTACGATGGCATATTTTACCGGTATATCATCACAACTGACAGCTGCAATCTCTAAAAAACAGAATATCACCTGAAAAGATAGTACATATAAATATATATATATTGCAACCATAAAGCATAACATTAATAGAAGAGCTATAAAAACAAATGTTGTAGTATTTTGAATATTCTGTTCAAGAACAGTGCCAGCAATATTAATGAGAAATGCTACAAGAACCAGCACTATTGTGTTTAATATAAGAAAAATTGTTAATTCAAACGTCACAAGCAGGGCAATTTTGATAATATTAGCAATATTTAACCTTACAAATTTAGTTAAATAAGTAGGTGTAACATTCTGGTCTGTGATGTAGTTATAGAATATGCGTATATACCTGAAGCTTGCTGTCACAATGATACAGATAGCAAGAATAATTATCTCAGGATATTGAACAGCTTTAAATATTACTTGAAGAGGCAGGGGATAATATCTGTCATTCACCCATATAAAGATAATAGCAAATATTAAAACCGGCACAAAGAAATATCCAATAATGTTTAAGAATCGTCTTCTATATAACTGCCAGGCTTTGCTGAGTATTTCGCCCGGGTTCATGGGCAAATAGTTTAATATTTCAAGTTTTTGAGTGTCAGACATTTTTAAGATCCTTTTTTGCTGACCTTATGGATGTTAGAAGGTCTGTGCCTTCTGTTCTTACTTTATAGTTGTAATAATATAAAGTCAGGCTTGCTATAAGCAAAGGCCAGAGAAGCATGTTTACAATACTGCTCCAGATTACACTGATGATAATATATGCCAGAGGTATATCTGTGCCACTGTAGTATGTAAGCATGTATAAAATGAGAGATGTAGGTATATCAAAGAATATAACCAGTGCATACCATAGAATATACAGGCATACACCGAACAGACCCGATTTAATAATGTTATATTTAATTGTCCTGAAGCTTTTAACTATTGTGTATCCGGCAGGCATTTCTTCTGTAGCCAGTGAGACAAGCTGAAAACCGCAAAACTGAAATTGATAGATTAATAACAGGATATACGGTAACGAAATGAGAATAATAAGAATAACAATAAATATATAAACAAATATTTTAATAGATTCTATGCTAGCTGTAGTGCCTAAAACTGCTGCAACAGGTATTACAGCAATGATATACAGTATAAATAGAAGAATAAAATCCAGAAATACAAAGGCAACTGTTTCAACACTTATAAGGCCACACAGTTTTAAAACGCTACTCAGTCGGGCTTTTGTATAGCTGTAAATACTTGAATAGTCGTATGCCTGATTGGTTAGCATTCCATAAAAGGCTCTTATCATAGCATAGTTAAAAACCAGTGATACAAAAAAAGCTCCCAGATATATCAAGAAGCCCAGAGGATAAGTACAAAACATTATGTCTACTATATTGACAGATGAGCTTTTTACGAAAGCCGAAGGCATGTTTAAAATAACCTTTGCTATCAGCAAAAAAAATGATGGCCAGATGGCATAAAAGATGATCAATTTAAAATTTAACCGGTAAAGGCGCCATCCCCGGCTTATAATATCGCCTATGTTAAGTTCATAGTTAGATAGTTCAGGCCTGTTTTGTTTATCCATCATAATGAGAACAGTATATCACTGACGATAAATGAAAAAAAATATTTCCAGTTATCAGAGGATTAATAATTGAAATAGAGCGTTTATACTGGGGGAATAATCAAAAACATTAATAAAATCTAAAAAAAGCCTGTGATAAAAGCAATCTAACTGAATTATAGCGGTATAATACAATAAATTTAATGAAATTGCTTTTCAGGCAAAAGTCACACATAATTAAGAATATAACTAAAAAATGATCAGTACATAATTAAAAATTTTTCGATTTTCAAACCCAGATCCCGCCCACCCTAAAGGAAGGTATGGGGTCTCACTCACAGGCTATGCCTGGTCGTTCAACCTATAAA
>CAZFBA010000010.1:0-63394 GCA_964517135.1 uncultured Gammaproteobacteria bacterium
GTGCATAACTTAAAAATTTTTCGATTTTCAAAACCCAGATCCCGCCCACCCTAAATGAAGGCATGGGGTCTCTTCTTTTTTAAAAAAGAAGCAAAAACTTTTCACAACTGGCTTGCTGGCTTCGTATACGTGCTTTGAAAGCCCAGGCCAATCGACTCGTTCAACCCATATCTTTACTTTTAAAATTTTTGAAAATCGAAAACAAAAAGTCTATTGTTATAGTTATGCATTAGTCTTGAAACCCTTGTTTCTTTGATGAGTTCAGTATATTTAAGGCTTAAACGTGCCTTTGTAAGATTATATGAGATACTCATCAAGTATAGTCACACTGCCTTTTGCAGTATCAAGTTCACAAACTACACCCTGCGGTATGGTTGTTTTGTTTTCGCCATGTCCGCAGCTGAAACCATACATCACAGGGATATTTATGTCCTGAAATATATCTTTAATAATATCCAGTGGAGATAATTTGTTTACTTCTTTTGAGTCTGACCTCACAATATCAGTAAATTCACCAAATACAACTCCTCTAACCTGATTAAAAACACCGGCAAGCTTTAAGTGTATGAGAGATCTATCTATTCTGTAGAGGCTTTCGCCAATATCTTCTATAAAAAGTATCCTGTCATGGAGGTCTGGGGTATAGCGTGTTCCGCAAAGAGCTGACATGAGGGCCAGGTTGCCTGTTAAAATTCTTCCCTGCACCCTGCCTGTGTTAATACATTCTGCCTGATGGGCATTTTCAAGCCTGTATGGAACAACAAATTTTCCTTCAAGTGTTTGCCAGACATTCTGCCATGTAAATTCAGACAGGGTATTTCTGCCAAAATCGCTTACAGTAAGCGGGCCGTGAAAAGTTATTAAGTCTGAATATTTATCAAAAGCAAAATGCAGGGCTGTCACATCAGAATAACCCAGAAAGATTTTGGGGTTTTCTCTTATCAGGCGATAATCTATTTTATCCAGAAGTCTCATGCAGCCATAACCACCTCGGGCTACAAATATAGCTTTTATTTCAGGGTTTTCAAAAAAAGACATCAGGTCACAGAGCCGGTCTTTATCTTCACCAGCAAGGTACCATTTCTTTTTCTTTAAAGATGGAGCCAGTTCTATCTGATAGCCATTCTCTTTTATATTACTGATTGCTTTATCCAGCATGGCGGGTTCTTTAATAGCCCCTGCCGGTGCAATTATCCCTATTTTATCTTTTTTTAAGAGCTTTTCTGGTTTAATCATTTATACAGTATGCCTTATGCGAAAAGTTGTATCAGTTGAAGGAAAAAGATTCAGGAGTCTGGTTGAATTGTATCGCTGACTGTTACTTGAATAAGCCCTGCTTCACGTGATAGCAATTCAAATGATATGTTGTTTTTCCCCTCTATAAGGCCTTCTCTACCCAGTAACAGGCAGGTTCCTTTCTGTCCGAAGGTGAAAAGTACTGGGTTTTCGGGTGATATTCTGTCTGTATGAATTCTTTTGCCGTTGGTATCAATTTTTATTTTATCAGCCTGATATGTAGTATCGTTAAGCTTTATAAAATTTACGCCGGTTAATATACCCGGCCCGAGAATATTTTTTAGGTCAAAGGCTATGCCTTCCGGTGTTTTTCTCAGGCTGCCTTTACGATAGAGACGTCTTAATAATGCCCTGGGAACGAAAGACAATTAGTTTTACTCCTCAAGCTCTGTTAGCCGGTAGACCTCATAAGGTTCAATATATATATTAACATTATTCATCAAGCCTGTGTAGTTTTTAACATTATCAATGGAACGATACCATATAATAAGTTTAATTGAATTTTTATTTCCGTTCTGGTGATAAAACATTTCAGGTAAATAAAACTTATTTTGAGGGCCTTTATCTCTCCAGAACTGACCGATAAGAGTATCATTCAGAAATATGCTTGCTTTGTTGAAAGGTGGATTATCAAAAACCAGTCCCAGTGGCATATGATGTTCATCCGGTACAGTGAAGATAAACTCTGAGGTGGCACAAATAACATTTTTGTTCCCGGTATCTTCGTTTATTTTTGCAATATTATGATCAACAATGGTGTCATTATTCAGTGCATCTTTAATATACCACTTCAGGCCTTTTTCAGGGTTTGTATGATATGATATTAGCCCCCTTGGGTTTGCTGCATCATCTTCAAAGCCTTTATTATATCCCATACTCTGTATCAAGAGAACCAGCCTGTTATTTTCTAGCTGAAGGTCTGCTGGCACATCAAAGGTATCAGGGGGTGTTTCATCTTTACCGCTGACAAACTCAAAGCAATCACGGGCAAAAATCTCTTTACCATTTAAATACACTGCGTAACAGTGCCTTGCACCAATGGTCAGTTGATCAATCTTTCCTTCCCAGGAAGTCTGATACCAGTAAAAACTGCCGTAAAGGCCGTTATAAGCAGCATCGAGATAATTATTGCTGACTTCTTTCCAGCCTTCAGTTTCTTTCTCAATCTCAGGTGCAATTCTAAAGAGCTGCCAGTTATTAAGTTTAACAGGTTCAAGCTGTTCTGGTTTTTCCACATATGTACGTTCAATATTGCCAGTGATATTAATACATAATAGCTCTTTTTTTTCTCTGGTTGCAAGTGATTTCAGATTATTATCTATTGTAATATAATCAGGGCCTACAATAGCATTATTATTGTATATATTAACAAAGTCCAGCATAGATTGTGGCAGGAATATAAAGTATGTTTTATGTTTTTCTGATTCAATTTTAACCCTGACAGGCTTCTGCAAGGCGGGTGAATTCTTAAAGAATAGCTTATAATAATTGTCATTTTCTTTTTCAAGACTGAGTTGTTCAATGCCATGCTCATCAATCTTAATGCTTGCGCTATCAGGTGCTTCAAATCTCATTTCACCTGAAAGATCTGTCCTGGGTAGTATAACCTGATTGTATTTATCCTTTAGTCTTACCCGATAAGGTATAGTCGAATAGCTTACAAAAATTTCATTTATCTTAAGGTCTGATGGCAAGATGAGCATCTCTTGAGGGTCTATTTCAAAAGAATATTCACCATTAATAGTAGCTGATACCTTACCTGTGCAGTCATTTCTAACAAACAACCATCTTGAACCATCTCTTAAACTGGTGCGTGAACGATAGGTTAAAATCGTATCAGAATTATCTGTCTTTATTTCAGGCTGATTTTTAGAGAGTTCAGTTTTTGTGAGGTCAAAGCTCATCAGAAAATTATTTATAGAACGTGCCTGATAGAATCTTTCTGTTGGCACACCGGCTTCTGTCAGCGGAGCAGCAAAGTCATATGAAGTATAAACCTCTGTACTGCCTAGATGATCCCAGTTTGTGCCACCGCAACCCATATAATGAGTGAATGCTGTTACTCCCTGCGATAGTGATGTTTTTGTTACGATATCAATATGGGCTCTGCCAAGTGCTTCTCTCATATTATCATAGCCCATGCCGCCCCATTTGTCGAACCAGCCAGCCTGCAATTCAGCAATAAAAAGAGGCGATGCAGGAGAAAATTCTCTAACACTTTCTTCAAGCATATCAAGCAGAGCGAACACCTCGGGGAAACTCTGCCAGGGCTGGTCAAAATAAGTAACAGAATAGTTGTCTATAGCGTATATATCAACTATATCAGCATATAGCCCTGAAGCATACATATCGTTGTGCATGAGAGGCAGCTTGCACCCGAGAGACCTAACTATATCACGTAGTTCAATCATATAATCTTCTTCAAGTTCATTAGTATGATATTCATTCTCGATTTGAACAGTGATAATGTTTGTGCAGTCATTAATTATCGGTATTACCTGCTCATACCATTCTCTGATGGCTTTCATATATTTTTCTGAATAGACAAAATCGTTGTCTTTTCTGTTTCTGAGTATTAGATCTCTCTGTCCGAGCAGCCACCCGGGGAACCCGCCGCCTGATACTTCTGCATTTATATAGGGGCCAGGCCTTGCTATAACATACAGGTTCAGTTCTTCTGCTATTTTTATAAGCTTTCTAATATCTTTCATCCCGGTAAAGTCATAACTGCCCGGCGCATTACAATGATACCCCCAGTTGAGATACATATCGATTGCATTATAGCCTGCCATTTTGAGCTTGCACAGTCTGTCATGCCAGGCTTTTTCTCCAGGCAGCCTGAAATAGTGCACAGCAGCAGCTCTTATAACTTCTCTTTTATCATTAATGATGAATGAATATTGATCAAAATTGACATTGCTCACGGTTGAAATCCTCTAATAGACGGCTTTGTTCTTGTCTATACCCCAGAATACCTGCCAGTAAAAAGTTTTATTTGTCTTCGACCAGCAAACCCAATACTTAAAAAGATTAATGCATAACTATAATGATAGATTTTTTGTTTTCGATTTTCAAAAAATATAAATGTAAGATACAGGTTGAACGAGCAGGCAAAGCCTGTGAGTGAAACCCAATGCCTTCCTTAAGGGTGGGCGGGATCTGGGTTTGAAAATCGAAATTTTTTTTAAGTTATGTACTGATCTTTTAAAAGGGCATATATTCAACTATAAATAAAATAATAATGTGTAAAGTAAAAAAAATCAAGCAATAATAATGATTTCAAGCAAAAATAAACAGGCACAATCTTTTAAGAAAAAGGCCGGGCATAAGAGAAATATATATAAATTATTGTTATGGCTTAATCTCTAATCTTTTTAAAACCGTATTTTGTTGCTTTATCTTTAGTGAGGGCAGAGTGAAAGATATTTTTATGGAAGGTTTTAAGCTTAATTTCACTGATGTCGATAGGTTTGCGGTTGACATAAGAGCTCAAACCGAACTCTTCCTGAAGTTTTTCAGAACATTTAGTACAAAAATAGCCTTTTCTGGTCATGCTATTGACCTGGCTGCCGCACAATTTGCATTCTGCTATGAGTCTTGAACCTACGTTGGCAAGCTGTCCTGTGTAATAATATTCTTCAAGGTGATCCATGGGTATGCTTGTTTCAGAGTTGATTTGCCTGAGAGATATTTCTTGATCAGGGTTTTCACGCATATACCTGAAAATTACGATTAATTCGTGCCTTTCAATTGAGGCACAGACATCACAGATATCTCGTAACACTTTTTTATAAAGCTTACCGCATTTCTTACAGTTTGCTAGTTTCACTATTTACCCTCACAAATCAAACTTTTCATCTTTCTTTTAATTATTCCAAAGAGTTCAGGGTAAAAATACCTTCCTATATAATATTAAATCGTCATAATTAGAAATTTCTTTAATAATGTTACCATTTATTTCTTAAATTTCTAAACAAACTTCTTAAAATAGCAAAAATCAGTAATGATTATCAATAATTTGTATTTAGCAAAAACAATGCCTTTTTCAACAATATTTCCCTATCCATATAATTATTATACACTCAACTTAAGAATTATTTGTACCTGAAAAGATATTATTATTTGGTTTTGCGCTCAACCAATAAAATTGTGTTAATTAATTATTTTTAACAAATATGCCAGCCAGGCTTGAACTAAAAAATTTAAACTATTATAATAATTTAATCTTTAGTAAGTTAATCAATATAGTAAACTTAAAATGTCCCCACACAAAACAACATTAGAACAACTTAAAAGCACTATAAACCCATTTGATGCTTTCAAGCAAAACCTGACAGGCATTTCCAGGATGGAAAATTCTAAACTACCCCCAAAGGAAGATTATCTGCTAAAATGGAACGGCCTATATCTTCAATATCCGGCTGAAAAAGAATTGTATATGCTAAGATTAAAGTTACCTAACGGTCTTATAGATTTCAATCAGTTTAAAAGCATCAACGAAATTTTGATTTACACTAAAAATGACTTTCTTGATCTTACCACAAGACAGGATATACAATTCCGCAATCTTAAACTGACCTACCTGCCAGAAATATTCAATATACTTGATGTTGCTCAGCTAACATCAACAGGGGCCTGCGGAGACAATATAAGAAATATTGTTTCCTGCCCTCTAAATACACTTAACAGACATTCAGCTGTTAGCCATCTGGTAAGACAGATTACATACTATTATCTAGGAAACTATGATTACGCAAGACTACCCAGGAAATTTAAAATAGCTATTTCTAACTGTGAAAATAATTGCACCCCAATAGAAATTAATGATATTGGTATATTAATAGTTACAGAAAACAAAATCACGAAATATTGCATCTTTGCAGGAGGAGGTCTGGCACTACAACCCACAGCTGCAAGTTATCTAGGGTATACAGATAATATAGATCACCTTTTAAAAGTAATAGATGCCATAATACAGATATTTAACAAGAGAGGCAACAGGAATAACCGTCATAAAGCCCGGCTCAAATACTTAATTAAAGAACTGGGATTCGAGTTATTTCTTGAAACTGTTGAAAAACAAGCAAGTATAACACTGAATAAGACCAGAATATTTAATGATAAGCAACACATACGAACAGATCATACAGGTATTAAAAGAATACATAATACTGATAAGTTTTTTATAACCATACCAGTGATGACAGGGAGACTTAATTTATTCCAGATAAATAACCTGCTTGAAGTTATGAATAATATAGGATCTAAAAGTCTTATTGTTACAGCATTCCAAAATATAATAATTTCTGATATACCCGAAACAAAACTTGAAATAGCAAAAGAAATCTTACTAAAGGCTTTTCCTGACTTTGAAACAAGCTTCTGGAAGCAGCGTTTCATACTCTGTACAGGCAAAGAGTTCTGTAACAAAGCAATAGTAGAAACAAAAAACATTGCTAACAAACTTATTAACCAGTTAGAAAACTCAAACATCAAAACAGACCTTCAAATATCAATGAGCGGTTGCCATAATAGCTGTAGCCAGAATCTTATAGCAGATATTGGCCTTCAAGGAACCAGAATTAATGATTCTGATGGTTATAAATATGGGTTTAATTTACTTGCAGGCAGCAACTTAAACTATGATAAAACCATTTTTGCAAAGACTGTTATTAAAAATATTCCATCTAATAAGATCTATGATACATTAACAGAGCTCTTAACTGACTATGAATACAAAAAACCTTTATATAATAGTTTTAGCGAATATATTCAAACAGAATATATTAGCCAAAACTGCCGAATGTAACAAATTTAATTATACCTGAACCATTTGACGTAAACTTTTTTATAATAGTTATATCAATATTTTAGTTTATTAATAAGTTGAAATGACCATATGCTAACAGTATCATCAAAATTTATCTACTCTTTAAGTGCAATACTTGAACTTTCACTGCATCCCAAAGGGCATTGCGTTCAAATTAAAGAAATTGCCTGTGCCCAAAATATACCCATAAGCTTTCTGGAGCAAATATTAATGCAACTGAAAAATGCAGGACTCGTAAAAAGCACCAGAGGCGCACAGGGCGGATACCAATTAACAAAAAGCCCTGCAGAAATTAAAATTGCTGATATACTCGCAGCTGTACATAGCCCTGTTAACCTTACCAGCACAACTACGAAAGAAAACGTCATTAACGACTTTCTTGAAGATTGTCAACATTGTCTCAAAGAACGTTTTAATACCACTATTTTACAATTGATCGAAAAAAGAAAACAACGAGAAGAGCAAAATATGTACTATATTTAGGAAAAAACTATGCTGCATCCTGATATCTATAATGACATAACACAAACAATTGGCAATACTCCACTTATAAAGCTGAATAGAGTAAGCTTTGGCTGTAAAGCTAACCTCATAGCAAAGGTTGAATCATTTAACCCATGTGGCTCTATAAAAGATAGAATAGCACTTAGCATGATTGAAGCAGCAGAAAAGGGTGGTTTGATAACAAAAGATACAACTATTATCGAACCAACCAGCGGTAACACAGGTATTGCCCTGGCTTGTGTATGTGCTGCAAAACAATATAAGCTGATCTTAACAATGCCTGAAAATATGAGTTTCGAAAGAATAAGAATCTTAAAAACATTTGGCGTTAATGTTGTACTAACACCTGCTTCTGAAGGCATGCTGGGAGCAATAAATAAAGCATTTGAACTTGCTTCAATACATAAAGATTCATTTATACCCCAGCAATTTGTCAATAAAGCCAACCCTGATATACATAATAAGACCACCGCAAGAGAAATCTGGAATACAACAAAAGGAAACATTGCTGCACTGGTCGCTGGCGTAGGTACAGGTGGTACTATTACAGGAGTTGGAGAGTTTTTAAAAGAAAAAAATCAGAATATTTGTATAGTAGCAGTTGAACCAGAAGATTCAAATGTTTTATCTGGAGGAAAGCCAAGCAATCACATAATTCAAGGTATCGGAGCTGGTTTTATACCAGATGTTTTAGATATCACCATTATTGATGAAATAATAACAGTAAGCAATAAAAATGCATTCAATATGGCACAGAACCTTGCCAGAAAAGAAGGCATCTTCTGTGGTATATCATCAGGAGCAGCAACTGTCGCAGCTATTGAACTCGCCAAAAGAGATGAGTTTGAAAATAAGAATATCATTGTTATATTGCCTGATACAGGAGAACGATACACAATGATGGAAATGTCTTAAGCCTGACGAACGCTTTTTAAAACCGTCAGGCTTAAATTGTGAGTTAAACTTGACTATTTCGATCAATTTATAAGAATTAAAGGGAGGCATTTTTGAATTTAAATAATATACAACTAAATTCTCATGAAAAAGCTTCTATATTTGAAAGAACCCAAAACGGTACTGGTATATTTCTAAATATATCTGAATTTAAACCTGACATATATCTAATAAAGCTTCTGAAAAGTGAATTATTCGAAAATGATTTTGACTATATTTATCTCTATGATAGTAATAACTCAACTTATGACACCAGAGAAGTAGAAAAAATATTTCCCTATCTGAAAATTATTAAAGAACATCTTTATGTATTTTTGTTTTGCCGGTTTCATATGCCAGATAACATTAATATTCTTGATAAATTATATGATAATGGGGCTGATGGTATTAATACCTGGTGTAATACCTTTTATGAAAAGCCAGAAGTCATTCAATATATACCTTCTCTGTGGGCCAGCGGTACAATTTTATTTGATTTAAGCTTAAACGCTGAATATAAAACAATTATTGCAGCTATTAATAAACTTACAGAAAATCAAATAATACCTATTCTCATAAATAAAGAGCATCAAACAGAAAATACATTGAAAGATATTTACAATCAGTTAAATGAGGCTATAAAAATTAACAAAATTAACCTTTTCTGGCTTTATCACTTTCCTGTTAGTTGTGATACAGAGAATGAATGCTATATACCAGTTGTTTCAAACCTGAAAAAGATGAAATTATCAAAAAAAATATCTGTTGGTTATTCAAATCTAAAACGCAAACTAAAAGTTAAAACAATAAGAGACTCTTTTGATTCTACTTCATTGTAAAAGGAACATATGAATAGACTAATCTACATAGATAAAAGACCACTGGCTTTATTATTCCTGATAGAATATTGGAAAGCTTTTCTTCTTATATTATTAATTTCTGTTTTTATTTTTATGATAAGCATTCCCCCGCCAGAAGGGTTTACAGTTTCAGGCTGGAAAGCTTTAAACATTTTCATTTTATGTGTTTTATTCTGGATAACTGATATAATACCCAGAGCTATAACCGGCCTTCTGGCTATTGTTTTAATACCTACATTAAACATATTACCAAAATCACTTTCATACTCACTTTTTGGAAATGAGGCTATCTTTTTTATACTGGGTGCCTTTCTGATAGCTGCTGCATATTCTTCATCAGGCCTTGATAAGAGGATATCCATATATATACTATATAAATTGTCTCTAAATTCAAATCAATTGCTTATTACGTTGTTGTTTTTTGCCGGTTTTCTATCATTATGGATGCCCGAACATGCTGTAGCAGCAATATTATACCCGGTTGTGCTAGACATAAAAAAGCATATACCAGTAAATATAGGGCCTCATTTCATAAAGGGACTCCTTTTTGCTGTAATATGGGGATGTTCCATAGGAGGAGTCGGTACCTTTCTAGGTGGAGCAAGAAACCCTCTTGCTATTAGTCTTTTAAATGAAATGACTGGCACATCTATCAGCTTTATAGAATGGATGATTGCAGTTATTCCATTTGTTATAGTCACCTTAATGCTTGCTGCAATTATATTAAGGCATTATTTTAAATGCAACTTTGATGTTACAGATATTCAAAATGAACTGCTAGAAAAGCGTAAATGGATTGGCAAAGTCTCCTTTAAAGAATATCTCTTTGCACTGATTTTCTTGCTAACCATTTTTTCATGGATGTTTGCTGGTAACTGGCTTGGTGTAACAAATATTGCATTAATATCATCAGTGCTATTATTTGTTTTAAAGCTTGTTAGCTGGCGTGAAGCAAGTGAGTTTATTCAATGGGATATTTTATTAATGTATGGTGGTGCTATTTCAATTGGGGCAGCACTACATAAGACGAATGCTCTTACACCAATTGTAAACTGGATATTTTCAGAAATTTATTTTTCGCCAATAGTAATAATTATAAGTATTTCAGTTATAGCTATCATTTTAACAGAAGGAATAAGTAATGCAGCAGTTGTAATTTTACTTTTACCTATAGCTATAAACCTTACAGCAAGTCAAAACATTGATCCAAGAATAATTACTCTAGCTGTTGCAGTTCCATCTGGCTTAGCGTTTATGATGCCAATCGGAAATCCACCAAATGCTCTGTGTTATTCATCAGGACTTTATACAATAAGTGATAGTGCTCGTTATGGCATAGTTATGAATATAACATCATTAATTATTTTTTTAATTGTAGTTAAAGTTTATTGGCCAATTATTGGCTTGAGTATACCATAAAACAAGGAGGAATCAGTATGAGCTTGCTCTTAAACCCTGCCACAAACATCAAAGAACTTGTTGAAACACTTTCTTTCAAAGAAAAGATTGATAGATCTTTGACTTTGATTGATGAGGCTTATCAAAAATACGGTGATAGCCTGGTTATAGCAAACAGCCTTGGCAAAGATTCTATGGCAGTATGGGATCTTGCTAAAAAAGTACACCCTGAAATAAAAGGATTCATTGTTACAACCCGTTTTAAACCACCTGAAACAGTTGAATTTATGAATTTTCTAATATCTAAATATCCTGAATTGAAGGTATTTAAAAATGATGAAGAAATTGAAACCCAGCTGTATTTTACCAATCCTGATAAATGTTGTGATATTTTAAAAGTTAAACCTACCAGAGAAGCTATAGAGCAAATGAATGTAAAATGCTGGGTTACAGGCTTGCGTTGCACTGAAGGCCGTACCAGAATTGACTTTAAGGAAGTTGAAGAACGAGATATTGCGCTTATTAAACTAAACCCCATTTTAATCTGGTATGAACGTGAAATATGGCAGTATCTGGCTTTAAATAAGGTTGACGTTAATCCTCTTTACAGTAAAGGGTACCGATCTCTCGGATGTTCACCCTGCACAAAAATTTCTTCCGGGCCTAATGAACGAGCCGGACGCTGGATAGGAACCAGCAAGTGCGGAGGTGAATGCGGAATACACACAAAAGCGCTAAAAAATTAATTCTTTAAAATCTTCAATCAGATATTACAAGCTATTAACAGAGTTTGTTAACTTTCTGAGTATTTATAAAGTAATATAGAAGAATTACTATTTATAATATTCCTTCTGCTATAGCTATATACTGACCGGCACCGGCTGGTTCAGCACTGATACCCTGAAACAATTCACCTGTCTTGCGCTGAATACTTCCTTTCTGAATCTCATAGAGCTTGCTAGCAGAATCACTTGCCTCATCAAGGCTCGCAGCGCTGAATTCTTGAGATATTATGTAAGTTCCATCATCTTTTTTGATTGGAGCATCAAGAAACTTGATATTATCTGATTTAACTCCCATCCATCCTTTAATGAGATTTATAACAGCATTTTTTAGCCCCTTCGGAACATCTTTTTCTTCGTTTCGAGAAAATGTATCTGAATCGGGACCTTCTCCTGCACTTCTTGAAGCTATTAAAGATGAATTAGAATAGCTAATATCATTACTACTTAATGATCCTCCTGATGCTGGCCTGCTGTTTTCAGGGTTAAAATTTACGTTTGGCATTTTTTGTCCTCATTTTTTTTCACAATAACACCTGTCTTTTGATTTATCGGCAATGAACCTTTATCCTTTAATCACTGGTTTACGATAAAAGATTTTATTTAGATGTATAAAACCTGTCATAATATCTGTTTTGGATTAGAAAATTTTACAGGAAGTTAAATTAAAGAAACTGGCAAAAATTATTAAACAGGGTTCAGCGAAGAGATAGGTCGGGTTTGGTTTTTGGGCCTGCGAGCCCGAAAACCAGGGAAGGCATAAGGTCTCTTCTTTTTGAAAAAAACTTTTCACAAAGGGCATGCTGACTTCGTATATGTGCTTTGAAAGCTCAGGTCAATTAGCTCGATCAACCCCTATCTTCACCAGTCTTATAATTTCTGATTACACCAAAAACAGACACCAATTTCTTGAATCTGAGAACATACAAGATATTGAGAGATCTTGTTTATTATAAAAGTCAAAAGAAGCATTTGATGATTTCATTTTAAGATAATATAATCATTATTATTAAAATTAATTAAAATCGGGGTTTATAGAATTGAAATATTTTAAGATTCTCTCGCCTGTTCAGGTTTCAGAAGACCTAAAAGATTTATTAAATCAAGTGTGTGATCAATTTCAGGATCGCACAGATCTACTTCAGGAAAATGAAAACCCTTATGAATATTACAATGAGACTTCTATGAGCGTATCTCAAACAATCAAGATACCGCAAATAGCTGAACTTGCTAACATGCCTGATGATATCAGGCAATTAATCTTGCTGGTAATACTTGAAAACCAGTATTTTATTAAAAACTACAAATATGAAGTTATAGCAGCTGTTATTAACTCTTTAACACGTGATAGCCTGCCGTTGTCAGCTGAAGGTTTTATTGAACATTATGATCATAGCTGGAAACAAGCCTTTCCTGTTGTAGGAAAACCCAAATCTGTCTGGCTTTTTCACTATGATTGTCGTTTCTGGCTCTTAATGCTCAGAATTATTGTAAGATCACTTGAGCTGGAACCCCCGGAAAATGCAAAAAGACTCTCTTTAATCGCCCTTGAAAAAGTCCTGGAATTCAAAAATAAATTTAAAGGCTATGGACATTATCCTGAAGTTTCACCACTGATCTGCATATTAATTAAACTTGACCCTGAAGAGGTCATTGAAAAAATCAAAGACTATTGTAAAAACAAACTTTCTAAAGTACACAGACAAATAGAACTTATTCAGGGGTTTTCTGGCAAAACTGATGAGCTTATTTGCCTTTTTCTGCAAGCTCAGGACAATGCACCCTCTGAAAAATGGGTTAAACAATGGCAGGAAGTGCTTGGTAATACTGATCAATATAAGGTCAAAGACTTTTGTAATCAACTCTGGAAAGCGTACCTGCCTTCTGAGGAAGAAGTGAAAAAACTTGCCCACCTTTCAGGTGGTACACTTGATATGGAAGTTATACTTGCAATACAAAGGCAGCTTTATCAGGATTTCCAGGATATTACTGAATATGAGGAGTTTGGAAGAAACATAACCCGTTCAGCCATCTGGAGTTATGGATATATTGATGCAGCAGGTACAGTCGAAGAGCTAGAAGAATTTTGTAAAAAATATTATCAGTTTAAAGACTTCTGTAAAGCAGCGATTTTTGCCCTGGAAAACATTGAAACAGAAGAATCTTTAAAGCTTTTACAACTGCTACAACATATGGTTAAAGATAGAGAAATTAAACTGAATATCTATTCAGCCCTTTCAAAACTGGGAGCCAAGCAGGGTTTGTCTGTGGAAGTATTGAAAGATCTGACAACTGATGATTGCGGCCTTGATGTTAATGGTATACACAGCTGGATTCTGGGAAGAGATTTTCTTGTTAACCTGAAATTAAAAGATAATGCAGAAATAGAACTTGAATATATCGATAAAACAACTTCTGAGACCTGTGATAAACCACCAAAAATGCTTAAAGAAAAATATGAAAAAGAATATAACTCTATACAAGATATACACGATCTGCTAATAGAAACTTATTCACTCCAAAAAGCCAGACTGGAAGAAGCTATGTGCCAGCAAAGAAGCTGGAATATCAAGCTATGGAAAGATATCTTTGAAGATAATTCAGTTAATTTAAATATAGCCCGTCGTCTTACCTGGGCTCTATACGACCAGAATAACACCTTCAAATCATACTTCTTTATGCTAGAACCAGGTAATTACTGTGATATTGATCAGCAACCCTTAAATATTGAGGAAACTGACAATCTGAAAATTGTACACCCTGTTTTAATGCGTTCTGAAGAAATTGAAAAAGCCAGACAACTATTCGAATCAAGGAATTTTGAACAGCCATTTCAGCAACTGACCCGAAAAATATACAGATTACATGATAACGAATCTGGAGAAGTTTTTATATCAAAAAGATTTAACGGCCTCAAAATACCTTTTAATCTCTTTCAGGAGAATATGAAACAACTCGGCTGGACAGGCTTCGGCGCAACAGACTTTGAAGACTATAATAATAAATATAAAGACTTCCAGAGGCTTTTATGGCGGGCTTATATTGATATAGATATGACAGGCATTAATATCTGGACTATTACATCTGACATAACCCTTGGAGATATCTATTTTTGCAGGCTTGCCAAAAGAGGCAAGCACTTTAAACCAGAACCAAAAGAACAACATGTCAGGCTAAAAGAGGTTGATCCTATTGTATTCTCTGAGGCCTTAAGCGATATCTCAATGGCCATAAGTTCTAAGGTCAAAATCTGAAGATTTCTTATTGCTAATAGTTATTGTTACGATTATAAGGCCTGTTATGTGAAGGTAATTCATGATAGCCATCTGATATTTCAAAGAGGCTTTCAGGCAGTGGGTCCTTTGATATATCTGTAATAGTAATGGTATTAACTGATTTAAAACCTGTTTGAGGCATAACACCCGGTATCTTAACACTGGTAGGGTTGTAAACATTAGACATTTTCATCATATCGACTTCAGTAACTTTTTTTACAACAAACCCGGGTATGTTTTTCAGGCCTTCGTTAATTATACGGGCATTTTTATAGCAATCCATTTGCCGGGGTTGTGCAGACGGTGGTTTAAAATCTGGAATGTTTTTACAGTTTTCATTTTGCATCATCAGGGGGCACTGAAGATCTTCCGGGGTGAAGTTAGCGGCCCAGAGATGTTCTTTAGTAGTCATATCAGGCGAACAAGATGGGTTACCTGAGATGCTGACTTCTTTAATATAGTACCTGGCTTCAAGTTTACCGATTTTTTCTGTCTGTTTTGTATCTATAATGGAGGTTTTGATAGTAAGTTGTCCTTCAGGAGTTTTGCCGGGTGGGGGCAGTTGATGCCTGTGTGGTGGATTAAGCTTTTCTGTCTGGCTAATTGAATTAATGTCATCAGGCATCTGGCTACAAAATTGCTGCATATGCTTTATATGTTCTTTTAAATCAGTTATTTGATAAGATTTTCTATTGTGATCAAGTTCAATAATCCTTTGTAAATCACAATCTGTAATGGTTGAAGTATTCTGATTGTTTTTATCAACACGTTTTTTGCTTCCTTTAATATAAAAAGTTTTGCTATTGGTGATTTTTCTGTTCATCTGGCCAAACATACTCTGCATCATCTGGTGATATTGCGGGGGTATATCCTGTTGATTTTTTATGCCCTGGTGCTTCTGGTTCATATATTCATTCATAAGGTTTTCCATGCCGGGCATTTTAACTTCAGATGAATAGACTTCAGTATATTTAAAATCTGCTAATGCACTGTTTGAAGTTAATATCAATATTAATAATGTGAACAAGGTTTTCTTTAGCATCTTCAGGGTTCCTCTGACAGAAATATTTATACGTCAATTTTACTACAAAAATTTCAGGGATAAACTGAAAGACAAAAAACAAACCCTCAGAAAAAATTTAACCGGACAGTAATGATGAATTTGTTATGTAATAAAAGACAAAAGAATTAAACAATTCAAAATTTAACCAGACAGCAATGATTACTTATGACTTTTGTTATAGAATCGTTAAAAAAGACTGCTGGTCTGTTTTTTCATTAAAAAAGGAGAGGGGTTTAGCCTCTCCTTCTTTTGTATGCAATATTTTTAGTATGTTTCAATTATATCTGTATCATCTTCGCCAGAGATATCTTCTAATTCATTGTCTGCTGAAGCCTTCTGGGGTTTTCTGAAAAGAGGAGAAAGGGCTTCAATATTTGGTCTTAAGATAATGCCACCATTGTATCTCCACCTGTCGAAGGCACCTGTATTCATGTAGTCAACCCCATTATAGATGGTCAGAAAGTCAGTAACCCTCAGGAAGAGTGTAAAATCAAATGCAGATGCCAGTGAAGTTGGGTCAGTATTATCTTGAATGTTTCTAGCAGCCCGTGCATTAGCTCTGAAAGCGTTATCTGCTAACCTTGGGTCTCCTGGTCTTATGTTTGCATACTGTTCAAGGTGGCGTGCTCTCAAGAGATCCATTCTGCCTACTCTGTCGCCGATTTGCTGAACGCCAAGCGATCCACCGCCTTTATACATTATTCTTCCGTTAGCGAGCTTGCCTTCAAAGTCTAGCCTGAAGCTATTGAGATAAAACTGTGTTGGACTAAAGTAGCCGCCTATGCCTACATTATCTGGTGCGGCAATGAATCTAACCGGTGATGAATAGATTTCACCAGCAGGAGGAATAGGTGTCCCGTTGGTGACACTTTCATAGATAACTCTCGGGTCAACGTAAGGGTAGTCAGCGTCGTTCAGGTAACGGTTTATTTCTTCATGGGTCATTTGTCTTGTTACAGGTATATTACGGCCATTGACTGTATATGGATAAGGCGTCATATTTGGAAATGCGCTCAGATCTTTTCTGTAGCCAAAGAACAGGAATTGATACCCGAGACGGAAGAGATGATCTTTAACGCCGGTGAATGTTCTTCCTATCGAGAAGTATGTTTGGTGTTTTGAGTTATGCTCAATATTTTCACCCCTGACTGCACTGTATTCATAGCCTGCTGATAGATCCCATTTATTAAATGGCAGGAATGTTACATCTACTCCGACTGCATTATCTCTAACCTGTCCCATAAAGGGGCCATTTAAGCTGTGATAATAAGCAGGATTATTTCTCAGGCGGTTCCTATTGACCAGCAAATTAGGATCCATATCAATCCATCTACCGGCAAATGGGGCCATACGATTCATTACAGATAATAATTGAGCCTGTGAATACTGGGGTCTAAGAGTATAACCGGTTGTTTCAAAGACTGATTGATAGAGAGGTTCTCTTCTATAGCCAACATCCAGTTTTAGCCTGTCGTGTAATCTTAGTGACAAGTCTGCATTAGCAGTTACATCAACCGGAGCATTGGGGTCAGAGAAACTGTTTATTGTCAGGTCTCCGTCAAACATGACTCTTTCGTGTGGTCTTGAGTTGAGGCCCATTGTATAAGATGTTGCAGTGATGCTTGCAGGGTGAACAGATGTAGTCATACCGTATGTCATAGATGATACGCCAAACCTGAATCTGTTCTGAGGTGTAATATTAACACTCATAAAACTTGGAAACCCGTGAACTTCAAGAGCATCGCTTGTAGGGTTGCCAGCTTCATTTGATAACATAAAGCCTGTTCTTAATTCAGGTCTCATAAGATACATAATATCTTTTTCCAGCTGGCCGAACTGATCTTCCATAATGTCATATCTGCGTCCTGATAGTGCATCTTCAAAACCTGAAATTCTGAAGATGTTGGGCATAGAGCCTTCATCAGAATTAAGAACAATTTCATTGTATCTGTCGGAGTTTTCATTTTTTAATTCATCTAAAACGCTTATTGTTGGTGTATAGTGAACTCTGCCAGAATATTCCTGAGAAGGTTTGACAGGTGGTTCAGGCAGTGTATTGTCTGCTGAAACTTCCATATGGTCAAACGGAGATGAGGTGTTATTAGTTGCTGTGCTGGCAGTGTAGTCAGTTGCTGGTGGCTCAGGGTAGTCTGAATAACTATTATGGCTATTATAATGTGTGTTAGCTGGTTTATTGGCCTGTTCTATATTTTGAATGGTTTTCTTATTATTTGATTGTAGCTGTGAAAGTTCTTTTTCAAGTTGTTGAAGTTCTCTTTCCATGCTTGCCAGGTCATTTTGAAGTCTTTCAATGTCATTTGTATCAGGCATAATATTACCAGAATAATCAGGTTTTCCGCTGAGTGCCTGATAATTAATAGCCATTGCTATTTCAAAATTTTCCTGCTGCATTTCTGGTATTGTTGGTGCTTCAGGAAGATAGCTTTTATCTTTAATAGATTTAAGTATTTGTAAAGCTTTTGCATTATTGCCGAGCTTTTTAGCTATGCCGGCATATTCATAAGCAATATCTGGATCTGCTGGATAATTGCTATAGGCTTTTTCATAGGCCTTAAGTGCTGCTAGATTTAATCCCTGCCAGCCATATATTCTTGCTTTGCCAAGCAGGGCATCTCTATTATCTGGTGTTTGGTTTAATATTTCGTTATAAAGTTCTTTTGCTTCTTTAAATTTCCTTTCATATAACAGGTTATTAGCCAGTTCGGCTTTAACTTCCAGATTGTTAGAATCTTTATTAAGAATTTGTCTGTACATTTTAATAGCATCATCACGTGTTTCTTTGTTTGATGCAAGGTGATTAGCCAGTTTCATTTGCAGATCAATGTTACCCGGGTCACTTGCCAGAGCTTTTTTATAGATACCTACTACATCTCTTTGAATATCAGGATGTTGTGATACCAGATAAGCCAGGCCCTTTAAGGCATTGGGGTTATCCGGATGTTTTTGAATGATTTCTTCATAGAAAGGTAAGTCACTTCGTTCAGGAAGATACCATACCAGTGTCTGGTTAAAGCCATTTTCAATCTTAGGATGTGTCGGGTATTGTTGATAAAGCTCGTAATAAGAAGTCAGTGCTTCTCTTCTGGTGGCCTCCTGCCAGGATAATATTTCAAGAAGTTCGAGTTTTAGTTGAAGATCAGAGTCGTTATGGCTTAAAAGCTGTCTATAAAGCTGTATTGCTTCAGGTCTGGTCTGTTCGTTACTGGCAAGGGCTCTTGCAAGGTCAAGTTTGATTTTAGAGGCTTCTGATGAAATTAAACCTGGATCCTGCAAGATTTCTCTATATAGATTGACTGCTCTGGCTCTTGTATTTTCACGTGTATTGTATATATTAGCCAGGTTGATTTTATCTTTTAATGTTCCATAACCTTCATCCAGAATTTCTTCATAGATTTTTGATGCATTGATGGTATATCCACCAACACCAGCCAGATAATCTGCGGTACTTCTTTTAATTTCAATATCATAAGGGTAAGTATTATAGAGATCTTCGTACAGTTTAATGGCTTCCTGTTGATTATTCAATCTCTGGTTGCTTCTGGCCATTCTGAGAAGAATGTCTTTATCTTTATTATCTATGGATTGATCTATTTCAATAGCATTTTGATATTTGCCAGAATCAAAATAGGCTCCGGCAAGGTCTTTTTGAGCTGTTCTAATTTCATCAGGAGATTTTGCTCTTTTCAGAACGTCCTGATAGATGACGATTGCCATTTCATCATTGCCTGTTTTCTGGAGAGTTCTGGCATAATTTAGTGATGTAAAGTTATCAAATTGATATTTAGCCTTAATTGCCTGTTGAAAAATACCAAATGCAGCGTTATATTGTTCACTGCTGGCAAGTGCATTGGCATAATTAATAGTGATATCTTTATTGACGGGGCTGGATTTATAAAGATCAGCCAGAATTTCAGCAGCTTGAGAAGATTTGCCAGCCCAGTTTAGAGTCTCGGCATACTGATAACGAATGTTATTATCATCTGGTTTTGTTGAGAGATAGTCTTTATAGAGATCCAGGGCTTCCTGTCTGTTTGAAGGGTTCCAGCTAAGTATCCTTGCAAGGTGAGCTTTTGCTTCAATATTTGTCGGGTCAAGTTTTATAGCTGTTCTAAAGTGCTCTTCTGCAAGTTTAAAGTTATCATCTCCGCCCTGTTTATAGGCAGAAATAGCCAGACCGTAGTGTGCCCGGGCGTTATCCGGATATTGTTTAACTGCTTTCTGAAAAGCAGGGATAGCATTTTTAATATATCCTTTATTGATATAGTTATATCCCTGCCTTACAAGGGCCGGATCACTAGCTATGGCAGGCTTTGCTGTAATCAACAAAGCTATGATCAACAAATACAAGATCTTCTTTTTCATAGGAACCACTATTCCTCATCAAATATGCCAGTTAACAAGAATATTATATAAGCAAATAAACGATTAGTCACGTTTTCAAGTATTTCTTTACTTTTAATTCATATTTTACAGTATATTAGATTAAAAAAATATTCAAAAACTCCTGCAGAATTAGTTAGAGTTGGGGTGAATAAATTTTATTCTCATCAATTTTGGTATAGAGACGTTTAATAAGATCCGTTCTCATTTCTGGCTTTAAATTAAAGTAATATAATTTAATTAAATAATTGCCAGAGTCTTCATAAACGTTAAGAATTTTGCAATCAAATTCCTGCCGGGTGCCGTCTTCCCATTGTAACATTAACTTAACATTTTCATTGCGATTAACAGGAGCAGTTTTTGTTCCGACAGCAAGGTCAGTTTCGCTTATTTCATAAGTATAACCAGGTATCGGGCTTGGCAAACCTTCTTTCATGATGACACAGGAAAGTGTTCGTCTAAAGTTAGGCGCTACTCTTACAACGTCAGTGGAAGCATCATAGAGGTGAATGATAACATTTAGCTTTTCTTCAAGGGATAATTGCACGAATTTTACACTAATCATGGTGGTATTTTTTTCTTCGTGAACTACCCTTACTATTTCGCAGTTTATTTCAGAAACTTTTGTATCAGGCCACTGAATTCTTAATTTAGCTTTATCACCAATATTGACAGGTGTACTGGATTTAATTCTAAGTGAAGCACCTGTTTCAGAAAGTTCAGAGGTCATCCCGATGATAGTCTGGTTCTGATATGCAAGCACACAGGATAAATTTTTGTCAAAACGAGGAGCTACTCTATAGAAAGGAACCTCCTCAGTTGAACCCCACCTGAAAACGGTAGATAACAACTTCATAAATGATCCGGTTGCCTTTTTATCATAGATTGTATTTCCATCCCATGTTCCTGGTGCAGTAAACATATGCCTTACCAGATTTTGATGTTGCTGGTCTGTTCTGTTAATAAGGCGTACACCAATATAATGGTGATTGTTTCTACCTATCACAGACCTTATAACCTGACCTGTCAGGGTTGTATTTAAACCTATATCAGTATCTGTTATTCTTAGAGTTACGACATCTGAAACGGGGATAGGTTTTTCAAGTTCCATAGCTAAACCTGTTTCGGATATATTTGTTGTATAGCCTACCGCAAATGTTCCGTCTATCAGGCTGAGTTCTGTTCTTACCTTTCTGAAAATCCTCGGTGATGAGCGATATTGTGGTCTGTTAGAGGCTACAACAATTGCACCTAACATAAGAACCATATTGTATGTTGCCCAGAAGATGTTGGGTAAAATACCGCCAACATAATCTGGAGTAACAACAATTCTTACTAGACCTAAGATAAGCCCTACGATTGTTAACGAAGCTAATAATAGCTGTGGAACAACTGTTATCCAGTCGAACCGGGTTTCAGAAGTAATTGTACCCTTAGGTGTAACTTTAAATCTAGCCCTTCTTGGAGAAACAATAGCCAGTGTAGTAGTTAAAAACAGATACAGGGCAGTAGCTGATTCATATACTTCAGACCAGAAGGTTTGTCTGATACCTTTAGTTGCAATAGAGAAACCAATAATAGAGACAAGAAAACTTGGAGCATAGTATATAATCATTTCTATAATACCAGCATCAATAGGTTTCAGCCCGCCAGCAAGGAAACATAGCGGCGCCGCCAAAAATATAATACGTGGCAGGCCATGGAAGAAGTAATAAATGCCAGAAAAATAGCATAAACGCTGGGCAAAACGCAGACCAGGTACAAAGAGAGGGTTGTCATACCTTAAAATCTGGAACATACCCCTACCCCATCTTAAACGCTGATTGAGGTAATCTAAAAAGCTATCCTGTGCAAGGCCTGCTGACATAATCTTGTTAACATAGTATGACTTGTATCCTTTGGCATGAAGCCTGATACCAGTGTGAGTATCTTCGGTAATTGTTTCTATGGCAAATCCACCAATTTGATCCAGATGCTTTCTTCTGAATATAGCAGCACTTCCGGCAAAGAATGCACTCCCCCAGTAATTATTACCGGGTTGTATGACCTGATAAAACAGATCCTGTTCGTTAGTTACTGACTTTTCAAGAATAAGATTTCTCTGAAATGGGTCAGGTGTGAAGAAATGCTGGGGTGTCTGGACATAGGCAACTTTAGGATCCCTTAAGAACTGTCCTACTGTTTCTTTCAGGAATGAAATTGCCGGTATATAATCTGCATCAAAGATAGCAACAAGGTCACCATTTGTATATTTAAGTGCATTGTTGAGGTTGCCTGCTTTCGCATGCTCATTTGAAGTTCTGCTGATGTAGTTACAGCCAAGGTGCTTGCAGAGTTCCTTGACTTCAGGACGATTACCATCATCAAGAATATATACACTCTTTTTAGGGTAATCTATATTCAGGCATCCTACGATACCCCTGTACAGGATATCAGTTCCTTCGTTGTAGGTAGTTAAAAAGACGTCTACTGAAGGAAGTTGCTCTACTGGGGCAGTTTTAATATCAATATATGGGGTCTTTGTTGGCTTATACATCTGAAAATAGCCCAGTATCATAGCTATAAAAGCTGATATTTCAGCAGAATACACTATGACACCAACAATAGCATTAGGTACAGAGTTAAAATCGAGTGTGAACATTCCACGCCAGGCCAGGTGCCTGATAATGGTAACAGTTGCCAGTAACATTGCAGATACCCTGACGGCCTGATTATCAGGATTAAGCCAGGTTAAAAATACTGCTATAGCTAATATTATAATTGATATTAATGCCTGCCACGCTGTCGGTATGAATAATGAATAGTCTGGCCAGAGTGGTCTTGAAACATCGCCTGTATAATTGGTTAGAGGATCAAAGATAGCACTGGCATCACTTGAAAACAAATATTGAAAAGGGCCAAAATGACCATAATAACTGCCTATTGCTGCAATAAAGACAACAATGGCAGGTATAAATAATACTGCCAGAATTATCAATATGTATTTTAAGTTGTTCTTCATACTTTTCAGTTCTCAATCGTCTTAGTAATCACTATTAATTGTATTTCAAAAAAAATCTTATAAAAGTGGTTTATCTGATTTGCTTTTTAATACTTAACAAATTCATAATGCTAATATTTTAAATTGTACTGTATATTTTATTACTATTTCTATGGCTCAAATAACGTATTTTTGTTTACAAAATATATCAAAGAATCATATAGTAGTTTTATTTGGAGAGTATTTGTATTAAATTTATAGAGGTTAGACTTTTTATAAGTATATTGATTGGGGATCAAATTACACAGGACAATAAAAAAGATTCATGAAACTTGATTTAATAGAACAGAACCTTATTGACAAACATTCTAAGAGGTTGTTAAGTTCTCTGAGAGTCATTTGCAATTGTTATAAAGGTGCAGAAGATGATCCTGCGCAAGTATATCATTTTTCAAGTGCATTTCTCTACCTGACCATGTTTGTTTTGTATGCTGAAGAGTCTAAAATACTTTCAAAAAAACATCTGACAGATTTTATGACCCGGGCACTGAATAAAAAATTGAGTTCTCAACCGTCAGCCTCTTATGAACTAAAGGAAATCATTAAACAACAGTGCTATGAGGTTTGCCAGGCCCCTATTTTTAACAATATTAGAATGAATCTGGAAGATTTTGACTTCACTCTTAACGATATTATTAATATTTCTGAGTATGTGTTGCTTGATAGCAATGGTTCACGCATATTACTGGGATCTCTTAAGCTTGAATTCTTGAACTATTTCTATGAAATGCTTCTGAAATATTCTATTGAAAAAGCTACAGCTGATCTTAGGGTTATACATAAGTCAGGGCAAGAAACATACAAAGAAGAAGAGGTTAAAGATCATACACAGCTAAGCTTAAACCTTAGCTTTGAGCCAGAAGAAAAAGTCTATGCCGGCCAGTGGATTATATCTAAAGCCTGTAATAAAAATAAACAGTGCCAGGGGGCTTTTTATACACCTCCTAAAATAGTTAACTATATTACTGAAAAGACACTCGGCCAGCTGGATACCCTTAAAGGCAAAAAAATCATCGACCCGGCCTGTGGATGCGGAGCCTTTCTTCTTAATGTATACTATTATCTTGCTGATAAAGGGCTGAAACCTCAGGATATAATTAAAAACTATCTTTATGGTATAGATATTGACCCTGTTTCTGTTGAGATTTCAAAGCTTATATTAACTCTGGCTTCAGGCTATTATTCAGAAAATATTGTCTGTAAAGATGCCCTGGAAAAAAAGGATTTGCCTTTTGAAAAAAACTATTTTGATGTCGTTATAGGCAATCCACCCTATTTGAACATCGAAAGAATAGATAAAGACAAGAAAAACTATTATCTCAAGCATTTTAAGTCAGCAGTAAGAAGGTTTGACCTGTATATCATTTTTATTGAACAGGCAATAGATATTTTTCTTAAGGATGAAGGTCTTCTTGGTTACATTATACCTGATAAATTGCTGACACAGTCTTATGCAAAGGGCATCAGAGAGATTATTCTGGATACCTGCTCAATATCTCAAATAGTAGAAATCAAGTATAATGGCCTGTTTAAAGGGGCTAATGTGACTCCTATTATACTTATATGTAAAAAAACTGTTCTGGATGATCATTCTGTTAAGGTAATACAGCTAAAACAGGATAGCAACTGTACCAGTCATATTAAACAAGGTGATTTTAGAAATACATTTAACTTTATATTCAGGCTAAGTCTTGATAATACTAAAAAAGAAATATTAGATTATATTCAGGCCAGAAGCAACCCTGTAACTAAAGCCTGCTATGTCAGCTGGGGGCTGCAACCCGGCAATACCAAAAAATTTATCTTTAATGAATCTGAAACTGAAAAATATGATATGTATAAAAATCACCCGAACCTTAAAGACCTTATCAGAGGCGGATGTGTAAATACATATAGTGTTACATATCTTAATGACAAGGTTTTATACCTGACAGAAGGCAAGGATAAACTTCACAGGCCAGCTTTTCCAGAATTGTTTGAGAGAGATAAGATAGTTATACCTGCTGTTAGCGGCGCCAGGGGTCTGATTGCTGCACTGGATACTAATCATTACTACACCAATCACTCTATTATAAATGTAATAATGAAAAAAGACCTTCTTGAAGTTGACAAAAAACTCTTAAAAGCCAGAGGAATTAAACTTGAACTTACTAAATCAAACCAGGAAGAAGTTCTCTGGCAGGTAGGGACAGGTGCGTATACAAGAACCACCGTTGTTTATAGAACTGATCGTGATTCTTTTCTCAATATAAGATATATTTTAGGCTTGATGAATTCTCGCTTGATACGTTTTTATTTTAATAACTTTCTCACAGGAGAACTAAATGTTTTCCCTGAGCTGGTTAAGCGGTTGCCATATCTTGATATAGACTTCGACGAAGATAATTATGAGCCCAAAAAGACTGAAGATATCGAAAATATCGATATTATCGAAGATATCGAAAAACTAACACCTCAAGAAGTGCATGATCAGGTTGTCAGGCTGACTTATGAAGTTCAAAAAAAGATGCCTCACGAGCGGCAAAAATATATTGATCTCATTGATAAGGCCGTATATCAGTTATACGGCCTTGATGAAAAGTATATAAACTTTATTGAGAATGATCTTAGTTAATAGGTGCCTGAAGCGGGCTTGCCTGCATTGCAATATCGTTAATAATTTTGGGTGTTACGAGAATGATTAACTCAGTTTTCTCCTTTTCAATGGCTGTTGTACGGAAGAAGCCACCAAGAATTGGGAGGTCACCCAGGAACGGTATTTTAAATTTTCTATTAGTTTCTCTGGTGTTAATTAAACCGCCTATAGCAAGTGTTTCACCTGTTTTTACCCTGACATTCTGAATAAGAACTTCTCTGGTTCTAATAAGTGTAATAGTTGACTGGTCAGGCAATTGCTGTGTTCCGCCCGGAGCAGTTAGAGAAGGTCTTATACGCAGGTTAACATAGCCATCATCACCTACTTGAGGTTTGATATAGAGAACCATACCCACGTCTTCAAGGATAGGTTCAGAACTTACAAGGGCACCAGTAGTAGAGTTATAGGTATTTCTAACCCTGTTTATAATCTGTTCTGTGAGCTTAATAAGAGATTCTGTATTGTTTAAGGCTATGATATTCGGGTTTGATATAACTTTAACTTTGTTTTTCTCAATCATAGCATTTATTTTAAATGCTATATTCTGCGTTATGTTTCTAACTGTGCTGAATTGCAGAATGCCCTGTCCGGCTTGAGTTACCATACCGACCGTCTGGGATAAACCTGCTATACTATTTCTGCCAGCTGCATAGTTGTTATCTGCACTGACCCAGCCGTTAGGTGTAAAGGTTGTTGGCACCTGAAAATTCTGTTCAGTATTATTAAAACCGGCAGAAACCATACTGGCATCTGAAGTTAAGACAAGACCAAGGTTTTCTGCATCTGTTCTGTTCATTTCAATAAGAGATACTTCAATAGAGACCTGTTTTAAGGGCTTATCAAGGTATTCTATTGTTTTTTCTGCTGTATAAATATCTTCTTCTATGCCTGCAATAAGTAGTGAATTCGTACGAGAATCAGGTATTACAATAGTGCCGCCATTATTGTCTGGCACTTTCTGGTTTGCAAAGCTGCCTGTTAAACCTTCAAGTTTAATAGAGCCTGCGAGTTTATTTGCATCGTTATAGTTTCCCCCTTTATCAATTTTATAATCGACTACTCTTACATCTCTTTCTGCGCCATATTTTTCAGTGCCTGCTTGAGCAACAGTAGTTCCGGCAGCAGGGTCAGCCATTGGCGCTGTTGTTTCTGCCCCGGGTGGCGGGCCAAGAGTCGGGCCTGAAGTATCAGCAATCTCCGTAGCCTGCATAGCTGTTTCGGCTGCGCTTTCTGTTAGAGTTTTTTCTACTTTTGTTTCTACGCCTGTATTGAATATACTGGCATTTAATACTGATGCAACATCTACACAATAGGCGTGGTTTAGTTTAATAGACTTTACTACTCTTCTATTTAAGCCTTTACGGAGCATTGCAGTTCTTGCTGCTACAAATAGGTTGTCGTCAATTATTCTTGCTTCGAGTTCTCCGGCTGCCAGAACCAGATCCAGGGCTTTATTGATTGATACATCCTGAAGATCTGCTGTAATTGTGCCTTTAACAGAGTTATCCACAATGATATTTTTTCTGCCTTTTGAGGCCAGTTCTTCTAAAATAGCCCTGACGTCTGTATTTCTCAATTTAAGTGAAATGGTTTCATCATCAGGAAATATGTCAAGTGATCCTCTTATTTTCAGCACACCATCTTTCAGGTCACCCTCTTTGTAGATTCTTTTTGTTACCTGTTTTGTTTTATCAGGAAGTTGCTGGTTTAAAGTATTTTTTTGCTGGTTATTTTGAAGATAATCCCAGCCGCTTTTGTCTTCCTGCGCAAAACTATTATTCATGCATACGGTTGTGATGGCCAGTAAAGTTACCAGCCCGATCAAGAATTTTTTCTTTTTAAACATGAGATCTCTACCTCAATCCTTTAATAGTTTTCGTTACTTTAACACCATTTAACTCTAAAGTTGCACTATTAGGAGTTACTGATAAGACTACTATTCCACGATAATTCTGTCCAGCATGTAAAGCACGACTTACGCCATTAAATTTTATAACGGCTGCATCTCCAATAATACCGGTAAGCTGGGCACTTGAAAGGACATCTTCTGGTAAAATAGTATTTGTAACAACACTTGGTTTTCTATAACTGGCATCGCTTTGAGTTGTTAGCCCGGTAAAGGATTCAAGGTCAGGAGGTAAAGTAATATTATGGGGTATACTTGGTATATCCGGTAAGTGTGTTTCTATGGATTCTACGTTTAGCTGGTCTACTGGCGGAAAAAGTGACGACAAATCTGCCATTACAAATGGATTAAACTTTCCTGCTTCTTTTTCTGCTTCGGCTTTTAGTCTGGAAAATCTGGCTTCTTTAATCTTTACAAGGGGTTTATTTTCAACACTAAAAGGGTTTATTGCTACAGATTTTCTTGGAGGCATTTGCTCAAGAGGATCTGAAGGTTGTATTTCTTCTGGTTCTTCTTCAATATCAATAGAGACATCTTTTTCTGTTTCTTGTGTGCCGGTTTCATCTTCTTCTGATGTTTCAACATCAGTTTTTTCAGGATCTTTTTCATCAGGTTTTGTTTTATCTACCGGTTCTTTAGGATCTTTTTCATCAGGTTTTGTTTTATCTACGAGTTCTTTAGGATCTTTTTCGTCAGGTCTGGTTTTATCTACGGGTTCTTTTTTATCGGGTTTTGCTGGTACAACTGCTGTTACTTCTTCTACTTCTACAACTTCCTGCGGGGCAGACATTCTGGAATAAAATAAGTATGCCGCTGCAAGAGCTAGAAGAATCAGCAAAGCAACCAGTATAACTATTAATCGTTGATTATTAGTTTCTTTTGGCTTGGCCAAGGCTATATACCTCCATTATTATTTTTTCTTTTTGCTATCATCTTTTTCACTATCATTGACCTTTAAATCTTCAAAGGTATATATCTTAAAGTTTAAAGTTATTGCAAGTTTGGGCCCTGATTCTGTTTCAACAAGTTCAACTATTTTTCTATCGCTTACTTTTTTGATCACTATGCCTTCAATATCTATAAACCGGTAATAATTTTGAAGGTAGTTTAAAAAATCTATAGCATCCTCAAAAGAAGATATATAGTTTATTTTTATGGCTTTACTGCTAATTTTAAACGGTATAGTTACAGATTTCTTTTTTTGTTTGGATTTTGATTTGCTTTTTCCATCATCAAGTAAATCAATCACTTTTTTGGGTACTGATTCTCCTTTTAAGGTATTAAGATAAATGCCTGCAAGAAAAACATCCAGTTCATTGACAACATTTTGAATATCAACAACTACCAGTTCAGAATTGTCTTTATCTGGAAACTGTTTTTTAAACCCGAGAAGGCTTATCTTTAAATCTTCTATTTCTTTTTCAATCTTATCGGTATTTTTTATCTTGTTGATAGAACTATTTAAAGAAGATAGTTCTTCCTGTTTATCATTTAAAATTGCAGATTTCTCAAGGTTACCTTTAATAGAAGGTATAACAAGCATAAATAAAGCGACAATAGCCAGTAACCAGGGAAGAATGCCAAATATTATTATTTTTTCTCTAAAGCCCACTTTTTATTACCTCACTAATTATTTTTGACAGTGACAGGTTTTTTGGATGAAGCAACTATTGTGAAATTAAAAATATCATTTTTTTGTGAAGCAGATACAAGGCTGGCATCTGAAATAATTGATGCCTCAGGTTTAATAGAATTTAAATTAATTACAAAAAGCGTAATGCTTTTCAGTGGTTCAGGGTCTTCTTTTGCTACACTACCTTTGATCTGTACACCTTTTGCTGATTTTGTTACTTCTGTTAAATAGATATTATCAGGCACTTTTGCTCTTAACTCTTCCAGAATATCTGCCAGCGGAATAGAAGCATTCATAAAATGCCCTTTGATTTCTTTTTTTATAACTAAACTCAGTTTCTGGTCTTCAAGTTCTTTTTTAATTTTTTTATAGCGATTTAATTCAATTTGTTTTTGATTTATTTCATCTTCAACTTTCGCTATCTGAGAATCAGTATAAATGTTAAAAGTAAAAGAGCCTATAATAACAAGAACCAGAACCAGAATAGCAAGCCCGGCAGAGCCACCAGCCAGCCATAGATACATATTTTTCTGAGCTTCTTCTGGTTTAACTCCTGCGGGGACAAACTTTTCAGGCAATGGCCCCATTTTTCGTGAAGTCTGTTTTTGTCTTAGATCACCGATTAAATTTATTTCTATAGTTTTCAATTTCTACATACCTTTCAATGCTAAACCTACACTGGTAACAAGGGTCGGAAGATAATAATCATCTAGCTGATCATCTGTTGAAATATTTTTCAACGGATTAGCCAGTTCAGCATCGATTTTGAGCCTGTTAGCAATAAATTTATCAGAATTTTTAACACACATACCGCTACCGCCAAGAACTATTTTAGAAATATCAGGTGATTTTGGCCTCTGTGTTTTATAAAAATGTATTGCTTTAGAAATTTCAGTACATATATTATTATATGTCATTCTAACAAGTGTTGCAGCCTTAACAATTTGAGGATCATTTGGGGTAGGTAAACCCGGTACAAGAATTGCTACACGTGGAAGAAACTCTTCTGTTTCTCCGGGGGTTAGCCCCAGTCCTGTGCTTATAGTTTCTATGATGTTCTTTTTGCCTGTATTTGCCATATGAGTAAATAAAGGCATTCCTTTTGATATGATAGAGATATCACAGTTTTCATACCCGACAAGAACTGATACTGCAAGGCTGTCATCATCTTCAATCTGATTGGAATGAGCAAGACTCTTGATCATAGAAAATGTAGATACATCTATGCTGTTAAGTTTGATTTTTGCTGCATCTGCCATATCAACGTATTTTTGAGCGGTAGCTTTTTGAACCGCTACAATTAAAACATCAACAACTCTTCTGGAAGTCGTTTCATCTATTCTTCTTGTATTTTCGAGAAGAGCATAATCAAGGTTAGCATCAGCAGTTTGATAGGGCAGGTGAGAGGATGCTTCATCCTGTGCTATGATCCTTAGTTCTTCAAAAGGCAGATCAGGTAGTGTTACTGTCCTCATAAAAGGCACATTTGAAGGTATAGAAACATTAATTTTTACGTCTTCAACATCATTCATATCAATGATTTCACGTAAAGCTTCTCCTATAACTTCATGTTGAACTATTGTGCCACCAGAGACAGCCCCTGCAGGCGTTGGAACACGAATTAAATGTTCAAGCCTCAGAGCATTTTCTGCTTTTTTGACCTGTGAAAAGACAATGTAATCCTGTGAAATGTCTACCCCGGCAACGGGTGTCTTATCAGCACCGAAAAATTTTGAAAAGACCATCTTTTTATCTCTCTTTTTTTTAAGATATATCTTACATTAGTATAAATAAAAAGTTTATCTTATTTTTATTCTCAGGTCTATATTGTAAAAAAGAGCATGAAAAAATGCCGAGGGGCAGAATTGAACTGCCGACACAAGGATTTTCAGTCCTCCGCTCTACCAACTGAGCTACCTCGGCGTGCATTTAAAATATAACATCGTTTGTTTTAAAGAGTCAATCATATTGTAATTTTATTTTACTTAATTTCATAGATGTCTTATATTGTGGCAATAATCTTAACTATGATTGGCATAATGCCTGCCATGATTGAATTAATGTAATACAAAAAAACAATTATCGCTATTTCAGAAAGACTTTAGATCTGTCAATATCGCAAGCCTCAACAACAATAGCTCTTTGAGGTTCAATAGGGCACTTATATTCACAAATGCCACAGCCAATACACAAATCGCTGTCAACAACCGGCTGTGCCGGGTATGTTCCGCTGATTAGTTTAATAGCTTTATCTGGCACAGGGCAATGCTCTTCACAGACAAGACAGGGTTCATTATTTGCATAAACTTTACAAAGTGTTTTATCAATTTTTGCTTTACCTATAACAATTTTTTCTTTTTCTTCCAGGCTGATAGGTCTTATAGCACCTGTCGGGCATACCTGAGAACACAGATTGCAAAGATATTCACAATATCCCAGCCGGGGTATAATCCGGGGGGTAAAAATACCCTCAAGCCCTGCTTCTGTTAATGTCAGGTGAATAGCATTGTTCGGGCATACCTTAGCACATTTGCCACAACTTATACATCTGTTAAGAAAAGATTCTTCTTCAAGTGAACCAGGAGGCCTTATCAGGTGAGCATTGGCTTCAGAGGGGCTTATAAAGCGAACTGCTGGTATACTGATAAGAGATAAAACCCCTGTAATAATCAATTCTCGACGTTCAGGCTGAAAAGACCGGTCAATGGTTTTAAAGGCTGGCCTGTATTGAAGCCCTTCTGAAGGACAATTATCCAGGCAATTGCCGCACAGCATGCATTCTGAATGCCTTAAATCTCCTGCTATATGAGGGTTCGCATTACCATGGCAATTAACAGTACATATCTGGCAGCCAGTACAGATATTATCATCCTGTTTAACCTTAAAAATACTAAAGTGTGCCAGAAGACCAAAAAGAGCACCCAGCGGGCACACCTGATTACACCAGAAGCGATTGCGATAAAAGTTTAACAGGAGTATAATTACAAATATAATACCCAGCAAAATAGAATACTCAAAGTGATATACAGAATTATAAAAAAGATAATCATATATTGTTTTTACCGGTTTATAGGTATGATTCAAAATAGGATTGTCATAGGCGACATCCAGAAAACTGTTCAAGATAAAAGCCCCGGCAGGTATGACAGCAAAGGTTATAGAACGTGTCATAATGGATATTGGATCAGCAATACCTGCAACCTGAACTCCTCCAACAGCCAATAATAAAAGAAAAACCAGAAAATAATACTTGAAATACTGGGTTTTATGAAACTCTGTCTTCTTTTCCTTAAACCTGATACGGCTGATAAGCTGATTAAGATATCCCAGAGGGCAGATCCAGCTGCAAAAAAAGCGACCAAAAAGAAGCGTTAAAACTACTAAAACAGAAGCTAAAAGAAAAAGAGATAATTCAAAAGTTCTATCTGCAATAAAAGAAGAATATACCGCAAATGGATCCAGCTTTAAAAAGATGTTTACCGGTAAATTTGACTCAAAAAGATCAGCATAGTTAGCTTTTATAACCAGCCACAGAAACAAAATAAATATTAAACTTGAAGCTATAAACCTTATAAAAGATGTTTTCTTAATTTGACTAAGCATTGAGCAATTTCTTATAATTCATATCTCCTAAACCATCACTATGAGCCATTTTTATATATTTAATGTCTTCAGGAGAATGGTTGAAAAAGGTTGAAGCAAAGGCATCACAGGCAACAATATCAGTACCACCGATAACAGTATTGAACTTTCTTACATCACTTAAATTGCCACCCCTTGGGCCATTGGCTACCAGGACTTCTGTCATATCAATGATTGTTAAATCAGGCTTAAAAAAGGATGCAAAATCTACTATTGACTCATCAAGTGAAGCATGAAGCTCACCTCTATTACCACCAATAGCCCCCAGCCAGTTTTTCATACCTATACTGAGTTTTGATGAGCCATGGTGCTTCGCCACAGGAATATTAATTAACCTGTCAGTCTCTATAAAATCACGGTAAACAGGCCAGTCTTTTACAAAATGACCATTAATGCGCATCTCTTTTAATGATCTGTTATCAAGATAGTAAATATCAGCTCCTACAGCTTGGCCAATTTTTAAAAACCCGCTTCTTGTATAAGCTACTCTTGAATCAACACAGGGATTATCAATAATTTTTACTGTTTTAGCACCTGCTTCTTTGCAAAGCTTAGCCACTGTTGCTGCTATCTCAGGTGAAGTATTGGCTCCATAACCCGGTCCCCTATCCCAGGCGATGTTAGGTTTTAAAACTACTGTTTCACCGGGTTTCACAAATTTATTTATGCCACCAAGCTTTTCAATAACCTCCCGGGTCATTTCAGAAGCTGATTTATTCTTGCTATAAGTTAATTGAGAATTTAAAGAAGCACTGGCTGAACGCATAACAAAGTTTTCTCCACCGGGGCCAAAAAAATATTGAGCAGCATAAACTGAAATACCCAGTGAGGCAGCAAGTGCCAGAAATTCTCTTCTGGTAAGTTTTTTCTTCATTAAAAACCCCCTTTAGATAATCACAAATAGACAATCTGATAATATTAAAGACTGATACATAACCAGAATGACAGATTTTCTGGTTTCGATTTTCAAAAAAATAAATTTAAAATACAGGTTGAAAAAGCAAGCCAGCAAGGCAATTGGGCCCCATTGAAAGCTACTCCAACCGGGAGATAGCTAACACATCAGCATAAGGGGCTTTGCCTCCTTTATCGGGTCAAGTAGCAGTCATGGTACGGGTTTTGAAAATCGAAAAAATTTTAAGTTATACACTAATTTTAATTATTACTTATAAAAGATTGAAATTCAACATTTAATCAGGAATGATTACTGATTATAAAAGTAGTATTAAAGAATACAAATGTATTATCAGCTATTATTCTTCAGGCTTAATATCAACAGTAATAACTTCAGGTTGTTTATTTTCAGAATTAGTTATTGGGGGAGTGTTTGTTTTAGAGGGCTCAACTTTTTCTTTAAGGTTTAAAGCTTTATCCCACCTGAGGTCTATGTATTCAATTTTGTTGTGAAAAGGTTTTACGGCAGGTGCAATGACACTTAGTCGGTTAATTCTCTCTATTACTGTTGCATCAATCTCACCAAGTCTAATAGTACTTTGTGTCATTTGTATAAATACATCTCTTGGCTTGCTGAGATCCATATAGATAATTTTTTCACCGGTTGCTTTCTCTGCAATGCGCATTATATGTTCATATTTTTCAATAATATCTTTATTCCAGACGGTTTCAGGCCCTGGCAGAATAATTTTATAAGTATGTTCGTTATATTTTTCAGGTAACGGAAAAAACTCTTTTCCTATCCGGCTGGCATCGGTTGTTATTGCATATTCAGGCATTGAGTTTATGCTGTTGTGAACTACAAAAATAGGTTGCTTTTCAACGATAACAACCTTGAGTCTTGCTGGTAGCCAGTATCTTCTTATATAAGCCTTTTTAACAGGCGATAGTTCAGACAGCATAACCTCCAGGTCTCTTGTATTTAAAAGGTAAAGAGGTTTATCATACACCTTAAACTGCTTTAGTTTATTGATAATATGCTGATCAGAAGTAAGTAAATTATTCTCTATAATAAGGTTTTTATTGGGATAATGTGTGAATATAAATGGACTTAGTTTCCATTGAGGGATTAGGAATAAATAAACAGCAGTGAGAAACAATATTAAAACGCCTGATAACTTGAAAATGCCTCTTATTCTCTGAAATAAGAGCTGGCGTTTCTTAATATTACGTCTTTGTTTAAGATAAATAGCTCGCTGCTTTTCTTTCAGAAGCCTCATTTCTTCTGAATTAAGCTTGCGCCTCTTCTTTTTTGCTCTGATAGCATCTTTATTAGTTTTCATTGAACTGCACTGTGTAACAATATTTCAACCAGCTGGTCATAGTCGATACCCATTGTTTTTGCTTGAGCAGGTAGATCGCTCAAATTTGTCATCCCCGGAAGTGTATTAACCTCAAGTATATAAGGTGTATTGTTAGCTGAGACCATAAAGTCTACACGGCTGACACCTTTGCAGTCCAGGGCTTTATGTGCCTTAACAGCAAGTTTTTGGGCTTTTATAGTGGTTTCATTATCAAGTTCAGCAGGTAAAATGAACTCTGTTAACCCTTCAGTGTATTTAGCGGTATAGTCATACCACTCTGTTTTAGTTCTTAGTTCAAGAATAGGTGTAGCAATGCTTTCATAGTTAATATCAAGAACCCCAATGGTTATAGCTTTACCTTTAATGTATTCTTCTACAAGTATTCCATCACGGTGATTGCCTGCTATTTCTATTGCTTTAAGAAGGTTGTCTTTGCTGTCAACTTTTGTCATTCCAACACTCGAGCCTTCAGAAACAGGTTTTACCATCACAGGAAACTGTAACTTTAGATCTGCCAGCTTTCTTAAAATGCCATTATTAACTTCTTTTCTTGTATAACATACAGATGGTGCAACAGGTATGCCGTTAGCACTAAAAATACTCTTGCTTACAGCTTTATTCATTGCCATGGCACTTGCAAGAACGCCTGAACCGGTATACGGAATATTAAGTATTTCAAGCAGTCCCTGGATGCAGCCATCTTCTCCGTAAGTGCCATGAAGGGCCAGAAATGCAATATCAATAGCTTCTGGATTAAGATTACTGCCGATATCCTTTTTTACGTCCAGAAGAAAGCTGTTTTTGTATCCTTTTCTCTGTAGTGCATCGTAGCAATTTTTACCTGATCTTAGAGAGACTTCTCTTTCTGAAGATAAACCACCGTATAAAACAGCTATTTTGCTTTCTTTGCTTATTTTTGCAGTAAAATTTTCCATATTTTTTCTTCTTCTTTCGTTGGTTCTCCGACAAATAAAACCTCAGGATGTAATATATATCCTGTTTTTTCTTTAACAGCATTGTACATTCTGTACATAAGACGGCTTACATCAAGCGATGAGGCATTATTAATATTGTTAATAAAGTTAGCATGAATGTTTGATATTTCGGCTCCCCCTTCTTTCCAGCCTTTCGCACCAATTTTATCAATCAAATAACCCGATGAAGGGGTTTTGATATGATCAGGATTTTTAAAAATACTACCTGCATTGAACCCGGCAGGTTGAGTATTTTTGCGAGCGTTAATATATTTTTGTATTTTGGCTTTAATACATATGTATTCTTCCTGTTCTAGTTCAAAACAGGCAGAAAGAATGATTTGCCTTCCGGGTATAATTGAAGAATGCCGGTAGTCAAAGTCGAGTTCATCTTTTTTATATTCTTTTATAGAGTTTGTTTGTAAATCAAGAATTTCAACGCTGATAAGGTTGTCAGAAATGCTCTTCTCTTTAACAGAAGCATTCATAAATATTGCTCCGCCCAGTGTTCCTGGTATACCGGCAATGAATTCAAGTCCGCTCAGGCGTTTTTCAAGACAGAAAAAAGCAAGGGCAGGAAGTTTAGAGCCTGCTTCTACTTTTATAGTTGTGTTATCAAGTAGATCAATAGATTGCATTTTTTTGAGTGAGATAACAGGTTTTTTAATTCCTTTATTGGAGATTAAAACATTTGAACCTGCTCCAATGACAAAAGGAAAGTTGTTTGACAAATCCATGTGGCAAGCCAGTTTGGCAAGATCAGCTTTTGTTTCAGGTATATAAATGCATTCAGTCTTACCGCCTATTTTAAAAGTGGTAAATTTATCCAGAGATTGATTTTTAATGCAATGAATAGTCATATTGTAGGATTATTTTTTTTCAATTTTTTCAAGTAAAATATTGCCCAGCTTTGTTATGTTGCCAGCTCCCAGAGTTAAAACAAGGTCGCTGGGTTTAATTTGATCTTTGATATTTTCAGCAACCTGTTCTATTGGGCCACTTATATAGTGTACATCGTTATGTTCCATGCATTTAGAAAGCTTTTCAGAGTTGATATCTTTAATAGGCTTTTCGTTAGCTGAATAGACATCACAAATATAAACTACATCTGCATTTTTAAAGCATTTTCTAAAATCATCCCAGAAACAAGAAAGTCTTGTATATCTGTGAGGCTGGAAAACAGCTACAACTCTTCCGCCACCTTCTTTTTTGACTATCTGTTTTGCAGTAAGCAGAGTTGCTGATATTTCTGTTGGATGATGGGCGTAATCATCAACGATTTTAGCGTTATTGATCTCACCGATAATTTGAAATCGCCTTCTCATGCCTGAAAATTTGCTAATACCATTGAGGACTTTTTCCAGCCCGAGCCCTGCTTCGATTCCTACAGCAATAGCTGACAGGGTATTAGAGATGTTATGTTTACCGGGTATTATAATTTCGATCTCTCCAAACAGGTCATTATCGTATAATACTTTAAAGCTGCTTTTAAAACCTTCTGTTTTAATGTCTATAGCCTTGAATTTAGCTTTATTAAAATGAGGTGAGTCTTCTTCTATGCTGTATGTAAGAATCTTTGATGATTTTTCTGGCAGTTTTTCAAGTAGTTTTCTGTTACCTTCAGAGTCAAGATTAATGATTACAGTAGCATCACCGGGAAGATTATTGATATACTTTTCAAATGTATCAAATAGCTGATCCATGCCACCTATATAGTGGTCAGAATGGTCAAGTTCAAGATTTGTTATGACTGTAATATCTGGTTTGTAAAGTGTAATGGTACCATCACTTTCGTCTAGTTCAGCTATAAAATATGTTCCAGCCCCGAGTTTAGAGTTTGTGTTGAGTACTGGCATTTGACCACCAACAACAATAGTTGGTTTCATTCCTGCATACTCAAACATAAGACCTACCATGCCTGAGGTCGTTGTTTTGCCGTGTGTTCCAGTAATACCAATACTTACTTGATTAGTTAGCTCACTAATATTACCTGAAACGATCAGAGAAAGCATTTGTGCCCTGTGAACGATAGGTATATTATTTCTCTTGGCGGCTATTATTTCCGGGTTATCTCCAGAGATTGCAGAACTGACTACAATCAATCCGGCATCATTAATATTGTCTTCATGATGTCCAACAAAGACGGTTGCACCCCTTTCAGCCATTGAAAACAGAGTTGGGCTGTCTTTAATATCCGATCCAGATATCTTATAGTTTAATTCTGATAATATTTTAGCGATACCGCTCATACCAATACCACCCATACCAATAAAATGTATGGATTTATTTTTGTTGTGCCTTAATACACAATCGGGCAGAGAAATTGGTTCTGCTTTTCTGATGTCATAAGTTAAATAATCCAGTTTATTATCTATTTTACTCAAGGCCTTTATACCTCTTTAACCCTAAATATAGTCTATTACAACATATTTAATCTTATCTTATAGCAGCCAAAAAGCAAATTACCTGACGAAAAAAAACTCGGGTCAAGCTTTTAAAACTGGTCAAAAACCACGGGCTTATATTAACGAATTTGTTGAGTAAAGTAAATTTTCAACACCTGCAAATTTTTTTTAACTGAAAGATAAAAACGTTAAATATTTATTACATTTATTCATTGAACTTCAAATTTGTTCACAATTGAAATTAAAGCTGACATAAATTTATTTTCTTTATGAAAGCCTGACAGCTGATATTTTTGATAGCAAATTATTATTAACAAAGGTTCTACGCATTATTGATAGCAGTTATATTTATTAATAATAGCAACTCAACGATTATGAAGTATGCAGGCTATTGTATCTTCTATGCTGTAGATATATTGATCACCTGTAGAAAGTTTCTTAACAGTATAGTAACCCTTTTCAATTTCTTCAGACCCAAGTATTATAGCATATGTAGCATTTAATTTATTTGCCTTATCAAGCTGCTTGCTAAATTTAGATTTACTAAAGTTAAGATCCGTTTTTATGCCAGCATTACGAAGCCTGTCTGCAAGTACAACAGCATCATTATAATTATCTGAAACAATATAAGCATCAATTTGTTTTTCTACTGTAGTATTAATCAAAGATATAAGCCTTTCCATACCCAGTGCCCATCCAACACCCGGCGTAGAAGGTCCACCTAGAAGCTTAACCAGACCATCATAACGTCCACCACCGCATACTGCATTCTGTGCCCCCAGGGCATAAGAAGTAATCTCAAATACAGGACCATTGTAATAATCAAGACCACGTACTAGTTTACTGTTAAACTGATAGCTTACATTTGCTTTTTCAAGTATTTCTATCAGGTTATTGTAGTTTGTCTTACAGGTATCACATATAAATTCCTGATTTATTATTGAATTAACAGGCTCTTCAGAATATATATTCTGGCAGGTTACAATTTTACAATCAAGTAGCCTCAATGGGTTTTTAAAATATCTGATCTGACAGTCTTCACAGAGGTTATAAAGTCTATCTTTTAATGAATCTTTAATTTTTTCCTTATATATTGTACGGCATTCAGGGCAACCGATATTATTTAAATGCAGGGTTAAACCTGGCAGGCGAAGCTTTTTGAAAAGCTGAAGAGCAACAAGGATAACTTCAGCATCAGCCGCAGCCCCTGCAACCCCGAAAAGTTCAATACCTAGCTGGTGAAATTGCCTTTGTCTTCCGGATTGAGGCCTTTCATATCTAAACATAGGGCCTTTATACCAGAACTTTTGAGGTAACGGGCGCTTAAAGTATCCGTTTTGGATGTAGGCTCTTACTACTCCTGCCGTATTTTCAGGTCGTAGCGTAAGGCTTTTATCACCTTTTTCAAAGGTATACATTTCTTTGTTGACGATATCAGTTGTTTCTCCTACGCCTCTGGCAAAGACTTCTGTGTATTCAAAGGCGGGTGTACGTATTTCCTCAAAATTACCCAGCTCAAATGTCTTTTGTGCTACTTCTTCAACAGATTGCCAGAGTTTTACTTCTTCAAAAGCTATATCTTTAGTTCCCCTTGGGGTTTGTAGTTTCATTATATGCCTCCATTAAGAGAAAAGAGTTTTTTTTTGTATCTCGACAATTTCTTTAATGCCTTTTTGACCGAGTTGAAGCAGGCTAAACATTGTTATATCATTAATAGGTTCGCCTTCAGATGTAAGTTGAAACTCAATAATTTTACCTGATTCTGTCATTACAATGTTAGAATCAACATCAGCAGATGAATCTTCATTATAATCCAGGTCAAGCAGTTCTTCTCCTTTAACTATGCCTGCACTGATAGCAGCTACATGTTCTTTAACAGGTATTTTAGGTATAAAATTATTTTCATATAACTTTGTCAGAGCTGACATCATTGCTACAAACCCACCATTAATACATGTAGTACGGGTTCCTCCGTCGGCCTGTATTACATCACAATCAATAGTGATGGTTCTTTCTCCTAAATCATTGAGGTCTATTGCTGCTCTAAGAGAACGTCCAATTAGGCGTTGAATTTCCATTGTACGGCCTGAGATTTTTAGTTGTCTTTCACGTTGAGATCTTTCCTGAGTGGCACCTGGTAGCATTGAATACTCTGCTGTAACCCATCCGCTGCCGGTTTCAGCTAAAAAACGTGGTACTCTACTTTCCACAAAAGCAGTAACAATAACTTTTGTTTCCCCACATTCTGCCAGCACTGAGCCATGGGCATATTTAGTATAGTTACACGTGAATTTTACAGGTCTTAGCTGGTCTGGTTGTCGGTTGTATGAACGTTCAAGCATATTTCACCTTTTATCTAAATGACAATCTTTATAATATAATGTTTATCATTCAATATACCTGAAAAATTGATTGATTGATAAAAAAAATCAGTACTCTACTGGTGTATATCTCTCTAATAGTCTTATATAAAGCGGGTTTAGATTTTTTATTGAATTTTAAGTTTTATAAAATTCTATATCAAAACTGTTTATTTGAGCTATTTTAGAGTAAAATATGTGAGAGTAGTTGCTGTATAGCTAAAACTCAAGTTGAATTCGTTGAAATACCTGTAGAGATAGTTTAATGACTATAAATAAATCAGAAAAAGTATCTATATTTGTTTATGGAACCCTTAAGCCCGGGGAAGATAACTATATTCCCTACTGTAAAGATCGATATAGTCAAGTATTTAATGCCAAAGTAAAGGGTGAAATCTATGATCTGCCGATGGGATACCCTGCAATGGTTGAAAGTGATGAGTGGGCCCGGGGGGTATTATATGAATTTACTGATATTAGTGTACTTTATGATATTGATAGTCTTGAAGGTTATGATCCATCTTTATCAGAAGATCAAAATTTGTATAAAAGAAAAATGGTAGAGGTATTTGGAGAAAATAAAAAGTTTTTATGTTTTGCCTGGGCTTATTACATGAATAAGGAAAGGGTTATCAGGCTTGGAGGCCATAAGGTTAATGATGGTTGCTGGCATTCTAAAACTAGATTTCAGCCAGATTGCCACCATGAGTTAATTAAAAAATTGCGGGCAATCTAGGTTTATTTTTTCATTGAAGGGTATTCAATCCTGTTGTGGTAGAATTCAAGAACAACATAGGTAAAAGCTTCAATAATAATAGCAATTTCATCGGTTGTTAGTCCAGATTCATTAAGCTGGCCATCATTAATCTTTGTAGAAACAATGTCTTTTATTTTAGACTTAATGTTTTCTCTGTTTTTTTCTTTTATAGTTCTTACAGCAGCTTCTGAAGAGTCTGCAAGCATAACGATAGCAGTTTCTTTAGACTGTGGTTTAGGTCCAAAATATCTATAATCTTTTTCATTGACTTCATTATTGTTTTTTGCTTGCTGTTTTGCTTTGTAATAAAAGTATGTAACAAGGCTTGTGCCGTGATGCTCTGTAATAAAAGGCATCAAAGGTGGTGGAACCTTATTTTTTTTAGCTATAGTAATTCCTGCACGGGCGTGAGAGATGATAATCTTTGCACTCTTTTTGGGATCATTTAATGTATCGTGCGGGTTTATCTGGTCGAGTTGGTTTTCTATGAAATATTCTGGCTTAAGCATTTTGCCGAGATCATGATAGTAAGACCCAACTCTTGTAAGTGTTGAATCAAGGTTCAGTTTTCTTGCTGCATATTCTGAAAGGGCTGCTACTGCAATACTATGCTGAAATGTGCCGGGAGCTTTTTCTTCCATTTCTCGTAATACAGGCTGGTTAAAATCTCCCAGTTCTGTCAGTCGTGAATAAGTTATGAGGCCAAATACTTCTTCTATAAGTGGCAATATAGCCAGAATGATCATAGAAAAGCTGAAACCACTCAGCATCCAGTATAATGATTCTACTAATACACTGCTGCTGGATAAGCTTGAAGGTATATTGTGTGTTATATCAGTAATTAAAAAACCTATATTGTAGATAATGACCTGAATAAAAGCTATAATTATACCACCTTTTAATATATTAATTCTCTGATTAACTTTTGGCAAAATGAATGCAGCAGCAATACTACCTGCAAACAGCGTAAATAAGGTTGTAATGCTTATATCATAAACTCTTAAAAACAGCATAGTAATAAATATTAAAGACACAATAGCTATTCTCAGGTTTACAAACATTGCAATGACAGCACTAAATACGGCAAGTGGTATGAATTTTGAGTTATAGATGGTTAAAATGTCAGAAATCAGTATTGTTGATAATAACAAAATACTTATTAACCAGAGATATGTTGAAGAAGTAAATACCTCCTTTTCAAAGGCATAAAGATAAAGAATATATATAAAAGATACGAATGTCACCAGGCTAAAGATTTCATATACACCATCCCAGTAAATTTGTTTATCCAGTACCCCTGCAGCATTAAGCAGTTTCATCTTTTCAGGTGTTATAACCTCATTTTTTTTAACTAAAAGGGTATTCTTGGTGAATTTAATTTTAACCGGGTCAACTCTTTTAACTGCTTCTTTTCTTAGTTTTTCAAACTCTGCTTTGTCGATAATAACATTAGGAGTTGCAACTTTATTAATTAAAAGAAATACCAGTTCTTTTTGTTCTTGTATCAAACTATCTGGAACATATTTCTGGATAATATCGTCAAGATTGGCCATATCAAGCTGAGAAATACCCTGTTCAAGCATTTGATCAAAAGTGTTTATTGTGATTTTTTTGGCCACATACCATTCTTCTTCAGAAATACTGCTGACAGGCTCTCTTATATCTTCAGGCAAAATAGTATATACAAGCTTATTCAACCTTTTAATGCTCTGAATTTTCTCCAATTGTTTGAATATGTATGCCTGAATATCAATAGCTGACTGAACCTGTGCGCTGTTTGGCTTTATAATTTGGGAGCTAAAAATGTTTTTATTAGTCAGGTTTGTATTCAAATTTTCAAGATAAATTTGTTCAATTTCTCTTTTAATGCGGGTTTCTTCTGAACTATCTAGCTGTTTTGCAGCATAATAGATGCTCATTTCAGGTTTTAATGCACCTGTAACTATTTGAGCAATAGCTTTTTTGTTGTTGTGACTTAGTTTATCGGGTACCAGTTTGTAAATAGTATTTTGAAGATCTGTCTTACTGGCATCTGGAGGATAACCACCGGCAAGAAGACGGGCAAGAACATCTATTGAATTAGCATAAACATCATTTTCCCATGATGATTGCTTCAATGAGAAGATATAATTCTGTATATCTGTAGATATAACCCCTGTATTAAAGAAACTGTCTTCTTTTGTAAGGTTTTTAACATCAGAAACCTTTTGAAGGAGGTTATGAAGGTTATTTCTTTCATTTTGAGTAATATCAGGGTTTTTGGTAGGAGCAGGACTAATAGAGCTAATGACCTCATTTATGGCTTTTTGAGTTGCTTTTTCATCGATATAAACAAAATCTTTAGTAGCGTAAATGTTGCTATTAGCTTTTTGATTAACTTCCAGCACTGGTTTCCATATAAAACGGCTGGCCAGCAAAACTGTCATCAATAAAACTGTTATTAAAAGAATAAAAATACGTGATTTAGGCAAAAAATCAGGCTGATTGCTTGATGTTACAAGCTTTTTTGGAAAATCAAATGTGGGCTGGTCGTTCATTTATTTCGTAATAATTCCTGATGATGTTTGTTACATGAATTATCATTATACAAAAGAGAAATCGTTTACAAAATTTATAATTTATTTTTTTCATTAATTACTAATATACTGACATTTTTAATGCTAAATGACAAATGTTCCAGATATTTGAATAAAGCAAAAAAACCTTATGTCAATGATATCAAGCTGTCAAAAGTTGAATAAGACCTGTATTCAAAATCTTCAGCAAAACACCCAAAGAGGTTTTTGACGATGAGTTAAAGCGTTATGCTTAATGATTGATAACGGTATAAACTCATTATCCTTTACTACAAGACTAACGTGTATTTAAAAAGAAATCATGTAGTCCGTCAAGAATTGCCTTTGCTGATTTTTCCTGAAAATCAGGATCTTTCAGCAGTAAATATTCCTGCGGGTTGATCATAAAAGCAACTTCTATAAGAACACTTGGCATACGGTGTTCACGGGGCAGTGCCAGGTTATCGTAATAAAGACCAAAATCAGGAAGTTTAAGCTGGGTTAAAAGTTGTTTATGAACACTTCTTGCCAGTTCCATTGCCATAGGGTGATAGTAATAACAGCTGCTACCGTGTTCAATATTAGGATCACGCCCGTCAGGTATAGCATTATTATGAATCGATAAGAATATATCAGCTTTTTTACTGGCTGCAAAGTCTGGCCTTTCGTATATACCAAGAGCTACATCACTGTAACGGGTTAAAACTGGACGTGCTCCTTTATCTTCAAGCATTTTAGCAAGTTTTTTAGACATTTCCAGGTTAATTTGTTTTTCCGGTATACCGCCAGGGCCAACAGCGCCCTTTTCCCAGCCACCATGACCAGGATCAATAGCAATAACTTTATCTTTCAGAGGGTTTTCAGTATCTACTCTAGGTGGATATTTAATCTGTATGATAAGTTTAAGGGTTCCTTTTGCTGCTTCTCCTACATAATAAAGGTCATAACCCCATTGCTGATTTTTCTTAAACAGGATATCAAGAACATAAACATTATTAGCAGGCTGACTCCATTTTATTTGATCGAGATACCCATCTTTCATATCATATTTAATTATGTCAGTATCTGCTTTTGCACCATAGAGAGTAATAGAAAGCTTTGACTGATCAACGGATTGGTCAACCAGAAATGGTATTTTTCTCGTAACAGGTATATGAACAAGGGTTGAATTATAGACATGCTGAAGGTTTATAGACCTTATTTCAGTAAAAGGTACAGGAGTGCCTGCTGGAAGAAGCTTAACCTGATTGCTGGAAATATAACCCTCAAGGTTTTCAGCCAGTTTAAAACGATAATGACCACTTTCAAAGCCTGTTAGATGAAGCCTGGTACCTATAGGTAGAGGTGTAAGGCGGGCATCTCCCGGCCCTGTTCTGACAGTTGCCTTATCTCTAGTAACCTCAGCTACACGAGGGTTTTTATAGGGCTGCCAGGTAGTTATAGAGGTTTGTGATTGTACTGTCTTTGAAGTTCCGCTGCCATCACTTAAGTGAATCTTTAGAGGTGCGTTTTTAAGGTCGTCTTCAGGTTTTACTCTATAGATACCGTTGTAATAGCCTTTTACAGGCACCCCTGGCATGCCGTAAACTTCACCAAGAACGAGCTTTTTAACAGTATCAATTTCTGGAGGTAGTTCTGTCATAGCTATTTTAATAGAGTCACTAATTGAAAATGAAGCATTTCTACCGGGAGAACCTTTAAACGATACATTAATAATTTCTCCCGGGGAATATATAACCGTACCGTCAGGCTTAATAGTATTGGTGGCAATCTGAAGAGGCCAGGCCGGTAAAGCTTTCTCAGGGTATGGAGAGGTAATACGGAATGTCTTTTCTTTTACCATACCATCACGGCTTGATCTAAGATTAAAAACATTTGTGCCGGGGCTAAGAGGAACCATTGTAACAAAGATACCTTCTTTATGAAGGTTTATACGTCTTCCATTGATAGTAAATTGGCTGCCAGGGTTGGTATTTCCGATGAAATAGGTGCTGGGTGCATCTATCCTGTGAACAGGGTTCGGGTATATGACTGTTATATCCTGCACTGCAAAACCAGGTAGCACTATTAACAAAGATAAAAGAAAGATATAAATACCTTTAATCAGCAAACGACACATGAAGTACTCCTTTTCTTTTATGCAAAAAAATAATTATGCCTATTTTATGCTACACATGCCTGAATATGAATTTATTTTGTGCAAATTTTACGCATAGTTAAGAACGTAATTTACTTTTTTAAATTGATACATAATATAAAAATAGATTCTAGAAATTAGTGTTGGGGGTTAAAATCCTTTTAGGGGCTTAAAAAATCGCATGTTAATTGTAGCCTATTTTTTATATAGTTAATATTTGATTTAAAGTAATATCAGTTATCTCGCAGTACTAATAGGAATCATTATTATTAATAGTTTTTCAGCCTGCTATGACCAAATACCGCCAGATAGCATAAATATCATTGAGTTGATACAGCCTATAATGAAGCCTATAAAACCGCCAATTCTTTCTATTCCTCTTAGTTCTCTTCTAGATATATCTGTAATAAGCTTTTCAAGGCGTCCAGGTGAAAAGCGTGCTATTTTGTCTGAAATAACGTAGTCTATACCCATAAGCGGTATCGTCTTTTCTATCAGTGTACCGAGTTCTTGTTCCAGGTATTTGTTGATAAAGCTTGCAATCTCTTTTTTTATAAACACAATGGTTTTTGGGTTTATTTTAGACGTATCAAAACGGACAATTTTATCAGTAATGATTCTTGTCATGTCTTCTCTTGAAATTCTATCGCTAATTTGTTTGCTGTTTTGCAATATATAATTTATAAAAATACCGGTTAGATGCTCTTTAAGCATTGATACTGTTGAGTATGGCAGGCTTTCAAATCTGAATTGCGAGATATTTTCTGCAAGTTTTTGTTTTATTTCAAGTTCTTTAATAGCTTCCTGGATTGTTTCGTTAGCCGATTCCGGTTCATTTTTCAGGAAATCTCTTGTGTTTTCGAGTATAGACTTAACCGTAATGATTCTTGATATGTAATAAAAGCTTCCTCTGGTATTATGTTGAACGAGATAGTTAAGCTCGTCAATATTTTCAGGTGTAAGCATTTCTAGAATCCAGTTTCGAATGTTATTTGGAGTAGCTATATGATAGAAAAATGAGTTAGTGATACTGTAAGCTGTATTCATCGGTATAGAAATGCTTAATATTACGCTATCAATAGATTTTTCAATAAACTCTTTTGCGACCGGGCTTGTAGTAATAGAGTCTTCTATGATGTCTGGCAGGCTTTGCATAAGAAATGCAGAGACCAGCCCGGCTATTTCTTCAGATATATCACGTAGTTTTCTAATATTTTGAAACTCTTTTAAAATAGAATCAACAATAGCATCAACTGCCTGTTCGATATTTTCAGGAGTTACAAGCTTAATGGTAATATTCTGAATATCATCCGGGGTTAGCAGTTGACCTGTTACTGTACTGGCAACTTTATTGGCCAGTTTTTCTTGCTCTTTAGGGAACAATCCTGGCGTAAAAGGAACATCAAGCCTTATGTTTAAAGATGGTATATTAATACTTTTTCTTGTATATGGCCTGAATAGCATTTTAATAGCAAGCCAGTTAGTAAAATAACCTATCAGAGCACCTAATATGGGTGGTAAAAATATTGATATTACTGTGTTGATGGCCATAATACATAAGTAATTTCAATTAAATTCAGGGTTATAAACGTCCTGAATCTCTAGTTACGCTTCATATATATAAAACGTTTAACGTAATTACTGTCAAGACCTGGAAGTTTGCTATAAAAAATCTCGCAGATATCTTCCATACTTGTATGTTTAGAGAGTAAATCCATCACAAGTGTTTTGACATCAAGTTTTTTTAGTAATTCTTCGCCATCTAATAGTTTTTCTAATTCTTCTTCAGTCATCTTCTAATCAAAAGCTCCTAATTAACCTGAATTGTCTTGATAAAGTCCTTTGCTGCATCTATATTAAAATTGCCCGGAGTATTGAGTGACAATACTATAACATTTTTCTTTTTATTAGAAAAGGTCATGACGGCAAAAATTCCCTCATACTTCATTTCATCGCCTTTTGTTCGGTCTTCCAGTGTGACTTCTGCCTGAACGTAAGGGATTTCTCTGGTGGCAGTAGGTAAAGTACCTTCTTTAATAATTTTAAGGTCTTTTAATCGTACATTTTTGTGCTTGCTCTGGTGTATAGCTTTTTCTATTTCTTCTGGTGATAGAGCCTGCCTGAAGTTATCTTCATTTATTTTGACTATCCAGCCGGGTGGTTGAGCCATAATAAGCACCTGTTGATCAGGCGAATACATAAATACGGCAGCTTTCGCACCAAATAAATCAAATGCTTTCATCAACGAATAACCTTCAGGAAGCGAATAGCTTGCGATATCATTTGCTCTTTGCTCTATAGTTTGAGCATCTCCTTCTTTAAGCTGTTCTTTAACTTCAGAAGATATATAATTATAAGTAGCACAACAAATACCACCTGTTACAAAGATGACAATGACACTTACTACTATAATTATTAGAAAAACCTTAAGAAATCCCTTCATTTTTCCTCCATGGCAGCTCGAATGTTTCAATTTTTAAATTATAATAAATTAACGGTTTGAGTGAAAGATTTTTTTTATTATACTTCAAATAACCTGTTGATGTTAAAGAGCAGTATTTTGCCACAGGATGAGCGTATGAGCGGGGTGTTATTTAATTTTTTTGTATTTTCAAATTGATCCGGTGTTCTCTAAATTGCTTTTAGCAGGCTAAAATTAAATTTATAACCTGAAATGAGGGTCAAAAATGAGATGTGATGATAAGAAGATAAGCAACGCAGACAGCAGGCAGGTTGATATTGATAAAGCTACGCCTCTGATGAAACAGTATTTAAATATAAAGAAAGATCATATTGACCTGGTATTGCTCTTCAGGATGGGTGATTTTTATGAAACTTTCTTTGAGGATGCTATTATAGCAGCAGAGGCATTAGAAATTACACTAACAGCAAGAGATGCTGGTGATTTAGGCAAAGTACCGCTTGCAGGTATTCCCTGTAAGGCACTGGATAACTACGTACCAAAGTTGCTCAATAAAGGGTATAAAGTTGCTATCTGCGAACAGGTTGAAGATCCTGCACTGGCAAAAGGTATTGTAGATAGAAAAGTTGTTAAAATTCTTACATCAGGGACAATTACTGATCTTCATTTGTTAAATGCCAGAAAAAATAACTATCTTGCAGCTATTATAGGTGATAAGAAAGAACCTGAAAGTTTCGGGCTGGCTTTTGTGGATATTTCTACCGGTGAGTTTAAGATGACAGAATTAGATGGAAAGCAACTAATGGTTGAACTAAACCGTGTTGACCCCAGTGAGTTGCTTGTGCCCTCTAAAAAAATAAAACCCGGAGATATGCAAATTGTTGCAGAGATAGTGCCTGATTTACCTAAAAACGTTGCAAATATCGTTAAAGATCGTTTTACTATGACCTTGAGACCCAATTTTGCCTTCAGTCTTGTGGATGGAACTGAAGACCTGAAAAGGGTTTTTCATGTAAAGTCTCTAGAAGCTTTTGGATGTGACAAAATGCCACTGGCAACAATGGCTTCAGCAGCTATTATTGATTATCTTGAAGAAACACAAAAAGATAACCTGCCTGCTTTTGATGTAATTACACCGTATACATTGTCAAAATATGTTTCACTTGATAATACTACCCGTAGAAACCTTGAACTTACCCGTACAGTAAGAGATGGCTCTTTTCAAGGAAGCCTGCTCTGGGCAATAGATAAAACAAAGACCTCTATGGGTGGAAGAATGATACGTCAGTGGATTGAACAGCCACTTCAGGATATCAAAGAAATCAACAGCCGACTTGAAACAGTTGAAGAACTGGTTGAAAAAAGACAGCTTGCCTGCAATCTTGAAAATATACTCTCAGAATTTAACGATATAGAAAGAATAGCTTCAAGGATAAGTAACAATAGTGCTAACGCCAGAGAACTAATAGCTTTGAAAGACTCTCTTTTTAAATTGCCAGAACTTTCAGATGCTGTTCAAGGAACAACATCACCCTATTTGCAAACTCTTTCATATGTGCCTGAATCTGTTATTGAAGCAGCAAAACTGATTGACAGAACTCTTAAAGATGATCCATCAGCTGCTCTTAAAGATGGCAACCTCATTAGAGATGGCTTCAGCCCTGATCTTGATGAGTACAGGGTGATTTTAAGCGGCGGCAAAAACTGGATTCAGGAATTTGAACGCAGTGAAAAAGAAAAAACAGGCGTAAAATCACTTAAAGTAAGTTTCAATAAAACCTTCGGATACTACATAGAGGTAACTCATGCTAATACAGGCTTTGTACCTGAAGAGTATATCAGAAAACAAACTCTGACTAATGCAGAAAGATACATTACACCAGAATTAAAAGAGTATGAAAACAAAGTATTAAACGCACAAACAAAAGTTACAGATCTTGAATATCAAATATTCATTGACTTGAGAGATACCATTAAAGATTATATTTCAAGAATAAGGTCAGTAGCAAAGGCAATAGCAATTGCAGATGTGATGTTATCCTTTTCTAATGTAGCTATTGAACAAAAATACTGTCGACCTGTGGTTACTGATTCAGAATACCTGGAGATCAAAGAAGGCAGACATCCTGTTATAGAAAAGATTTTGCCAATGGGTAGTTATGTTCCTAATGATCTGAAGCTCTGCTCTTCTAACGTTGATACTGAAGATCCTCAAATAATGATATTGACAGGGCCTAATATGGCTGGCAAGTCAACCTATATGCGTCAGGTAGCACTAATAGTTATACTGGCACAGATAGGTTGCTATGTTCCTGCTGACTATGCATCTATAGGCATTGTCGACAGGATCTTTACAAGAGTTGGTGCAGTAGATGACCTTGCAACAGGTCAATCTACATTTATGGTAGAGATGAATGAGACAGCTTATATACTTAATTCAGCTACACCTAAAAGCCTGATTCTTCTTTATGAAATTGGCCGTGGCACCTCAACCTTTGATGGCGTAGCTATAGCCTGGTCTGTGACAGAATATATTGCTGAAACTATTTGTGCCAGAACGATTTTTGCTACTCACTATCATGAAATAAATGTTTTAGCCAGAAACTTTTCACGGGTAGGAAATTTCAGGGTTACTGTTGCTGAAGACGAAGAAGAAATAAGGTTTTTACATAGAGTAGTTCCAGGAGGGGCCAGTAGAAGCTATGGTATTCAGGTGGCAAAGATGGCCGGGCTGCCTAACTCAGTAATTTCTCGTTCTCAAACCCTTATGGAAAGGCTCTTAAGAGAAGAATCTGCTTATATTTCTGCCCGCAAAAAATTCTCACGGGAAGAAGATTCTCCGCAGCTTTCACTTTTTACAAAAGAATAAATGAAAACCATTTAATTCATAAACTATTAATAAATTGACCTGAAACAGTTATAGAAATTGATGTCTAGCGAATACATCTTTTTAACACAGTGTTAAAACATCGCAGGAAACAGAAGTTAGGGGGTCGGGTTTAAAAGTGCAGCTTCGCCGCACTTTTAAACCCTCTAGAATAAATAGACTATAAATTGATGAATAATTCGGGGAAAACCAGGAATGCATTTTTAATAAACTGTTTAAAGAGTATAATAGTGCTGTTAGATAAATCATAGATAATTTGCTATGGAATGCCCGAGCTGTAAGCAAAATATAAATAAAAATTCCAGAGAATGCCCTCACTGTGGCTATAAAGGCATTGAGCAGTATAATATCAATTCAAGAAAAAAAAATGTCAATCGATTTCTGATTGTATTTTTTGTGTTTATTTTACCTGTATTTATTTGTTTTGCAGGTTTAGTTTCTCTAGTTGCTTCGATAAGTTATATTTATGCAACAAGTGATAGCTATCAATTCGATAAATACAGAGATAAAGTTAAAAAGAACCCGAAAGATATTGATGCCCAGATGAGTTTAGCTGAACTATATGTTAAAAAGTATAAATATAAAAAGGCTATTGATAAATATTTAACTGTTCTTAAGCTTGATCCTGAGAATATTCAAGCTTATGAAGGGCTGTGTTTTAATTATTACAAGCTAAAATCTTATAATGATTCCCAAAAATATTGTGAAGAAGCCCTGAAAAGAGATAATAAATTAAAGGATTCAAACTATTATCTTGGCTGTTCTTTAAAAAAACTTGGTCAGTCTGATTCAGCTTCAGAATTTCTTTTAAAAGCCTATGAACTTGATCAGGCTAACTATGACTATGTTATGGCAGTTGCAGAAAACCTTGAGGCTTCAAATGACAGAATAAATGCTATTCGCTTTTACGAAAAAGCCAGTGTTTTGAAGCCTGATAAATCAGAACCCTTTACGTCTTTAGCAAAGCTTTATACACATTATAATAATTCACCAAAAGCACTGGAAATGGCTAAAACAGCTCTAAAAAATGATAATAAGTGCTACAACAAATACATTTTAGCTTATGTATACGAAAAGTCAAAAGAGCCTGATCAGGCAATTGAATATTATGACAAGACCATTGAATGCGATAAATATGACTATCACGACACAAAATATAGATTAGGCAATTGTTACCTTGAAAAAAAAGATTTTACACAGGCTGAAAACTGGTATAAAGAAGCATTATATAAAGAAAAGTTAGCTAAATATGCTTATATAGGTCTTATAAAAGTATACATTGAGTCAGAAAATACTGAAGAACTTGATAAAACAATTAATAAATATCTTGAAGAACTTGAATATACTGATGATGCTTATCATACAGCTGGCAGTATCTTTTTAAGCTATAATAATTTTGAGCAGGCTTCAAAGTATCTCTCTAAAGCACTGGAAGTTAATGATAAGCATCCGGGAGCACTAAATGACCTGGGATCAGTCTATTATAGACAGAAAAAATTTAAAACATCTCTTGAGTATTATCAAAAAGCTAATCAATATGACAAAAATAATGGTATGTTTATTTATAACCTGACCTGGAACTATTTAAAGCTTAATGACCATCAAAATGTTGAAAAGTATCACATATTGCTAAAAAAAACAGATTCACACTGGAATACAAAGTTTGAATCAGAAATTAGCCGGTTGAAAGGTTAGTTTCACACTCTTCTTTGCTACAATAGCATATTCCAATACCTGTAAATGCCCATAATAAAGTAAATACCGGTACTAAAAGGTTAACAAAAGTAAACGGTACATATTCTATTGTAGGCACGGCAAGTGTTTGAGCAACAAATATTCCTGAAAAGCCCCATGGCAAAAGAGGGGAAATCATTGTGCCACCATCTTCAAGAGTGCGGGAAAGGTTGGCATTTTCCAGATTGAGTTTTTTATACAGTGGTAAAAACATCCTTCCGGGTATAATAATAGCCATATAAAGGCTTGCAAGAAGCATAGCAGCAATCCAGCTGGTAACAAGTGTAGCAGGTATAAGGGTTTTTGCTGATGTAAGAAACTTACTCATCCCTTCAATAAGTGTTTCAAGCATACGTGTTTTTTCCATTATACCTCCCAGGCCAAGACCCAGAAAAGCAATGGAAATTATACGCATCATACTCTGAAGACCACCCCTGCTGAGAAGATTATCTATGCGTTCAACCCCTGTAGATGAAGTATAACCTTCATTTAAGATTATTGCTACTTCGTGAAGGCTGTGTCCTTCTATAAACAATCCATATAAAACACCTATTACAACTGCTATAATGAGGGTAGGTAGAGCACTAATGCGTTTAAAGGCAAGCACTATAACTAATACTGGTGGTATTAAACACCACCAGCCCAGATGAAAATTCTGTTTTAAGATTTGAAGGGTTTCCTGCAGTTCAGCTGTTTTTGCTGCTTCAATCGGGCTGGATAGAGAAATAAGACAATAAATGATAAGGGCAACCAGCAATGCCGGAATTGTAGTCCACATCATATACTTAATATGATCAAAAAGTTTTGTTTCTGCAACAGCAGCAGCAAGGTTTGTAGAGTCTGAAAGCGGAGACATTTTATCCCCGAAAAATGCACCTGAAACAACACAGCCTACTATCATAGGTGCTGGAACATCAAGGCTTGCTCCAACACCAAGCAAGGCAATGCCAACTGTACCAACAGTAGTCCAGGAACTACCAGTTGCAATTGATGTAATACAGCAAATTATAAGGCAGGAAGGAAGAAATATTTCTGGTGAAAGGAATTTTAATCCTAGATAAATTAAATATGGTACAATTCCACCCATCATCCAGGATGCAATTAATACACCAATGGTCATAAGTATAATAACAGGTATAATAGCTATTTTACATCCTGCAATGATTGCCTCTTCAACTTCTTGCCAGCTAAAACCGTTCATCATAGCTACTATTGCAGATACTATAACTACACTGGCAAGCGTTATCTCAATAGGCATACCTGCATTGAGTGTTAGAGACATCGCAAAAATAAGATAGGCAAGTATAATAATAATTGCTGAAATATGTGGTTTTTTGACTTCTAAATCGTCCATATATTGCCTCTGGTGCGTTTCAAACCTTAATACCTCTAAGAATGTTTATTTGCATATGTTATTCAATTTAAACTTTTATTTTATCAGAAATATTTCAAAAAAAATAAACCCCCGGGCTGAGAGTTTTTAATCTATATAGCTCATTGCTTACCGGGGTAAGTGGGTATGTTTTTTGTTATTGTGAGCAAATTTTCAACAAAAAAAAAGTAATATTTAATATTACTTTTTAGTGGGGGGATCAAATTTCAGGGTATTTAACTTTCGAGTCTATATTTGGGGATTTTATAAGAAAAGAAGGAGGGGGATAGTGGGAAATAAGGGATTTATTTGACAATATATTTATTTAAACTGTGAATCCTCTGGCAAGTAATTCGAAAACTCTTTTCAGGTTAGTTTTCCTGGATACTTGATTCTTTGATGTCCTTTCTTTCTTGTTGTTTGAAGGTTTTTTGTGGCTCATATATCTTATCCTCTGGTTTTTAACATTTATCTTAACTACCTATATTAAATACCCAAAACAGCCGGTTGAACATTCTCAAAAGAAGGTATTATTATTCCTTCTTTGGGGGTATTTGAGAATGATTATTATTTAAAGACTAATGCATAACTATAACAATAGAGCTCTCTGAATAATTTAAAAGTTCACAGATTCAAGAAATTAGTGTCGTTTTTGCTGGAATCAGTAATATTTTAATTAATCAGAGGTTCCAATAGATTTTTTGTTTTCGATTTTCAAAAATTTTAAAAGTAAAGATACGGGTTCTGGCCTCATTGATAAAGACTCTCTCAGGAGTGCACTAAGTGCACTCCGGTAGTTTTGCTCAATATTAGCCTTTTCTATCTTCTTTAATACTGCTATAATAAACATTTCGGATAAAAAAACTTTAAACCTGTATCTATACTAAACGACCTTCTTTTTTATACTGATCCTTGAAAGTAATGTATAGATTTCAGATTATAGAGGCCATTCCATCAGCATATATTAATTATTTACGTGGAATGGTATATCCGGCACTAATGTTTACACCAGACATTAACCCGGGTAAAAACAATTTTTTACCCGGGCTAAAGATTCAATTTCTTTACATAAAAGTCTATTGCCAGTTGATAAGACCCATTTCAAAAGAGTTAACCATCATTTTGTTGGATGGTAACACTCTGACAGAGTAGCCATGAAGCCCACTGGTATTTGCTGGCATAATACCAACAAACCTGTAAAGACCATCACCAATGGATTCTGTAAATTCAAGAGTAATAACATTACCATTAACGATCTGTCTGTCGATATCTAATGGCCCATAATAAGCCTGGACAATGACATCTTCAGGCTTAAGGTCTCCAAGCATTAGATCAGCAGTAACATTAACTGTTTTACCAACCTGAGCAATGCCGTTTAAAGACTCAAGATTAGAGCTGACATTTTGTATACGTACACTGTTCCAGTTTTTATAGACATAATTTTTCCAGTCAACAAGTGCTTTAATTTTTTTATAGTCTTCTTCTTTGAAGGAGCGTTTCCTTTTAATCAGTGTCACATAGAGGTTATCGGTGTATTCCTGAACCATACGGTTGGTATTGAAGAACGGACAGACGGTTTTCATATTTAATTTCATCATATCCACCCATTTTCTGGGCAGACCAACAACTGATCTGTCGTAAAATATTGGTATTACTTCTTTTTCAAGTAAATCATACAGAGCACTTGATTCAACCTGATTTTGATATTCTTTATCTTCATATACCTCGCCACGTCCAATGCCCCAACCAATACCAGGTGCAAATGCTTCATCCCACCAGCCATCAAGTACGCTGCAATTTAAAGCACCGTTGAAACAAGCCTTCATACCGCTTGTACCACTTGCTTCTTGAGGGCGTTTGGGGTTATTTAGCCAAATATCAACACCCTGAACCATATAGCGGGCAACATTCATATCATAATTTTCTATGAAAACGATTTTTCGTCTGAATTGTGGTTTTTTTGCTATTTGAATAATTTCTTTAATAAACTCTTTTCCTTTGCTGTCATGGGGATGAGCCTTGCCAGCAAAGATTATTTGCACCGGTCTATCAGGATCATTAAGAATTTTATCAAGTCTTTCGAGATCTCTTAAAACAAGTGTAGCTCTTTTATAGGTGGCAAAACGTCTTGCAAACCCGATTGTTAACGCTTTAGGGTCAAGGACTTCATCTGCATCAGCAAGTTCAGCAAGTGTTGCGCCTCGTTGTTCAAGCTGTTCATGAAGTCTTTTTCTTGTAAATGCTACCAGGCGTTCTCTTCTACGCTCATGAGTTCTCCATAGTTCTTCTGAAGGCATAGAGTCAACCCTTATCCATGTATCCTGACGGGTCTGGTTTTCAGTCCAGTTGCTGCCAAGATACCTGTTAAACAGGTCTACCATATCTCTTGATACCCAGGCCTGAGGAAAAATGCCGTTAGTAATAGAACTAATCGGTATTTCTTCTTCTGGTAGTTCTGGCCATATTGATTGCCACATTTTTCTTGAGACAACACCGTGTAGTTTGCTGACTCCGTTAGTGTATGATGAAAGTCTTATAGCAAAGACGGCCATATTAAAATCTTCGAAACGGTCAAACTGGTTTTTACGGCCAAGAGATAAGAATTCATCTCTTGAAACACCCAGGTCATTGTAATACTGGCTAAAATATTTATCCATAAGCATTACAGGAAATATATCAATACCGGCGGGTACAGGTGTATGTGTAGTAAACACATTACTGGCCCGTGCTAATTCTATAGCTTCTCTAAATTTAAGGCCATTTTCTCTCATATAGGTTCCGATTTTTTCAAGTGATAAAAATGCAGAGTGTCCTTCATTAATGTGGAAGATAGTAGGGTTTATTCCTAGAGCTTTTAATGCTCTGAGGCCACCTATGCCCAGTAATATTTCCTGCTGAATTCTGGTTTCAAGGTCTCCTCCGTAGAGGTAATCAGTTAGATCCTGATCTTTTTTACTATTTTGCGGAATATTTGTATCCAGCAAATAGAGCGGAACTCTGCCTACCTGGGCTCTCCAGATCTGAGCTTTAACTGTTCTACCGGGAAGCTCGACACCTATGAGAATAGGGTTACCCGAATCATCTTTACACTGCTTAAGAGGCAGGTTATAGAAATCATTAACTGGATAAGTTTCCTGTTGCCAGCCATCCATGTTAAGGTACTGCTGAAAATAGCCTTTTTGATAGGCCAGACCAACACCAACAAGTGGAAGACCAAGCTCAGAGGCAGATTTTAAATGATCCCCGGCAAGTACACCCAGGCCACCGGAATAAAGAGGTAATGATTCGGTCAGGCCAAATTCAGCTGAAAAATAAGCTATACTTGCTGTAGATACTTCTTTATCATTGTCGTATCTCTTTTGAAACCAGGTGGTTTGTGACATTTTGGTTTTATACTTGTCATAAACCCTTTCCATATAAGCTATAAAGCTTTCATCTTTTGCTATTGAATTAAGGGCTTCTTGTTTAATGGTGCCAAGCATCAAAACCGGGTTATGGTAAGTTTTTTCCCATAAATCTGCATCTAGTCTTCTGAATACATCGATCACTTCATGATCCCAGGTGCCATAAAGATTGTATGCAAGTTCTTCAAGGCATTTTAATTCTTCGGGTATCTCTGGTATTACGTTAAAAGAATGTATTGTTTTCATAATTTTCTACCTATAATTACCTTTTACTTGTATTAATTTACTCTATATTAATCAAATAGTCACAAAAAGTGTAATATAAACACCTGTAGATTCAAATGATAGTGTTGTAACTACACCAAGATAGAGCTTTTTGATCTGAATAGTATAACCTGAAATGAAGGTTATAAAATAGTTTAAAGAAAATCAATATACATTGCAAAGTAAATCTGCTCTAAGAGCTTAATTAAGTTAAAGTTAAAGGTCTTTCTATAAGAATTTATAACCTCTGAAGAAGTGAAAGGAGCTTTTAATGTTGAGAAATAGTCTTGAAATATAACAAAAATTATATTTTATAAGCCTTCAGGGAGTTTACAAATCTTAATTAATCGATTATATTATTGAACAGTTAAGACTTAAACTATTCATCAGATAGCAAACTGGCAGATAATTTCAAATATTCCGGGCAGATCTTTAACACAATTTATAAAAAAAACAAAAAAATAACTTATTTAAAACATTTTACATAGGCGATCAGAGACTCTTTTAAGGTCTATTGCTTCTTTTGGTCGTATTTCAAGGCTTTTATTATTCATTGAAGTTGTTAATTTACCATCTTTATAAATTTTTGCTGCACTATCAAGTTTTGTAGCTAGTGAGGTTTCACAATTTACTTCGTATACATCTTCAGTAATAATTGTTTTAACTGGATTTACAATAGTATTTTTTAGTTTAAATGTAAGGATTTTATGGCCCTGTTTATAGCTCTTTTTTAGTCCCTGTTTGTCAACTTCTGATTTAATACTGCCGCCTTCACCTGATAGTTCAATCATTGTAATCCATTGAGCTGAAAAAACCGGCCCTGCAAAGATAAAAATAAATACTATTAATATTAAAAACCTTCTCATAGCAGCATGATATCACAAATCATGTAAACATTATACAAATAAACAATAATATAATCGGGTGATTTACACACTTAAATTCTTCAATTATTATAGTGGAATACGGAAAACCAGAGGCATATTTATGAATCTCACATTATTTTATCTTATCAGCGTTATCATTCTTACAATAATTATTTATTTAATCTTATTGTTCAAGTATACCTATGAAAACAAAGATGACGTACAGGAAGCAGACCTTTTAGAGGCTGTAAAAGAAGCTGATTTATATGAGATTGTTTACCTCAAGGGTGGAGAACCACATCTTATTGCTTATATAGTCTATAATCTTATTAAAAACAATTATCTGATAAAAGTTGATGGTAAATTTGAGGCTAATACTGCTATGGTATCTCATCTGGAACTACTTAAAGAACCTGAAAAAGCTATTTATTGCTACATTAAAGACCATCCGGAAGATTTTAACGGGTTGCCCTACAAACAGTTGAGTAAACATGTGCATGTACTAAAACCAATTGTTGTTGAATACAAAAAGAAGTTTGACAGACTGGCATTATTAAATATTTTTTCACCTCTGGAAAATACTTTTTTTAATGCCTACAGCATTTATCTCTTTATTGTACCCCTGTTTGTTGCTCTATTCAGCATAACCCATTTGATGAAATGCCTTTTTGAGTTCTGTGGTATCTATATTGTTAACATTCTTATCGCCATTTTTATTCTATCAAAAATAAATCTCTTTTTTGAACGCATGACAGTCAATGGAAAAAAGTATCTTGAGCTTTTTGAGCATCATCAACACCCTGTACCGGATATTAAAAACGAATATCTCAAATTTGATTCATCAATTTGTTCACTTCCTTGATAAAAATCACCTTTTAAAATATCCTTAAATTAATAATTCTTATTAGGCTAGCAGGTAATTTTATAATGATAGAATTTATAAGTACATATTTATTGATAATACTTATTATTATTGATTTACAGGTTCTCTTTTTTGCTGTTAACCTTGCCTGGAACTATTTTACCAGAATAGACAATGTACGTCTTGAAAATATGGCTAGAAATGCAGGTCTGTATGAAATCGCATACATAAAAGGGCAGGAAACTGAGGTAATGAAGCTATGTATACTTAATCTGATAAAATCAAATGTATTAATACCGGGCACAAAAGAGTATATCATTAACCCTGAATTTAGCGATTTTGACATTTTAAACGATATTGAACTGGACCTTTACTCATTTTTAAAGGATTACCCCTCAAGATATTTTGATGTAGTCCATTATCACAAAAAACAGCTTGAAAAATATTTAACACGGGCAGAAGAAAAATTTGATAAATATCGCCAGAAGATAGATGAATTAAAGTTAAGAAATATTTTGCTGCCTTTATATGAGCGTTTTAACGTGATTATGCTAACATTGTTACTTATTAGCCCCTTAATTTTTGCCTTTTTATGGGCTATGCATCTGACTAAATTTAAAGATTGCTTCATGGGAACCTGCTCAATGTATATCATTAACCTGCTATTCTTTGCTCTTATTACACGGCTTGGATATACATTTATTGAGGATCTTACCTCCAGCGGAAAAAAATATATAGAATACTTTGAAAAGCATAATTTCCCGTACCCTGAAGTCTCTCTAAATTATGATAAATACAATACAATGTTTATAGTACCTGAACCCTGCAGGGGGATCTAATGTTTCTCAAAAATATTACCATTCCTTTCAGAGTATATCTTGAATTAACACGCAAATGTAACAACAATTGCCTTCACTGCTTTACTGGAGAAAAAGATCATTCTCTAGAAGAACTCGAAACAAAAGAGTATTTCAGTATTATAAATCAGCTTGAAGAGATGAATATTAGAAATATCGTTTTTACAGGCGGTGAACCTCTTCTTAGAAAAGATCTTTTTGACATACTGGATTATGCAAACAGCAAAGAACTAAACATTTTATTGCTTACAGGCGGAGAAAATATCGATAAAAAAATAGCTTCAGAGCTTAAAAAGTTTAATATCGAAATCAAACTAAGTCTTGATGGAACAAAAGAAGCTACACACGACATAATACGTGGCAAAGGTTCTTTTAACAGAGTACTTAAAGCTATTGATACACTTAATTCAACAGGCATAAACAATATTACTTTACATTATACTGTTAATAGACTCAATATAAAAGAGATGCTTGATTTACCTGCACTTGTTTCACAACTTAAAGTCAGAAAAACAGATATCAGTACAATTAAACCTGCTGGCATGACTTTGAAAAACAACAATCTACTTATTGATCCATCACTTGTATCTGTGGTTATTAATAATTACAGATTAATAACAAGTAATCCGTCTTTAAATCTTAAAACATACAAAGATAAAAACTGGATCGGTTTTAGTTGTCCTGCCGGGCATGCAAAGTTTGGCCTCTCTGCTGAAGGTAATGTTACTCCCTGTGTATTTCTTGGCAAAGAATTTGAAAGCAAAAACGTTAGAGATTTTCCACTGAAATACCTGTGGTATAATGATCCAAAACTAAATCAGATAAGAAATTTAGATATTAATGCAACCTGTAAAGCCTGTTCAGATCTTGAAAAACGTCATGGCGGCTGCCGGTCCAGAGCTCTGTACTACAGCAATAGCATCAAAGAAATTGATCCTTATTGCTGTGAAGGAAAAAAATATGTTGAAAGACAGAAAATTGCTAAAAGTGAAATAGAGAGACTTTTTACATAAACGTTAAAACTAAAATCATTTAATATCAGGTTGAACTCAGAATATAAAGCATAAAAAAAGGGCTAAAAGCCCTCCTTTTATATATTTTGTACCGGTTTAGACTATAACCAGTAATTGTTGTTAATAATACCCATAGGATTATAATTAGAGCCAAGGTATGAACCCATTCTGCTGGCTGTATCTCCCCAGTGCCAGGAGTTATCACCACCAGTATAAGAATCAAGCCCTGAATAAAGGCTGTTTGTAACTACGTTAGCTGAACTGCTTACAGAATTTGACCCACCGATCAGGCTCATAGGATCATAGTTGTTGCCCATATATGAACCCATTCTGCTTGCTGTATCATCCCAGTGCCAGGAGTTATCGCCTACAGTATAAGAATCAAGCCCTGAATAAAGGCTGTTTGTAACTACGTTAGCTGAACTGCTTACAGAATTTGACCCACCGATCAGGCTCATAGGATCATAGTTGTTGCCCATATATGAACCCATTCTGCTTGCTGTATCATCCCAGTGCCAGGAGTTATCGCCTACAGTATATGAATCAACACCACTGAATAAGCTACCTACAAGAATATTTGAAAAATAGTAAGGGGCTATTTTCTGTTCTAATTCTTTTACTTCAATCGCATCGGGGGTTATAACTTTTTTACTCATTACTTTACCTCGCTGATCGCATTTCTGATTACACTTGAATAAAAACAAAACAGGTGTTTTGTTGATAGATTATGAAGTAAAATTTACAATATTCTCTATCTGTAAAAAAACAGCTGTAATTCATAATCCTTGCTAATAGTGACTCTCAAGCTATTAAGAGTGCTGTGTGTCTCATTAAGTCCTCTATTTCAAAATAAATTTTTGCATTTGTCTTTTTTAACCTTCCACAACAACTTACCAGGGCTTATTTCAGGTAGATTAATAAACCCTGGTCATTATATTTTGCTGGATATTACCAGTAGAAGCTATATCCGTTTAAGTAATTAAGTGCACTCTGGGCATAGTTTTGTGTATAAGCCCACTGGTCGTAATAGCCGTAGGTGTTATTTATAGAATTAATCGCACCATATGCT
>CAZFBA010000010.1:63494-109096 GCA_964517135.1 uncultured Gammaproteobacteria bacterium
AATAGCCGTAGGTGTTATTTATAGAATTAATCGCACCATATGCTAAATCCTGAGTATAGGACCACTGGTCGTAATAGCCGTAGGTGTTATTTATAGAATTAATCGCACCATATGCTAAATCCTGAGTGTAGGACCACTGGTCATAGTAGCCATAACTATTATTCAGATAGTTAATAGCATTCTGAGCATAACTCTGTGTAGCTCCCCACTGGGTGGTATAACCACTGCCATAGGAATTATCATAAGAGTTAAGATAGTTCAGAGCACTGTCTGCCTGATACTGAGTGACTGCCCATTGATCAACATATCCACCAAATAGTGATGACAGATAATAAGGTGCAATCTTTGACTCGAGTTCCGTTACCTCAAGATCCTCCAACCTTAAAATTTTTTTACTCATTTTGTGGGGTCTCCTCTTTATGTGCTGGAAAAAGTGGCTAGAAAGCTGTTGATATACAATATATATATTTTTTATGTCACCCGATAGCTCCAAATTCTTTTATAATCTTATTATTAAGCATAATAGTTGTTCTTTACAAGCCTGCTGCCTCAATTTTTTACATTGTTAACAATTGCGTTTAACGAAAATTAATGTATAAAGTGGTTTTTAGAGGTGGAAACCATTTCGGTTCGTAAATTTTTGTAAAATCAGGGCAATTTTATTTTCGAGTATTTTTTCCTGAATTTTTTTTGTGGTTAGATTGTTTTTGAGCCGGTGAAAATAAACGCCTTTATGATGAAAATTTTTGAACAATTAAAGAAAATAGATGCTTTTAAAAGAAGTGTGTTAACCAATGCCCTTATTTATTTTGGGCTGATAGTTATTTCAGGTATCTTTAATTTTTTTAGCTTTTACCTGATAAGTATTTTGCTGGTGCTTGTTTCTACGGTGCTTATCTCTATTAATGTTTTGTATATATATCATGATTATTCAGAAAACGAACATTATAGTCTTAATAAGATATTGAAACTTGGTCTTATGACGGGCATAGTGGCCTGGTTATTGTCGTATTTTGTCATATTTCTGCCTTTTTTTATTAGCAGTTTGCTTCAAAACAGTTCTTCTTTGAGTTCAGGAGAAATTGCAACTTATATGATGTTTGCAATAGCAGTTCTTTTGATGACGATTACATTTTTTGGTACGGTTATGTCAGGCCTGGTTGTGATGTTTTCACCTGTTATATCTAATGAAAAACCTGACCTGAAATATTTTTTAACTATTTCTGGTCTTTTTATTTTTGCACTGATTCAGGTTGTAATCTTTTTCATCTTTATATACCTTCCTCTGGCGAATAAAATTATATATCCAACAGCTGAAATGCTTTAATTCAAGGCATTTCAACGCTTTTTGTCTGGCTATAGTTGTCTAATTTTTTAATGTAGCTAAGTATAGTATGAAATAAAAGACTCTCTCAGGAGTGGATTAAATCCAGTCCGGTAGTTTTGCAGAATATGAGCCTCTTTAGAACTTTTGTGTAATCTTGGGCGCAGCGAAGGATCTATCAAATGTTTATTCTGGATTGCCACGTCAGGCAAAAGCGATCCTATCAATGATAATAGTTTATTGAATGCCTGAATTAGCCTGAAATAAAACTTTCTCCGGAGCGAACTAAGTTCGCTCCGGTATTTTTGCTTAAGATTCGCCTCTTCAGGTTTCTTTAATACTGCTATAATAAACATTTCGGGTGAAAATTCTTTAAGCCTGAATCTATAGTAAATGTATAATTTAATACCTACTTAAATTAAGTCTTTTATAAATAGAACTTGATTTTTCAGTTTATGCATCAGTCTTACGAAAAAGCAACTAATTCCAGAGATACTGGATCTCTGGTGAAAAATGAATGCAAATTGCTGTTACAGAAGTAATTCAAGAAGTTAAAGAAGCTATACTGTTCTAATGTTGGCTATATAGCGTTTTTTTTCTCGAAAAATGTTTTTTTTGTTAATAATCAAGAATGCCAATTACCTAAAATATAAATAATACCTTTACCTTATAATTATTAAGTATGTATCTTTTAGTTTACAAAACCTTCTTAAAATTGTAGAAATAATTTTCTGTTTTTATATAATGTTCATGTTAAAAATTCAATGAAACAAATTTTAAAATATGGAACAAACTTATTTGTTTAGTCATGAAGAAACCTTAAATATTGAAGAAGCACTTGGTCGGCCTGATGGGGTCATAGCATTTCCGACAGATACAGTTTACGGGCTGGGATGCCTGATAGAAAATGAAGATTCTGTCAGGAAAATCTATGAGATAAAACAGCGTGATGCCAGAAAACCATTAATATTACTGGGATATAGTATAGAGTGCCTCAACAAATTCGTTAAATACATCCCTGATTCAATATCTACCCTGACCACAAAACACTGGCCTGGAGCATTGACAATAGTACTTCAACGCAGCCGCTATGTGCCAGATTACATTAACTCTGATCTCGATACTATCGGAATAAGAATACCTGATCATCAGGCCATACTTGAAATACTTAAACGATGTACACCTGAAGGTGTTCTGGCTACCACTTCTGCCAATATATCAGGTGAACCGGATATGACAAAATACGAAGAGGTTAAAAAAAATCTCGGAGATAAAGTTGATTATCTTGTAGATGATTTTAACATACCTGTTTCTGGCATGCCATCTACTGTAATAACTCTCAGTAAAAACAAATCACTAAAAGTATTACGTCAGGGAGCCATTATCATTGACTGAACCAGAATAATTAAAAGGAAAAACTCTTGAGCAAACAACTCCTGGTAATAGGATCAGATCACGGCGGATTTAACCTTAAAAATCATCTTATTAATTTCGTAAAAAGCCTCAAATACGAAATAGAAGACTACGGAACATTTGATAATAATAGCTGCGATTACCCTGATATAGCTCTCAAAGTTGCTAAAGCTATTCAAGACAAAAAATTTGAGCGTGGCATACTGGTTTGCGGCACAGGCCTGGGCATGGCTATTACTGCTAACAAATTGAAAGGCATCAGAGCCGTAACATGTACAGATTGCTATTCAGCAAAAATGAGTGTCGAACATAATAATGCCAATATACTTACACTGGGTGAACGTGTCATTAGTTCCGAACAGGCTGAAGAAATAATTAAAACCTGGCTGGAAGCCAAGTTTGAAGGTGGCCGGCATCAGCGAAGAATAGACAAAATCGACGCTATTACCACCTGCTCTAACTCACCAGCAATCTAAAGTTTTTCTATTTTTTCCTGCCTGTTCATAATAAAATGTTCTTAACAAATTACTCTATCTCATTGTTTATGGTTAGAATTATTTAGTAAAGGAAATGACTATGAATATAGAAAAAATCAGACAAAACGATCCAGAAATTGCAGACGTAATAATGAAAGAACTCAAAAGGCAACAAACCTGTATTGAGCTAATAGCAAGTGAAAATTTTACCTCGGAATCTGTTTTGTATGCAATGGGAAGTGTCTTAACTAATAAATATGCTGAAGGTCTGCCAGCTAAAAGATATTATGGTGGTTGTGAGTATGTAGATGAAGCTGAAAACCTTGCCCGTGAGCGGGCCATGCAACTATTTGGGGCTGAACATGCTAATGTGCAACCTCATAGTGGAGCACAGGCCAATATGGCAGTAATGCTTGCTACCTTAAAACCTGGTGATACAATAATGGGTATGGATCTCAACTGTGGAGGCCACCTTACACACGGCTCACCTGTTAATTTTTCAGGACTTTATTTTAACGTAGTTGCCTATAAAACAGACAACGAGACAGGGTATATTGATTATGATAAAGTTGCCGACCTTGCAAAACAGCATAAACCAAAGCTAATTATTTCTGGCTATAGTGCATATCCACGTACAATAGATTTTAAAAAGTTTCAGGAAATTGCAGAAAGTGTCGGTGCTTATCATATGGCTGATATCGCTCATATAGCAGGCCTGGTAGCAACCGGTTATCACCCCAGCCCTGTCGGTATTGCCGATTTTGTAACCACCACAACACATAAAACCCTCAGAGGCCCCCGTGGAGGCATTATCATGTGTAGTGAGGAAAATGCAAAAGCTATTGATAAAGCTGTTTTCCCGGGCACACAGGGCGGACCACTCATGCACGTTATCGCTGCAAAAGCTGTTGCCTTCAGAGAAGCCCTCCAGCCAGAATTTAAATTATACTGTAAAAACGTCGTTGAAAACGCTAATGCCCTTGCTAATAAATTGATTGCTAATGGTCTGAATATTGTAACAGGTGGTACTGATAACCATCTCTTTACACTGGATACCAGAAATCTTGATATGACAGGTAAAAAAGCCAGCGCACTTCTTGAAACTGTTCATATTACAGCTAATAAAAATACTATTCCTAATGATCCTAAAAGCCCGTTTGTTACAAGCGGTGTGAGAATGGGCTCACCTGCTGCTACGACAAGGGGATTCAAAATCAGCCATATGGAAAAAGTTGGCGACATAATTTCAAAAGTACTTAAAAACCCTGATGATGAAGCTATACACGCTGAAGCCAGAGAAGAGGTTAAAGTTCTTTGCACTGAATGTCCCCTCTATAAAGACATTTTGGCCAATCAACAGGCCGGCATCTCATAATAAGGAGGCATTTTTATTCTTCCATTTGAAGTAGACATAGATAATGCACATCTCATAACGTTTGTAATGGCCTTCTTGCTTGCGCTTGTAGTGGTTCCTGTTGTTAGAAAAATTTGTATAAAAAAAGGCCTTTATGATCTGCCCAATGACCGAAAAATTCACCAGATACCTGTTCCCAGGCTGGGAGGGGTAGCAATATGGCTTTGTAGCTGCCTTTCTGTTGGTCTGTTAATTCTTGTTTTCTGGACTTACCCCCACGGTAACGCACTTTCAGGTATCTTCGTCGGCGGTACAATAATATTTATTCTTGGTATGGTGGATGATATTAAAGGATTATCACCTTTTGTTAAGCTGTTTTTCCAGATAGTAGCTGCAACAGCTGCATTCTTTTATGGTGTACAGATGACAAATCTGCACCTGCCGTTTCTTGATGCACCAATAGCTCTTGGCATATTTAGCTTGCCCCTGACAGTTTTCTGGATCGTAGCTATCAGCAATGCCTTTAATTTTATAGATGGTGTTGATGGCCTGGCTGGCGGAGTTACCGTTATTTCAGCTTTAACACTGGGTGTTGTGGCTTATGTAACTCATCAACCTATTGCAGCCCTTGTTGCTGCAGCAATTGCCGGTACGATGTTAGGGTTTCTTGTATTTAATTTTCATCCTGCAAAAATATTTATGGGAGATTCAGGGGCCCTTTTTGCAGGTTTTGTACTGGCTTCCATTGCTGTTACCGGAGTATTAAAGACTGTTACTGCGACAATTGTTCTTCCTATTTTGATTTTATCTGTGCCCTTGCTTGATATATCATATTCAGTATTTAGAAGATTGGCACGGGGTAAGAGTCCGTTCAGGGCTGATGGTGAACATATACATCATAAGCTGCTAAAGGCCGGAGTATCTCAGAACAGGACGATAATCATTTTTTATTTAATATGTATTGCATCCGGAACAGTTGCAACAAGCTTTGTGCATGCCACCCGGGAATACTTAACGCTTCTCATAGTACTGTTATTAATTATGTTACTTATCTCAAGAGTAACAAACAAAAAAAAATATACTGAACCCTGCGGGGAATAATAATGATAAAGAATTATAAAAGCCGGGCTAGTACCCGGTCTTTCAGTCTGGAAGGCATTTACGTTATTCCTGACAGGTTATAAGTTCAGGGTGCCAGCTACCAGCAGGAAAAGCTGATCCATCAGCTTCTCCTGGTGGCTTTATCCAGAGGTATGCATCAAGGCCCTCTGCGTTAGTGCTGGTTGTTGGCCTGATACCTGTTTTTAGGCCTACCGGATCACTCCAGATAGGAGCATTATTGCGACTCTGGCCCGGGCCATTTCCATTTCGGCCGGTATCAATGATAAAGGATTTGTTACCTGATAATTTTGATAGTTTTGATGCATATTTCAATTCATTTTCAGTCTTTTGAAAGTTTGATATATTGGTTGCAAAGCCTTCAGCATGTTCGATACCAGCTTCTTTGAGTATATGTGCTACTTTTTCCGGTGGATGCCAGTTACTGTGGGCAGCATCCAGGTATACTCTGCTTTCAGGAGCAAATGCCTTGTAAATTTTTGTTATTTGTTTTACCAGAGAACGATTTAGAGATTCTGTATAACTATTTTCTGTTTCCAGATATAATATATCAGGTTCAATAATTACTATAGCTTTATACCCGGCTATTGTACGGGCTATTTGAATATTTTTATTGAGATATTCCTGTATTTCAGTATCGTCTGGCAGGGGTTTATTTTTTGTAGGGATGAAATAGATTACAAAGACTGGCACCTTCCCTTCACAGATTTGCATTATAGATTTTATTTTATTGATATCAACTGTTTCTTCAGTGAGCCATATGCCTGTTGGCTGGTTAAAATACTTGCTCGACTTATTTTCGGGGTACACAAACAGGTTCCACTCGCTTATAGAGCCAGAAAATTTTGTTGTTAAATCATCCATCTTTGTAATTTCCTCTTTAAAAGAATTAATAACCGGTGTATAAGAGCTTTGATAAGCTAACTCAATTATTTGATTATCTGATATTGCTTTCTGTGAGTATAATATAAATAACAGCATCATAAAAGCCAGTAATTTTAAGTATTTTAAAGGTTTAAACAAGTTTAATTGCCTCATATATTGACCTTACAGGATTTAATGTTAGTGTCCATCATTTTCTGGTATTATGGTTATCGAAGCATTTCTTAAAAACTGAAGTGTATTTTGGTTTTTCAGAAACAATGTTTTACTTTTCTTAAAATATGCTTGCAGCTTGTATTGTTTACATTTTGCTGATTATAATTTATAAATGAAAGACTACATAAGGATATTTGGAAAAAAAATCAAGAGAAGTTCTACTATTTATAGAGCAATAACTTTTATGAGCAGATTTGGGCCGCAAATAGGGCCTCTTTTAGCTCCTAAAAAAGTAGATTTAAACACTTTGACTCTTGAAATTAACAGGCTTCCTGTGGGGCTTAATGGCCTGAAAATTCTGCATCTTTCTGATATTCACGCAGGTGATTTTATTCGCAAAGATTATCTTAAGAAAATAGTTGAAATGTCTAACAGTCTTGATCCAGATATTGCTGTTATAACAGGTGATTTTTCTGAAACAGACCCGCATCACATTGATTGGTGCGCTGAATTGTTTTCTCAATTAACTCAAAGATATGGTATATATGGCGTTCTAGGCAATCATGACATTTGGAACGGTGATGATAGGATTACCCGGGTGCTGGAAAGTAATAACATTAATATATTAAGAAATAATAATATTTCGCTTTCTGTAAACAATGAAATAATCTATCTTTCAGGTATCGATGATTATAAGTTTGGCCACTATGATTTGAATAAGGCCTTTAGAGACATACCTGATGATGCTCTTCATATCTTTCTAAGTCATCATCCAGACGTTATTGAACAGCTAAACAGGCCGGTAGATCTTTTACTTTGTGGTCATATACATGGTGGTCAATGGGATCTGCCCTTTTTGGGGGTACTTTATATCCCATCAAAGTATGGCGAAAAGCATGCCTGGGGGCTATCGAAGTATAAAGAAACTTACATATATACTTCAAGAGGGATAGGGGCAACTAGCATACCCTTAAGAATAAACTGTCCGCCTGAAATAACCCTTATTATTCTAAACAAAAAAACCTCTTGATGTTTATTTGGGTTCACAGACCAATCATTGTATAATGAATAATAATCAGTTTAATTTTACATGCAACATAGAGGATGCTCAATGAAATCAATAAAAACAAGGTTAAAGTTCAAAAAAGATGCACCAATTAGTATACGAGAACTTCTTGGACACCTTAACAATGGCCTCTACACAAGGCAAACACTGGTTAACCTTTTTAGAACCTTTCTGGAAAACGTTCTTGAAGATAGACTTAAAGCTGTTGTGCTTATGAAAATTGATAATACTGATAATATTGAGAGCGTTATCTCACGTCTGGGGTATTCTCCGGCTAATGTATTTGTTTTTAATACTGATCCTGCGACTTTTGCTCATAATGAAAACTTTAAATTTATAAATATTGAATCGAGCCTTATTGATAAAGAAGAATTTCTTGTAATTCTTGCTGAAAAGTTTTCTGCTACTGTTTACTGGTCAAAAATGACCCAGGAAATTTACGGTTTGTCTCAGGGAACCTGGTCATTCAACCCGGGAGATGCCCGCTATCTTGCTGATTATTTGTTATTCATTTCTGAAGATGACGAATTAACAGACTGTATCGAAAACCTTAAAGCTGACAGGCGTTACGATGAACGTTATACGAATATTATGACAAAGCTGATCACAAGTCTTGAAAATCGTCAGCGTGACCTGATTTGTGCCAATAAAGAACTAAAAGAACTTCATCAGAAAGCCCTTCAAAATGAGAGGTTAGCTGCTATCGGTCAGGTATCTTCTGTAATCGCTCATGAGCTTAGAAACCCTCTTGGTCTGATTGATCTTTACGCTAAGATACTGGTCAGCAATACACAAAATCTTGAGGTAAAGGATAAAGAACAGCAAGAAATTCTTGATACAGTTAAGAATTCTGCTGAAACAATCAGAAGTGCTACCAGTAATCTTGAAAAAATTCTTTCTGAGTTGCTTGATTACTCCAAACCCCTTGAGCTTGAACGAACTTGCTCTAACTTAAAGCACACAGTTGAAGAAATTTTCAATCTTATAAAGCCTAAATTCGATGAATCTAATGTCGATCTCGTTCTAAAATATAACGTATCGACAGATATTGAAGTTAAATTCGACAAAACAAGAATCAGTCAGGCATTATTAAACTTAATTAAAAATGCTCTGGAAGTCTCCTCAACAGGAGATAGTGTTTCTGTAAATGTTGATTGTAGGTCAACTGACGGTACAGTTTATATTAAAATTTCTGATCAGGGGCCGGGAATACCAGAAGATAATATGAAGAAGCTATTTACACCTTACTTCTCAACTAAAACCAAAGGTACTGGTCTTGGCCTTGCGCAATCTAGGAAGATTATGAAGGCTCATAATGGTGATATAGAAGTACTTACAACTGGTCCAGAAGGTACAACATTAGCTATGATTCTTCCCGGGACTCTTTCACCATTACAGAATATTGAGACATTCTAATTGTTAACTGACTGTATAATTTGAATTTATAGATCAAGCCTGAAACCCTGTTGTCAGTTTAAAGTAAGTTTATACTGTCAATTAAAAGGCTTTTTAACAGAATAATTCAAACCCTGAACAGGATAAAAATCTGTTATAACAGCATTAATGATTTGCCTTTTTCAAATACTTAAGAATCATATATAATGAATTTGTTGAATAAAAATACGTTAACCAGAGCCTGTGCGGGTAAATAATAAGTAAAAATGAAAGTCGAGCAACAGGAAATAGAAAATATCATCAAAGCTATTGATGTTGAGATAAAACACCAGTATATAGATCTTAAGGGTAAAAAAAGCACCTTTTCGCAGTATATTTCAGCTCTGGCAAAAAGCTTTTATCGTTTGCCCCCAAAAGATAAGAGGTGGGCAGAACTGGCTCTTCTTTTTAGTAAGTATGATACTATGAGCCTGACAGACAGAATGCAGGCAATTAAAAAACTTCAAGCTGAACTCTCAAGAGGTATACCTTCAGGTGTCCACAATACATCCTCTTACGATACTCCAAAAAACAGGGATAAAGTTAATTCAGAGGCTGAAACTTCACAAAAGAAGCAGAAAATAATTAACCCACCTGAAGAAACAGACGTTCAGTATGTCAAAGGTGTTGGCCCGGTAGTAGCTAACAGGCTAAATGGTTTGCATATATTTACAGCACAGGATTTGCTAACATATTACCCGAGGGATCATATTGATTTTAAAACCCAATCAAAAATAAAAGACCTTGAGATCGGGCAGACAGTGACAATTTTTGGAGAAGTAAAAAAAGTCAATGCCTTTAATTCCAGAAGTAACCCCAATCTTTCTATTTTGACGATACACATTTATGACGGCACCGGTACTATTACATCCAGCTGGTTTTATTCCCGGGCCAATAAGTATATTCTTGATCGTTACAAAGACCAATACCCAAAAGGGGCACAGGTACTTGTTTCTGGTAAGGTTAAATTTGATAAGTATGCAAGAAAATTATCTATCGATAGGCCAGAAATTGAAATTGTCTATGATTCACCTGAAGAAGTTGAATCTCTTCATGCGGCAAGGATAGTTCCTATCTACAGATTGACTGAAGGAATTGGTATAAAAACATTGAGAAGGGCTATTAACAATGCTATTGAAGACTATCTTCCACTTATGGAAGACCCACTGCCGGTTGAAATCTGTAAAAAGTATGATCTCATTGATAAAAAATCAGCTATTAAACAAATTCATTTCCCTGAAGAGTTTGAAGAAATTGAACCTGCCCGAAAACGCCTGATATTCGAGGAATTCTTTGTTCATCAGCTTCATCTTGCTTTGGTAAGAAGAAATATCAAAAACAGTACTGACGCATTAAGCTTTAAAATAAAAGAGGATGGTCTTGTTAATAAGTTTGTAAAACAGCTTCCTTTCAAGCTTACAGATGCTCAGAAAGCGGCTTTTCAGGAAATAGTGAGAGATTTAGGCTCAACGGAGCCTATGCACAGACTTTTGCAGGGAGATGTCGGCAGTGGCAAAACGGTTGTTGCTTGTATGGCGCTTTTGACAGCTATTGAAAATGGATATCAGACAGCAATTATGGCTCCTACGGAGGTTCTTGCTGAACAGCACTACAGGAAATTTGTTGAATGGCTGACCCCTCTGGGTATACGCATAGGGTTATTCCTTGGTAAGCACGGCGTCAAACAAAGACGTGAGATGAAACAAAACCTTGAAAACGGTCTTACCAACATCGCAGTCGGAACACATGCCCTTATACAGGAAGATATAACCTTTCACAATCTGGGATTAGTTGTTATTGACGAACAACACCGTTTTGGTGTAAGGCAAAGAGCAAAGCTTAAAAATAAAGGTCAGAATCCTGAGTTGCTTTCTATGACTGCTACACCTATACCAAGAACTCTGGCACTGTCTGTGCACGGAGACCTTGATATATCTACTATAGATGAGCTGCCACCGGGCAGAAAACCAGTTAAAACAGAGGTTATTACCCCTGCAAGCAGAGCCAGGACTTATAGATTGATAGAATCTGAAATCAAAAAAGGCCGCCAGGCTTTCATTGTTTTCCCTCTTATTGATGAATCAGAGAAGCTGGCAGCAAAAGCTGCAACTGCTGAAGCTGAAAAGCTGCAAAAAACTGTCTTTAAGGAATATTCAGTAGGGCTGGTTCATGGCAAGCTTCGAAATGCTGAAAAAGAAGAGGTTATGGAGGCTTTCAGGAAAGGTAAATATCATATACTTGTATCCACAACTGTTATAGAGGTCGGTGTGGATATTCCCAATGCTACAATTATGATGATCGAAAATGCTGATCGCTTTGGTCTTGCACAACTACATCAGCTGCGGGGTAGAGTTGGCCGGGCAGACTTTCAGTCTTATTGTATTCTTGTTACAAATAGCAACGCAGGTGACTCAAAACAAAGATTGAGTATAATGGAAGAAACAAATAACGGATTTATAATTGCAGATTTTGACCTGAAAATCAGGGGCCCGGGTGAATTTATCGGCACAAAACAAAGCGGTATTCCTGATTTTATGCTGGCAAATATTGTTGATCATGCTGATATACTTGAGCTGGCAAGAAATGCAGCTATTGAAGTTGTGAAATCCGGTAATCTTGACAGGTATATTCATATCATCAACAAAACCAGTGCCAGTTTTAATGAAACATTTGAACTTCTGGGATCAGGATAAATGAAACATACCTACAAAAAAATCTTTAAAAGTATTGTATATGCCCTTATAATAAGTACTTTTATAACTACAGGGTATGTAATATACCACAGCTATAATCTTAAGCTTAAAAAAGAAGCTTCAGCAGAGTTCCAAAAGGGCACTGTTATTGATCAAAAAGAATATTCAATTGAAGAAATTGATAAACAAATTGATTTGCTCCTTAAGCAGGCACGACAGAGCCCGGATGACCCTGAGTTATACTATAAACTGGGTCTGCTCTACGAAGAAAAAGGATTAATAAACATGGCGGTCGCCCAGTGGGAAAGATCAGCAGCCATAAAACCAGATAATAAAGACTATATGAATGATCTGGGCAGAGGGTATTTTTATACAGGCAATTATGAAGAGTCTTTAAAGATTTTTAAATCCATCACAACCCAGAATTCTGATCCAAAGTATCAGATTAATCTTGCTTATAACTACTATAAGCTGGGAGACCTCAAAAAAGCCCGTTTAATATTTGAAAACCTAGAAGAAAAGGGGCCTCAAAACTTTAATATTCTTGCCAGCATTGCGAATATTTTTATTGAAGAAGGCAATCTTAGCCAGGCACTTGATTATCTGGAAAAAGCTAAAAAGGTAGATTCTTCTAAAGCCTCTGCTTACTTTAATTCAGGGGTTATCTATAAAAAATTAAAATCTCCTGATAAAGCTCTTCAGGAATTTAGAGCGTCGTTTAATATTAATAACACTGATTCTTATTCTCTTTTAGAGCTGGGAAAAACCTACGCAGAAACAGGAAAGCAAGATAAAGCAATTGATACATGGCTTCAGGCAGCTAATGTAGGAAATCTGGCCTCTGCTGCTGTTGCATATAACCTGATGGGGGAACTCTATTATAAAGAAGGTAAAGTATCAGAAGCTATTAAGGCTTTCAAGGATAGCATAAACTATGATATGGCATATTTTAATGCCTATTATAACCTGGGAAACCTCTATTACGACATTGGTCAGATAAATCCCTGTATTGAAAACTGGTCAAAAGCAGCAAAATTAAGCCCCGGAAATAACTTTCTTAATTATAATCTGGGTAACGCCTATTACGATAGCAATAATTACACTAAAGCTCTTAAATACTGGGAATATTCTTTAAATAAAGGACTTACAGATCCTTATTTTAACTATAAAGCATCACTGGCCTATTATAAAACAAATCAGCTTCAACCAGCATTAAAACTGGCAAATAAAGCCCTCCGCATGGATTCTAAAAACATCGACTATCGTGAACACCTGGGTAATATCTATCTGGCTTTAGGTAAATTTGACTATGCTATTAGTGAATTTAAAATATGCCTCCAGAGGGATCCTTCAAGAACAGCAATATACTATAGAACAGGTAAAGCTTACTATAACTTTGGTGAAGTAAGTGAGGCCATTAAATATCTCTATCGGGCTATCAATACTGATAAAACAAACTATCTTGCCTATGACTTGCTTGGCCAGATATATTATAAAAGAGGTGGTTACCAGCAAGCTATAGCATACTGGCGTGAAGCCGCCACTCTGAAACCTGACTATGTTGATAAGAAAAGTCATAAAGCTAAAGAATATCTGAGAAAAGGCCAATATAAAGAAGCTATCAATGAGTTTAAAATACTTCTGGCAATAGAACCAAGAAATACCGGGTTGCGCTATGATCTGGCTCTTTGTTATAAGGCATCAGGAGATATTTATAAAGCTCTTTCTCAACTTAAAAACATAGTCAGACTGGAGCCTGATAACCTGAAAGCAAGGCAAACTCTGGTTGATTGCCTTTTGCAGGCAAATAACCCTGCTGAAGCCATTAGTAACCTTAAATATCTTCTCAACAAAAACCCGGAAGATATGAAAACGCTTATGGCCCTTTCAGACATATACATGGCAAGAAACGAATATGATCAGGCAATTAAAATCTATAAAAAAGCCCTTGATATAAAGTCAGGTGATCCTGAATTGCTGCTTAAATATGCTATAGGACTCAAATTAGCTGGCTATAAAGCAGGTGCCACTGACAGGTTTAAGCAAATTATAGATATAGCACCTAGTTCACCCAGTGCACAAAAAGCAAAAGAATATATTAATGAGCTTGTTGAGTCACCGGTTCTAACTAATACCCCTTCTATTGACCATAGCAACAAACTTACAGCACATAAATATAATCAACTAATTGATATAGGTAAAAGTCAGATGAATAAGCAAGCTTATAATGAAGCTATAGATACCTTTAAAGAAGCAATAAGACTTTATCCACAGGAAAAAGAGGCATTTTATATGATGGCAGAGATCTTAAAAGCTAAAGGTGAGCCTCAAAAAGCATCTAAATACTATCAGGCATATCTTGACAGAGTTGTTAAAGACCAGGAATCCAGCGCTCAGTAAGTTTCAGATATTATACAATAAATTTACTCATATCCCTCTGGTACATTTTACCCAGAAAAATTCAGGTATTATCCTCTATAGTAATAAATTTGCCTGCTCATACATTTAAAGTCCTCATCCTTCATAATATAGATAGAAATGAGGAGTAGGTTGGTATGAAACCAAACAGAACATTATTAGCACTATTTTTAACTTTTCAGTTTTTTGCCGTAATGTCTGCATGTATCTTAAGTACAGACTGTTTAGATACGGTTAACCCCCACCCTGCAATGATTGAACAGGCTGGCATTTGCGGCTAAGAAAATTTAGTAACTTATTGAGGATAGAGAAAGGAGAATAATCAGCAACCATCATCTCATTAGAGGTTTATTTTCTGGTATCTCAGTATACCAGCAGGGTTTTAAAACCGTATCCCTTACATCACACTAAACGTTATCCCTTTAGTCATTCGAGAGAAGGTGAGAGGTGTCTTGATTGATAACTTATCACCTTTATTTTTGAGCTTCAGAGTGGATGTTGAAAATCAACATTCATTCTGTGCTTTTATGCTTGCACCAGATATAGAAGCATTGTTCTATAGCCTGTAAAACGATATCAGGTTTTAGAGATTGCTTTATAGTTCAAAATTTCTGCAAGAAATTGAGCGGTATAAGAGGATTTATTTTGAGATACCTCTTCAGGAGTACCCTGAGCCACGATGTAACCACCTTCATTACCGCCTTCAGGGCCAAGATCTATAACCCAGTCGGCAACTTTTATTATGTCAAGGTTGTGTTCGATAATAACAACTGTGTTTCCTGCATCTGCAAAACGATTAAGTATTTGCAGAAGGTTCTGAAGGTCCTGCCAGTGAAGCCCAACAGAAGGTTCATCAAGTAAATAAAGAGTGTTGCCTGTGCTTCTTTTAAGAAGCTCTGAAGCCAGTTTGACCCTCTGAGCTTCTCCACCAGAGAGTGTTGGTGCACTCTGACCAAGTTTAATATAGTTTAAACCCACGTCATTAAGAGTTTGTAACTTATTTTTTATGCGTGGTATATTGTTGAAAAAGCCAAGTGCTTCTTCTACGGTCATTTCAAGTATGTCATAAATAGACTTACCCTTATATTTAACCTCAAGAGTTTCTCTATTATAGCGTTTACCTTTACATACCTCACATTGAATGTAGATGTCAGGGAGAAAATTCATCTCTATCTTAATATTACCTTCGCCCTGACAGGCTTCACATCGTCCACCTTTAACATTAAAGCTGAATCTGCCGGGTTTGTATCCTCTTAGTTTGGCTTCTTGAGTAAGACTGAATACCTCTCTGATATGGTCAAATACCCCTGTATAGGTTGCAGGATTGCTTCTGGGGGTTCTGCCTATTGGCGACTGGTCTATATCAATAACTTTGTCGACATTGTCGATATTTTCGATATTATCGATAAAGCGGGGCCTGGGTACATTTCGGCCTAAATAGTGTTTAATGAAGGGATGCAGCAATTCAAAGATCATTGTTGACTTTCCGGAGCCGCTGACACCTGTTATAGCAACCAGTTTACCCAGTGGTATTTCAAGATCAAGGTTTTTAAGGTTATTTTTATGGGCGTTTTTAATAATTAGAGCTTTTCCATTGCCTTCACGTCTTTTCAGGGGTATATCAATCTTTTTTTTACCGATAAGATAAGCTGCTGTTATGGATTTTTTAGAAGTCATTATCTCTTCGACGCTTCCCTGTGAAACTATTTCACCGCCATGAAGTCCTGCTCCCGGGCCTATATCGACGATCCAGTCAGCAGTTCTGATAGTTTCTTCATCGTGTTCGACTACTATCAATGTATTTCCCAGGTTTCTCAGGCGAATCAGGGTATTAAGAAGTTGCCTGTTGTTAAGCTGATGCAGGCCAATACTGGGTTCATCTAGAACGTACAAAACTCCTGATAGGCCTGAGCCAATCTGTGTAGCCAATCTGATGCGCTGTGCCTCTCCTCCTGATAGAGTTGCTGCTGTTCGGGCAAGTGATAAATAACTCAGGCCAACATCTTTAAGAAAACTTAATCGAGAATTAATCTCAATAAGAAGCTGGTGAGCAATTTTCTTCCTGTGTGAATCCAGGTTTTCAGCTAGCTTCAGGAAAAAATCAGCAGTTTCGTTAATACTCAAAGCTGAAAGCTCAGCTATAGAAAGCCCGCCTACTGTTACAGCAAGAGACAATGGCTTTAGTCTACTGCCATTACAGGATTCACAGATCCTGAATGTCATATATTTTTCAACTTCAGCCCTGATATTTTCTGAATTAGTTGAATCATAACGACGTTTAAGATTATTTATAACCCCTTCAAATCTACCCTGATAGCTTTTACGATGGTTGCCTTTAAAGGAATCATGTTCCAGCCAGACTTTTTCACCGTTAGAACCATGTAAAATAATTGTTTTCTGCCATTCTTCAAGTTCAGCAAAGGGTTTATTCATATCAATACTATAATGATTGGCAACAGAGGTCAGAAGGTCCTTATAATATGTATTTCCGGTTTTAGCCCAGGGAAAAACAGCCCCATCCTGTAGTGACAGGCTTTCATCAGGTATCACAAGTTCAGGATCAATTTCTCTGTAGGCTCCAATACCTGCACAGGCTGAACATGCGCCATAAGGGCTATTAAAACTGAACATCCTTGGTGAAAGTTCTTCAAAGCTAACCCCGCAATGTGGGCAGGCTAAAAGTTCTGAGAATATAATATCTTTTTCGTCAAGTATATTAACAATAACAAGCCCTTCAGATCTTTTTAATGCGGTTGCAATAGAATCAGCCAGTCTTGATTTAATGCCTTCTTTCATTTTGAGCCTGTCAACAATGATTTCTATGTCGTGTTTTTTGTTTTTATCCAGTTCTACCTGATCATCCAGGGTATAAATTTCGCCATCAACTCTGATTCTGGAGAAACCTTCCTGTCTGAGTTGCCTGAAGAGTTTATGATATTCACCTTTTCTGCCACGCACTACAGGTGAAAGAACCTGCAGCTTTTTGCCCTCAGGTATTTTTAAAACCTGATCAACAATCTGATCAATGGTCTGGGGCACTATTTCACAGCCACAATCCGGGCAGTGTGGCACACCAATGCGGGCATAGAGCAACCTGAGATAGTCGTGAATCTCAGTCACTGTGCCGACAGTAGATCTGGGGTTACGGCTGGTTGATTTCTGGTCAATAGATATTGCAGGGCTTAGGCCTGTAATCATTTCTACATCAGGTTTATCAAGCTGCCCGAGAAACTGTCTTGCATATGCACTAAGGCTTTCGATATACCTTCGTTGCCCCTCCGCAAAGATTGTATCGAATGCAAGTGAGCTTTTACCCGATCCGCTGACGCCTGTGAAGACTACAAGTTTATTTTTCGGTATTGTAAGGTCTACATCCTTCAGGTTATGCTGTTTTGCACCCCGTATTGTTATATTTTCACCGTTCAATGCGGCTCCTCATCCAATAAAATTCTTTACAATAGAAATATACATCAGTTTTCTTTTAATTTCATTTAAAAACGCCTGCTATTTAATATGATTGATGATAAATCTTAACAAAAATGAATAATTATACTGATCCTTGAAAGTAATGTAGAGATTACAGATTATAGAGGCCGGGTGTTTTTGCCCGCTGTGCGGGCAAAAACACCCTACTGAATTCCATCAGCATATATTAATTATTTACGTGGAATGGTATAATATGGTATTGAAAAATACGAAGTTTATTGGCTAAAGTTCAGGTCAATTGTTCTTGAGGGAAATTATTGATCTTTAAAGCCCACGATATTAGCTGAACATTGTATTTTAATGCAGGCCGGTGTTTCATTTCAGGGCTTATAAGGTGGATTGATTTTGTAAAAATAAAATACAAAAATTGTCTTAACATTAGTTTACAAACTGTTCCAAAATTTACTTTGGTTGTTTTTATATAAATACAAGGCAGTTAAAAAGTTCAAAACAAAATCTCATCTCTCTCCTCTCAAAAATTCCTCTAAATAAATTCCGTAATCTCTCTACTCTCTCATAAAAGATTTAACCCCCGGCAAGGGGGCTTTTTTTTGTGTTTAAAGTATTTTTAGCGATTATATTTTTGCTAACTCGGGTGATTCAACATTGAAACGATTATTAAACTCATTGTCACCGAGACGCTTTTTTGCAGCTAAATAATAAAGATCTTCATAGTTCTTTGCTGAGGTTTCCCAGGTGAATCGTCTGTTCATTGCCTCTCTAATTAAGACCTGCATAATATCTTTTTTATTGTAGTAGGTATAAACAGCCCAACCAACAGTCTCATAAAGTGAACGAGCATTCAGGCTATAGAATTTAAAGCCACTACCTTTATTTGAAAGCTCGCAATAGTTTTCTACAGTATCATTCAAACCGCCTGTTGCTCTGACAATCGGCAGGGTACCATATCTCATACTGAACATCTGGTTGAGACCACAGGGTTCAAATTTTGAAGGCATCAGGAAGAAATCTGCTCCGGCTTCAATTTTGTGTGCCAGAGTATTGTTATATCCAATGTAACAGGCGAATTTCTCTGGCACTTTACCGGCAATATCGCCAAAATAGAAGTGTGCCCATACCTCTCCAGACCCCAGTAATACTATCTGAACATCATATTTCAAGAGGTCATAGATAGCTTCAGCAAAGATATCAACGCCTTTTTGTTCAACCAGCCTGGTAACAAGACCTATAACAGGCACATCAGGTCTTTGAGGTAGGTTGAAGACTTTTTGTAAATCCTGTTTACAGATAGCTTTGCCTGAAAGATCTTCTGTTGAATAGTTTGCAGCAATATAGGGATCAGTTTCCGGGTTCCATATATCATAATCTATACCGTTTAATATTCCAAAAAGGTCTCTCTCTCTGTCTCTAATAACACCTTCTAGCCCCCATCCGAACTCAGGTGTTTTCATTTCATGTGCATAACTGTCACTAACAGTATTTATAACAGTAGAATGGTAGATACCACCCTTTAAGAGGTTAGTTTTATTGTCTTTTTCCAGTTCAAGGAAGTTGAAATGTTCCCATCCAATACCTAGTACATCCATCAGTCCTTCATAGAAATCGCCCTGATGTTGAAGGTTATGAATGGTTAGTAACGATCCTGCTTCGCTTATAAAAGGATCATGTTTATATGCAGTATTTAATAATACTGGCACTGCTGCGGTATGCCAGTCATTAACGTGAACTACGTCCGGCTTAAAGTTTATCATTTTACAGAGTTCAAGACTTGCCCTTGAGAAAAAGACAAAGCGGTTATCGTTATCCATATAACCATTGCCATCATCATCAGTATAAAGTCCTCTTCTGCCAAAATAGTTGTCATATTCAATAAAATAGACAGGTGCATCAGTCTCAGGTATTTTTGCTTCATATACACCAGCCCACATTTCACCAATAACACCCATGGGAACACCCAAAGGGCCTCCTACAGGCCTTAATTCCCATTTATTTTTATCTATATCATAATATCGGGGTAAGACAAGCCTTACATCATGACCTATTCGATGAAGTTCTTTAGCAAGAGCACCTGCTACATCTGACAAACCACCGACTTTAACAAATGGAACCGCTTCAGATGCAACGATAAGAATATTTAATTTTCTTAACATCTTTTAATATCCTCTTTATTGTGATTACGGATTGTTAAATTTGTTATGGGGTCATATAGTAAATGCATTTGAAACATCTTTTGAAAAATCAACCTCTTATTCATCAAAGACTTAACTCAAGTAGTATTAGATCATGCGTTTACTATACTTATTGAAATTTTTCTATTTGAAACAATTATTTTAACAAGAAATTATCTATTTTAAAGCCATATATACCTTATATGGGACATATTCTTGATATAAGTTAACAAATAAATTGTTTGATAACTGTTAAAGGCCTGTTAAAGTTAGCATCATTTCAATTTTTAGAACAAGCAGAGATGATACCCTTTCACTAAAGAGTTTTAATATTATCTTCTTTGAAACGGTCTTTTTTTACAGCTCATGGTCAGGTTCAAAATAGTTTTTTACTTATTATACAGGTATTTAATATGTTTATTAAGCAGTTACACTGGCCAAACTGGTTATTTTATCAAGTTCTTTTTCATCGGGTTCTACTTCCATGGCTTGCCCAGCAATTTTCATTGCATTATTGATATCTTTAAGTCCGTTTCCGGTAATCATAAGCAAAGTTTTGCTGTTAGAATCAATAATACCCTGGCTTACAGCTTTTTTAAGGCAAGCATATGATGTTACACCGGCTGGTTCACCAAAAACGCCTGTTGCCATGGCAACTTCTTTAATGCTTTGCAATATTTCATCATCTGAGACCTCTATAGCGAGACCTTGTGATTCCTGAAGGGCAATGACAGCTGCTTTGCCATCTCTTGGTAGAGATACTGAGATGCTATCAGCAATTGTACAGCCTGACACTTCACGTATAACACCATCAGTATCAAAAGCTTTTTTAATAGCATTGGAATGTTCGGCCTGGCAGGCAACCATTTTAGGTAGTCTATCAATGAATCCGATTTTATAGAGATCTGAAAAGCCTTTCCAGATGCCGCTGATAATGTTCCCATCACCTGCTGAAACAAAGACATAATCAGGAACTTCCCAGTTGAGCTGTTCTGCAATTTCAAAGGCTGCACTCTTTTTACCTTCCCGTGTATAGGGGTTATACCCTGTATTGCGGTTATACCACCCAAATTTTTCTGTAGCTTTCAGGCAGAGGTCAAATGCCTGGTCATAGGTTCCATTTACAGTTATAACATGAGCTCCAAAGATTAAGAGCTGAGTTATTTTTGCTACAGGTGCTGATTTTGGTACAAATATAATGTTTTTAATGCCTGCGCTTGCAGAAAGGCATGCCATTGATGAAGCAGCATTACCTGTAGAGGCTCCAGTTACGAGATCAATTTTTGAATCCTTAGCTTTCGCTATAACCATTGCGCTGGCACGATCTTTAAATGATGCGCTGGGGTTTTTTCCATCATCTTTGAGGTAAAGATTCTTTAAGCCCAATTTTTTTCCAAGTTTATCAACTTTATATAAAGGTGTCCAGCCTATTTGAGGGATACATAGATTGCTTTCCACTGGATATAGATGGTTATATCGCCAGATAGATGTTGTTTTAGAGTTTTCAAGATCTTTTTTAGACCATTTTTGTTTAATTTTATTGTAATCATAGGTTATTTGAAGATTACCCCCGCAGAAAGGACATTGATATTGTGCGTCTTTAAGATCCAGTTCTTTGTGGCATTCGACACAGATAAAGCCAATTGCATAATTCATAGTTTTATCTCCACTTTAAAATCTGAATAACCTTTTTATTTCAATTAAATTACTGAATAAATTCTTTATACATCCTGATGATATAGCAATAATGGTTAATAATTCAACATAAATTAATATTTGTTGAGGTTTTTAAAAAGAATTTATGCAGGTTTTCTATCACCTATTGAATAAGAAGGCAACCTGCAATGTGGTTGCCTTTATATAGTTGAAAGCTATGGTATTAAGGTTTAAGGAACTAGAAAAGTACCTGCTTCACCTTTTACAGCCTCAGCTAACTTTTCTGGAGAAGTAATCAGAGCAGGATTGCCGGTTGTTTTTACAAAGTCAATACAGGCTTTTACTTTTGGTAACATGCTCCCGGCACCAAAATGACCTTCTTCTATGTATTTTTCAGCTTCTTCGATGGTCATTTTATCTATAGCCTGCTCGTTTTCTTTCCCAAAGTTTATGAAGACCTTGTCTACAGCTGTTGAAATAATAAACAGATCAGAATTAATCTCTTTAGCAAGCAGGCAGCTGGCAAAATCTTTATCTATAACAGCGTCAGCACCCCAGAGTTCGCCATCTCTTTCTACAACTGGAATACCGCCACCGCCAACAGCTACAACTGTGATATTGTTTTCAATAAGAATTTTTATCGATTCGAGCTCAACAATTTTTACAGGTAAGGGAGAAGCTACTACACGTCTCCAGCCACGACCAGAGTCTTCAACAACAGTCCAGCCATCTTTTGCCTGGTGGGCAAGAGCAGTTTCTTCATCCATAAAAGAACCTATAGGTTTTGTAGGGTTCTGAAAGGATGGATCAGCTTTGTCTACAACTGCCTGTGTAACTACTGTTGCAACAGGTTTGGGCTCTCTGTTTGAAAGTAAAAACTGATTGTAAATAGCCTTTTGGATTTGATAGCCGATAGCGCCCTGTGTATCTGCTCCGCAAGAATCCAACGGTACCATATGAAGTTCATGCTTTGCTAGCTCTGCACGACGGAGTATAAAACCTACCTGTGGCCCGTTACCATGTGTAACTACAACTTGATAACCTTCGTCCATTAATTCTACTATATGTTTACAGGTTTGAGCAGCAGCTTTATACTGGCTGTCAACCGATACGTGCTTTTTGTCAGTTATAAGGGAATTACCCCCTATTGCAACAACAGCTATCTTTTTGTCCATAGTCTATCTCCTTTAATTCATAGTTGAAATCTGACATAGTAAGAGCCATATAGGCTTTCTGAACGTGTAATCTGTTTTCAGCAATATCGTAAATGATAGAACGATCGCTGCTTGCTACTTCATCTGCAACTTCATGCCCACGGTCAATAGGCATCGGGTGAGAATAAACAGCATTATTAGTACGTTTCATCTTCTCTCCATCGGTGATCCACTGAGGATATTTGAGAGATTTTTCTACCTCTTTCTGTTTATCAAAACCATCCGGGCCATAAGCCTGCGGGCTCATCCAATTTCTGGAGTAGACTACATCAGCACCATCATAACAATCTACTGGTTCGTTTGTAATTTCAAATTTTTGACCGTTAGCTTCGCAGTTAGCTTTTGTAGCAGCAATAACTTCAGGGTCAAGATCATACCCTTCTGGATATGCAAGCGTTACATCCATTCCAAAGCGTGAACAGATTAGTAAACTTTCCTGAACAGAACACCAAGATCTTGCAAGTGCACCGTGACCCCAAACTTGAAGTAATTTTTTGCCTTTTAGATTGTTACCAAGGTGTGTTCTATAACCTAACATATCTGCAAGCCCCTGACAGGGGTGATATTTGTCGTGTGCCATGCTGACAACTGGTATTTTAGACCATTCGCAATACTCTTCAAGAAGTTTTTGACCATCACCATATTGTTCTAATTTATCTTCTAAAATCCTTATACCAAGGCCAGCAGCATATCTTGACATAACCTGAGCGGCGTCTTCGACTGTTTCTCCCGCTGAAGTTTTTGTTTTAAGTCTCATTGATTTTGGCTCTAAAAACTGTGCTGCTCCACCAAGTTCAATGGCTGCGCATTCAAATGACTGTCTTGTTCTTACTGATGGGTTATAGAAGAACATAAAGAATGATCTTTTATCCAGAAGAGAGGTAAATCTTGGATCAAACCTGTTTAATCTCATATCATCTGCCAGTTGTAAGAGAAGGTTTAACTCTTCAACGGTCCAATCCTGTGTGCATAACAGGTGTTTGCCTTTTAAGTTCATTAAATATCCTCCTTCAATTTTTCTTTGAAATACAAATTTTTCAATAGCATTACCCCGGAGTATTTTCAGGATTTAAAACACTGCAATACCCCAGGGATATAAGATTTGTTGTCTTAATGTGCAACGGTTAAAGCAAGAATTGCTTTTTGTACGTGAAGTCTGTTTTCTGCCTGATCGTTAACAATTGACATTGGGCCATCGATAACTTCATCTGTTACCTCGTTTCCTCTGGCAGCAGGCAGGCAGTGCATATAAGTTGCGCCTTGATGGGCAACTTCAAAGTGTTTTTTGCTAATACACCAGTCTTCTTTAACTTTTGGATCTTTTCTAAAATCCTGATCTTCTTCTTTTGTCATTTTCATTGACTTCCAGGATTTACAATAAATTATATCTGCTCCTTCACAGGCTTTCCAGATGTCATGTTCTACAGTGATCTTAGCACCTGTTTCTTTAGCTTTTTCTTCTGCATAATTTATATATTCTGGGTCAAGGTCATACCCTTCTGGATAAGCTAAAACAAGGTCCATACCTAGAATGCCACCAGCAGCAGCCATTGTTTGGGCAACTCCTTGTGATTTGAGCCTTTCATCAAATGCCCAGCCAATTACGATCTTTTTCTTTTTGTAGTCTGCTCCAAATTTTTCTCTCATAGTAAGAATATCGGCCATAATCTGGCATGGATGTTCTTTGTCGTCAAGAGCATTAATAACAGGTATAGGTGCAACTTCTGCCATTTGTCTTAAAATTTCTCTTGCTTTACCGTAATATTCTTGGTTGTAGAGACGAATCATTATAGCATCTATAAATCTGCCCATCATTTCAGCTGTATCGAGGTATGTTTCTTTGTTGGCAAGCTGCAATGAAGAAGGGTCATAAAACTGAGCATGTCCACCAAGTTGTGTCATTGCTGTTTCAAAAGAAATTCTTGTTCTTGTAGATGGGTGGGCAAATAACATTCCCAGGGTTTTTCCGGGAAGAATGTTATGTGGTATACCTACTTGTTGTTTTTTCTTAAGATCTGCAGCTATATCAAGTATAAGCTCCAGTTCGTCTTTGTTATAGTCTAAAATACTGATGAAATCTTTGCCTAATAAACTCTTGACGTTCATTCTTCCTAACTCCTTCGACTAATATACATTACTTTTTCTGGAATTGTCTAAAAAACAATTAATCTGCTAAACAAATCTTTGAATGCCTATAAACACATTATAATGAATAGCATTATACTAAGGCTACATCCCTAAAAATTACATGTCAAGCAGTTTTTTGTAGATTTTTTTCTAAGGAATGAATTATAACAAGTAAAAGCTACCTCTGACAATAGGAAACAATATTGAAAATCCTGATTTAAAGCAGCAAAGACTTGTTTGGGTTTTTTTTGCGTATTTTGTCTATTCTATTATAGTAATTTTATTCTTTTTTTTGCTCAAATTTCCTTTAAATAAAAGCATCCTTCTTTCTCTTTATTATTTTTTTTACCGAAATAGTGTTAAATTTATTAATTTTTGTGAGATAACAACAATAGTAAAAATAAAAAATAAAAGGCATTTATTGCTTATATTTAAAAGTTAAATTGTTTTTACATGCTTAAAAAATCAAAAATTTAAACCAGAAAGCTAATAAAATGCTTGCATTTGATCTTTTTAGAGTCATAATAAATCTAATTGAGTAAATAAATTACAGGAAGTAGTCAACAGTTTAAATAATCTTGTTATTTGTTGCATGCTGACCGGTAATTTATTAATTTGGTAGAATAGCTAATTTTTGAATATTTCTTTATGAGAAATTTTTTTCTTTAATATTCTAAAAATTACTATGAGAGAAAATTTTATGGAGGCATATGATGAACTCAAAAGTATTTAGTTTTAATGAAGATGTGTTGAAAAAGACAGCAAAAAGATGTAAAGAGCGTAATATAATTATTCCGACGATTGCCCAGCAGAAAAACCCTGAGCTCATACCCGATAATATAAAACAAAAGCTTAAAAATGTTGGGCTATGGGATGTTGACCCGATAAACCTTTTTAGAATTACCTGGAAAAATGATATAAATACTGGCCTTTTTAAAGGGGTCAATTATATTGAAATACCTGAGGCTATTACAGGCGTCAGGGCAAAGATTGTAGGCCTGGTGGGCAAATATTTTCCTACAGGTGCTCACAAGGTAGGTGCAGCTTTTGGATGCTTGGTACCAAGACTTGTAACAGGTCAGTTTGACCCGACAACACAAAAAGCTGTATGGCCTTCAACCGGTAATTATTGCCGTGGAGGAGCATTTGATTGTGCTCTTCTTGCCTGTACAGCCGTTGCAATATTACCTGAAGAGATGAGTAGAGAACGTTTTGAGTGGTTAAAAGAGATTGGTGCAGAGGTAATTGCTACCCCTGGTTGTGAATCCAATGTTAAAGAAATCTATGATGAATGCTGGAATATAAGAAAGAACCGGCCAGATTGTGTTATATTCAACCAGTTTGACGAATTTGGAAATGCTATGTGGCATTATGAAGTTACTGGAAGTGCTATTGAAGAAGTTTATAATGAAATTAAGACAGATAAAAATCGTATGGCAGTTTATGTTTCTGCTACAGGTTCAGCAGGAACATTGGGGGCTGGTGAATACCTTAAAAAAGTTTTCCCTGAGATGAAAATTGTTGCTACAGAAGCTTTACAGTGCCCTACTCTGCTAATGAATGGGTTTGGTGGCCATAGAATTGAAGGTATAGGTGATAAGCACGTGCCATGGATTCATAATGCACGCAATACTGATATGATTGCAGCTATTGATGATGAGCAAACCATGCAGCTGTTAAGGCTTTTCAATGATCCAGAAGGGCAAAAATTCCTTGAAACAGCTGGTATGACACGAAATGAAATCAACAACCTGCAATTGTTAGGCATCTCTGGTATATGTAATGTGCTTGCAGCCGTCAAAGCTGCAAAATACTGGGAATTAGATGAAAACGATGTTATTTTTACACCTTTAACCGATTCTGTAGAGCTTTACCAGTCTAGGTTGTGTGAAATGGAAGAACAGCAAGGAAAACTGACTTATGAAAAAGCAGGAATGCTTCATGAAAGATATATTAATGGAATATCAATAGATTATCTCAAAGAATTAAACTACTATGACCGAAAAGCAATTCACAACCTCAAGTATTTCACCTGGGTTGAGCAGCAGGGCAAAGAAATTGAAGACCTGAATGCTCTCTGGTCAAGAGAATTCTGGGAAGAAGAATTTGCAAAAGCAGATGAATGGGATAAACTCATTGAAGAATTTAACCAGAGAATTAATGAACTGGTAGAAGTTTAGTTATTAATCTCATTTAGTCTTTATGGCGGGCATAGTGCCCGCTTTTTCTGTTTTCTAGTGATTGTTGAAGTTGTTTTAGCTTGTCTCTAAGCTCAGCAGCTCTTTCAAAATCGAGAACATCAGCTGCTTCATACATTTGCAGTTCCATTTCTTCAATAATCCTGTTGATATCTTTTATTTCAGTATTAGTCAGTGCCATCTGAGTTGCAAGTATATCCTCAGGCTCTCTAAAGCTGTTAATAAGAGTAAGGAGGTTGTTAGCAACATCTTTCTTAATTGTTTGCGGTGTTATATTGTGATCTTCATTGTATTGAATCTGTATTGTTCTTCTTCTATTAGTTTCATCCAGTGCATTTTTGATTGAATCTGTTATATGATCTGCATAAAGAATAACTCTGCCACAGGCATTTCTTGCAGCCCGGCCAATTATCTGAATCAAACTTGTTGTAGATCTCAAAAATCCTTCTTTATCGGCATCAAGGATGGCAACCAGCGACACCTCCGGGAGGTCAAGCCCTTCTCTAAGTAGATTTACACCAACAAGAACGTCAAAATTACCAAGCCTTAAATCCCTTAATATTTCTACTCTGTCAATAGGCTTAATTTCACTATGTAAATACTTGACCCTGACATTGAATTCTTTTAGATAATCTGTCAGGTCTTCAGACATACGTTTTGTAAGTGTTGTTATAAGAACTCTTTCACCCTTTTTAATTACTTTTCGAATCTCTTTTAGCAGGTCATCAACCTGATTTTCAGTTTTATGAATGATAACTTCAGGATCAACAAGACCGGTTGGCCTTATGATCTGTTCTACAATCTGATCAGAATTGCTTCTTTCAAAATCTGATGGAGTTGCAGAAATAAATATACGCTGGTTAGTTCTTTGCCAGAATTCATCGAACTTCAGAGGACGGTTGTCAAGGGCTGAAGGTAATCTAAAACCATAGTCTACAAGAGTTTGTTTGCGAGATCTATCTCCGTTATACATACCTCTTATCTGAGGTATGGTAATATGAGATTCGTCAATAAGCAATAAAAAGTCATCAGGGAAATAGTCAAGAAGGGTTGCAGGTGGTGAACCAGGTGGTCTTTGGTCAAAAATACGTGAATAATTTTCTATGCCGTTACAATAGCCAACTTCTCTTATCATTTCAAGGTCATAGTTAGTTCTTTGCAAAAGTCTGTTAGCCTCAAGCATTTTACCTTCAGTGTTAAGCTCTCCCAGTCTTAAAGCTAGTTCCTTTTCTATCTCAATGCAGGCCTGTTCTACAATATCTTCGCTTGTTATATAGTGCACAGCAGGATAAATATTAATCTCATTTACTTCCTGTATAATGTTTTTATTGACCTGTTCTACCAGTTGTATCTTCTCTATGTCATCTCCAAAAAATTCAACTCGCATACTGTAGTTATCATAAGGTGAACGAATTTCTACAGTATCTCCTTTAACTCTGAATGTGCCTCTTTGAAGTTCAAGGTCATTTCTAGTGTAATGAATATCGACAAGAGACCTGAGTAAGACATCCCTGTCTATTGTTTTATGCTTATCGAGCTTGATTGCAGCTCTGAAATAGTTCTCAGGTTCTCCCAGACCATAAATACAACTAACAGATGCAACTACCAGCACATCATTTCGCTCAAACAGACTTCTTGTGGCACTGTGTCTGAGCCTGTCTATTTCTTCATTTATAGATGCAGACTTTTCAATATATACGTCAGACCGGGGAATATAGGCTTCAGGCTGATAATAATCATAATAACTAATAAAATATTCAACCGCATTACCGGGTAAAAACGCCTTTAGTTCATTGTATAATTGGGCTGCAAGGGTCTTATTCGGTGCAATTAAAAGGGCTGGTTTTTGCACATTACAAACAACATTGGCAATGGTAAAGGTTTTACCTGATCCGGTGACGCCAAGCAGGGTCTGGTTTTCATAACCTGCAAGCAATCCGTTTGTAAGAAGCTCTATAGCTTCAGGCTGGTCTCCTGAAGGCTTAAAAGTGCTTGACAGTCTGAATTCTCTATTTTGCATCAAACCCCTTTTGATTCATAATTAGCTGTTTAAAATATTTTATTACATCAGATAGCTTTCCTTTTTGATATTTAGATTATACGTTCTATGAGATAATTTTTCAGTAGGTGTTTGAAATTATATGGCAAAGCATTTAAAAAGTGGACCTGTTGTAACAAATCCACTTACTAAATGGTATTAAACTTTAATAGCTAGCTTTTAGCAAGCATCAGACTATTATATTTATCAATATACTTAATTGATTCTTCAAAAAAGCCCATTTTTTTAAGCAGATTAGCAAGTTTTAGATAAACTTCGTTTTCAGGATAATTTGTTTCAATAGCTTTTTCATAATTTAATTTTGCTTTATCCAGGTTTCCAGCTTTTTCATAGCTTATTGCCAGGTTGTAATATACTTCTGAATCAGTGTTTCCTGTCTCAAGAAGTAAGTTGAAATGAGTTATAGCTTTTTGATAACGGGCTGATTCAATATATGTTTTGCCCAGGTTAATTTGATTTTCAAGATTATCCGGATTATTAGATACACTTTCTTCATAATATCTTATTACGTCACTAACATTACTATTGATGCTGGCCTTACTGATAAGCTCTTCAGTTATATACCTATCATTATTGAACGCTGAAGCCATCATTAACTGTTCAAGATTCAGATATTGAGGCTTATATCTCATATCTTCAACTTTTCTTGCATCAATAGTTAATAATATAGGGGTATTCTGTTCAATGACAAAATTTCTACCATTTAAAAAACCGATATTATAGATAGATTTTCCGCCAAGACCTCTCATTACACCAAGTCCTGTATGTTTTGGTATATCACCAGCAAGTGTTCCGTAGACAAGACCACCAACAAGACCCGCACCACCGCCAATGGCATAGGAGATAGGTGTATTTAAAAAGCGACTAACCGGATATTTACCACCGCCAAAAACCATACCATACCATATCTCATTGCCTAACTCGTATCTTGTCCCTGTCTTGGCAACAAATTTACAAACTTGAATAGTGTGTTTTTTAAGTGGTACTACAAAACCACCCGGAGCAGTCAATTTATCAAATGATATAACAACCTTTGAGCTTTTTATAAACTTTTTAGGGTATGTTATTTTTAATATTTCACCATTTATAGTGCTACCTGCCGGTATAGTAAAGAAATCTGCAAGCTTTAAAGGTTCAATAACCCTGAAATTAACCTTATCACCTTCTTTTGATTCCACAGGGTTAACTGTATCAGTTATTACTGTTTTAATGTTATAAAAACCTTCTGGCAGCTGATATACATAAGCACTATCAGGTGGAGAAGAATAATAGCGATATTTATAGTCTTTATTGTGTATTGTAAATATATCACGTGTCTTATCTTCAGCTTTGACTGGGTTAAAACAACCTGCTAACAATATACCTGCAATTAATAATACCAGAAGATTCTTCTTAGAGAGTTTATTCATTATCCTACCTCTAGAAAATGTCTACAAACAAATACTTCAAAATAATAATTGGTCAAACCTAGATCAAAGTTTTGTATTACAAAGTTTACCAGAAAATATATTTTATTAATACTAACTCTTTTGTTGAAATTTATTTTGCTAATATATTGAAAAGATTTAAAACCCTTTTAAAATCTGAAATATTATTTGAAAAGTCTTTTGAAAAAACTTTTTTTGTTTTAATAAATCTGCAAATACTTTAAATTAATGGACAAAGAAATGATATTGTCTTGAAAATTGTTTCTCTTTCCGGGGTGTAGATTTTATCATTACCTAAACCAAATAGAGGATATAATTTACTGAAATTATTTCTTATAATACAGAATAACTATCTTTAATAATCATTAAAGCTTTTAAGATTATTTGTCGAAACAAAACTTATCACCACAACTGAATGATCTTATGAAGGAGGTTAAAATGAAGAAACTAGCATTATTGGCTATGTTAATTGGTGTAATATCTTCTGGTGGACCAGTGTTAGCCTGGAGTGCAAATGAAATTGATCTTCACAACACAGGTTTTTCTCCTGAAACAATTCGTCTTGTTAATTTGCAAAAATCTCGAATGGAAGATATGGAACCCATTCAACAGGAAAGAACCCGCTGGCAACAATTCTGGTGGAATGTATATCACAATGATATTCTTGAACCCACTTACGAATTTGGTCAGCAAGTTATAAAATATTAACAGGTCAATTATTCTTCCATACTCAAGAAAGAGGAATATAATGAGAAAAATATTATTCTTGTTAGTTTTAAGTATGTTTTATCTGAATTTTGCTCTGCCAGCAAAGGCTATTCTGAATGCTGAAGAAGAAGAACTGGTCTACAGAGGGTTTTCACAGTATATGGTTGAACTTGTAGATCTTCAACAAAGCAGACACGAACATAATTTTAAATATTCCCCCCCTTCACGGGGTGAAACACTCATGAAAAATCTTCTTGATAACGATATTGTTATACCTGCTCAAGATTTTGGCTGGTATGAAATTAAAAACAAAACTTTTGACTAAATATATTTTCTAAAACCTACAATATATTTGTATTTGCAATATTCGTTTTATGATTTATCAACTGCTCAATAGAGTATTTTGATAAATCTATAAGTGGTGATGCAAATATACCGAGCAATAATACTCCTGAAACCGTAAACCCCAGAACAAAACTGAGGGTTTTTGATTTTTCAGCTGCTTCAATGTTTTCTATATCAATTTTTTGAACAAGTTCAGATTCTTCTTTTAACATCATTACCCGAATAATATTCATATAATAATAAAGAGAGATTGCAGAGTTAATTAACGCAATAATAACAAGCCATAAAAACTGATTGCTTTCTAATATAGCAGCCTGGAAGACGTAAAACTTGGCAAAAAAGCCCGCCGTAATTGGTATACCTGCAAGAGAAAGCAGGCATAAAATAAAGCTTCCTGCCAGTAGTGGTTTTTTGTATACCAGACCAGAATAATCTTCAATTTTGTCAGAGCCTGTATAGTTATAGAATAGTAAAATAGAACACCACGCACCAAGTTGCATAAATAGATAAATCATAAGGTAATATATCATACTTGATAAACTGTATTCAGAGGCTACAATAAGACCTATAGTGATATATCCGGCATGAGCAATAGAGCTATAAGCCATCAGTCGCTTAATATCTTTCTGTACAATAGCTGTCAGGTTACCTATAAACATAGATAAAATTGACAGAATTATCAATATTACCTGCCACACAGGAAGAGTTGCAAAGATTACAACCATAATTCTTGTTATAAGTACAAATCCTGCTGCCTTTGATGCCACAGAAAGAAATGCTGTATAAGGAGTTGGAGCTCCCTGATAAACGTCAGGAGCCCATACATGAAAAGGTGCTACTGCCATTTTATAGCCTATGCCTGCTATAATCATAATAGAAATCATCAAAAATGTTAAGCTCATTGATGAGGCTGACATTCTGTATGCAATATCACTGAAAACAGTTGCTCCAGTGTAACCATAAAGATATGACATTCCAAAAAGCAAAATACCTGTTGATGATGCTCCAATAATAAGGTATTTTAAAGCAGCTTCATTGTTTGATACATTATTTCTCATATATCCTGTCAATAGATAACTGGATATACCAAGTGTTTCCAGGGCTATAAAGGTCATAATTAAGTCATTAGCACCTGACATTAACATTGTTCCTAAAAGGGCTGTCATAAGAAGAATATAAAATTCTGTTTCAAAACGATAAGCCTTTTCCAGGTAGGTAGCTGAAAAACCAACTACAAGTAAGGTGCAGGTTAGCATAATAAACCTGAAAACAATACTTAAAATATCTGATGAAAACATCCCTGCAAAAATCACAGGAGCATTAGAGGCATTTTTTGCTGTAAACAGAAGCAAAAAGAGTGCCAGAATAATACCTGTTGATGATACACAAAGAACTGCTGGTTTTCTATGTTTGGGTTTCAATATAAAACTTACAAAACAAAGTGTCAGAATCGTTAAGATTATCACAGTCTCAGGCAAAAAAGAATTTATGATGTCATTTTTTATTGTGTCTATACTTAAATACATTTCAGTATTACTTAAAAGTGTTGCCGGTAAAAGATTTGCCTGATTAAAAATATATTCACTTATTACCATTGATTTACTCCTGTGACAAGATTATTAGGTATTGCAGTTACCATCTTTGTTTTAGCTTGAATCATATCAGTTAAAGTAGGTTCAAAAGTATATGTTATAAGTCTGGGATAGATCCCAAATGCTATAATAGCTAAAGAGAGAAGACTTAAAACGACAATTTCCTGATATTTAGCATATGACATAGATGTATCAGATAGTTCTTTCCATTTTTCAAACATCGGGCCAAATAAAACTTTCTCAATAAGGACTAACATATAGATAGCCGTAATAATGATACCGAGAATGCCCAGTATTGCAAAGAATTGAATCGATAATGGCAATTGCAATCCAAACAGAGGGAAGGTATTAAACGATGTAGATATGAAAGCACCGTAAAAAACTAGCGTTTCAGCTGCAAAAGCAACCAGTAAAGGTAACCCCAAACCTGCAAGGGCAATCAGGATAAAATAGCCAGATAATACAGGCAGCTGGTGAGCTAGTCCACCCAGTTTTTCCATATTTCTAGTATGTGTTCTTATATAAATGGTTCCTACAAGCATGAAGAGACCGGCTGAAATAAACCCGTGGGCCAACATCTGGAACATAGCTCCATTCAACCCCGGGCTGTTCAAAGCGGCTATTCCAAGTAGAACAATACCCATGTGAGAAACAGAGCTATAAGCAACCAGTTTCTTCATATCTGTCTGGCTTAAAGCAACCATACCTGCATAAAGAATATTTATTACAGCGAGAAGTGCCAGAATTGGCGCAAATATTTTTAATGCTTCCGGCAAAAACCCTACATTAAACCTTATAAGACCGTATGCACCCATCTTTAAGAGCACACCAGCAAGAATCATACTGATAGGTGTTGGGGCGTCCACGTGAGCATCAGGTAACCAGGTATGAAGCGGTACAACTGGCAACTTGACTGAGAAGCCAATAAGAAAACCGGTAAACGCTAACACCTGAATCATTAATGGATAAGCAGCATATTGTCCCAGGACCTGCATATCGAATGTGAGATTTCCTGTGTGATTGAAGTGAACAACATAAATAAGCAAGATTGCAGCCAGCATAAATACGCTTCCAGTAAGAGTATACAGGACAAACTTAATAGCAGAATATTGAGCCCTGCCTGTGCCCCAGATTGCAATCAAAAAATACATAGGTATTAGTTCAAGTTCCCAGAATAAGAAGAATAAGAACAGGTCTTGGGCGCAAAAAACACCTATTATTGCTGTTGTTAGTATCAATACCATTGAATAGTATAATTTATGTCTTTTAATAATATGATCTTTGCTGGCATGAAGGGCCATCAGATTTATAAAAGCTGTCAGAATAACCAGTGGGAGGGAAAGTCCGTCTAGGCCAACTATGTAGTTAATACCAAGCGGGCTAATCCATTCCAGATTAGAAACAGGCCATCTCCACTCATCAACAAACTGTAACCCTGAATTAGGGTCGAATGCTACAAGAAATAATAATGTATAAATAAGAAACAGCCAGCCAAACCATTGAGCTGTTCTCCTTATAATTTTGCTATCGTTAGGAAACCAGGGTGACCCTATAATAAGAGCCAGTATAGTTGGTAAAAATATTAAAGCTGATACTGATAAAATATGTGATTGCTCAATTATGTTCAATGTTTTATCCTCTTAAATAAATGAATAGATAACTAACAATATCGCAATAATTACCAAACCAGTGTACATAACTAATGCAGAAAATTGTACCTTACCATTTTGAATGTATTTAAAGGTTGCCCCGAGTTCTTTTGTTATCTGGGCAATCATATTAACAAGTTCATCGATTATATACCTATCAAACAGTGCACAAACACCGGATGTTAGTATAAACACTCTGTTTGTAAACCAGCCATAGACATCATCAAAGTACCATTTATTAAAGGATAACTTGTAGTATAGCTGATAACGTTCTTTAATAGCAGAAGGTTCACCGGTTTTAAACCTTGCCCAGTAAAGGGCAACAGCACCGGCAAGTCCGGCAAAAGCTATTAATAATGATAATAAGATAGTGATAATATCCAGATGATGGGGTATATGATTGATATAATAGACATATTCTGAAAAATCAGGAAGTTTTGCAATGCCCAAGTTTAATCCACTGAATGCAAATCCCAGAATAGCTGCTGGTATTGCCAGAATTATTAGAGGATATGTCATAACCCTCGGAGCTTCATGGGGTTTAGCATGACCCTTATAGTCGCCTTCAAAGGTCATAAAGTATGATCTAAACATATAAAAAGCAGTAATACCGGCACTTATAAATGCTATTAAAAATAGACAGAAAGCATTCAGGCTGAATTCACCTTCACCGCTTAATATTTTTTCAAAAGCAGCACCAATAATCATATCTTTTGACCAGAATCCGCTCAAGAGTATTCCACTAATAGAAACAGCACCTATCAGGAAAGTCCAGGCAGTTATGGGCATATGTTTTCTCAGTCCACCCATAAATCTCATATCCTGTTCTCCGCTGAGGCCGTGAATAATTGCACCTGAGCACAGGAAAAGCATAGCTTTAAAGTAGGCATGGGTCGTAAGGTGGAATAAACCAGCAGAATAAGCTCCCAGCCCCATTGCCATAATCATATATCCAAGCTGGCTGCAAGTAGAATAAGCCAGAACACGTTTAATATCAACCTGTGTGACAGCTATAGTTGCTGTTATGAATACGGTAATTGCCCCAATCCAGGCAATAAAGTTTAAAGCTGCTGGAGAAGCTTCAAAAATAGGGTATACACGGGCAACAAGATAAACACCAGCAGCTACCATTGTTGCAGCGTGTATTAAAGCACTGATAGGCGTAGGGCCTTCCATGGCATCAGGCAGCCAGGTATGCAACGGAAACTGGGCACTTTTAGCTATAGCACCAAAGAATATACAAATTGCAATGATAGCAAAAACTACTGGGCCTGCTGCTATAAGCACTTCACCCACAGCACTTCCCAGATGAGTAAAAGATAAAAAGGTAATATTTGCACTTACCCAGTATTGATAACTGAAATACAGGAACCCAACAATACCAATAAGAAGCAGGCTATCTCCAATACGATTCATCACAAAAGCCTTTTTAGCGGCTTTGGCGGCAGAAGGACGATCCAGCCAGAAACCAATCAAAAGATAGCTGCACAATCCTACGAGTTCCCAGAAGATGTAAATTTGAAACAGGTTTGTACTTAATACCAGCCCAATCATTGAGAAGTTGAACAGGGCAAGATAAGCGAAAAACTTCCTATAACCGGGATCATGCTCCATGTATCCCATTGTATAAACCTGAATGAGCAGACTAACTGAGGTTACTACCAGTAATAGCGTAACACTAAGGTTATCAACCAGCCATCCAAATGACAATTTAAAAGTACCAGCTGTCAACCAGTTGAAGTTGTATTCATAGAGAGGGTTATTTATACCCAATGTACCTAAAAACAAGATAAATGCTTGAATTAATCCCAGTGAGGTTGCTCCAATAACTAGATAGGCTGTTAATTCTTTTTTAGGGAATATACATGTATACTCCAGACGTTCACAAACACGATCAAGTATAATCAAGATAAATGCCAATAAAGGCAAAAGAGCAATTAGCCAGGCATTTTCATAAGAAAACTTAAGTATTTCAGTCCAGTCCATAGGTCACCCTTTACCATTTAAGTATATCAAATTTCTCCATATCAACGGTTTTTCTATTGCGATAGATAGAAAGAACGATTGCAAAAGCAACAGCGGCTTCAGCAGCAGCTACAGCCATGATGAATATTGCAAAAACCGCACCTCTGATAAAATCTGGATCAGAGAAATTGGCAAATGCTACCATGTTAATATTGACAGCATTTAGAATAAGTTCAACACACATAAGCAACCTGATTGCATTTCGGCAGGTGAAAATGCCATAAAGGCCTATTACAAATAGTATTGCAGCAAGTATAAGATAATGTGTTAAACCAGGATATAAGTATTCCATAGTTATTCCTCTTCGAGTTCTTCTCTTTTTCTTCTGGCCAGTAATACAGCACCAACTATTGCCACAAGAAGCAGTATAGATACTATTTCAAAAGGTAAGACATAATGGGTAAACAAAGTCTTTCCAATGATACCTGATGTACCTTCATGGGCTATTCTTTCAACTGTAAGGTTGCTGGGGGTTTGTCTTAAAAAAGGTTCGGTAAATATTACCATAAAAAAGCTAAAAGCAAGGAAAAAGCACGTAATCAGAGATATTATAGCACGTGGACGTTTGAAAAGAGTCTCTTGCTTTGAAGCAGGGTTAGTAAGCATTATGGCAAATATAATTATAATGGCTATTCCAACAGAATATACAAGTATTTGTGCCATTGCAACAAAGTCAGAATTCAGCAATAAGAAAAGCCCTGCAATGCTTAAAAAAGTTAAAAGCAGCAATAATGCGCTATTTACGATTGTTTTGTTAAAAACAACACCCATTGCTCCGGCAATACAGAATATTGCAAGCACATAAAATGCAATTGTAACAAGTATATCTTCCATTAAGAGTTCCCTTCTTTATGTAATTTGCGCCACTCTTCTGATTCTTCAGGAGATAGCAAGAACATTTCTTTGGTGTAAACAAGAGATTCACGGGAATAATCAGCGTAATCAAAAACGTGTGTAAAAACCAGACAATTAACAGGGCATACTTCAACGCAATTGCCGCATAATATACAGCGTCCCATGTCGATTGTATGTTTATCTACAACGACTTTTGACTTACCATCAGGTGTTTCTTCTTTGTGAGTTTCCATTACAATAAGATCCATGCAGGGGCAAACCCTTGTACACATTTTGCAGCCGACACACATTTCACTGCCATCCGGTTTTCTAAGCAAAGCAAGACGTCCTTTAAACCTTTCTGACAGGTCTGGTCTTACTTCAGGATATTCTATAGTTACTGATGGTCTAAAAGCGTGAACCATAACAGTTGACATGCCACGAATTATTTCTGTTACTGGTTCTACTAATGTATTATTCCCCAGGTTGCATACTTTATTTATTGTTTTCATTACTGGATGCATTGATTATTTCCTTAAGTCATACTTCTATAGATAAATTCTTTGATAATGGTTACTACAAGCAGGTTTATCAGTGCCAGAGGAAGCAAAAACTTCCAGCAGAAAGCCATCATCTGATCTGCTCTGAGTCGGGGCAATGTAGCTCTGATCCACATTGCAATAAAGATGAAAAGCCATACTTTCAGGGTAAACCATGCTGCTTGTTCAAGGTGAAGCATTGTGTTTATTACCTGATCATTAATAAAAGGCAAACCTGATAGAGATGGCATAATTGATAATAAGATGTTAACGATATAATCATTAAATATTGGTAGATATCCACCCAGAAAAAGTATAACAGTAAGAGAAGCAATGACAAACAGTGCAGCATATTCTGCCATAAAGAACATAGCAAACTTAATGCCGGAATATTCTGTAGAATAACCGCTTACGAGTTCACTTTCTGCTTCAGGGAGGTCAAAAGGAATACGATTTGATTCAGCAATAGCGCATATAAAAAAGACAATAAAACCTATAAAACCAGCGATACAGTTATAGTACCAGAGGTTCCAGTTCAAAAGTGTTACCAGAATAACCTTAAAAGGTTCAAGAATAGCACCTATACCAATATTAGAGAAAAAACCATTAATTACAATAAATATTGACTCTCCTGAGTGAAGATTGCTTTTTTGTGTAGCGATAATCTCACTGAGGTTCATAGTTCCTGCAAGAACAACAACCCCTATAGCAGCTATAATGAGCGGTATTTCATAACTGATTGCCTGTGCTGCACTTCTTATGCCTCCTATCAGAGAATATTTATTATTGCTTGCCCATCCGGCTAGAAGAAGCCCTATTGTGCTTATTGAAGATATAGCAAGGACAAATAAAAGGCTAACTGCAATGTTCGTAGGTACCAGTGCTTTTGTGTATGGAATAACAGCAAAAACAGTCAGTGTTGAAGCCATAACAATAACAGGGGCAAGCGTAAACAACACTTTATTGCTACCTTTGGCCATTATATCTTCTTTAAACATAATTTTAATACCGTCAGCGATTGTTTGCAGGGCTCCATCATAACCAACACGATTGGGTCCTTTTCTAACTGTAAGGAGTGCCAGAACTCTTCTTTCCATGAGGACCAGTACTACAACACCAAAAAACATTGCTACAAACAGGATAGCTGCAAAAAGGAATGCTGGCCACATTAATGTTGAGAACCACTGCGGTATACCTATATTTTCAAGTAAAGTGACATAAGATTGATACATTATCTGTCTACCTCGGGTAATACAACGTCCAGACTGGCAAATATTGGCATTAAATCTGCATACATATGATCTTTAATTAGCTCGGGGAGAATATGAACAGAAGAAAAGGAACCTGTACGCCATTTGCATCTGTAAGGTTTGCTGGTTCCATCACTAATAACATAGCAGGAAAGAATACCTCTTGGGGCTTCTACCATTGCCATGACTTCGCCCGCTGGAGGTTTAAAGGCAACCGAATTTATCTTTTTACCCTGTATTCTGGTATCAAAGCCACAAACTTCGCATTCATCTTTCTTGCAATTACACTTTTTACGATTTTCAATGAGTTCTTCTGTTGGCCCACCTGGTAACTGGTCTAATGCAGTTTTAATCATCTGAACAGATTCGTGCATTTCAGTTATTCTAACTTTATACCTCTCGTAAGTATCTCCTTTTACGCCGAGAGCAACATTGAAAGGTATTTCTCTGTAAACTGAATAGGGATTAGTTTTTCTTAGATCCAGTTTAACACCGCTGGCTCTTATATTTGGCCCTGTCAAACCATAGCTTATACCCTCTTCAGGAGTTATAATACCCTGGTCGACTGTTCTGGCAAGAACAATAGGGTTTTTAGATATAATTGCTTCGTATTCATCAATATACTCCGGGAATTCATCACAAAAAGCCCTGACTCTATTAATCCACCCGGGTGGTATATCATCTTTAATGCCGCCAAATCTGAAGGAATGATACATCATTCGGGCACCGGTTAGTTCTTCCAGAAGTTTGAGTACTTTTTCCCGATCCCTAAAGCAATAAAATAGAGGGCTTGTTGCGCCCATATCTAAAAGTAAGGAACTAAAAAAGATCAGGTGAGAAGCGATTCTATTGAGTTCCATGGCAATAAGTCTAATATATTCAGCACGTTTCGGAACTTTAATGCCCGCAATGCTTTCAACCGCATAGCATAGAACGATAAGACAAAATGCACTGGAAACATAATCAATACGGTCAACCATTGGCAGATAGTTGAAGTATGGACGACTTTCTGCAAGTTTATCGTATCCACGGTGAAGATAGCCTATGACAGGTTCTGCATTAACTATTATCTCTCCATTTAAGGTCATTTTGAGCCTTAAAACACCGTGTGTAGCAGGGTGCTGGGGGCCGACATTCAGGTTAAGATAATCTGTTTTAAAGTCTTCTTGCATTATCGTTCGTTCCATATTAATCGCTCATCATCAAGTACATAGTCTTTTCTGAGGGGATAACCCTTCCAGTCTGCTGGTAATAAAATTCGTTGAAGATCAGGATGATCTGTATAGGTAATACCCATAAGGTCATAAGCTTCTCTTTCGTGCCAATCAGCAGTCTTCCAGATTGATGATACTGAAGGCAGTTCTGGCCTTTCTCTTGGCACCTGAACTTTAAGAACAAGCATATGATGATAACTGGTTGAATACAGGTGATATATAGATTCAAACAGGTTATCTTTTATTTTATCTACAGCACTTACAGATACCAGCAGGTCAAAAAGGCAACTTTTATCATCTTTTAATAACCTTGATGCCTGTAAAAGCTCTTTTTTATTTAACAATACTGTTTCAACGGTATTGGTTGCTTCAGGTAAAGGCTCAACATGAATACCTTTTTCCCTGAGAAAAACACCAAATCGTTTTAGTGTTAAGGGTTCAGTCTGATTTTTGTTTTGCTCATCTGACACAATTGATACCTCAAGATGTTAAGCTTCACGTTTCAATGGTATTTTAGACAGGTCATAGCCGTCTTTTTGCACACCCCAATGGATTATTTCTAGCCCTGAAACAGGGTAAACTATTTCACTATCTTCTGCAGGGAGCTTTACTCTGGGTTTATGTGCTTCAAGATATTGTTTTCTTTCAAGCAGTGTCTCTTTTTTAATTTTCTTTTGAAGTTGTATGATAGAATCCAGAAGGGCTTCAGGTCTTGGTGGGCAGCCAGGCAAGTATACATCAACTGGTATAAGCCTGTCAACACCTCTTACTACTGAATAAGAGTCATTTTCATACATTCCGCCAGTAATAGTGCAGGCACCCATTGCTATAACGTATTTAGGTTCAGCAATTTGTTCATATAGTCTGACAACAGCCGGGGCCATTTTATGAGTAATGGTACCTGCTGTAATCATTAGGTCAGATTGCCGGGGAGTAGCTCTGTATACTTCAGCGCCAAAACGGGCTATATCGAAGTGAGAGGCACCCGTTGCCATCATTTCAATAGCACAGCAGGATGTTGCAAAAGTTAAAGGCCAGATTGAGTTTGCTCTTGCCCAGTTATAGAAAAAGTCTACAGTAGTTACTATTATTTTTAGTCCATTTATTCCCACTTCAGCACACCTTTTTTCCACGCATATATTAGACCTACAACGAGAATAATAACAAATACAAATGCTTCAATAGCTAGAATTGTATAGTTTATACGGTTATAAGCAATGGCCCACGGAAATAGAAAGATAGCTTCGATATCAAACAAGACAAACATCAGTGCATAAAGGTAATATTTGACATCAAACTGTATTCTTGCATCTCCAAATGGCTTCATTCCGCATTCGTATGTTGATTCTTTGGTCGTATTTGGGGCTTTCGCCTGTATAATATAAGAAGCAACCAGCAGAGCAACGACAAATGCTATTGAAAATATTACAAAAGCTGCTATTATCCCGTATCCCTGTAATATCATTAATTATTTACTCCTGATTAACGTCAAGCATATTTATAGGCCAACAAAAACAAAAATACAATAGGTCTTACAGACAAATTAATGAAATAATATTTTGATAATGATGCTTAAAAAGTTGCCATATCAAGAAGTTTCTTGAAGTTAAAGGGTTCATTTCAAATAAATAGTCAAAAAAGACGGTAATTTATATATTGTATGCAGGGTATAGTAAATACTTTATAAAATCAAAAAAAATTAAATATTTGAAACAAATTATTAAAAATGTAGAGAACATTAACAATAACTTGCTAACATATCAAGACAACAAGAGGCTTTTAGCCTGTCAGGGTGTCATGTTTTCTTGTTTAAAAGATCAACCCAGATATTTGTCAGTTACTATAAAGAACTCGTTAGGCTTTTCAATATGAGGCAACAGGCCTCCGTTTTCTATAATAGTATCTCTAATTTTTTTATTTTCCTGAGTAACTGTATCTATTGCGTCATATCTGGTCACAGTTTCTTTTGCTGTTCCTCTAATGATTAGTGCAGGCACATTAAGATTTAGATAGCTCTGGAATATGTTGTCTACAAATAATTCACCTGCTACAAAATATGAAGGCGAGTTCTTTGCACCTTCTACGTGGGTTGTATAGTAGTAATGCTGTAACATTAAAAATGACAAATGGCGGGGGTCAACAAATATGTTATCGGTCAGGTATTTTTTCATTGCAGATCTGGTTGTAAGTAAGTTAAACAAACCCTGACCTAGTACAGGAAATTTAAACATAAAGATGGCCAGTTTGTTGATATTGTATTTTAGCCTGCTGACGTTATTTTCAAGGCCTGTCGGAGAGATTAATATAATCCTGTTAAAGAGTTCAGGGTCAAGTTCTGCAAGTTTAAGCACATATTCTGTACTTAAAGACAGGGCCATAATATCAGGTTTTTTATTGTGCTTTGTTTTGACGTGTTCTGCAAATTCTTTAATGTGCTTAATGTAGAGTGATGGAGAATATCTAATATCAGGTCTTTCTGAAAGGCCGTATCCCAGTAAATCCAGGGAATAGACAGCACGTTTATAGCGATAATAGTTAAACACTTCTTCCATTTCATGGCTTGAAGCCCCTGCATTAATACTGTGAAGTAAGATTAAAGGATCTCCTTCACCATCCTGATAATATGACAGAATACCTTCATCTACCTTAAAGTTACCGGTATCACCAGGAAGTGCTTTTGGCGGTTTTGAATAGGATGGCACAATATACCTGTTAATAATATATACAGCAGCAAAAAGACCGGCTGTTATGCCAAGGCCATAACCAATACCTTTGAAAAAGGCGTCATCGCTATCTTCTATGATCTCTTGTTTTTGAGGTACTTCTATGACAGCTGCTTCAGGTTTGGGTTTTTCTTCTGCTGGTTTAGCTGTGATTATTACTTCTTCATGTTCTGGTTTCTGTTCTATGGATTTAAAAACAGCTTTTTTAACTGTTATCAAAAACGTGATAAATTTCACTATTTGCCAGAATAAATTAATCATAAATTATTATCCTTGTAGTTTTGTTTGTTGACGTTATATTTCTATCAAGTTTAATCAAAAATACTGTTAATATAAACCCCTGTCAGGTGTATACTAATCTTAAAATAATTCAATATAGCATATCAAAAATGAAACACTCTGATTTATTTAAAATCTAATATTCTTGCAATGCAAATTATTATAAAACAGGAAAACAACTTTCAACAAAAGATTTTCCGCTTTATTTGCATGTTTAAACAGTTGTCATTATATTATTAAATAGTACTATACCTTATTAACTGCCCTGAAGAAATACTAATAAAGAGGTAAAAATGGATTTAATACCTGTCAGAAAATCAACTATTAATAAGTCAGGCAAAGAAGAAGAAACATTTATTGTGCCGGCAATTTCAATGAGAAAATCAGATGGCACTTCTGCAAAGGTGCCTCATCCCCAGGGCCCAAATAGTCTGGTGTTTAAATCGCTGGAAAAAGCTATAGAAGCCATTGATAGGGCTGGTTTTGGCTATATTTATGATGAAAAACAGGTACCGGCTTCTGATGTGCCACTGACATTTAATACTGATTTAACAGGCGCTGTTGATCCTCTTCTTGAAATGCTTAAAGATTCAAACAGCTCTATTGTTGCATCTGCAGCCTATGCCCTCGGAGAACTCAAAACTGAAAGAGCTATTAAACCTCTATTAGGAGTTCTGGGAGTTGATGACCAGCTTGTAAGGAAAAATGCCGTCGAAGCTCTTGCTAAAATAGGAGATCCGGCTGTAAGAGGCATCATAGAAGCTTTAGATGATAATAACTGGGTAACCAGAAACTCTGCGTCCATTGCACTGGGAGAAATGGTCAATCATTCAGGAAGAAAAGTTCTCTATGCTATACAACCACTCATTAAAAGACTCAAAGACTCTAACTGGATAGTCAGAAGCTCGGCTGCTACCTCACTGGGTAAAATTGCTGCTTTTATTAGAGAAAAACAAAAAATGCAGCCATAACTCACCTCTTGCTTAAAGCTTTTCTATTTAATGCTATAGTATAACCGGTAAATATTGAAAAAACCAAAGGAGAATTACAAATGGCTATTGTTGATGTCACTATTGTACCCCTGGGAACAGCTACACCAAGTATTAGTAAGTATGTTGCAGATTGTCACAAAGTTTTAAATGACTTTCCTGGGCTGAAATGGAAACTAAACCCCGGCTCAACCACCATCGAAGGAGATTTAAATACTATACTTGAAGTTATTCTAAAAATGCACGAAGTGCCATTTGACCAGGGAGCCAAAAGAGTATCAACTCACATTAAAATCGATGACAGAAGAGATAAGCCAGCATCAATGGAACAAAAGCTTAAATCTGTTCAGGATAAACTTTAAAACATAACTATAACAATCAATTTTTTGTTTTCGATTTTCAGATTTTAGAAATTATTCAAAAACAATAATATCGCCTGTTTCAGTATTTGTGTTTTCTATAATACCTGCTGAAATCTCAAGTACTTGATATGCTTCCCATATATGTCTTGTTATTTTAGACGGTTTCATTCTTTTAACAAGATGAACTACTTTGCCATCTCTGTCAAGAAACAGGGCATCAAACTCAAACCGCATTAAAAATGAGTGTATACTCTTGCAGGGAACTATCAATAGCCCCTCTTCTTCTGGTAAAGTTGAATGTAACAATAAACCGATACCCCTTGAAAGTGGGTTAGAGGCTATTTTAACGTCTAAAACCAGTGTAACATCTTTTGTTTTATTGATTGCTTTCATCTTTTATTCTCCATCAAATGATTTATACCATTCCACGTAAATAATTAATATATGCTGATGGAATTCAGT
>CAZFBA010000011.1:0-61219 GCA_964517135.1 uncultured Gammaproteobacteria bacterium
GAGACCCCATGCCTTCCTTTAGGGTGGGCGGGATCTGGGTTTTGAAAATCGAAAACAAAAAATTGATTGTTATAGTTATGCATTATACTGATCCTTGAAAGTAATGTATAGATTCCAGATTATAGAGGCCGGGTGTTTTTGCCCGCTGTGCGGGCAAAAACACCCTACTGAATTCCATCAACATATATTAATTATTTACGTGGAATGGTATAGTCTTTAAAATAATGACGGGCAATAGTGCCCGTCTTCTGAGGATCATTAATTACAGCGATCAACGATTGATTAGAGGTATTAGAGGGGGAAAAGAAGGGTAAGATAATGTAATATATAACTATCCCTTTTGGGTTTAAGAACCTGTATTATCTTTAATATTAAACCTGTTTGCTTTTTAATACTATCACTCAAGAGTGGTATTTTACCCCCTTTGCAGGAGTATGCGTTTTTTTAAATGGCTTTATTTTCAGCTGTAATCAAAACAAAAAGAAAAACTAAACTTAATGGCATTTACTAATTCTAATTCTTATCATAAACTTATTTTTGTGTGTGTATCACTTTTAAAGAAAGGTAACTTATGTCTGAGAAGAATAAAATTGCTGCTGGCGTTCTGGCGATTGTGCTGGGCGGGCTTGGCATTCATCATTTCTATTTAGGTAATACTAACTGGGGGCTTATATACCTTGGTGTTAGTATTGTTGGATCATTTATCTGTGTCGGGCCTTTTATCATATGGATTCTGGCACTGATAGATGGAGTAAAGTATTTAATAGCAGATGATGCAGCTTTCAATGAAGTCGTAGCTTCAGGCAAAACTTCTATAGTTCAGCAGTTAATGAAAAAATAATACATCTATATTGTTAGATGATTAAAACTTAATAATGTCGTGGAAATTTAATTCCACGACATTTTAGCACCGAAAAGAGTCACCGGGCAGTAATGAAAACCTATTATTAAAGATCAATGCATAACTTAAAAAGTTTTTGATTATCAAAAACAAAAAATCTATTGTTATAGTTATGCATTAGCCATAATAATCAGATTTCAAGTCGTTTAATAAATCTGATTAAATTATCCTCTAAAAACCCGGTTTCTTTTCTAAAAAAAATAATTATAATCTTCTAATGAGGAACCAAAAAAGCAAGGAGCAACCATGTATAACAAAGTTCAATCAGAAAGCCTTTTTATGAACCTTGAATATGGCCTGAAAAGAGTCTATCAAATGCTCAATACTGATACCTCTAATGGCCTTACATATAACGAACTTTATAATAATACTGGCAGAGTCAGTGCTGCTGATTCTACATTCCTTCAAGTTCTCACACAGGCCTTCTCAAATACAAAAGACAGCAAAAAACTTGAAATCTCTCAGGAACAACTATCCAAAATGATAGACGAAATTAAAAAACAGGGCCTAACCTATGAACAACTCATGATAATGCAATCACAAGAAACAGGCAGCAAAGAAAAACAAGAACTGATTAATACTATACTTGAAAACTTCAAAAACGTTGACACCAACGGCGATGGCCGCATCTCTCAGGAAGAAATCGACTCATTCATGATGGATAAAGAACTCAAAAAGAAAAAAGAAGACATGACAGCCTTTAAAGAGAACGATATAACCCTTTTCTACACTACCCCTTCAAGCACCTCTTCAGGCGCCGACAACGAAGACGATAACTACTATACATAAACCAATAACCAACATATATTTATTATATTTATATGTTGTTCACATGTTTGATGTGTAAAAATCAAAAACAATTATATAACTATTATGAATTATTTTAATAAAAAGTTTTTTCTAGTATTAGTATTGCTAATCATTTGCAGTATCAGCAGTATCTATAAGTGTGTAGCTGAACCCATTCCTCCCGGGCAATACCCCGGAATCAAAGATACAAAGATTATTAAAGCCCTTGATTGCCTTCAGGGAACTGACGGAGAATGGGCCAGAAGAGCTATATCTGGCTATAACGCATCAAAAAGCCCTATAAAAGTTTTATTTAAAGACCTTTCAACAATTAACAAAGAATTTTCTAACCTCGATGCCCTTGGCTGGCAGGATGAACAGGGCAAACTACTCATATTTATTAATAAAAAACATAATGATGCTCCGCCAGAAGCTTTAGGTGCACTGCTAAGCCACGAATCTATTCACCAAGATAGATATAACTCTATTAAAGAAGAAACCTACGGCTGGACATATGAAGCAGAAGTCTGGATACAGCTAAAAGAAAAATATCCGCACCTGAAAAACATTGCCCCGGGAGAAAATTCTCTTGTCGACCGTGAAAACATGATGGAAATGCTCTTTAGAAAAGGTAACTTCACCCCGAAACTTATTGAGCAGAAAGTTAGATCAAACCCAAGCTACAAAAGTTTACCTGAAACATCTCCCGGATTTGGTATGTGAATATCTTTGTGCTACGATAAACAAAATGGATCATTGAATGATTTGTAATAAAAAGTTATGAATTGTTTCAGTTTGTTAAAACTTGCTGATAGATAAAAATCTTAACGATCCATACTTTAAATAACATTAAAATTAAGCATATCGTTGGCAATGAAAATTAAAGAGAGGTTATATCATTGGCTGAAGAGAAAGTATTTCAACAAGGTCGCATTATACCAATTAATATAAGAGATGAGATGAAGCGCTCATACATTGATTATGCAATGTCTGTCATTATAGGCAGGGCACTTCCAGATGTGAGAGACGGCTTAAAGCCTGTTCACCGTCGCATTCTCTTTGCTATGAACGAACTGGGAATGTATTATGATAAACCTTTCAAGAAATGTGCCCGTATAGTAGGTGAAGTACTTGGTAAGTATCACCCACACGGTGATGCAGCAGTTTATGATGCTCTTGTTAGACTGGCTCAGGAATTTTCTTCAAGGTATCCTTTGATAGATGGCCACGGCAATTTTGGCAGTATAGATGGCGATTCTGCTGCTGCTATGAGATATACAGAAGCACGGATGGAACAAATTTCCTCTGCACTGATGGCTGATATTGACTCGGATACAGTAGATTTTGTAGCTAACTTCGATGGCAGCCTTGAAGAACCAGATGTCTTACCAGTAAGACTGCCAGTATTACTTTTGAATGGCAGCAGCGGTATAGCAGTTGGTATGGCAACTAATATTCCTCCTCATAATATCAATGAGGTTATCGATGGGACAATTGCATTAATTGATAACCCAGATATGACTAATGAAGATATGCTGGAATATATTAAAGGCCCAGATTTCCCGACAGCTGCAACAATATCAGGCACAGCAGGTATACGTCAGGCTTTTGCAACAGGTCGTGGAAGTGTCGTTATGAGAGCTGTTTCAAGAATTGATCAGGTTTCAGGTGGCCCCGGAAAACAAGACCGCAATGCCATTATTGTTACAGAACTTCCTTATCAGGTTAATAAAGCCAATCTTATTGAAAAAATTGCTGATCTGGTTAAAGAAAAAAAACTTGAAGGCATATCAGACCTTAGAGATGAATCTGATAGAGACGGCATCCGTATTGTAATAGAGCTCAAAAGAGATGCCCGGCCAGATGTAGTACAAAATAACCTTTATAAATCTACCCAGCTTCAAACTACCTTCGGGGTCAATATGCTTGCTCTCGTCGGCAAACAACCAAGACTCCTTACACTTGTAGATATACTTCACGAGTTTGTTGAGCACCGTGTTGAAGTTATTACACGCAGAACACAGTTTTATCTTAAAAAAGCTCAGGCCAGGGCGCATATTCTGGCAGGTTTAATCATTGCTCTCGGCGATCTGGATAAAATAATCGACCTGATCAAAGGTGCTAAAACTGCTGAAGAAGCCAGAACAGGTTTAATTGATGGATATAATCTCGATGCAGACCAGGCTAACGCTATTTTAGAAATGCAACTCCGCAGATTAACAGGCCTTGAACAGGAAAAAATTCAAAACGAATACAATGAACTAAAACGCAAAATTACTGAATACGAAGAAATACTTGCTGACAGACAAAAAGTACTTGATATCATCAAAAAAGAGCTGCTTGAAGACAAAGAAAAATTTGGCGAAGAAAGACGTACCATTATTGTTCCTGAAGTGGATGAGTTTAGCATTAAAGACCTGACACCAAATGACCCGATGGTTGTTTTCATAACTACAAATGGATATATTAAGCGTATTAACCTTGATACATTTGAAAGACAAAACCGGGCTACCCGTGGCAAGGGCGGTATGAAAACAAGAGAAAATGATGATGTTCATCATTTCTTTACTACGAATATGCACAGTTCAGTATTATTCTTTAGCAGCAGAGGTATCGCATATTCGGTGAATGTATATGAATTCCCTGAAGGGGGCAGACACTCTAAAGGATTACCTATTATCAATCTTTTACCAATACAGCAAAATGAAATTATTACGGCAGTGGTTCCTATTGAAGAATATGAGGATGATAAGTTCCTTATAATGTTAACCAAGAAAGGGTTTATTAAGCGTATTGACCTTCAAAACTTCCGCTTTATAAGAAAAACAGGTATTATAGGCATTAAGCTTGATGAAGATGATTCGCTGGAATGGGTAAAAGTTGCACAAAAGAGCGATGATATTATTATAGGCACCAGTCATGGTATGGCTATCAGATTTTCTTGCAATGATCTGCGCCCGCTGGGTCGAACTGCCCGTGGTGTAGTTTCTATGAGACTTAAGAAAGGTGATCAGATAGTAGGATGCGATATATTGCCAAGAACCGCTGAGGCTGATTTGCTGGTTGTTACAACTGATGGATATGCTAAAAGAACAAAAACTTCAGAGTTTAGGCCCCAAAATCGTGGAGGCATAGGGCTTATAGCCCTCAAGTTTAAGTCTCCTTCAAGCAGGCTGGCTACTTTATTAATTGTTCAGGATGATTCAGAGATAATGGTTTCTTCTGCTAACGGTGTTGTAACAAGGCAAAGTTGCTCATTTATCTCAAGACAGAGCCGCACAGCAACAGGCGTAGGACTGCAATCTCTTGACAATAATGACTATATTGCAGCAGTATCAAAGCTTGTTGACTATGAGAAGCAACAAAAGGTTCTGCCACCAAAGAAACCAAGGCCTAAAGCCGTGCTTTCTGAAGAAGAAATTGAAAAATCTAAAGAAGCAGAAATTGCTATGCTTAAAGAAGCTGAAAGCCAGAAAGTTGAATCTGATGATGATGAGTTATTTGATGTATCAGGTTCAGAAGAAGAATAAGCCAATGTATAATCTGTCCTTCTGAGGGCGAAGCTAGAAAAATCTCCTACAAACAGATCCTTCGCTGTGCTCAGGATAACTCAAAAGTTCTAAAGAGGCTAATAACTACCGGGGTGCACTAAGTGCACTCCTGAGAGAGTTTTATTTCGGACTAATTCAGGCATTCAATAAACTATTATCATTTCAAGGAGGACTTTTGGCCCGACGTGGCACAGTCACTCCTCCCTGAAACCATCCTTTATACTGATCCTTGAAAGCAATGTATAGATTCCAGATTATACTGAATTCTATCAGCATATATTAATTATTTATGTGGAATGGTATAGCGAGTGTACAGAAGGTATAAATACAGCAACCCTTGCCTGGGCAAGCGAACGAAAACTTGAGTGAGCGTATGAAGCCTGCAGGGCAATTTTAGCCCAAATTATTCATCAATTTATAGTTTATTTATTCTAGAGGGTTTAAAAGTGTGGCATCGCCGCACTTTTAAACCCGACCCCCTTACTTCTGTTTCCTGCGATGTTTTAACACAGTGTTAAAAAGATGTATTCACTAGACGTCAGTTTCTATAACTGTTTAAGGTCAATTTATTAATAGTTTATGAATTAAATAGGTTAGTCAAGTGCGGTCACGCACCCCAAATTGAAGGGAAGCAACGGGCGGTAACTTGCTTTTAGTCTGTATAGCCTTTGAGTTTTAAATAGTTATGAAGTGCATCATCCCAGTGTATTCTTATGCCGGGAGCCTTAGAAGAGTCGAGAACACAGTTTTCAGGCAGCTTCACTTTCTGCCTCACTTCTGAAAGTTTCAGCATATTGATTTTGTTAGACAGCTTCAGAGTGCTGATAACCTCCAGTATAAAGTCATAGTCAGAACAGCTTCCAGAGTTTGTGCAGTGATATATACCATAGTTGATTTTTAATTTTGTGGTGTCAATGAGTCTTTCTATGGTTTTGGCAAGAGTAAAAGTCCATGTTGGGGTATATCTCATATCTCTAAAGGCCTTAAAGCTTTGTCCTTGTTTTGCTTTGGTAACAATATCATCTACAAAATTGGGTTTCATAACTCCAAAAAGCTTACCTGTTCTGATGATATAGTGATTATCAAGTGTTTCTCTAATTACATTTTCACCTTCCAGTTTGCTTCTGCCGTAAGCATTAAGGGGATTAGGTTCATCTTCTGGAGTATAGGGAACAGTTTTATTTCCGTCAAAGACATAGGGTGTACTGATATAGATCATTGGTACCCCTTTATCTTTACATATTTCAGCAAGATTTTTAGCCCCCAGAGCATTTATTTCACGGGCTATTTTTTCATTTTCTTCAGCAGCATAAATATCTTCATAGCCTTTTGCATAGATCAAAAGATCAAAATCATCTTCCATAATTATGCTTTTAGCTACCAGCTCACTTCGTATATCTACATCTGAAAGGTTATAGGCTAAAATTTCGTGGGATGCTTCTTTTAGCATTTTTGAAAGTTCAAGGCCAAGCAGTCCATTCTCTCCAAATATCAATGTTTTCATTGTGTTATCCTTTTTATGAATGCTTTTATCAGCTATACATTTATTTTACCCCTAACCCTTTACAAAGGCTATGATGTTACGTCGCTTTCAGATTCAAAGCAATCAGCAGCGATCCGGTTCAAAAAATTGACCTATTAGACTAAAAATAATTAAAATAGAAGGATGAGAGGAGTATAAAAAATTAAACCATTATGAGTATAATGCTAAACCAGCCAAAATCAATATTTAGAGTTATAAAAGAAGGTATTACCCTTTATTTGTCAAACTTTTTATCACTGACAAAACCAATGATCTACCCGGTTGTGGCACATTTGATAGGCATATCATGGATTTTATGGGTATCCATTGAAATGCCCACTCTCTTTAACCCTGAATTCTTTGTCAATAATGGTTTGTTAATTGCAGGGCTTATTATTGTCGGTGTAATACCGGGGTTTTTGCTATTCCTTAACGGATTCTGGAAATACCTTATTGCCATGGTTGCCTTAAATCGATACATAAAAGCTATTATAGAAAAAGATCAGGCCATAAAATATTCAGCCTGCCATGATCACGTCAACAATAAAAAAAAGAAATATATCTATGTTCTGTGCCTGATGATGCTATTATGGATTATAGGTTTTATTATCACTATCTTACCTGCATTTCTGGGTATTATATTGCCGCCTTTCGTTGTTATTCTGGCTATTATTGCAGCAGGTATATTCAGTACTATTGTCGTGCTGGTCTTTTCGGTCTATTTTAGTATGGGCTTTCAGGTTCTGGCATTTGAAGAAACAGGTATTATTGAGGTTTTAAAGAGAAGTTTTGAAATTATTGAAAAAAACTTCTTTAGAACGCTATTTTTATTAGTTTTCTTATACATCATTACCGGTATATTGCTGCCATTCATAGCTCATTATACTCTTGAACTAATTGGTATTGTTGGCCTACTTGAAATACCTATTCATTCATTTTCTGCAAGTCTTCTTAATGCTATCGATAACCTCTACAGAACAGGTTCTAACATCGCCATAGATAACATCTATTCATCCCTTCATATGTTATCAACTGAACCTGCCAGCTTTATTTCACGCAATATTGTTATAATTACTATTGATGGAATTATTACAGCCGGTATGCTACCTCTTGGCACCGCATGCTTTACACTTTTATACTTTGACATTATAAACAAGAAGAGAGACCAGGTTGAAAACTAGTATGTTCAGATGCACAAAATGCAATCAGCTCGACAATTTCAGTCTTATGTTGAGCAAAAACTATACAGGACCAGGTAAATTTAGCCAGAAACAAAATGAACATGGCGAAATTATCATTAATATAGATGGTTTTGAGTTTATACCTGACCTTGCTTTTATGAATACACACGCTGTATGCAAGTATTGCGGTGAAATCAACTGTTTTGAATACTATTTTGAACATATAGAAGAAAAAAAATAAAGAGAAAAACAAACTGAAAAAACAACTACAGAAAAAAAGAAACGGGGCAGCAAGCCACCTGAAAAACAGACAGATATTAGCATAAATAAAAGAGATGAAGATCAATGACAACCAGTAAACCACAGGAAATATTTCTTTATAAGGAAAAGATTAATTCTATCACCTTTGATTTTATATTTTTCACGGTTATTTTTTCGGTTCTTTCATATATAACAATTCTTCTAATTTACTCATATTACACTTCAGCAATAATGCCAGTAAATAAAGTATACCTTGCAGGACTGTTTATACTTCTAACAGCATTTACCGGGCTCTTTATAAACTTTAAAACACTATCCATTAAACTAACTAACTCTTATCTAAAAGCCGGGTTTGGTCTAATTTCCATAAAAATTAAACCAGAACAAATATTAGAAGCAAACGTCTATCATTATAAGTTCAGACAATTCTTTGGATGGGGTGTGCGGTATGACCTGTTCAACCATATTCTGGCTTTTAACCTGCCAGAAGATAACTATCAAGGGATACTTATCATTTATACCCGAAAAGAAAAAGTGCAAAAGCTTTTTCTCTCATCAAGATCACCAGATTATTTTCTAGAAAGACTCAAAATCGCTATACCAGAGCTTGAAATATCTGAAAAGAATTGACCTTAACTTTTATTTTATTTAACATTGATAAAACCCTTAAACCTCAAATCACAGGACTGATGCATAAATTAAATGGTTGAATTATTTGATTTGAAAGTAATTTTCTATATTTAACCACACAATAAAACAGGAGCTTTATTATGCTTAAACATTTACTCATTGCAGGCATTATCTCGTTGCTTCTTTCGCTAATATTTAATATAACTGCAATAGCACAAATAACTAAATCAGAACATACCAGTCAGGCCATAGAAGCTATATCAATACCTCTTACAAAAATAGGCCCCGGCTGGACACTCAAAACATCATTTTATGCCCCACCTGATGTTGTAAGTTATTTAGCACATAAATATGATGCTCAGTTAGAAGCTGTTAAGAATAATGTCTTTGAAGAAGGCTTAAAAAAACTACAGATAAATTATTTTGAAGCCATAAACAATGAAGAGGCACTTAAAACATACGAAGCACTGGTAAACAAAGCCGGTAAGTATAACGTAATTGCTTTAAAAGGAAATGTTGTTATCGAAATTATCGCAAAAGATATAACCCTTAAAGCAGAAATAGTAAGCCATATTCAGGCTGATAAAGTTCATACTGCTTATTAACAGTCTTATTTCTAGTTTATTTATTGACACCCTGCAAATAATCAGGTTTTTATTGCCTTTTATTGCCTTAAATCTAACAACGGAGTATAAATAATGACTAAATCAGAAACAATGTTTAAAAAAGCTCTCAAAATATTACCCGGAGGTGTCAATAGCCCTGTAAGAGCATTTAAGAGCGTAAATAGCACACCACTTTTCATTAAAAAAGCACATGGAAGCCACATTACAGATATAGATGGCAATACATACATTGACTACGTGGGATCCTGGGGGCCTATGATACTCGGGCATGCATACCCTGAAGTTATTAACGCTATTCAAAAAACGGCCTCAAATGGCACAAGCTTTGGAGCCCCAATTGAAATGGAAATAGAACTGGCCGAAATGGTTATAAATATGGTGCCAGGGGTTGAAATGGTTAGATTTGTTAATTCAGGTACTGAAGCTGTAACAGCTGCTATCAGGCTCGCTCGTGCTTATAGTAACAGACAAAAAATCATCAAGTTTGCTGGCTGCTACCACGGAGCAGTGGATTCACTTCTTATTCAAGCCGGTTCTGGTGTAGCAACTCTCGGTCTGCCTGACTCACCCGGTATACCACAGGAAGTCACAGGAAATACCATCATACTTGAATTTAACGATTTTTCAGCCATTAAAGAAGCTTTTAAACTCTATAAAGATGATCTTGCAGCCGTGATAGTTGAACCTGTTATTGGTAACTCAGGATGTATACTTCCTGAAGACGGCTACCTGGAATTACTAAGAGAACTTACTGCCAGTAATAATACATTGTTAATATTTGATGAAGTCATGACAGGCTTTAGACTATCACCAGGCGGAGCCCAGCAATTGTATAACATTATCCCTGACCTTACTACTATGGGCAAAATTATCGGTGGAGGCCTGCCTGTCGGTGCATATGGCGGCAAAAAGGATATCATGAAACAAATAGCTCCGGCTGGCCCTGTCTATCAGGCCGGAACCCTATCCGGTAACCCGCTCGCCATGGCTGCAGGCATTGCTACTCTAAAAGCTCTCAAAGAGCTGAATCCATATGACCAGCTGGAAAAATCAACATCATACCTGTGCAAAAATTTTGCTGATATTGCAAAAAAATCTGAAATCGATATCTCTATTAACCACAAAGGTTCTATGTTTAGCGTTTTCTTTACCCGGGAAAAGGTCATTGATTTTACTTCAGCAAAATCATCTAACCTTCAAAAGTTTACACTACACTTTAAAAACATGCTTGCAAACGAAATTTACCTCCCTCCAGCGCAGTTTGAGGCTAATTTTCTTTCTCTGGCTCACACTTCTCAGGATCTTAACAGGACTATTGAGGCCTTTGAAAAGAGTATGTCTAATCTGAAGAATCTATAACAACACATATGTATTACTTTGTAACTAAATTTATTTATACGAAGTTGCCATCAAAAGGCAACTGGTTTCAGAGACAGTAGGTCAGGTCTCTTTATTAATCCTGATTTTCTTCATTTTTAGAATTTTTAACTTCGCCAGGGTTTGCTTTGCTGTCAACCGGGCCGATAACTTTGTCTACCAGGCCATATTCCAGTGCACTTTCGGCTGACATATAGAAATCTCTGTCGGTATCTTTTTCAATTCTCTTGAGTGGTTGCCCTGTATTTTCTGCCAGCAAAGTGTTCATGAGGTTTCTTAATCTGGATATTTCCTTTGCTCTAATGATAATATCTGAAGCCTGCCCTTTTGAGCCACCGCTGGGCTGGTGTAGCATGATACGTGAATGTTTCAGTGCCATTCTTTTACCTTTTGTGCCACTGGAAAGCAAAAAGGCTGCCATACTTGCAGATTCACCCATACAAATTGTTGAAACATCTGCTCTTATGTGTTTAATCGTATCATAAATAGCAAAACCCGACGTCATAACACCACCCGGTGAATTAATATAGAGCATGATATCTTTTTCAGGGTTTTCACTATCTAACAGAAGCAGAGAAGCCACAATAATATTGGATATTTCATCATCTATTGGGGTGCCAAGGAAGATTATACGTTCTCTGAATAGGCGTGAAAAGATGTCAAAAGACCGTTCTCCCTTTGATGATTCTTCTATAACACGTGGAATGTAGCTGAGTATCTTATTTGTATCCATTTTTCCTCTTTAATAGTTTGCCTTACCTCTTTATTATATTAGAAAAATTCTAAAATTCAAAAGAGAATTAATACAGGAAATTATCTGAAGCCCAGTGATGGTAGAATTATAGTTTATTTTATACGATGAACCCTAAATCATTCTAAAGATAAATATTTCAGGATTTTAACCGTTATAATGTAAAATTTTATTCATAAAATACCTGCTAAAGGGCAATTTTTATTTTGAGCACTCTTATAGTATATACAAAAAAGATATAACACTTGTATTGAGCCCTGAGAAGGCTTACCTCTGAATAAATTAGATTGGTAGTCCGGAGCATTTGAATTATCGGTTAAAGAAAGCAAAGAAATGAATAACTTAAACGCTATTATTAATAGTCTTTTTAGCTATATATATTTTATTACATCCTTATTCGATGCACACTTGTCAACATGTCGGAGCACTCAAACCAGTAAACTGGCATATGAAGCGATCACGGTATCTAATTTCATTTGATGAATGGGTTCTTTTAAATTACCGTGGACGTTTTTGTACCGGTTTAACCCTCTAAACAGAGGGTTTTTTTTGCTAAATTTTTGCCTTTGTTAGCTCATTAAGATAAACAGGTATATCAACGGCCTCTTTTGGAGCTATAAGAACATTCCAGCCAGGAAGCTCTTCTTCTATTTCTTCTTTTAAAATTTCTACATACCCTGATATTATAAGGTTTTTATGGCTGATCTTTGGTGTAAGATTATATTCTTTAACTGCTTTTGCAATAATTTCTCCATTGAACTTATTGGCTGCCCAGGCAGTTAAGACGCTCATACCCTCTGAGTTAGTGATAAGAAGATAACACGGAATTCCAGAAGCTTCTATCTCTCCTGCTACTGAAAAATAGGTCAGGGCAAAGTTTGTTGTTACTATGACCGGTGAATTTTCATCAACATCCCCGATAGTATATAGATTTGATTCAATCTGAAGAGGCTTTTGAGGATCAGTATAAATGTTCTGACGCAATGTAAAAAGAGATAACAATATTGCAGGGTTAAAATGATCTAAAACAACAAGATTTGAGTATTTACAAATAAGATTGCCTGCCCACAGGCCTTCTTCAATGCAGTCATCAGTTATGCAATAATCAGAAGCAAAAGTCATAACAGGATACTTAAATGGATTAAAGTTATCTATAACAACACTTCTTCTGATAAGAGTAAGTGTTTCAACTATATTATCTGCTTTAGAAGACGACAATGCTATAACTATCTTTGATATGCCGGTTTTTTCTAGCTGATCAATTCTGGCAGCCAGCAGCGGGGAGGATTCATCTGTAACTACAATAGGACATTGCGTTTGTTGATAAAGACATTTAAGATCTTCAATATCAGCTTTTTTTAAATATAGTAATGGTATCTGATATTCTGATATCTTCTTTGCTGCATCAGAAAGTTCGTTTAAATTATTGCTAATTAGTATAAAAGCTATTCTGGAGGTATACCCTTTATCTATTGATGCCTGAATCAAATTTTGAAAGGTTTCAGGGGTAGAACAATCATCTTCAATAGTTATTGAATCTACTGAAATATCATTACCGACTCTGTCAACTTTATATTCTATGGATCTTTCAACTATTTGAAGACATTTATCTAAACCCTGAGAGGTTTTAACCTTAATACTTAAAGGGGGCTGGTTTATGAATGTTTTATCGTGCCTGAAAAGAACATTTTCTCCACCTGTTTTAAGTGGAAATTCTTTAATTCCAAAGGTAATTTCGTGCTGTGTTTTGCCACCCTGTGTCTCAAGAAGGTTTTTTATTTCTTCTGAAGTATATGGACACTTGGAAAGAGCTACTTCACCTTTTGCAAGTTTCATTGCAAATGCCATACAGGTAGGAAATCCGCATTCTTTGCAGTTAGATTTTCCTTCTTTTTTGCCGCCAGGAAGCAGTTTAAATAATGTCAGGCCTGTTATTTTCATTGTATTAATCCTTAAGAAATCTTGATATGTAACTTATACTTTCAGTGTATCTCATAATAACAAGATCAACCCCGGTTAAAATCATACTGGCAGTTGTCAGGTTTTCCCATGAAGCAGCTCTTATAGAATTATCGCCCCACAGTTCGTCTGAAATATCTGACTTTGCTTCTTTACATCGCCAGGTTTCTTCTCCAGAAAAAACTGCTATGGGCATGTTTAACATTTTATCACCCTCAAATGCTGCTATTCTTATCTTTTCCACCACGCTATATGCATAATCAAGGCCATAACCAAGCCCGCCCATATTAGGATCAATTACTATCCTGTCAGGGCTGAGTCCGGTATCAGTGATAAGTATATTAAGCTGTTTTGCAAGATTAATATCAATAGGAGTTCTGGCTATAACGCAATGTCCGTTATCCCTTATAGCAGGTACAATGTCTTTATATGTCTCTTCCTCAACAGGCCCTATCAGGCAATTTTGACCAGCAAGACCGCTAGCTAATGCCGGTAAATAGAGACGGTCAAGCTCTCTGTTATTTATACCCAGTATAACTAAAGGCAGGTTGGTTTCAGCAATAATTGTTTGAGCAAGATTAATAAGTTCTTTGGCAGGTTTATGACTCTGTTTTGCTCCTGTTATTCTTAGCGCAACCAGATTTGCCCCCTTGCTTTTTCCGTCTAATGCCTCTTTAACAGGATCATAAGCTTTATTATTACTTGTTTCAAGCAATACCGGGTATTTTTCAGGAAGTTCATCGTGTATTTCAACAGCAATTCTGGTTTTATGCCCCCTGTCGCCATCAATACTCACAAAAGGATAAGCAGATGTTTTGCCTAATGATAAAGCATTCTTGCCGTCTATCCCCAGAGTTACTTCTCTAATGGGAAGGCTAATACTTGCTTTTACAGGTTTAAATTCAACTTTCATAAGTGATTCCTCATTATCAGCAGGGGCATTATTTGTCATCTCTGAAGTACTATAACCCGGTCAATCCTGTGCTGTAAAGAGCTTGCTTAAAAAATGTAAAACAGGCAACAATAAATATTCCGGGCTATACATACTAACTTAAGTGAGTATTAGAGCGGGTTTTAAATATTAAGAATGTAAATTTTGCATTAAATTTAACGCAATACTCTGAAACGCTTTTATAGAAATAAGAAGATTTAAATTACCTGCTACAATATCCTGACAGAAAGTTGTTTGCTACTTGTTGTAAATAAAACACTTACCCTGAAAGAAATTTCAATCCTAAAATATCAATAATTATAATTAAACAAATATAATTTAACCCAATTTTTTGCCTTAAATCACTAACTAAGACTGATAAACACTTTAAAAAATATTATTTTTCTGTTAAAAATATATAAATCAAGCAGGTTAATTCACAGAGAGAGAGTAAACAGGAGTTTATATTAATGGGGATAAACACATCATTAAGTGTTGCTCATAGAGCAAGTGCTTATGTACCTGAGTTACAAAAGAAAAAACAGCCAGCAGATACAACTTTTACAGGATGGAAACACGTTGCAGCAGCCGGAGCAGGTCTTGCTGTTACTGCCGGCGCACTTTATGCAGGAGACGTTTTTGTTAAAGCTTCTGATAACAAAAAATCAACTTTAGATGATCTTATAAAAGACGATTTGCCTATTAAAACAGGTATCGAAATTGAATTCTTTATGCCAAAAGGTATGGATAAAGAACAGCTGGTTGATTACCTTAAAAAAGAAGTGTTTGACAAATATTATCCAGACAGAAAAGTGCTGGTAGGCCTCGAATTTATGGATGATGGTGTTTCCAAGGCTCCACAAAAGAAGTTTGTTAAACAATACCTGGAGAAACAGGAAAGAATTCAGCAAAAGCTTGATAAGGGCTTACCTTTAGATGAAGCTGATACAATAACTCCTGAAGAAAAGGCTCTGTTTGAAAGACTCAAGCATATAAATGGTCAATCTACGCTCAATGGTGACGGCTTCTTTATAAAAGTACTTCCACCAGCTGATAAGCCGGATCAGCCAGATCAAAAATGGGCATTTATACTCGATGCTTCAGTTAGGCCCTGGCATAGAGTTGTTGAAATGGTTTCACCACCTTTAAAAGCTAAAGATGATGTTAAATTCTTTTCTTTTATGACTGCCAGTTTAAAAGCACTCGAACCAGAAGTACCATTCAAAGAAAAAGTTAAAAACTTCTTTAAAAATATAGGTACACAAATAGGCTATAGAATTTCCAGTGAAGATAAATATAATCGTTCAGGCTTTGAGGCCAGCAAGCTTGGCCCTCCAGGTTATCAGGGGCCAAATATGACGACTCCTGGATATGGATCTATCCACCTTCACCACGATGCAACAAATGAATCACCTGCAACTTTCCTGAATGAAGTCAATCAATATTACAACTGGCAGAATTTTCTTCATAATTACTTCAACCCCGGGCTTAGCAGAATCAATTTTGCAAAGCCAATGAAAAAAGAATATGTTGAAGAGCTCAATGAGCGTGTAGTACCAATGATTAAAGAAGATAAACCTGATGAAGAAGTCTGGTCAGAAATAGCAAAAGTATTCTTAAAACATTTTAAACGCCACGAAGAATTAAAATATCAGGCACTCAATCAGGTAAATAAACTGATGAAACCTATATCAGATTTAAATTTACCTTTAGAGCAGTTACCGGAAACCCTTCGGGGTAAAGTTGGTGAGAAAGCCAGCAAAAAAATTACAATGGAATGGCGCATCAATTCTGCTGATCTTGACCCCAGAAAGGTTCTATTGTTAAATCAAGTATTCCATAATATGGCTTTAAGAGCTGAAAATATTGCAGAAAAAGGAGAAGTAATACCTCTAAATGTCAGAAACTTTAAGCCCTGGGCAAAAAAGAGAATTATGAATGAGTTCTGTCAGACAATGAATCTGAATTATGGTGATGTTAAAGAAATGCAAAAACCTGCCTGGGACGGTAAAATATGGGATGACATTCTCTCTAATAACGCCGATGACAAGTTAAAACCACTCGGGTATCCTGAAGTGCATCTTTCATCATTAAAAACAACCGGTCTTAATATTAAAAACTGGTTTTTAGAACGTCTCAGACTTCTAAAAGAACCAGAAGTTGTTGCTTCCGCAGCTCTGGGCACAGCAACAGCCGCAGGTATTATTACGGCAACTAAAGAAAAAGAAACAAAAAACAAAGAAATTAGTTAAGCAAGGATAATAATATCGTGTTAAATGCAGCTTTAAATATAAATATCAGGCCGGTTCAAAATAATATTCAGCAGGAAAAACCACCTGTAAAGCCGTTACAGCAAAAGCAACCTCCTCTGAGCTTTGGTAATGCAGCTTTATCTGGTGGATTAATGGGCAAAGTCAGCAAAGGGGCTACAAGCCTGATTCTTAAAATCAACCAATCAAGGTTGCCCGGGCCTATTAAAGCATGGTCAACCTACATGATTGCAAACGTGCCTATTTTATCAAACGTTGTTTTTAAAAGTCCCATTACTGAAGGAGATTTAATTTTTGCTACTGCTGCGGCACTACCTTTTGCAAGAACAGTTTCTGAAGTACCAGACCGCAGAAGAGAGGCGTTCTTAAGAGATATGTCAGGGTTCCTGATCTTTTTGACCTGCGTAAGAGCTGTTCAGGGGCTTCAGTGGGAAAAACCACTAAAGTTCCTTTCTCAGGCCAAACCTTTACAGTCACTTGCCAAACAAGAATCTATCAATTTACTTAATGTAGTAACAAATATGTTCCCGGATACTCAAAAAATGCTGGGAGAAATAGCAAGAGTTGATAAAGTTGATGATATTATCAGAGCTGCAACACAAAAAGGCAATGCAGATGATGCTCTGAAGGCTATAGTAAACTCAGTTAAAGATTCTTCTTCTCGAAATTCAATGCAGGCTTACTTTAGCAGAGTTCCAAGGGCTAAAGAACATTTCTTAAAAGCCTTGAAATCTGCTGGAGGAAGCAAAGAAGGCCTTAAAGAATCTTTGAAAAACTTTAATAAACTTAAAAGCTTTAGATCAGTTGCCGGTGCTATTATTGGCGGTATTGTTTATATCCTTATAAGTGGTATAGGTATTAATAAACTTAATCAATATCTTGCAAAGCGCAAAGAAGCGAAAAATCAGCCTGCTCCAGATCTCAAGCCCAAAGGAATACCATTTGCTGCTAAAATAAGCGAAATGCCCGTCAGAGATAACATTGTAGCAGGAAATCATTCTAATAGACAACTCTTTATGAGTGAATTAACCACCTGGACATCCAGATAGTTCTGGATAAGTTCAGCTTGAGTGGCTGTATGCTCTACGGCCACTTTATTTTTATGCAACAAAATGTTTAATATACAAATAAATGAGTACATTTGGCCTGCTAAAATTTTTATAATGCCTGTTATTGTTTTACTTCAAATAATATAAATTCCTAAATAAACTTATATTAACTATTACACCTTTATTAGATCTATGAATTAAAATGATGGTAAGCTTTATAGCTTTTATTATTTTAATTATGCTATTAAACAAACAAAAAAAAATTATTCTAACTTTAGCTGTAATAGGGTTATTGTTACAGGTATCTGTTTATGCAGAATCTCCTGATACCAGTATAAAACCCTTTAAAGAATACACCGTCAGCACTGTAGAAGAAAAACAAGAAGAACCGGTTAATGAATACTCTATTTCTACTGATGAAGCTTATATAGAATATTTTATTATACCAGATGAAAAGCTACAAATAATTGAAAAAGAAGAACTTAAGGATACAAAAAAAACTGAAACTCCTAAATCTAAAGAATTTAATCAGGATGAAGCCCTGATAGAATACACTGTATCAACAGTTAATGCCAGTCAACCACCAGATAAGATACATCCTGTAAGTGAAAACACTGAAAAGAAATATGATGAAGCCCTGATAGAATACACTGTATCAACAGCTAATGCCAGTCAACCACCAGATAAGATACATCCTGTAAGTGAAAACACTGAAAAGAAATATGATGAAGGCAGCCATTATGATGATTTAGATAGTTCATATGATGTTCATACCCTGCCAGACCCGGCACAACCCCTTCAGCCTCTTCCAGAACTTTTTCCTGTAACGTTAGATGATATGAAGACTGACATAGGTACAATCAGGTATATTGATCTCAAGAGCAGTCTCGAAATGGCATTAACAAATAATCTGGATATACTTATGTCTGATGCAAGAGCCAGTAGCGGGCGCTGGAAATCTTATGGGAGCTTTGCCAGTATGCTGCCAAGCGTAAACCTGGTTTATAATTATGCCAGGTATAAAGGTACTGTGCTTGTCGGGGATGTTGTTCCTGTTGATGTTGAAAGAACAAGTATTGTTCCTGCATTAACTGCCAATTTAGAAGCTTTTAGAGGCTTTAGAAACCTCTTTAACAGTTTATCTGCTCACCATGAATTTAAAGCATTCATTAACGATAAAGATTCAACCATTGATAGCAAGCTATATGAAGTAACTGAAGCTTATTATAATCTTCTTAAAAATAAAACCAGAGTATTAATATCTGAAAAAGCTGTAGAAGACGCCAGAGAACAGCTAAACTTAAACGAAAATCGTTTTAAAGCAGGCACAGGAACAAGGCTTGATATCATGCAATCACAAACATTGCTTTCAGAAGCCGAACAACGACTTATACAAAACCAAAACTCGCTAAAGCTGTCAATTGTTCTTTTTGCTAATATAATTGGCAGTAACCTTTTTAACAGATTTTTACCAGACGAAACAACAGTAGCAAGAAAAAAACTTATTGATGATGCACTGACACTTGAAGATATGGTAGATATTGCTCTCGTTAGCAGGGCAGAAGTTGAAAGAGAACGGGAACAAATAAAAGCACTGGTTATGAAAAAAAGAGCAGCTTTTTCTGATTATCTGCCTCAGGCAACCGTTTCAGGCGGTGTCCAGGGAAGCGGGGAGAGAATATCTTATCTCCAGAGAAGTCAATATATTAGTGTCAATCTCTCATGGCTGGGTCTCACAAACCTCGGTACTTCTGGCATTATCAAATCAAAAGAGATAGGATACCAGGTAGAAGAAGCCAAATTGAAACTTGAAAAAACTCTGCGAGATATACAACAAGATGTTATTAGCTCTTATTATGACAGAGAAAGTGCTCTTAAATTGATTAAAAATGCTGAAGACGAGCTTGAATCAAGCAGTGAAAGCTTGAGACTGTCTGCAATCAGGCTAAAAACAGGGGTTGGAACTAATACTGATTTAATTGCAGCCCAGCTGGAATTTGTCAGGGCCAAATCTAACTGGGTTAATGCAGTTGTAGAATATAATCTTGCAGAAGCAAAACTGCTGAAAGATATGGGTGTTATTGATATACAGAAACTTGAGAATGGAGTTAGTAAAGCTGAATTAATATCACTTCTTGATTAACAACACTTTTGGGTAATCATAAAATATTACCCAGATTAAAAAATAATAAGTTTGCCATAAGTTCCTGGATAAAGTTTTAGGCTTTTAGGGCTTCCATTCGTGTATTTCCTGAAAGCGTGTAACATAAATATAACAGAGGTCTTCAATTAATATAGTTGCACTTGTTGTTGATTCAACAAATTCTTTAAGATACGGGTGTTTTTCAACAAGAATTTGAGAATATTCCTGTTTGTGAGAATAGTTTTCAATTATACTCGCTCTGCCAGTGATGGTCAGGGCATTAATTTTTGTTATGTCATAAGGATATTTAGATCTATTATCAACTACCAGAGCAACTCTATCACAGCCTTTCAGAAGGTGATACTTTCTGGTATTAACTGGTGTAGCAAAAACAGCTTTTGTGAAGTCTTTTGAGCAGGCAAAAGTAATAATTGATCCATATGGCTGACAATCACCCTGCGTGCAGAGTATGCCAAAAGGTTCAGATTCTAAAAGTTCTTTTATATCTTGAGATACATCTTTGCTGGTATCTTTAACCGGTTCAACAGGAAGCCTGGTGCTTGATAACGAGTCTTTAGAATTATCCATAATAATTTCCTTTAAATTAACTCTACATAAAGATTAATGAATAATTATAACAATATTCAAAAACTATCCACCATTTTGCCGGGTATTGCCCGGCAAAACTCACGAATTTATAAATAGTTATCCATATATGCTTTATCTTTTATCAGTCACTTTAATGAGGTGCCACCCAAACTGTGTTTCAATAGGCTCAGAAACCTCTCCCACGTTCATAGCAAAAGCGGCGTGTTCAAATTCTGGAACCATTTTGCCCTGACCAAAGAAGCCAAGATCTCCACCATTATTGCCTGACGGACAAATAGATACTTCTTTAGCTGCGACCCCAAAATCTTTGCCGGCCAGAATCTCTTTCTTAAGAGCTTCGGCCTTTTCTTTTGTATCAACCAGTAAATGACTGGCCCTTACTTCTGACATTATTATTCTCCTATAAAACTGCTATACCAATCCAGGAAAGTAAACTCTATATGCTTTAAATTTACTACAGTGTGCCCCTTTATTTGCTTAAATTCATTTCTTTCAAGGAGCAACATATATTATTAAATCAAAAAAAGAGTTAAAAAGAAAACACCGTGAACAATACGTATAGTAAACAAATACATGCATACATACAATACATATAAAAGACTAATGCATAACCAGAATGACAGGATTTTCAGGTTTCGATTTTCAAAATTTTAAAAGTGAAAATATGGAATCCTAATCAATATATTTGCTCTATAATGTTATTATGAAATACCTTGCCCTCATAAACAAAAATAGCGGCCAAACAAACCCCGTCATACTGAAAGAAACACTCTCTAATTATGCCAAGCTACACTCAATGAACCTGAAAATATTAGAAATATCTTCTCTGAAAGAAATCGACCATTATCTGCCTGAAGAAATAAACAAAAAAATTGATACAGTCATTTCAGCAGGTGGAGACGGTACCCTTAACAGAATTATAAATCACCTGGCTTACTGTCAAATACCCCTGGGTATAGTGCCAAACGGCACTGCAAATATACTTGCTCAATCACTGGATATACCAATGGATATAGTTAAAGCCCTGGATGTAATACGAACAGGCAACATTAAAACTATTGACCTGGGAAAAGTTAATGAAACATACTTTTCTGTTACCTCGGGGTGCGGGCTTGACGCTACAATGATAAAAAATACTCACCGTGAACTTAAAAAGAAATACGGCATATTTGCATATGTGATTAACATCTTTAATGCACTACAATACCAGCGTAAAGCCAGCTATAAACTTATTATAGATGGTAAAAAAGTTCGCAAACGTGGTATTAACATTATTTTTATCAATACTGGCAATATCCTCGGAGATTTAATAAGCTTTAAACCTGGATATTCTCATCATGATGATTTTATTGACATCTGTATATATTCTCCTGATAACTACGCTGACTATATCCCTATTTTACTTGACCTTATATCAGGAGATAAAGAGAAAGCCAGAGCCCAAAAGGCCTATCACTACAAAGGTAAAGAAATCTACTTTCAATGCAGTCCATCTATGCCAATTCATATTGATGGTGATATAGCAGCTACACCACCTGTAACCGTAAAATCTTGCCCGAAAGCTTTGAAGGTAGTCGTACCTGAAAAAGAATACAATCAGGGGCCTGTTTTACAGGAATTTTTCAGACAAATTATTGAACAGCAACATAAAACTATAAAAGAATTGCTTGATTATTATTAAAATGAATCAGTATATACAATTTAAATAAAAATTGTGTAAAATATGCTTAATCACTGAAGATATTGCTTTTTCTTTACAATACTAAAGAAAGCCATTAGGCAATATTTTTGAATTTATCAAAACTACAAAACATCCATTTTTACAGTATATATCTAACAATTCGTTTTTTGTGTTTGTTTTTATAATAATAAGGAGCAAAAGAGGGAGCATCCAAAATCCGGATATACCGGGTAGAGTTACGTTGTAGGAATTTAATTAGAGGAGATTAGGTATGGGCATAAGCGGAATCGTAAAAGATTTTTTAGTACCAGGACATGCTTTAAGGCATCTTAAACCAGATCAGCAAAATACTCAAAACACTCAAAACAATACCGTTATTAATAACTATTATATGAACGGCAATAACAATCAAGCATTTGGCAATAACAATAATAACCCGTTTGGTCAACAACAATGCGGCCCGCAAAACCCGATGATGATATTCATGCAATTTATGGCTATGATGATGCAAATGCTTCAGGGTGGCGGAATGCAACAGGCTAATCAGCAACTGCCAAACAACTTTGGTGCTTCAGCAAGTGCCAGTGCTATTGCTATTGCATAACAAGATTTTAATTTTAAACTATTAATACCCTGATCGAACAGGAAATTTTTCCTGACGACAAAAACTGATGATACAGGCTTACAATACCTGATCTTCCAACCAATCAATAATTTACAGGTTTAAAATACTTAAACCCCTTGATATATTAGCTACCCCATTATTACTTAATTGATACTCCCCTTGATAAAAGAAAAATGACAGGTTGTTATAATTTCAAAACAATATTGTCAAGCAATTCTTAACATTATAACTCCGGCGCCCGGCAGGGCGCCTTAATTTTGCCATTACAATATACTATAAACCACCCGGATTAAACTGAAAGCAAAATATTAAACACAACAGGTTTATTTACGTTTTTTTCAGTCTAAAACGTTATTATTTAATTGATTTCTAGCATACTATAAAAACCTGTTAATTAATTATTAGATTTTTTTTAATAAAGCTTAAAAAACTTACACATCAAGCCTTTTGAATAATAATGTAATTTTTTTGTATAATATTTATTAAAGTTTGGAGAAAAAAACTTTATTTTTCAGCTTATTTTGGGGTAAAACAATCTAAATGAACTAATTTCTTTTTGAACTATCTTATACCTAAATAACTTACCGGGAGTATTTAAACGTGACCCAAAAGAAGAAAATCATTATTATATCTTCAATAGCAGTTTTTATCGTTATAGTAGCTATAATCAGCCTGCTCAAAGGCTTTTCTGATAATAAAATTGTCCAGATATCAGGCATTTTAGAGGCTGATAATACTGAAGTTCCTTCATTGACAAGCGGAGTTATCAAAGAAATAAAAGTAAAAGAAGGAAATGAAGTTAAAAAAGGTGATGTCCTTATTATTTTAGACTCCGGTGAGCTAGAAATTAGAAGAGAACAGGCTGAATCTGTCGTTAAACAAACAGAAGCACAGCTTGAAATGATAGAATCAGGTGCTACAGAATCAGAAATTAAACAGCTTAAAGCTAAAGTTAATCAGGCACAGGCAAATCTTCAAAATATTCAATCCGGAGCCAGGCCAGAAGAAATTGCACAGGCACAGGCAAAGCTAGAATCTGCCGAAGCATCTTTTAATAAGGCTAAAAGCGAATTTGAATCTGCCCAAAAACTATATGAACAGGATATTATCTCAAAGTCAAAACTCGAAGAATCTCAACTAGCATACAATAGCGCTAAATCAGTATACACAGGTGCTCAAGAATCACTTAAACTACTTAGAAAAGGCCCCTCTACAGGTCAGGTAAATATTGCTCAGCAACAACTTGCAGCCTCTAAGGCAGCTCTGAGCAATATTATGGAAGGAGCAAACCCTGCACAAATTAAAGCAGCTCAGGCACAGATTGAGCAGAGCAAAGCAGAGCTAAAGCTTATTGATCAAATGATAGAAGATAGCCAGATTAAATCTCCTATAAAAGGTACTATCAACCAGCTTAGTGTTAGTACTGGTGAGCTTATTACAAAGGGCAGCTCTGTTGCAAGTATTCTTGATCTTGAAAACCTCTGGGTTAAGATTTATGTACCTGAATCAAAGCTTGTTTATATGAACCTTGGACAGCCTGCAAAAATTTATCCTGAGGCAATTGATTCACTTGAATTTCCAGGCAAAGTGACTTATATATCTCAGAAAGGGGCATTTATACCCCCTGGAACCAAAGAATCAGTTGACCAACAGGTATTTGAAGTTAGAGTAACCCTTGATAAATCCAGGATTAACAATATACAGCTCCGGCCCGGTATGTCTGTTAAAGTAAAAGTAGATGTTTCAGGTAATAAACATCAACTTAAAAAAAGCAATACGACCAAGGGATAACTGATGTCAACCAATATCATTGAAACCAGAGAGCTAACAAGATGTTATGGTACCAGAACTGTAGTCGAAAAATTGAATTTATCCATTGAAGAAGGTGAGATATACGGTTTTTTAGGCCCAAACGGTTCTGGAAAATCAACTACTATTAAAATGTTATCTGGTTTATTGACTCCAACCTCAGGTACAGCAACTGTTGGTGGATACGATATCAACTATCACAGCGAAGAAATAAAGAATATTATAGGCTATATGTCTCAGAAATTCAGCCTGTATGAAGACCTAACCGTGCAGGAAAACCTCGACTTCTATGCCCAGCTTTATAATGTCACTGGCCCTAATGCCCGAAGACAAAAAGACGATATTCTTGAACTTGTATCACTAAGTACCTACAGAAACCACATAACAGGAGCCCTGTCAGGTGGCTTAAAACAGCGTCTGGCTCTCTGTTGTGCTCTTGTCCATAACCCTAAAATCATATTTTTAGATGAACCAACAGCATCAATGGATCCTGTGGCCAGAAGAGAATTATGGGATCTGTTATTTTCTCTTGCAAGCTCAGGTGTAACACTGTTTGTTACTACTCACTATATGGATGAAGCCGAGAGATGCAGCAGTGTTGGTTATATCTATAATTCAAAACTTATTGTTAGTGGCGGTCCTGACGAATTAAAACAGCTAAGACAGGTGGTAGGCAAAGGTGTTAAAAGGCTTGAGATATTATGCAAACCCCTTGTTAAGTCATTTAACATCATTAAAGCTATACCATACGTAAAAGATGCAACTATCTTTGGCCAAAGCCTGCATGTAATCATTGAAGAAACTATCGAAACAGAAAAATTTTGCGAAGATCTGAAATTAAGATCTATTGAAATTTCTGAAATAAGAGAGATTACACCATCGCTAGAAGATGTATTTGTCTCTCTCACAAAAGAAGCAATAATAAATCTTGGAGTAACCAGATTGGATGATTAAAGGTATTAGTGCAATAGTCAAAAAAGAGTGGATACAGATCAAAAGAGATAAATATACTCTTATGATAATAATCTTTATGCCTGTTTTACAGTTGCTGGCAACCGGTCTGGCCATACAAAAAGATGTTAAAGACCTGCCTACTATAATCTTTGACCAGAATAAATCTAAATATAGCCGTGAATTGATTGACTCTTTTCAAAACAGCCACTACTTTATACACAAATATAATGCCGAATCTCAAAAAAAGATCGTTCAAGAAATCACAGCTGGCAAGGCAAAGGTGGGAATAATTATTCCTGATGATTTTGAAAAAAGAATTCTCAGAGGCGAAACAGCTGAAATACGTATGATTGTTGATGGCACAAATGGAGGCCTGGCCAGACTGGCAATAAATATGGGTTCATTAATAGCTTCTAATACTGGCGGCGAGTTTTTACAGGAACGTATGCGACGAATGAGCGTAAGTGCTGACGGCTTTGCTCCTAAGATCCAAAAGCCTATTGATATGCGAACACAAATTCTGTTTAACCCAGATCTCAAATTTGCTTTCTTTATTGTACCTGGGCTTTTAGGTATGATTCTGCAAATGCTGACGATGCTTTTTACCAGCTTTGCTATTGTCCGTGAGCGTGAAAGAGGAACACTTGAACAGCTTATGGTTACCCCTATAAAAAGCTACGAGTTAATGATAGGCAAAATTATCCCGTATACTGTTATTGGTTTTATAGATATGTTGCTGGCTCTTGCTGTTATGATATGGTTTTTCCAGATACAGGTTAGCGGTCAGCTATGGGTACTGATATTTACCTCAACTATCTTTCTTTTATGTTCACTTGCTATAGGCATGTTAATTTCTACACTTGCCCAAACACAGGTTCAGGCTATTCAAATAACTTTTTCAATATCTATACCTACTTTATTATTAACTGGTTTTGTCTTCCCGCTTGAACCTATACCCTTATACATCAAGTGGATCAGCTATCTATTGCCGCTTACATACTACCTTGACATCATACGTGGTATTGTTATCAGGGGTGCAGGTATGCTAGAATTATGGGTTCCTACTCTTACACTTCTTTTGTTTGCCATTGGCCTAATTTATATCAGCGTTATAAGGTTTAGAAAGAAAATTGCATAAGCTATGAATATGATTAAATATCGTTTTATAATTTTTATATTTTTGTTATTTACTATGTTTTCTGTAACACAGCTTGTTCAAGCTGAAGAAATTAAACCATTAAGCGATGATGATGACAACAAACCTATTGAAGTCTTTATAAGTACTAAAGAGGAGCCAGATCCACTCAAGCTCAGCCTTAATTCGACACTAAAACTGGCTGTAGAAAACAACCTTAATATCGCACTTCAAAAGGATAAAGTAAAAGAAAACAAATTAAAAGTTGATGAAGTAAAAAATAAAAAGCTTTTGTTGTTTTTTAAGTTTGCAAATTCCAGTGCTCTTGAAAATTCGGCTCAGTATTCTTTAGAAGCCTCAGAATCCAGGCTAAAAACAACTATTAATAATGTTATAACAGAGGCCTCAGTTAAGTACTATAAACTTGTTGAAGCTATATTAGCCAGAAATATTGCAGATGAGTTTCTTAAACAGGGTAAATTGTCTCTTGAACAGAATGAAAAACTTCTTAAACTTGGTAAAGCAACAAATTTTGAGGTTAAACAAACTGAAGTATTTGTTGAAAGCTTAAAACAAAAGCAACTGGAATCTCAAATTGCTTATATGCTTTCTTCAGTAGACTTAGCGCAATATTTAAATCAAAAAAACCTTAACATTAACATAATGCCAGAAGAATGTAATTTAAATTCAAAAAATAATGCTTCAATAGATGATATTAAAATGTTAAACCTGGTTAATGAAACCATTTTGCTGACTGAATGTATTGAATTTGCCCTACAGAACAGACCAGAACTTGAGGAAATAAAATATAAAATACGCTCACTTGAAGAACTAAAAATGGCAACAAAATCTGATGAAATTAAGTCGAAGACAATTGATTCTCAGATCAGCCAGCTTAAAAAAACCCTTGAAATGCTTGAAAATACAGTTAAAGCAACTGTTACACAGGCTTTACTAAAGTTAATAGGTTCAAAAAACCAGATAGAAGTTGCAAAGAAGAAGTGTGAGCTATCAATAAAAGCCCTGGATCAGGCATATATTACACGATCAGAGGGATTTAGCACCAATAAAGATGTTCTTGATGCACAGATATACCTGGCAGGTGCAAAAAAGGATCTTATAAAAGCAATTATTGCTTACAATATAGCCCAGATTAAACTGCTTAACGAACTGGGCATAATAGATAAAGACATTATCAGCAAAAATACCCCTTTAAAACTCTCTAATAATAGAGGATCAAATAAGCAAAAACACACAGAGAATAAACTTTTAAACAGTAATGTTGAAACTATTAAACAATAAATCCTGTTATTGCAGCTAAACAAGCTTTTGCGAGATTTAAATTTTTAAAGAAACAGACTTATTTTAGTTTTATAAAATTTAAAAACTGTATTGTGTCATTATTTTTAATGCAAGATAGTTGCAACTAGCCAATATTTAAGATTTGTAACGATTTCCAATCATTTTCGGGTGACTTTCTTAATTATTTTAAGTTTTTGACGATGTAATATACAGGGTTTCGTAACAAGAAATTTTGGTATGCGTATAAAAAATCAAGGGTATAAGGGAAGCAATCTAGTTGAATACGTCATTCCTCTTGCGGTTATTGGCGTAGCAGTAGGTATTGCAATGTTTTCAATGTATTCAAATGATTCATTGAAATATTTTTTCGCCAGCTCTACCAATGCAGAAGTTGATAATGACACAATTATAATAAATAAAAACATAGGAAACCCTGCCGGTAATGGAATAGAGATACTTAATTTACCAGAAGTAACACTACCGCAAGAAACTACCGGAGGAGTTGCTTCTGTTGATCCGTCAAACCCGGTAACTACAACTTCAATACCTGCCACTACTGGCCAACCACCTGTAACCTTAGCCAGCGCTGATACTTCTTTACCTTCGGGTACAGAACCAGTTGAAACCACTGCTGCACTGGCATCAATGCCAAAAGATGGATCTTCCGTCGTTCTTAAATCAGCAAGTATCTCATCTGATTTCCCTACCTCAATGCTTAAATCAGCTTCTACAAAGTCAACCGGCAAATCAGGGGCTACCCCAGGCAGCACAGTTGTTAAAAAGAGTGTTGCTATGGCAGCTGCAAGTATTCCATCAGCAAAAGCAGGCGGTAGTGCTCCTGTTTTAAAATCAGCAGCAAAGGTAGCATCAGCTGCACCTGCATCTTATACGCCTACAATAGCCAGTGCAGTTAGAGCTGCAAGGATAACACCAGCACCAGCTAAATAAATCTAATCAGGAATAATAATCATTATTGATTATATCTGTCTCTTTATTCAAGAGGTACAAGATCTATGCAATAAGCTGGGCAAACCTGTACACAAAGATTACATCCTTTACAGTTATCGTTATTTACTTTATATTGCCTATTTTCAAGCTTATCAATTGCCATATGACCTCCATCACGGCAGGATATATAACATAAACCACAATTAATGCAATCTTCATCTCTAATTTTAGCCCTAACAGTAATGTTTCTAGGTAATCCATCGTGCATAACAATGTTTGGAAGTGCTTTACCTATGATATCAGTAACTTTAGAAATATTCTTCATTTCCATGTAGTTTGAAAGACCGGATTTAAAGTCATCAATAACTCTAAACCCTTTGTGCATTACAGCAGTGCAAATTTGAACATTTGATGCGCCAACCAGAAAAAACTCAACCGCATCACGCCAGGTTGAAACCCCTCCAGTGCCGGTAATTTCTATATCTACATATCGTTTGATTTCTGAGATTGTTTTAAGCGAAATAGGCTTAATAGCAGGTCCTGAAAGACCACTATAGGTTGATTTCCCTCCTACACTGGGGTAAGGTACAAATGTATCCAGATCAATTCCCATCAATGATGGTATAGTATTGGAAGCACATACAGCATCTGCCCCGCCTTCTTTTATTTTTTCAACTACTTCGACTATATCTGCAACCTGTGGAGTAATCTTGATAACAACAGGAACATTGCCGGCAGCTTCTTTTACCCATCCTGCAACAACTTTAGACAATTCAGGATCCTGGCCAAGCATTGCACCGGGTTTTTTGCCCATACTTCCCTGTGGGCAGGAAAAGCTGCATTCAATAATATCAACCCCTGCTTTTACCAGTCTGCTGGCAAGCTGCTGCCAGTCTTCTTTTACTCCGCCCATCATGCTGCCTATTACTACCTTTTCAGGAAATTCTTTTTTGAGTATTTTAATTCTCTTTTCTATTTCATCAATATCATATTCTGAAACCAGGTCAATATTACCCAGTGCAGCTATACGCTTTCCTTCAAGCTCAACCGAACTCATCATAGGATAAACCAGATCTACTATTTCTTCTTTTACGTGTGTTGTTTTTAAAACTGCACCAGCCCAACCCATTTTAAAAGCATTTCTAACCATTTCAAGCTCATCAGATGGCGGGGCTGCTGCTAATATAAATGGATTTTCAAAATGAACACCGCAAAAGTCAACTGACAAGTCTTTTTGTTTATATAATGTTGCCATAATTAATTACCTCTTGCTAACTTTTCGTGTATTGCCCTGACTGCTTTTTTAGCATTCCCAATAGATTCAACAGCTGTCTGGGTTCCTGTAATATCTCCACCAGCGTATACGTAAGGTATTGATGTTTCATATGTTTCAGGATTAACCTCAATGAGACCTTTGCCGGTCAAGTTTAACCCGGCATTTCTTTCATAGAAGTCTTTATCAGCTTTCTGGCCAATAGCAAAAATTACATTGTCGACATTAAATTCAACTGCAGTATCTTTCATTATAATGGGTTTTCGGCGGCCACTATCATCGGGTTCACCCAGTTCTACCTGATAACAGATTAACTTTTCTACTTTTCCTTTGCCTTCAATTGCAGCCGGGGCCAGCAGATTTTGAAACATTACCCCTTCTCTTTGTGCCAGATCGATTTCAGCATCCTGAGCAGGCATTTCTTTGAAGGATCTCCTGTAAATGATGTATACATCCTGAACATTGAGCATTCTTACAGCGGTTCTGGCACAATCCATAGCCACATCACCACCACCTATTACAGCTACACGCCTACCAAGTGTTACATCATTTTTGATATACTTTCTCTTAAGAAAATCCAGAGCATAATAAACACCATTTAACTGACTTCCAGGTATATCTAATTCTATCTCTTTTTCCATACCGATGGATATATAAACTGCATCAAAGCTTTTCTTAAGCTCCTCAATGTTTTTAATACGATGGTTGAAAACTATATCTACTCCATAATCAGTGATAAAGTTGATTTCACAGTTTACAATATCTCTATCAAGCTTGTATGAAGGTATACCTGATTTTAACAAGCCTCCAGCAAAGTCAGCTGCTTCATAAACAGTTACTTTATAGCCAAGCTTTTTAAATTCAAATGCTGCTGCAAGCCCACCCGGCCCTGCGCCAATGACTGCAACATTTTTACCATTATCAGAAAAAGATTTATCTGCTTTTAAGCCCATTTTTATTTGATAATCACTGGCAAACTTTTGCAAACCGGGTATATCAACTGGCTCATCCTGTTTTTTATTACTACAATGGAGCTGACACAACCTTTCAGATGGGCATATTCTTGCACAGCTTGCACCAAATACATTATCTTCTCTGATTATCTTAGCGGCGCCGATAAAATCTCCGGTTCTAATTTTTCTCAGGAAGTCAGCAACACGAACATTAGCAGGACAACCATCCTGGCATGGTGCATCATCGCACATTAAACATTTTGAACTTTCTGAAATAGCCTGATATTCAGTATAATTATCAAGCTTTTCTTCCTTTTCTTGATGATTATTTGTTTTAACCATTTTAACCTCTATCTAACTCTCCAGACTTATTATATTTTAATTTTCAAATCTTTCCCAAAATTTTTCTGCAATTTCCCTGGATTTTTTATTAATATCTGCTTCATCAATACCATCAATAGTTAAATTGCCGTCTTCCATAAGTACCTGACCATTGACAATAGTAGTCAAAACCTTTGATTTAGTAATGCCAAAAAGCATATGCCCCCAGAAATTAGAACTATTCAGGGGGGTTGGCGGATCATAGTCAAGAATTATAACATCTCCTGCTGCTTCAGGTTCTATAACACCAATTTTTTTACCAAATATTCTTGATGCTATTTCCGGGTTATTTTTAGTAATAAGGGTTTCAACTTCTCCCCAGCCAGTATTCGGTGTTTGCCTTACGTGTTTATGTATCACATTAGCGATACCCAGCTCTTCAAACATATTAAACGTCATGCCATCTGTTCCCAGCCCTGTCATAATACCTTTTTCCATAATACTAATTAGATCACAACAGCCTACGGCGTTATTCATGTTAGATTGAGGATTGTGAACAACCATTGTATCAGTATTCTTAAGTATGTTTTGATCCTGTTCATCAATATGAATACAGTGTATAAAAATCGAGTTTGGCTTTGCAAGCCCATACTTGTCTAATCTCTGTACCGGACTCAACTTATAATGAGCAATATTATAGTCTTTATCATATCTATCTTCTGCAACATGAATATGAACACCAGTATTAAGCCTCTCTACTTCCTCAGAAACAAAGGATAATGTTCTATCTGATAAAGTAAACATTGCATGAAGCCCAAACATCCCTTTTATCATGTCATCTTTTCTGTGTTTTTCAATAAACCGTATGTTTTCTTCAATGCCCTCATTGGCTATTTCTATGCCATCTCTGTCTGATACTTCATAGGCAAGTACTCCTCTCAAGCCAAGAGTATTGTATGCCTTTGATATTATGTCAAGAGAGTTTTTAACATTGTGCGGTGATGCATGGTGATCAATCAAAGTTGTTGTACCACACTTAATAGCTCCGATTAAGGGTATTAAAGCACTGTAATGTAAATCCTCTGCAGATAATGATTTATCAAGGCGCCACCATAGCTTTTCTAAAATCTCTGCAAAATTCCGTGGTGGTGCCCCCTTTAGTGCACTACCACGTGCAAAGGTGCTATAAAGGTGCATATGTGTATTTATCATACCAGGCATAACAAGTTTGCCCTTTGCATCAATTACTTTAGCATACTTATAGATATCAGTAATAAGGTTTTGAGGTATAATATGCTTAATTACACCTTCTTCAATATAGATAGCATGGTCGTTTATGATCTTATTATCTGTGCCAAAAGTTGCAATTAAACCATTTTTAATAAGTATACTGCTCATTAACCTCTAACCACTCCTGTTTTAGCAAATTACATTTTAATTAAAATATTTAATTTCGTTCATTATATCATTAAAAATATTAATTAATAAAGTTTTGAAGTATTTTTTTCAGCCATTAATTACAGCTAAACCCTTTTAAAAGAGTATATTAGACAGAAATATATTATATGTATGTATTGTTTTTAAACTGTTTTAGTATTTATTTTAAGTTGTTTTTATTGTCTCTTTGGATTTTGCAGTTTTCATAAGCCTATGAACTTTATCAACCTGCAAGCAAAAAGCTTCAATTCTGGATATTATAACAGTAGGAAAAGGATTTCCGTCTGATTCAATAGACAGAAATGGCAATTTTGAGACTTCTCTGTATACTTCAAGGGTTTCAGTATCATCAGTTAGGTTTATCTTGTTTTCAAAAGTGGATTCAGCGTTTAATATAGCCTCTGTCACCCTTGTAGGAAGGCATGCAAATGGCCCAATAGATATAACACCCTGAACGTGGTTGAGAATCTCTTTAAAGAAAGCTCCAATAATAATAATAGGTTCTCCTGTTAGCTTTATGTCAACAAATTTTTTGCCCAGGTCAACAAGTTTCTCTATGTCAACTGGCTCAGAGAAACATAAGCCCGATTTCGCAAGTATAGACTTTATTTCTTTTTCATATTTGTATTGCATTTTACGTTTTAAATAGAACTTAAGATTATCTATTAGTGAAAAGTCAGACTCAAGAATACCTTCTTTTACCAGATAATCTACATAATGCAGCCACTCAGTGGTAGTTGCAACGTGAGCAATGATATCCTTTTGAGCTAATCTGTCAAAAAGATCCTGGCAGGCAAATTCATTTTTTCGTACAAATATTTCACCAAGAATAGAAACAATCTTAGCTTCATTTAAAGGGTATTTTTTAGGTATTTTAGATAAAGTATGAGCTACTTCTTCAAGGATATCATTTAATGTTTTAATATTGCCTGATTCAAAACATTCAATAATTTTACACCACTGATCATGGAATATATCAAAAGCATCTTCTTTATTAACTGCAAGAACTCTCAATGAATTTCTTATGTCATCCATAACATCTGAAACTATAATGGACTTTAAGATAGTTAGAGTGTTGCTAGTACCTATTCCTGCATAACTATTTTCAGAGGTAAGAGTTAACAGAGCAAGGTTTTTAATTTTATTTTTCTTTATAAACTTATTTAAGAATACATTATACTGTGCAAACCGGCAATTACCTGATGCAGTCGGCATAAAATATACAACGTGCTCATCTTCTTTTGCATTATTTTTCATGTATTTCTCAAGACTACCTGTCATTAAAATAAGGGGCAAGCACTCTTTGCAAGTGGTATTCTTGCGTCCTAATTTTAATGTAAGAAAGTCATTGCCTGGCAGTGCTGTTGCATGAAAACCCATACCCCTGAATGCTGCTGCTGCTGCTTCTGAAGTCAGGGTGCCCATTGAAGGGAACAGAAGATGAACTTTTTCATCTTTAACATTATGTTTTTGACCTTTATTATCGACAAAATATAGATCATTTTTAAGTAATTCAATTTTTGCAGGTTTAAATATATTTACAGGCTGGTCATTTTTAAGCTTTCTAAATCTATCGATGATATCCAGCAGGGCTTCAATTCTAGTATTTACACCAGCATCAGCAGTATGACTATCCAGTTCAAGTGTTAATGAGGGTTTAATGCCCATTATATCTCTAAAATATGTCAATAAAAATGAATCAGGACCACAGCTAAAGTTTGTTATAAATGTGCCAAATAATTGTGGATTATCTTTAATAAATTTTGCAGCTTTCAGTATATTTTGCCCCAGTGCCCAGGTTATATCTTCTTCTACCATAGTGCTTTCAAAAGGCAACATGTCGTAAGGTATAACATAGACACCTTTTGAGGCAAACTTTGCCGGTATACCAAGATTGGCTTCCGTAGCAAAAGCATTATATGATCTGCCATAAATAACTATAGCAAGAGCATCAGGATCTTTCTTGATGGTTTCTAGAATTTTTTTGCCTGTTAATTTGAGTTCTGCTTGAGATTCAAGTTGCGATTTTACAGCAAATTCATAGGCATCTTTTGCGTTTGATGGGTTTATACCAAGGACGTAAGACATTTTAATAAAAGCATCTTCCTGAGAATCAAGTCCACGTGAAAAATCAAGCACAGGCGAAAGCAGTCTGGCCTTTTGTTTATTTAGCTTTTCACGAAAAGCACTTCTAAGATAATAGGGTTCGCTTTGCAAGAGAAAACAGGTGCATTGATGTTCTTTTTTATAGCTATTGCTTTTTTCAACGTATAATTCAGTTACCTGTGGCAAGAAAATGTAGTCAGGGTTTTTGTTTAAGAGATCCGCAAATTGCCCGTGAGCAACCTCAGCAGGATAACAAAAACTTGATCCTTTTCTTTTCATTCCCTCTTCAAGAGTTTCGTCTGAAATAATGACCTTAAACCCTAATTTAGTAAAGAAATTATAGTACAGAGGCATCAAAGTATTTGACAAAAATGACCTGTTAATACCTATAGTAGTAATGTTCTCTTCTTTTGGAGCAGGCATTAGATATTTGTTAAGTATAATATCCTGCCTTTTAGCAACATAATCATATTCACTGGTTTCATATTTCTTACCCTGTAAGAGATTATAATACTTATTACAGGCTCCACCAAATGGATACCGCTTTCCTTCAATACCAATAAGTTTGATTTCACAGTTTCTATCGCAATTTTCTTTACCACCTTTACAGTTGAACTCACCTAGATAAGCAACTTCTCTATCTTTAAGAGCATCAAGATCAAATAATTGAGGTTCTGTAATGCCTAAATTAATCCGGTTTTTTACTTCAAGTGCTACTCCAAAGGCACCCATAAGACCGGGTTCTGGCGGTACAATAATTTCTTTATCTATTAAACTTGCCATTGCAAGAGGTACGGCTTTGTTATAACATACACCACCCTGCATAAAAATCTTCTTACCCACAGGACGGGCACCTTTTACCCTGTTGTCATAATTCATACATATTGAATAAACAAGACCTGCCACTATATCATTTCTAGGAATACCTTCCTGTGAAGCACTTTTAATATCACTACTTATAAAAGCTGCACACTGGTCATTGAAATTAGGAGGCTTATTGCCTAAAACAGCAATTTTTTCGATATCAAGATAATCTATGCCCAGGCTTTCTTTAGCAGATTCTTCAAGAAATGACCCTGTACCAGCCGAACATGCTTCATTCATTGCATAATCAGAAGGTACACCATTAGTTATATATGTATATTTAGCATCCTGACCGCCTATTTCAAAAATAGTATCAACTCCGGGGTCAAAGAACACAGATGCTGTTGAATGTGCTATGATCTCGTTAATAACAGAATCTGTCATAGCATGAAGCCCAGCTATTTGCCTGCCAGAGCCTGTTACACCCAGCCCAATAATCTTTACGGGAAAAGATAACTTATTTTTAAGTTCTCTATAACAGTTTCTTGAAGCCTTTACAGGATCTCCTTCTGTTCTCAAGTATATTGAAGCCAAAATCTTATCATCTTCAGTTCTTATTATGACTGCTTTTGTTGTTGTTGACCCTACATCAAGCCCCAGAATGCACTCATCACCTTCGTTGGCTGTTGCAGTTTCTATTGATTTAAAAGTTACCAGAGGTTCTCCGTTTTTAATTGGAGGTAGAAAATCAAAAGAAGAAAAACTATTCTTAAAAATATCAGCTGTTTTATCAAATGATGTTTTGTTTTGAAGGGCATAATAAGCAGCTCCAAGAGCTTCAAAAACATCATATTGTTCAGGTATAATGACATTATTAATTTTTTCTCTAAGAAAATTAATAACAACTTCATTGTTGGCTACTTTACCTACAACCATAACATTGTTTTTAGGAGTTTTCTCAAGCAGATCAAGAGCTTTATTGGCTATCATCAAAGAAAGACCGGCACAAACTTCACCAATTGGTATACCAATATTCAATGCATGAGTACAGTCGCTTTTACAAAACACTGAACATCTGCCGGATACCTTGTGTATATGTGAATTTTTTGCCAGTTCAGTAGCTTTCTGTATATCTACATTCATTCTTCTTATCTGTTGTAAGAAAAACTCACCAGTACCAGAAGCACATTTATTGCCAGTTTCTACATTTAAAATCTCGTTTTTATCGTTAAGTATATAGGTTATAAAATTTTCTGCACCGAGACTTGCAACAGCATCAATTTTCATATCATCTTTTACAATAAATTTTAAAGCATATTCAGTAGCTTCAGGCTCAGTGATAGATGGTAACGTAACAAGGTCTTTGAATTTTCGCCCTGTAATACTTATGTAGTTATATTCTTGCAAATCAAAAATTGATAATAAATCTTTTAATGCTTCTGCCGGGTTGCTTTCGTGGTTTCTAACAAAACTTTTTCCTGTTAAGAAAGTTTGATTTTCTTTTATTAATTCAACGACTTTAATGTTTGATGCACCCAGACATATACCCAGTGCTTTTTCTTTCATAATTAATAACTATCCTTTGCTAATACCGTGAATAGTTTAACAGAAAAAAAACGTCAGATTACTACAAAATTAACATTTTTCAATACATATTTACATAAGAGTATACAGCGACTCACATTCTTTTTCATGCAAAACCACTAGAGCACCTGTTAATTGTGCTCTCTTTAATTATTCATTCAAATATTTTTTCGGAGCTGAAAAACAATAATAATTTACGAAGTACTACTGGAAGGGGGAGGAGGGTTATTAACTTGTTGTTGCTGTTCTTGAAGCATTTTAATTTGCTGTTCGGCGTTTTTGATGAAATTATCAAAGTCCTGGGCGGCTATCGGGTTTATTTCATATATTTTCGCTTTCATTTCCTGCATTTTCTGATTTTCTCCAATGAAGTAATATGCTACTCCTTTGAAAAAATAAGAGTTAGGGTCTTCTGGAACCTCTTTTTGCAGCTTATTACAAATGTTAATAACACCTTGAAAGTCTGCAAGCCTCAGATAGACATCTGCTGCACTTACGTATGCATTAGTATATTTAGGGTTAAGAAACATAGCGTCGTCAAATTTTTCAAGTGCCTGGTCGAATTTACCTTGTATAACGTAAATAGCTCCTATATTAATATGTGATTGAATTAGTTTTCGCTGGTATTTAGCGGCTTTTGCATAATAGTCAATTGCTTTATCAAATTCCTGTTTTTTGTGATATATCCAGCCTATTTCGTGGTAGGCAGGTGCAAAACGTTCTTTAATGTTTATTGCTTGTTCAAAATATTCCATGGCTTTTGTGTCGTTGCCTTTTAGTTCATAGACTTTGCCAATGCCATAAAGTGCTTCAGGCATCATGGGTTTAAGTTCAAGAACACGATTGAATTTTGTCAGTGCTGTGTCGAAATCTCTTTTATTGAGTGCATCCATTGCTTCTTGCAACACAGGTATTTCTTTAGATGTCAATATCATAATCCAGCGCCCGAGGGCAAATAAAGCAAAGAACATGACTATAAACAATGATATACCCATAACAATATAAAATATAAGCCACCAGTCCATTATTTTAATCCTCCTTGTTGGGTTTCAAATTTTGTATATACTAAAATGGCAGGTTTACAGTATAATTTCTTTTCTGTATGCTTGTTTATCAGGTCTCTACAGATAATTTTAAGGCTATTTTCATCTGATGTACCAAACTTTTTCATACGTTCATAAGATTTAAATATTGCATTTGAAACGCTTTTTGCAAGTTGTGTTTCATCAAAGCTTTCTAAAAAAGTAACTCCACGGCAGATGATATCCACTGTTTTTAAGTCACTATCTTTATCAATTAAAGCATAAACAAGTATTAACCCTTCCTGCCCCAGTTTATTTCGGTCTTTCAGTATTGCTTCATTGACTATTCCGCCGTACATAGAGTCATAATAGACAGGGGCAGCATCTATCTGGCTGTTTATTACTTTAAACCCATCATCACAGGATTCAAGAACATCACCATTTCTTAAGATGTAAATATTTTGCGGATCAACGCCCATATTTGCAGACAGTTCTGCATGTTGAACCTGCATTCTATAGTCTCCGTGGGCAGGAAGAAAATGTTCTGGTCTTGTTAGTGCTATCATCAGTTTTTGTTCTTCTTTTGCAGCATGTCCGCTAACATGTATATTGCAGGATCTACCGTATACAAGATCTGCACCCAGCGCACAGAGATCATCCTGCAGTTTTGAAACGGCTCTTTCATTGCCTGGTATAGGGTTAGCACTAAAGACTATTGTATCACCAGGTATGACCTGCAAGTGTTTATGTTCTTTTCTAGCCATCCTTGCTAGTATTGAAGATGGTTCGCCCTGAGATCCTGATGTTACAATAACTATCTCATTTTCTGGTAATTTTAGAATTTCTTCGAGTGGTATTACTAGGCCATCCGGGTGTTTCAGATAACCTGTATCTTTTGCTATTTTAAAGAATGCTTCCATAGAATATCCTGCGACAGCAACTTTTCTTTTGACTTTTGCAGCAGCATCAATAATTTGCTGTATTCTATGGATATGGCTGGAGAATGTTGTTATAAAGATTCTTTTTGGTGTTTTTTCAAATATTTTAAGTATATTAGGGCCCACAGTTTTTTCAGACAGGCTAAAACCTTCTCTTTCAACATTGGTACTATCTGAAATAAGCAATTTAATGCCTTCGTTGCCGGCTTCTACAATAGCAGGTATATCAAATTGTTCACCATCTATCGGTGTAAAATCAAACTTGAAATCACCTGTAAACATAATTTTTCCTGCTGGGCTGGTAATCAAAAGAGCGAAGCAATCCGGTACGCTGTGTGTTGTTCTGAGAAATTTAAATTTAAAAGGATTAATAGTTATTTCTTCTCGAGGTAATACTTTATTAAAAGATGTTGATACACTGATACTGGCTTCTTCCAGTTTTCTTTCCAGCAGAGCAACTGTCAATTTTGAACCATACACCAGAGGTACACTTATATGAGATAGTATTCTTAGTGCTCCACCTATGTGATCTTCGTGAGCATGGCTTATTATCAGCGCTTTAATCTTATCTTTATTTTCTATAATATAATCTATTGAAGGATAGATAAGCTCAACCCCCGGATATTCATTGAAAGGAAAGCCGATGCCGGCATCAATAATGACCCAGGAATCTTCTGATACAAAGATCCAGGAATTTTTTCCTACTTCTCCCAGCCCTCCAAGAGGTATGATTTTAACGGAACCTGTATTATCTTTTTGCTTCTTTTTTGTCATATTTTGATTTAAATTTCTTCAAGATTTGTTAACTTTTTTTATGTTTAAACTTTAAGTAATAAATTGATCTCATTATTATATTATTTTTCAGTTTAATAAGCGAATTTTTAAAACAATTTACACTATTTTTCAACATAACATTAGAAAGAATAAAGGATCTAAAGATTATGGCAGGCATTCAAAAGGTTTTATCAACATTTCTGGTTTTATTGACAATTATTTTTATTAATACATCTGTAATACAGGCCCAGCAACTGCCTCTATCGCCTTCTAATACTGAAGATGTAGATATCGTTTTTAAGCCAGTAGTTTATAAAGATGCCCTGACACCTATTTTTACTTTCTTTTCAAAGACATATGAAATTTGCAGGCAACAAAATTTGTGTTCTATCGGCCAGTATAAAGATTATGCTCCTGTTACAAATATTGTAATATTCAAAGGGGAGAAACAACCACGCTATAAAAGAGCTTCTATTATGTGGGAGGTCAAGTTTCTGGAGTTTTCTCCTACAAAAATTACTTACGGAAATGTGCCTTACAACGGTAGAGAAATCGTAAAAGCCAAGCCTTTAGAGCCCGGTGAGGTTTATTCTGTTTGTGTATACCCTAAAAATAGCAGTATGCATTGCATTAAATGGAATTTTGATAAGTAATAAATAATTGTTTTCATAAAGATTACAGTGTAAATCACTTTTATAATACCTTCTTTATGTGCTATTATGAGGTAGGATTATCTCAGCAAAATAGTAATTGTTATTGAAAGCTGACAGATATGCATAAGGCACTTCACCTTAAAATAAGTGATGATGGCTTGAGTGCAACAATGGTGGTACAAAAGGCTGTCCTTGAGAAGCAAAAAGAGCTCACCTACCCGGGTGTGCCCGATGTTCTGTCGGCCTGCGAAGAATATGATATTGTTTATGGTATTGATAAAGAAAAAATCAGCCAGAACCTGAAATATAAAGATAAACCTATTGAAATTGCTAAAGGCAAACCAGCAGTGCCAACAGTCCATGATAAAGTCAGTTATACCTTTGAAGATATGCGAAACAAGCAATTTACCCCTTCTATCCTAACTGACGACAGGGCAAATTTCTATGAGATGATAAAATTTAAAGTCGTACAAAAAAATGAACTACTTGTATACATTAAAAAAGGTCGCCCTGGCACAAATGGGTTAACAGTTACCGGGAAAGAAATACCGGCAGAAAAATATCATGAAATAACTGTCGATCTATTAAAGAAATTTTGCGGTAATAATACTGAGCTGGCCCCTGAAGGCGTTGTATCTCAGATTGTTGGAATACCCCTGATAGCTTATGATGGCAAAGTTGAAGTAAACGAAACATATGTAGTAAATAGTGATGTTGATTTTTCTACGGGATCAATTGAATTTGATGGCCCGATAATAATTAAAGGCTCTGTAACAAATAATTTTACTGTTAAAACACCTAAAGATGTCGTAGTAGAAGGTATTGTTGATGGTGGCATTATTGAATCAGGCGGAATGGTAACCATGCTGGGTGGTGTCAACAAGGGTAAAATCAAGTGTCAGAAGAATCTTGCAGCAAAATATATTTATTTTTCAGATATAGAGTCAGAAGGCTCTGTAATTGTTGATGAGGCAATATTGAATTCTAATGTCATAGCTAAATCAGTTATTGCAAAAGGAGAACCCAAATCTGCTAAATCAGGACAAATATCAGGCGGCAAAATAGTTGCATCAAACTTTGTCTGGGCCAAAGCAATGGGTTCAGGGTCATCAAACTTTACTGAAATAATAATAAAAAGCTTTATTGATAGAAAGAAGCTTGAAGATCTTGAGACAGAAAAAGATAAGTTTAAAAAAGAAATTGAAAAAGTCATCAAAACAATATCTCTGATGGAAGACTTGAAGAAAAAGACTGCCAATTTGCCGCCAAACTTTCAGACTAATATGGTGAAATTGCTTAAAACAAAGCTGGCTCTTCAAAAGAAAATGCAATTTATAGATGGAGAAATTAAAAAAATTGAAAAAGAAATTGAAAAAGAAGATGAAGAGTCAATGAGAAAAGTATTTGTATCTGCCAATATTTATTCAAAGGTGCTTATGAAGATTCTGGATAAAAAATTACAGACAATGCAAGACTATGGGCCATCAATTATTTATATAGATGAAATTGATGAGCACATTAAGCTTAAAGCTGCAACTGAAAAAATGGAACTGCCTACAGAATTTCAATAATCAGTTTTACCCGGTGTAGCCTGGCCTCAACCCCATAGCCATAATTACTATTGCAAAACCTTTCTTAAACCGTTCTTTGGTCTGTTATAAAGATATTAAATAGCTAATAAAGATAGATTAAAATCTCGCCACCATTTTAACCATTGCCATTGTGGTTATTTTCTTCTTCTTCTTCTTCTCTAACCTTACGTTCTTCTTCTTCAAGTGCATCAAACAGACCATCCTGGCGATAGAGCCTGATTAGCTCAATTTTGTGTCCATCCATCATTTCTACTGTGAATACTACATCCTCTACGCAAACCTCATCACCAACAACAGGAACCCTGCCGAGCTGGCCAAAAATAAAGCCGCCAATAGTCTGAAATTCCTCATCAGAAATATCAAGATTATAGCGATCATTAATTTCTTCTATATCTACCCTTGAAGCTAGAAGCACTGTACTCTTATCCACACGCTTGATGGCTACTTTTTCAATATCATATTCATCCCATATTTCGCCAAAAATTTCTTCAAGAAGGTCTTCTACTGTAACAAGTCCGGCTATGCCACCATGTTCATCTGCTACTAGAGCCATTTGAAACTTATTGCTTATAAATTCATGCAGCAACTTGCTAACTGGCTTATTCTCAGGTACAATAGGCAATTCCCGTGTTAGATCCCTCAATTTGATTTCTCTGTCGGCATTTCCATTCTGGAACAGCGGAAATACATCTTTAGAGTGAACAAGGCCAACAATGTTATCAATATTCTCATCATAAACAGGTATTCTGGTATGTCCGGTTTCAACAACCAGATTTATCAGCTCTGAGATGGAATCATTAATATCGAGACAATCCATTTCGGTTCTTGGTACCATTACTTCATCTACTGTCGTATCTGTAAACTCATATGTGTTAAGAAGAATGCGGGCTTCACGTCTGTTAATAACGTCTTTTTCAATACCTTCTTCAATCAAAGCTTCAAAACGCTCACTCCAGTTTTCTTCAAACTCATAAGCCTGCACTTCAATGTTTACGTGACTTATAATTGGCAATTTGCATCTAAGTTTATCTTCAATTTTCTGGGTAATATCATCAACATCTCTAACCTGTGTTTCAGGGTCAACTTCCACTTCCATATTAACAATAAGACCTGACACACCCAGATCCATCGTTTTAAGGTCGCAGACTTCCGTTATACCATTAATGGCAAGGGTAGTATCTTTAATAACTTTTTCTACCTGTGGTTTTGCTGCTGCACCAAGGGTAATTAAATAATTTGAAAACAGGTAAATAGCCAGCGAAAGAAGAATCAAGCCTATTATTAGTGAGGCTATACCGTCAGGGACATAGGCAATCTCTTCAGGAAAGAAAAATCTTGCCATAGTTACTGCAACAAGAGCTACCATAACACCTAAAGTAGCTGCTGTCTCTTCAAACCATACAAAACGGGTGGTAGGACTTTTGACTTTATGCATGTTTTTCATTGATATCCAGAAAGCTTTAAAGGGGTTTCTGGTAATAATATTAATCTCTATGAGCACTGCTTTTGAGGCATTATTAACTGCCCAGAACTCAAACCCTAAAGATAATACCAGGGCAATAATAATATAGTCAAAGTGTTCATAAAGATCAGTAACATCATGATGAACGAGTAATCTTTCAAAACCCCAATAAAGAGATAGGCACGCACCGAGAAACATCAGCAAGCAGGCCATAAGTGTCCACACATTAGCCTCAAGCCCGTACCCAAAGGGGTGTAGTGCATCAGGAGGTCGTTTACATCTTGCAAGACCAATAATCAGGCAAAAACTATTAAATGCATCTGCCAGAGAGTGTATCGCCTCTGATAACAGGGCTGAGCTTCTGCCTATAATGCCAAAGAATAGTTTTATTGAAAAGATGGCAAGATTTGCAATTAAAGCGGCATATACTGCTTTATTCGCTTTTTTAAGAATCTGTTCTTTTTGATAATTAAACGAATGCGGATCGGGCGAGCTGCCCTCTGCAGCTTCTGTTGTTGCTATTGTATCACTTTTCATTAAAGAGGTTTTCCCTTAATTATCTATTTCTAAAAACTCTTTAACTATTAAATCACATTTTGAGTTTCCAACCTGGTTTAGTGAATTAATTCTATAATAGCAAATATTGAAAAATTAGGCTATTAATTGCAGGTTTTTTATTACAATTATTAGACTGAGGCAATAAAACCTTCTATATTAAACTTATTTCTGGTCATTGGCTGCTGCTTTTTCCTGTAAAGGAACGCTATCTGCCGGCATCTCTTCTGCGCCAGCTGATTCTTCTTCTTGCTTGTTTTGCATTGTTTCTACATATACAATGGCATTGTTACCTGAAATTTGTTCCAGAGCAGTTCTTGCACTGATAAAGTTTTGTTTGGCACTATGATGGTTTTGAACCGCTTCTCTATAAAAAGCATCCGCAGCAGATTCAGAGGCAAAATTCCCAGAATTTTTAGCCTCTTCATAATGTTTACGGGCCTGCAAAAGAGCTTCCTCTGCTATTACCAGTCTTTCATAAGCCTGACGATACTCATAATAAGTTACGACCAGCTTTGCCTGTAATTCATCAACTGCTTTGGCCAGCATTATGAGGTCAAAATCAGAAACCCTTAAGAGGCTCCTGTTGTATTCTGAATCTACGTCAGAGGTAAGCGTGCCCAGCATACCGCCCCCGAGAAGTGCACCTGCCGTCTGTGTGGGTGTACCTGTAGCCAGAGCCGCTATAGGAGCCATACTGGCTAGCGGTGACAATATCCGGGATACCATACTATCTTCACCTTTCTCACCTTCATTGGGGTTAGAAAGTTTCTGAATGGCTAGCCTTATAGTGGTGCTCTTTTCTACGGCTGCAGCCCATAAGACACGCAAATCATTTAATATTTCAGGCTCTTCTATACGAAGTTCAAGATTTATTTCATCTGCCTGCTTTTGTATGTTAGACAACTGGGCTCTTTGCGAGGCTGAAATGTACGTTTCTTTACGTGGAAGATCAAGAACACCACTTTCGCTGCTATTTGATCCTTCTATATCGAAGTCATCTTTTATCTTGCTGGTCTGTGAATCAATAGTATCAAGTGTATTACTAGTTGAACTAATTGTATCTGCTTGTTGAGAAAGTGTTTCAACTTCTGAAATAAGCCCTGTAGTATTATGTACTGACTGATCTGACATACTTGCTATTTCTGACTTATCAGAAGTTGCAGGAGAAGAAATTGCTTTTATGTTATCTTTATATGGTATTTTTTCTTCTAAAGTATCTTTATCACTTACTTTATCTTCTTTTTTTCCCCAGAAAGCATCAATATCATCACTTTTAAAAGTTTCTTTTTCCTCTTCAAGATCAGGTTTAAGTGATTCTTTGTCAGATTTAAAAGAAGGAACTGACAAAATAGAAGCCTTTTCAAGACTTTTTGTTGTAATATCTACAGGAGGGGCAAAAGGTTTCATATCCTGCGCTATGGCAGGCTGTAAAGAGATTAAGAGGGGCAAAATACTGTATATTAATATTTTATTCAACTTCATCAGTACCCTCCTCAGCATCTGGAGTAAACGAGCCTGACATCACTCCCGTTATATCATTATTTTCCGAGGCTTTAATAATAGAAGTTTCATCCTCAATGGCTTTCTGTGTTTTAAGTGTTTGTTTTTTGATACTTGAGAGTTCAAAATTATATTTAGCATCCATAAGGTTTTCGGGTATTACCAGGTTGAGCTGGGCGACAGGCTCAATGCCTGCGAGCCTTTCCAGCTGGAGCCTTTTAAGCTTAACCTGCTGTCTTAGTCGAAGTTCAGACTGTTTGGACTTATCATAAAGAGCCGAAGCTATAATGATAGCAGTCTGATCATTAGCTTTCACAGCTTTCTGGTAGTTTTCCTGCTGCAAAACAAGGTTTTTTCTTTCCAGCATAAGGCTTTCAAGAGCATTTTTATAATCAAAATACGTCTTAATAAGCGTATCCTGAAGTTCTTCAATAAAGCCTGTAAGCTGAATTAGCTCTGGCTCAGTAATTGATGGCATGCCCTGTTCGGGTACAAATTTTTTAGAGAAGGCATTATTGATTATTTGCCCGCCAAAAGCAGATGTATATTCTGTTGCTGCGCCCATACCAAAGATAGTAGGCAAAATAGCTGTACCCTGTATCATTGTTGAAAGGGTACGGGCCATTAGAGAAGACTTTGCAGCCCTCTTTTCAGGAGGTGTTGCAATTTTTTCAAGAGCAAACCTTATTACCGGGTTTCTATGTATTGTAGAATCCCATAATATTTTTATATCTTCAACATCGTTGGCTTTCTGGAATTCCAGTGCATCTTTCAATTCTGCTTCTTCCGGGGTCAATCTTATTCTGTCATCCATTGAAACTTCCGGTGAATCTTTTCTCAGCTGGTGTTTTTCTTCTTCATTAATCTCAAGATTAATGTCTGTAAGACTTTCAGGAACCACTTTATTATATTCAACCTTAGCGTTGATAGTAGTAATAGGATCCAGTGGCTTATCAGAAGCTATTGAAGGCAAACAACCTGTTATCATTAAAATACAAAATAGTATTAATAAACGTTTTGCTGGTTCCGAGTGACTTATAAATAGCATTGAGTGTAATACTCCGGTTTTTGTTAGTGAATAAGAAACTATTGTTTATAAAATATGAAATGAAAAATGATGAAAAGTTCCTGTTTGATTTAGATTATATATCAATCAGGATTACATCGCATTAAAATTGGAAAATTTTTAAAAAAATTGAATAGATTAAAAAACACAAATTTTCTAAGTGTGTAGTAAAGCTCCTTTTGAGGATAGCAAAAGGTTAAAGAAGTTAATAAAATTTTACAGAAGCAAAAATTATTCAGCAGGAGTTTCTGCAGGAATTTCTGATCCTTCATCGCCTCCATCGTCACCTGGAGACATCATTATTCCTGAGGTTTCTCCAAAGGGCTGAAAACCCTGAAATTCACCGGTACTCTTAGTAAACATATCATTGATATTGCCACCCAGTGCTGTCAACATAAGAATAGTTACAATAGAAACAAGTGCTATAACTATTACTGCTTCTGCTATTGAGATACCTCTGGTCTCTCTTATCATAATATCTTCCTCATTTGTCTTAATATGTCTTTAACCTGAGCTTATCCTGGCGATTAAAAGCAGGTATTATCAGCATATTAAAGATAATTTAATTATTTAATCTGAAGTTTGCCCCTGAATGTTTAATCAATCTTAATGTTATTATCGTCAAATTACTTTTAAATCTTTAATAATTACTAATAAAAAAGTTAAAAAATGTTATAGAGAGAAAGTTTTATAATAATAAAAGAACAGGTTTTAAAAGTATGAATTATTCTTGAATAAATAAATATGCCGGTGATAATAACACCGGCATATTATCAAATGCATTAATATTGAATTTAACGAAATGTAACATTAAAGGCGTTTTTCAATTCTGCCCTTATTTTCTCAACTTCATTTTCAACAATTTCATCAGTCAGCGTCGCTTCAGGATCCTGAAGTGTGAGGTGAAGGGCAAGACTTCTGGCCTCTTCTGGTATACCTTTGCCGGTATAAACATCAAAGATTTCAGCCTCTTTTAATAGAGTTGAACTTGCTTTATGTATGATTTTTATTAGCTCATCATATCTAACATCTTTATTAACGATAAAGGCTATATCCCTCAAGACTGAAGGGTGCTGAGGCACAGATTTATAAACAGGAGTCGTGCGTGGCAAACTCTTAAGAAGCTGCAAAACATCTATTTCAAAAATATAAACATCCTGACCGAGCTTACATTTACTGACAAGCTCTGGATGAAGCTGACCTATTTTTCCTGCAAACGGATATTTATAGCTGTCTATAGATTTAGGCTTGCCTAGAATGTCTAATAGAGCAGACCTGCCAGGATGCAAATAGCTTACATCTGAAACAGGGTTTAATACAAACCTCTTATTAAGCCCGAGAGTCTTAAACAGGTTCTCTATTATGCCTTTTAAAACATAAAAATCAATGCTGTTTTCAGTATGCCACTTACCTTTTTGAGGGTCACCTGAAATAGCACCAGCAAGAATAATATTTTCAGTCGTTCCCGGGTCTTTCTGGCTGGCTTCTCTCTCAATGTGGTAGGTTTTGCCAATCTCAAAAACCCATATATCTTTAATACCCCTGTCAATATTTAGTTTGACTACCTGAAGAATACTCGGTATCATGCTCTGTCTTAACATAGTGTATTCTTCAGACTGGGGATTAGTTACTTTAACAACGCTGTTTTCATCTACCGGCATAGAACACCAGCTCAGCAACGGAGAGCCAACAAGAGAGGAAGTGATAATCTCATTTAGACCCATGCCTCGCATTATATCTTTAATTTGACTTGAAAGACGATCTTCTTCAGGCAGTTGTGGTATTTCAGCACTCCGGGGTAGGCTCTCTGGTATCTTATCATAACCATAAATACGGCTGATCTCTTCTATGAGGTCAATTTCTCTGTATACATCCTGTGTTCTGTATGATGGCACCTGAAACCTGGCTAAATTTTCGTTATTTTCGATAAGTGTAAAGTCCAGGTTTTTGAGTATTTCAATACACTTATCACGTTCTATTTCCATTCCCAGAATACGTTTGACCTGGTTAAACCTCAGTTCAACAATAACAGGTTCAAGATCAATAGTACCTGCTTCAAAAATACCTGCAGTTCTGGCATCAGCAAGGTCAACTAGAAGCTGCATTGTCCTTTCTAGAGCCATCCGTACTGTTTTAATATCCACACCTCTTTCAAAGCGTGCACAGGCTTCAGTTCTAATACCTGCTTTTCTGCTTGAACGACGGTTAGTAGCTGGTGTAAAATATGCAGATTCAATGGCAAGACAAGTAGTATTATCATCTACCTCACTGGATTCATCACCCATGACCCCTGCCAGTGCAACAGGCCTTTTAGATGTAGCAATTAAAACATTATCCGGGGAGAGTGTTCTTTCAATACTATCTAAAGTAGTTATTTTTTCACCTGTTTTTGCTCTTCTGACGCATATATCTTTTTCAGGCAACTTATGATAATCAAAAGCATGCAGAGGCTGGCCGAATTCAAGCATTACATAGTTTGTAACATCAACTACGTTGTTAATAGAACGCATGCCTGATGCTTCAAGTCTTCTGGCCATCCACTCAGGGGAAGGTTTTGTTATTATGTCTTTAACCATTCCCAATGCATAGTATTTGCATGTATCAGAGTCAGCAATACTGACATCAAAGGTTTCTATGCTGCCGGAAGTATTTATATCCACTTTGATAAGCGGTTTTTTAGCAGGCCTGTTAAAAATAGCTGCTACTTCATTGGCGATACCTCTCATGCTCATCAGGTCACCCCTGTTGGCTGTAGGGGCTGTATGGAGTATGACGTCTTCTTTAAGATTAAAGAGCTGTTCCAGGGGTATACCCGTTTCAATAGTAGTGTTTTTAAAGCGATCCATTTCGCTCAGAGCCAGAATGCCTTCACTAAAAGGTTCATATTCAGGGCCATCGAAGCCCAGTTCAACAGCAGAGCAAATCATACCGCAGGATTCAACACCTCTTATCTTAACTTTTTTCAACACAAACTCTTTATTATCTTTGCGGTTAAAAACGCTTGCACCTTCTATAGCAAAAGGAACAAGCATACCTTCTTTGATGTTTGAAGCACCGCAAACAACCTTTTGAATTCCCTGGCCATAGTCTACAGTGACTAGACGCAATTTATCAGCGTCGGGATGCGGTTCAATTTGTTTAATTTGTGCCGAAAATACTCTGGTAAATTTAGGTTTTATGTATACAACATCTTCAACTTCTAACCCTGACATTGTAAGGGCGTGTGCTATCTCTTCTGGAGATAACCCGCTTATATCTACTAAATCGCCCAGCCATTCTAATGATACTAGCATATATTATACCTTTAAATATTTCTACCTGCCTTTAAAACTGTTCCAGAAAGCGTAAATCGTTATTGAAAAACAGTCTGATGTCGTCTATCGCATATTTAAGGATAGCAAGCCTCTCAACACCCATGCCGAAGGCAAACCCGCTATAAATCTCAGGGTCTATACCGGCTTCTTTGAGCACATTGGGGTCAATCATGCCTGCACCGAGTATTTCAAGCCAGCCGGTTCTGGCACAAAGCCTGCATCCAGAGCCCTGACAGAGAATGCATTGAACATCTATTTCTGCGCTTGGCTCTGTAAAAGGAAAGAAGCTTGTTCTAAATCGTGTTTCTCTTCTACCTCCAAAATATTGCCTGATAAATTCATTAAGACAACCTTTGAGATCAGCAAATGTGATATCTTTATCAACCATAAAACCTTCTATCTGGTGAAAGAGATTATATTTTCTGCTGCTAACTGCTTCTGACCTGTATACCCTGCCCGGGTTTATCACCTGTATTGGCGGTTTTTTCTTGCTCATATACCTTACCTGACAGTTTGAGGTCTGACTTCTAAGCAATACGTTAGGGGCAAAGGTCGTATAGTATGTATCCTGCATATCTTTTGCCGGGTGGTCTGGCGGAAAGTTCAGCGAGTCAAAGTTATAATACTCTGTTTCAACTTCCGGGCTATCTTCGTAAGGCACAAGGGTATAGCCCATTTTAACGAAAATACTTACTATATCTTCAGTTGTTGTTGACAGCGGATGTTTTTTGCCGTAGCTACGGTAAATACCCGGCAATGTGACATCTATTTTCTCTTTTTCAAGCTTCTCATCAATGGTTTTTCTAAAGAGAAGCTGATGTTTTTCTTCTATGCCTGTTTCAACTGTTTTGCTAAGGTCGTTGACCTGACTGCCGAATTGGGGCCTATCTTCCGGTGGTACCTCTTTAATGGACTTTCTTATAAGGTTAATTTCACCTTTTCTGCCCAGGTAAGTAATTTTAATGTTTTCCAACTCACCAAGATCTTTGGCCTGGCTTATTTCAGCTAAAGCCTTTTTTTTTAATGCTTGTAGTTTCTCGTTCATCTCTACCTCACAGAGTTTTTTCTGTTTGAGTATTATTTTACTACAATCCGGTAAACTGAAAGGGTTAATACTATTGAAATGTAACGAGGTATTAAAAAAACGTATACTACATTAATTCTTAAGATCAGTGCATAACTTAAATTTTTTTTGATTTTCAAAACCCTTGCCCTGACTGGCACATAGCTATATAAAGGAAAGGGGGCTTCGCCCCCTCAGGGCCCGCCCACCCACCCCAGGGGTCAGCTTCCAGGAATTATACACTTTACAAACAGATCCTTCGCTGTATTCTGAATGACTCAAAAGTGGAAAGGAGGCTAATAACTACCGGAGTGCACTAAGTGCACTCTTGAGAGAGTTTTATTTCGGGCTAATTCAGGCTTTGAAGGCCCAGGCCAATCGACTCGTTCAACCCATATCTTTACTTTTAAAATTTTTAAAAATCGAAAACAAAAAATCTATTGTTATAGTTATGCATTAGTCTTTCTTATAATTGCTATTGATTTTAAGGCTTTAAGCAGCCTTTAATTCTATCACAATAGAAGATATCTCATACCTTAACTATGATAGACCCGGTCAGCTTTTTAACTGCCTTAAAATACTGAATTCTTTACATTTTGTAAATTATTCAACAAATAATATAAACATATTTTCTTGAAGTTGTTTAATGGTAAGTAACATTTCAATTATTTCCCCGATGAATTATTAAAAAAAATAGAATATTAATTTGTAACAAAACCCGGGAGGTTTTTATGTTGACCACTGGTATTGATTATACCCGTTTAGCATTTAGAGGTCGTCTTGATGCTGGCAATTATAGCCAGCTAAAAGAGAAAAAAGATATTCAACGTGCCTGCAAAGAGGCTGATAAGTTCGTTAAAAAATGCCTGCCAGAACATGACATCGTACATTTAGATTTTTCTAACACCGAAAAAACAGGTGACATTTTTGTCAGAGTGGATAACGAATTTTTTCAGAATGAAAAACCTTTAAAATTAAGTGATTTTATAGCTGACCCTGTTGAGAGCCTGAAAAAGCTTCTCGGTATAGGTCATAACATCAAGGTCATTCACAGACATTCAGGTGGTGACGTTACAATTAGAAAACTGATCCCCGGCAGTGAACAGGCCCAGAGAGTTTTAGCAGCACTTTCAGAACTTACCGGTGAAAAGATAACTGATAATGATGATACACCTATGATTGTAAAGATTTTGAGCAAGGAAGACAAAAAAGAAGAAGATAAAAATGGTGATCTCTCAGGCAATGGCAATGTCGGAAGAAAAGAAGTTTTTGACAGATCAATAAAACCTCCACCAAAACCAAAAGCATAACCTTAATAATAAAGCAATCAGTGTAACATAAGATAAATAGAACCTTCTATATCCTTTTTTGAAAGTTTTTAAAATTATCAGGATAGCTGAAAATAAATATTGTATACATTGTATATACATTACCTATAAAGATTCATAACGCTCATAGGGTTAAGAATTGTAACAATCGGATTGAATTACTGTTGCAGCCTGATTATTTTTCGATTAACGTATAGGGAAATCAAATAATACTAACTAATGATAGTATTAGTTTTATTGATTTGATTGTCTCCTTAGTATCATTTTGCAACCGTTACTGAACCTGGTGACGGTTTTTATTTTTTATTAAGAGCATTAAAGAGAACATCTATTATGCTAATTGAAATTTAATGCCAATATTGCCACTCCTTTTATTGCTAGTCTATTTAAATAACAAACCTCCCAGTAGAAAGTATGCTTAATACACTTTAATCTAGTACTTTTAAGCTACTTAATATCTCTATAAAGGACACTATCAGTATTAATTTTGTTATACACATAATTTATAAAAGACTGCCGGGGAATATCAGTTCTAAGATTTCTGCCTCAATCAATAATAGATTTGAAAGCATCTTTATAAACATTTAACTTGCCCGGAGAGCTAGTTCCATAGTAAATTTATCTTGTCTGTCTTTTGAGGTAACGAGATGTTAAAAATATCAAAAATCAAAAGTATCAGGTTAATAGCACTGTTTTTAATGCCCCTTATTTTAGGTGGATGCTATATGGTATCCACACCAAAAACATCTAAACCTGTATATACGCCCACTTATTCTATCAGCGAATCTCAATTCAGAAGTCAGTACATTAATTCTATGATTGCCCCCAAAGGAAACCTCCAATGGCGCTACGTAACCAGCGGACCTGTTGAATCATCACCCGCCACATGGAACAACCTGGTATTATTTGGCGCTAATGATAAAACATTTTACGCCGTCAACAGAACTAATGGGTTGCAAGAATGGTCATTTAAGGCTGATGGACCCATTACATCCTCTCCATGTATACTCGGGAATACTGTATTCTTTGGCTCTAAAGACTCAAAAATATATGCACTCGATATTAATACCGGCCTTGTTAAATGGACCTACAAAACCGGCGGAGAAGTTAATTCATCCCCTGCTATTAGACATAACTACCTGGTTGCTGGCTCAAGAGATAAAAACGTATACGCTTTCGATGCCTCATCAGGTGATATAATCTGGACTTTCAAAACAAACAGCGTAATTGACTCATCTCCGATTATTGATAACGGCATCGTCTATATAGGATCATATGACAGACACCTTTATGCCCTGAATCTCTCTGATGGAAAACCTATCTGGGCGTTCAGAACAGAGGGCATCATATCTGGATCACCAATAAGCAATCATAACACAGTGTTTATCGGCTCTATGGACGGAAACCTTTATGCCATCGATAAAAAAACTGGTTCTCTCAAATGGAATTATAAAACAGGAGGGCTTATTAATAGCACTCCGGCAGCTGATAACAGACGTGTGTATGTAGGATCCTTCGATGGAACTATGTACGCCCTCGACTTAACTACCGGACAACTGGTCTGGAAGTTTGAAACTCCCGGATCTATTAACTCTTCACCGGCCATAGTTGGCAATACGCTCTTCTTTGGCTCAGGAGATAAAAATATCTATTCACTAAACGCTATGACTGGCCACCTATTCTGGGAATATGCAACAGGCGATATGATTATCTCATCACCACTAATCAATAACGGCACCCTTTATATAGGCTCTAAAGACAGCAGACTCTATGCACTAAAGTAGGACACCAATGATATACGCCATTTTACCTGCCAGATACGACTCAACACGATTCCCCGGCAAGCCTCTTGCCATGATTGCTGGCAAAACTATGATAGAAAGAGTTTATGAACAGGCTCAAAAAGCATCCCTGATAGATTATATAGTTGTAGCAACAGATGATACCCGCATTGAACAGGCTGTAAAGTCTTTTGGTGGTAATGTTATTATGACCTCCAGAGATCACAAAAGCGGAACAGACAGGCTGGCTGAAGTTGTTAAAAATAACGAAAATATCGACATTGCGGTAAACATTCAGGGTGATGAACCTCTTATAAGCCCAGATAGTATTGATATGGCTATCAGACCATTTTTTGAAGATACATCAATACAGATGACAACACTTATACGAAAATGCCAGAACCCTGAAGACCTTAAAAATACAAATGTTGTCAAGGTTGTAAAAGATAAAAATCATTTTGCGCTCTACTTTTCAAGAAGCTGTATACCTTATCAGCGGAACCAGACATACTGCGATTATTATCTTCATATAGGCCTCTATGCTTATAGAAGAGAAACCCTACTAACACTCAGCAGCCTTCCACAGGCAGAAATTGAACAAACAGAAAGCTTAGAACAACTCCGGGCTCTTTATAACGGCATTTCAATCAAAACAGTTCTTACTGATTACTGCCCGATTGGTGTTGATACCCCCGGAGATATAGAAAAGGTAGAAACATTCCTCAAAAAGCAAACCACCTGACAATAATAGTTTTTCATCAGTCTCAAATTTATTTCAAAAAAAACATCACGCTGCCAGCAGAAAGCGACTGCGTGATTAGAAATGAGGTGGTTGTTGTGGATTTTATAAGTATAACTAACCAGCTTCTCAGGTTCATCCACCAGATAAAGGAATTCAAAGTTGTTACAAATTTTAATAAGTTCTTGAATTTTTTGTTCTGCAACCCTCCGGCCAGATATAATCTAAAAAGGGACTTTAACAACCCCTTCGGCTAAATTGTTTATCAACAAAGAAATACCTTAAAGTATATACTGCATTAGTTTTACCAGACAATAACAATAGCTATTATACACCCTGCGAGTATATACTCCATGCTTCTAAAGCTTTTTCAGATTTTACCGATTAATAAAATAAGTGCTATAGTGTTCATTCATTCAATAGCCCGGGAGGATCAAATGATTATTTTTACATCAGGTATCGGCGGCATAAACCAGCTATTAAGCTATGCCAATATGTATGCGAGCTCAGTAAGCCGGGAAGCAAATGCCATTATGCAGCAACAGGGTTACGTTCTTAATGGCATGGATGTTTATAACAGTCTCTATACATTAAGTTCATCTGCTCTTGGTGATGCTCGAAATGTTTTAGCTCAGGTTAACCAAAATAACCCTGATATACCTGCTTATCAACCTTTTTCATTCAATCCTCCAAAAAATATGGGACAATCAATCAACGATGCTATGGCACAGGTCAGATACGTTCAGGAACGTAAAGCAGCTGATCCCAACTGGAAGGGCGAACCAACAGAAAAAGCCAAACGAGAAGAACGCATGCTGGAACTCACAGAACAGCAAACAGCTGTTATGAACCAGCTATCTCAGAACATTGAAACTCTTAACGCAAATACACAGGGCCTTCCAGATTGGCTGAGGTCTATGACCAGCTCTCTAACAAACATCCAGGATGTACTACTTCGAATGGAACAATCTCTGGCTGCACAGGCTGAAGAAGCAACCGAAGATCCCGCAGAAATAGAAGAACCTGCCGAATAGTTTGAACAACTTTTACCATAAACGGTTGCTCTCTTAATCCAGAAGGTCACATACTGAATTGAAAGAAAGCTACAGGGTTTGCCTGTAGTTTTCTTCTTTCTGTAAATAATTATGACATCTTGAACAGGCCCCTTTTTATCCTGCCATTAAATGATATATACTGATCCTTGAAAGTAATGTATAGATTCCAGATTATAGAGGCCTTCTATCAGCATATATTAATTATTTACGTGGAATGGTATAGTAATAAACAGGAATTTTTTCCGGCAAGTCTAAATGATTGTATCAAGGAGTAAAAAAATGGAACAAACATTCATTGCTGTAAAACCTGATGCCGTTCAAAGAGGGCTAATATCAGAAGTCATAACCCGCATAGAGAAAAAAGGGTTCAAAATTGTTGCTATGAAGCTCATGAAAGTCAGCCCTGATCTTGCAAAAGAACACTATAAAGAACATATCGGGAAACCCTTCTTTGAAGGACTCATCAGCTACATTACCAGCAGCCCGATTGTAGCCATGGTCATCGAAGGGAAAGACGTAATCAATACAATGAGAAAAATAATGGGAGCAACCAACCCGGTTAAGGCCGATGTTGGTACAATAAGAGGCGATCTCGGCATAGATATGGGCAGAAACGTTATTCACGGCTCAGACGGCCCTGAAAGTGCAAAAAGAGAAATCGGGCTATTTTTTAAAGATGAAGAAATTATTTCTGACTGGGAACGCTGCGTAGATAGCTGGATATATGAGTAGCGTTGCTCTTTTATGTTCCATTATAGACTGCTAAAAACGGATAGAAAAACAAAGGCAAGGGCAGGCAGCTTTTTTACACCTCATGGCATTATTGAAACCCCTGTCTTTATGCCTGTTGGCACAAACTCAGCTGTTAAAATGCTTACAGAAGCACAGCTTTTACAGGTAGGAGCACAGATAATACTCTCTAACTCATACCATCTGTACCTGCGGCCCGGTCACAGATTGGTAGAAAAAGCTGGAGGGCTGCATCGCTGGATGAACTGGCACAGGCCTATACTCACTGATTCAGGAGGATTTCAGGTTTTCAGCCTGACCCATCTCAGAAAACTTAACGATGATGGGGTTGAATTTAGAGATCCGCTCAATGGGACATTGCATTTTATAAGTCCTGAAAAATCTATGGAAATTCAAAATGCTCTTGGGGCTGATATTATTATGGCCTTTGATGAATGTCCGCCTTACCCTTGCAGCTATGAAGAGGCACAAAAAGCCAATAAAAGAACTCATAAATGGCTTGAACGCTGTTTCGAAGCTCATAACAGGCCATATCAGGCACTGTTCCCGATTGTACAGGGTTCTGTTTTTGAAGACCTTAGAAAAGAAAGTGCTAATATTATCTCATCATACCCGGCACACGGCTATGCTATAGGCGGAGTTAGTGTTGGTGAAACAACAGAGCTGATCAATAAAGTAGTTAACTATACTACTGAATTTATGCCAGAGACAAAGCCCCGCTATCTGATGGGTGTAGGAACTCCTGAAGACCTGTTAAATGGCGTAAAATATGGTATAGACATGTTTGATTGCGTTAATCCTACCAGAATAGCCCGGCATGGATGTTTTTTTACTCCTGTCGGAAAAGGCATAATTAAAAATAAAGAGTTTGAAGAAGATTTTTCTCCTCTGGTCACAGGATGCCAGTGTTATGCCTGCAAAAACTATACTCGAGCTTATATCAGGCACCTTTACAGGGTTAAAGAAGCAACAGCCAGCATTTTACTTTCTATTCACAATATTTATCACCTTATTAACCTTATGAAGGAAACAAGAAAAGCTATTTTAAACGATAACTTTGAAGAATATTACGACTCTATTATGTCAGTATTAGCTGAAAATAACTAAAACCCGGGCTAGATGGTGGGTTGCCCGGGTATGATTCCTTCTCGGCTTTAAGTCAGGGAATTCGGCTGGATTGTCTTTGAGTGGGTTTTTATAATTCAGGTTTCGATTTTTAATCTTCGCTGTCAGCTGGTTTTGCAACCGGGGTTTTAAAACCCCGGCTACACCTTAATCTCCCGCAGAAAAATTCAAACGACCCCTTATCTCTCTTTATCAGCCATATATCAGAATGGGAGACATTTTTAAATCATTACTTAATTTAATAGGAGAATCTTTCATGATATCCGGCAATAGTTCAGCTTCCTTCGCCGTAGTATATTTAGCCAGCTGATCTTTAAAAGTGCTTTTAAAACCATACTTACGGCGCTTATCACTCTGTTCTCCTGAATATTTGCTGTATTCTCGCTGATATCTATCTCTTTCTTTCAATGTTTTCCTTAACCTTTCGATCTTTTGTGCAGAGCTTGTTTCTTTAGCCAGACTGGTATAACAGGTATAACAAATCAGTTTTCCACATGACAAATTGATTTCTTTGCCACATAATTTGCAATTAACTCGCAGGTTGCTAAAAGACCAGAGTTTACCGTTATTTATAAACCTTTTTATTGTATCACCGGGTAAATCAGTCTTTTCAAGAAGTTCATCAACGTGCATTTGCGGTTTTGTTTTAAGATAACAACAGAGAGATTCAAGAATTTCATTGTCTTTAAGCTGACAGGATTGGCACAGCTTATGGCTGGCATTAGCATGCAATTCTCCGCATTGTTCACAATTAGACAATACTGACTTTCTATTCATTTAAAAGCCCTGTCTTGGTATGTAAACATCAAATACTTCTAATATTCATAAATGATTATACTACAATTTTGCATTTTTAGAAATACAGTATTATCAGCAACTATTACTACTAGTAGCTTATGGGCTTTCAACAAAGGGCTTACAGAGATCGATTTTTGTTTTTACAAAATGTTACCTGCAAGTTTTCGGATATCGATAATTACTTTCTAATAAGCCTTACAAGAGCTATACTGACAGCATAAAGTATCATTACAGCAACCGCAACAACTGACTGAGCAAAAGGATCGGGTGAAGGAGTCAAAACAGCACCAATAATAAAAGCACTAACAATAATATATCTCCACCAGTTTGCCATCATAGTTGAATTAATAACATTTATCAATGCCAGAAATACCATTAACAAAGGTATTTGAAAAAGAAAACCCATAGCAAAAAGCAATGCTGCATTAAAAGAAACATAACGTGAAATGGAAATAGTATTCTCAGCTACATCAGACCCATAACCCAGCAAAAAAGTCAGGGCCAGAGGCATTGCAATGAAATAAGCAAATATACCACCCAGCGTAAATAAACTAAAAGCTGCAATTACAGAAGGTATCAAAAATTTTTTCTCTTTTTTACGAAGAGCAGGTGCTATAAAACCAATTAACTGATAAAATATTACAGGCAGGGCAAGGTATATACCAGCATATAGTGATACTTTAAGGCTAACGATAAATACCTCACCGGGTGAAATCTGTATAAACTGTGTTAGCCCAGCAGATGGCAGCTTAAGCAGGTTAATAAGATCCCTGGAAAAAAAGAACGATATAACAAAACCCAGAAAGACTGCAATTACACAATAAAATAACCTTGACCTTAGTTCTGTAAGGTGGTCAAGAACAGACAGTTTTTCATCATCACAGCATGATTCATCTTCAGGGGTAAACTCAGGATCATTCATCTTTTGTATCCTTTTGTCTTCTGGCTTCAAAAAGAATTATAGCAGCAGATATGGCTACATTCAAAGATTCGACATCCTGGCTGATCGGAATTTTTACAGCAGGATCTGCAGCCTGAATAAATATATCAGACACCCCATGTGATTCAGAACCAAATACTATTGCTGCTTTTTGGCCATAAACCCTGTCATAATAACAATATTCTGCTTTTGCATCAGCAACAATAATCCTGAACTTGCTTGACTTTAGCTGATCAACAAGCTGTTGTTTGTCTTTAACTTTTATGACCTGCATTTTCCAGGCCAGACCAGCAGAAGATCTTATAACTTTAGGGTTATACAAATCTACACTGTCACCTGCAAGCAATAATGCATCGATACCAGCACCACAGCAGGTTCTGATAATTGTACCCAGATTACCGGGATCACTGATATTATCAAGAATAACTACTAAAGACGATTTCTGGCAAATAGCAGGCAGTATATCCTTTTTAGTTTCAGGTTTTCTGGCAACAGCAATTATGGATACCGGGCTATCGGTAGTTGAGACCTTTTTCATAACCTCATCAGAAAAAATATACTGCTCAATATCAACATTCTGATGAATATAATCAACCGGGCAACTTTCATTATAAGCTATCAGCCTGACCGGAAGACCTGCTTTAATGGCATCATTAACAAGTTTTAAGCCTTCAATTATAAATAATCCTGCTTTATCTCTACCTTTTCTGGAATGTAAAGACTTAATTTCTTTTACCAGTGGGTTTGACAATGCCGTAATTTTATTCATTACATTTTAATAACAGAGCATTTCACATGAAAGATTATCAATACATATAGGGCACTTATCTTTCGGCTTTGCACCTTCAAGACCTCTGCCGCCCCAGCTTGCAGGCTGTTTTCGTGAACAATATTCATTGCCTGTGCAAGAAATTATGCATTCTCTATCTTCTTCGTGAGGGTTTCTTCTACTTGGCCGTGTGCGCCACAGCCAGGTTACGCCATCTTCTATGTATGGACAAAACGTTCTTTCTGGCTCTTTACCCATTGAATACCTTCCCCTTGTATCTTTTATGACAGAATAACTTCTTTATTTATCATACATTATTATTAAGGTTTGAAGCAAATTGTTATAGATATATTTGTAGTATTTTTTAGCGAAAATCATTTATATGTAAAGCAATAGAAAAAATAATAATAATTTTAAAGAATAATACAAATGTATTAAATTTAATGCACCCTGAATGCTGACCTGCCAGCCCGATAGACGTATCCAGAGGATGCACTCTTAGTATTACTT
>CAZFBA010000011.1:61319-107144 GCA_964517135.1 uncultured Gammaproteobacteria bacterium
AACAGATTCAAAAGACTGAAGCATAAACAGAATGACAGATTTTTCTGGTTTCGATTTTCAATAAATGCTTTTTCTCTATTTCATTTATAATTAGGTTAGATCGGTTTATAAATAAAACTATTTTCAACTTAAAAGAGACTATATGATATGAAAGACACTGCAAACAAACAAATTCTAACCGGTTTAACAAAACCAGAATTGCAAACACTAATAGAATATATGCAAGAACCAGCTTTCAGGGCAGAACAGCTGCATCACTGGATTTATATTAAAAGTGCAGACAGTTTTGACCGAATGACTAACGTTTCTAAATCGCTAAAAAATAAGCTGGAAAAAACGTATCAAATTAACGCTACTTCTATAGCCAGAAGACAGATAAGTAAGGATGGAACTATAAAGTATTTGCTTGAACTGACCGACGGAGAGAGAGTAGAAACTGTTCTTATGCGCTTTGATAATAGACCTAACCTTACTGCCTGTATTTCAACACAGGCAGGATGCGCTGTTCAGTGCCTTTTCTGCGCTACAGGCAAAAGAGGATTCATCAGAAACCTATCTGCAGCTGAAATGGTCGATCAGGTACTGACAATACAGAGAGATACGGGTCTTAAAGTCAGTAATATAGTCTTTATGGGACAGGGCGAACCTTTTAACAATTACGAAGAACTCTCTAAAGCTATTTCACTCCTGAATAACTCTATGGATATTGGATCACGCAGAATAACTGTTTCTACTGCAGGTATTATACCCGGAATAATACGACTGGCAAAAGATTTTCCACAGGTAACACTTGCCCTTAGCCTTCATGCGGCAAGCAGCAACATACGCAAAAAACTGGTTCCTGTTGAAGAAAAATACCCTGTACAAAAACTTATAAAAGCACTTGAAGACTATTATGAACTGACGCATCGCAGAGTCACTATTGAATATGTCTTAATTAAAGGCATTAACGACGATTTAAATGAAGCGAAAAAGCTCTGCAAGCTGCTCAATAACCTGCATTGCAATATTAATTTGATACCGTATAATCTTATTGATGAAAACACTGAATTTCAAACACCAGACGACAATCAGGTAAAAATGTTTAAATATATTCTTGAACTTTCAGGTAAAAAAGTAACCGTCAGGCTTAAAAGAGGTAACGATATACTTGCAGCCTGCGGCCAGTTAACAGGTAAATATTGCGAATGAAAGAAGTTATTTCCAACAAAACACTGGCTTTAATAATTATACTTATTCTAATAGCAGGTTACGCCGCCTATTATATGAAAACAAAGAAAAGCAGTGAAGATATTAAAACAAAAATGGAAGCCATTGTTAGCTATAAACAGGCTAATGAATACTTTTATGCCGGTGACTATAACAATGCTATCAAGAAGTTTAAAGATTCTATTAAGCTTCAACCACTAAACCCAAAGGCCTATGAAAAACTGGGATACACCTATAAGCTTCAGGGCCAGTATGAAGAATCTCTTAAGTATCTGAATAAGTCTATTGAGCAGAATCCTGAGGATTTCAGAACATATATGGAGCTGGCTGATACTTATCTTAAAACTGATGATTATGATAAAGCCCAGAGTGTTATAGATAAAGCACTCAAAGAAAGTTCAGAAAACAAGGATGAAAGTATTGCTTATAACTTTAAAGGCCTGGCATACTTAAATCAAAAAGAATACGACAAAGCCATTGACAATATTACAAAAGCTCTCAAGATTGATCCTGTTTATATTGAAGCAAGAACTAACCTGGGCCTGGTTTATTTAAGAAAAGATGATTATGAAAATGCACTAAAACACTTTAAAACGGCCCATGAACTTTCTAAAAGACTGCCCCTGCCACAATATTATATTGCCTATACTTACTATAAGCAGGAAAAATTCAGCAGATCACTTGCACAGCTTGAAAGAATTAAGCACCTGACACCTGACTACATTAAGTCATATTATTTATGCGGTGTTATCTATGCAAAACAAAGATCCCTCAACAAAACTATAAATAATTTTACCCGTATGTTGCAAATTGACCCGGGATCTGTTTCTGCATCAGAATATAATGAAATGCTGCAGGAAGTATTAGACATACTGCTAAAATTAAAACAGAATAATAAAAATAAAGTTGAACTTTATGATCTTGTAGCAACAATATATACAAGGCAAAATAAACCACAGGAAGCTATAAATATCTATAAAGAAGCCCTTAAAAATGGTCTTGACTACCCGGAAATACACAATAACCTGGGCTCTCTATATATTGTTATTAGAGACTATGAAATGGCCGTTGATGAATACAAAAAAGCTGTCGGCAAAAGACCGGATGAAGCTCTGTTTCATTATGGTCTGGCAAGTGTTTATGAAAGACAAAAAGACTATAACGCTGCCATAAAAGAACTTAAAGAAACCCTCAGCATAGACCCTGAGTTTAGTATAGCAGAAGTCAAGCTTGCCAATACTTATAAAGCCATAAAAGATTATGAAAATGCCTTTATACATTATCGTAAAGCCCTTCAAACAAACCCATCAGAGGCCTACGCTTATCTGGGGCTAGGTGAACTCTATCAAAAACAAGACCTCATAAAAGATGCTGTATGGAACTATAACCAGTTCATTAAATACGCAGAAAACACTCCTAAAAAAGATGAAATACTCCAGAAAGTTGAAAAACTGTCAAAAGAAATAAATTAAAGGATTTTCAATGCTAATAAAACAACTCTCTCAACATATAGAAGAGGTAGCCCCTCTTGAATTGCAGGAACCCTGGGATAACTCAGGCTGGCAAGTCTTCTGTGGCAATAAAGAATGCACAGGAACTCTAGTAAGCCTTAGTGTTACCGTCAGTGTAATTGAAAGCGCAAAAAAAAATGGCTGTAATCTCATTATATCTCATCATCCAGTTATTTTTAAAGAGCTAAAAACAATCACACCTGAGACCCTTACAGGAAAAATTATCTTAAACGCAATTAAAGAAGATATTTCCATATATGCTGCTCACACAAACCTGGATAAAGCAAAAGATGGCGTCAGCGATATTCTGGCCAAAAAACTGGGGCTGAAAGATATAAGACCATTGGTACCTGAAAAAAACTACCCTGAAGCAGGCATGGGTAGAACCGGATCCTTAAACATTCTGACTGAACTATATACTTTTCTGGATCTTGTTAAAAAAACACTTAAAACTGATCACCTGAAAATTATTAATAACTGCAACAAAACAACCATAAGCAAAATAGCTATTTGCGGAGGAGCAGGGGCAAGCTTAACAGAAATTATGCCTGATGATATTGACCTCTTCATCACAGGAGATGTCAAATATCACGATGCACTTGAGGCCCAGAACATAGTTCTCGTTGATGCAGGACACCTTCAAACAGAGCAATTCATTGTAGATAAAATAGTTGATACACTCAAAATTCTTAATTTAAAAGTAGAAGGCTATTACACAAATTCACCATGGCAAAACTATTAACAAAAAAAGTTTTTGGCAAAACCGGTTTACTTGTTTCGCACCTCTGCTTTGGAACACTCTCAATCGGGCCCTATCATTCTAACCTTTCTGTAGATGAAGGTGCTGAGCTACTTGCCTTTGCTTACAAACAGGGCATCAACTTCTGGGATACCGCAGAGCTTTATGAAACCTACCCGCATATTAACAGGGCTCTCAAGCTTCTTAATTATCCTGATGATATAATAATAGCCTCAAGAAGCTTTGCTAGAACATATGAAGAGATGAAAACCAGCATTGATAACTGCCTTAATGCCCTTGAATTAAAAACCATAGCCATTTTTGGGCTCCATGAGATGAGCAATCAGGAAGATTTTGAACATTCTCAGGGCGCATTTGAAGCCCTCAAAGAAGCAAAGACAGAAAAAAAAATACAGAATATTAAAATCAGTATGCACAGTATTGAAGCTGTTAATATAGCCTCCGGTAACTCCTGGGTTGACTGTATATTCCCTCTTTATAACATTGCAGGCACTGGCATTCCTGACGGAACAGCAGAAGAGATGACAGCTGCAATTAAAAAGGCTTCTCAAAAAGGCAAAGCAGTCTATGCCATGAAAGTACTTGCAGGCGGTCACCTGTCTTCTAAGGCTGAAGAGTGTATAAACTATGTAATTAAAAACACATATGTAAATTCTATCGCCATAGGTATGGACAACACCAACGAAATACTTCTTAACATTGCACTTTTTACTGGTGATACAAAAACTATTAACCGTATCAAACCCTGTGTAGCCAGTCAGAAAAAAACTATACAGGTTGACCCCTGGTGTGAGGGCTGCGGAGAATGTATAAAAATTTGCCCGAATAACGCAATAACGCTAGAATTTTCTCAGGCCAAAATAAATCACGATAAATGCATACTCTGCGGATATTGCGCCAGTGCCTGCAAATATTTCTGTTTGAAAGTTGTGAATAAAAGATGAAAAAAGCAATAATAGTTTCAATACTTCTACATTTAACATTACTACAAGGATATGTTGGCTATACACAGCCGTTAAGCAACACTGACTTTAATATACAAAAATATGAACAACATATAAAAGAACAAAAACAGGATCTAGGAGCCTATATGGCCCTTCTTCTTTTATATTCAAACGAGAAATATAATCAAAAAATGATTGGCCTGATGAAAAAAATTAACAGGCAATTTGATAAGGAACCACTTATATTGAAGGCTTATAACAACTATGCTGCCAGCTATTATAAAGATAAAAACTATGAAATGGCTGAAAAAATTGCTTCTATTACACTTGATAAATATCCTGAAGACCCTGACGCAGCCCTGATTTATTCTGAAACATTACAAAGAAACAATAAAATTGCTGAAAGCATCAGGTTTCTGGAAAAATTTTTAAAGAAGAACCCTGACCAGTTTTTCCTGCACACTAAATTAACCTATCAGCTTCTCTATAAAGGAGATTATAAAAAAGCTTTTGAAGTTGCTAAAGCTGCCCATATGATAAATATTAACAATGTAGATTTTTATTTTCTTGAAGCTGTTACACTTCAACTTCAAGATTCAGATGAGGCTTTAAAATATTATAATGCTTACCTTGAGAAGTTAGAATTCAGCAGAGATCTTGAAGAACGAGAACAAGCAGCAATACTTATTGTTGAAGTTCTTTCCAGCAGCTGTTCTAATTCGGAAACATATATTAAACTGATCAAACAGCTTGAATACCTAAAGACACCAGGAGCTATAATACTAGTTCAGGCAAGGTTTGCAGCAAGAATGTTCCCTGAAGAATCTTTTTTTAAGGTTAAAATTAATGAAATAGAATCCAGAAATTCTGCTTGATTATTTTTTTAACCTTTTTTCAAGAAGAATAATTTTATCACGCAGATAGTTAAGGTCGCTGGTAATCTCTTCACGCTCTTTTATGGCGTTTTGCAGTTCATTCCGTATGGTTTTGCTGGTTGTTTCAAAATAATCAAGCTCATTATTCAACTCGGTATTAAGCCAGTTTAATAAATTGGTGCACCTTGCCCCTGAAAGATTTTCAAGCTGACCAATTAAAAGATGAAGCTGCTCTTTTTTAGCCTGTAAATTTGTATACTGAGAGACGGCTTTATTTCGTTCATGCCTGATTTTATGCAATAACCCTGTCTTTTTCACACCCTGTACTCCCTAATCATTTATACATTTAACTATAAGCTTTTGGGAAGTATATTGCATTCACCACCTGGCCTAAACCCGGATTAAAAACAGGGATAAAAAATTTCATAATGCATCAAAATTACAAGCTATGAAGGCTTTTAGAGATTATTAACAGCCCTGTTTACTTCAAATATTGGCTGACATTTAAATTAAAATTAAAATAAATACTTGAATCGCTTCTGTTACAAGAACTTTACACTTCTTGAAGATTTATTATTCTTAATGTTTATGAATTATAACGTTAATTACAGTTAAATTATAGAGTTTATGACCACTCTTACACCCGGAAAACTTAAAATGTTTATGCCCTGTGTTTTAGAAAACTTAAAAAAATTGACAAAGTACAGCAAACGTTTAAACTAGTATTCAAAGGGGTTATGGAGAAACCAGCTGAATGACTGTAAAAGAAAACCTGCTAAAGCTGAAACAAGACCTGCAAAATACCCCGATAAAAATCATCGCTGTTACAAAATACACCACAGTGGTTAAAATCATCGAAGCCTATGAGGCAGGTCTCAGGATTTTTGGAGAAAGTAAAATTCAAGATGTAGAAAAAAAATTCTCTGAACTACCTGAAGAAATTAAAACCAGTGCTGAATGGCATCTAATAGGCCACCTCCAGACCAACAAGGTCAAAAAAGCTATCGGTAAGTTTAACTTAATTCATTCTGTAGATTCACTGAAACTTGCTGAAAGGATATCCAGCGAGGCTGAAAAACAAAATATCTTACAAGATATACTGCTACAGGTAAACATAACCGGAGAAGAAAGTAAACACGGATTCAAAAAGGAGGACATACAAGAAAAATTCCAGGAAATACTCGAGTTGAGCCATCTAAATATCAAAGGATTTATGACAATGGCACCTCTCACAAATAATGAACACATTATCAGAGAGTGTTTCAGGGGATTAAAAGAACTAAAAGATAAAATCCATCAGCAATACAATAAAAACCTGCCTGAATTGTCTATGGGAATGAGTAATGACTACAAAATCGCCATCGAGGAAGGCAGCACAATGATAAGAATCGGTCAGAAATTATTTTCGTAATGTCACTAAATATAGGGAGGAAGTAAATTGTCCAGCGGTTTAATGCACAAAATCAAGAATTTTGTAGGTCTCACAAATTATATTGATGAAGAAGATGATATATTCGATGAATTATATCGTTCAGAACCTGACTACACTACACACACAAGTGTTAACATGGAAAACGAAAATTCAAGAAGAAACAAAAACAACCTGAAGGTTGTCAATCATCCCAATTCAGGTAGTTATGAAGTGATGGTCGTAGAACCCAGAGCTTTTGATGAATCATTAGAAATCATTACTCACCTGAGAGAAAGAAAATCTATCGTTATTAATCTGCATCTCCTTGATAATGAGCAATCACAAAGAGTGGTAGACTTCTTATCAGGAGCCACACACGCAATTGACGGTCATCAGCAACGCATTGGCGAAGGTGTGTTTATCTTTACGCCTCCTAGCGTCTGCATTTCCGCCGAGTCTGACAAGTCTAAAGCAATTAGAGATGCTTTCTGGAATCATCCTCAATAACTAATTTGACGTAGTGCTTGACTTAAAGATTAATCCTGCTGCAAAATTCTTATTGGAGCAGGTTTTTTTATTGTAAACCTGTAAAAATCCTTGCCTTAAGGTCAATACAATTGATACTGATTCATAAACAGTTAAAATTTCTTTAAAAAAGGATGAATTAAATCTATAATGCTAATAAAATCTTTGTGTTACCCTGAATAATACAGAGCAAAAAATAACCTTTAAGAGACGTTTAATTTAATATTCCCCGGAAAGAGCATAATGAATACTCAACATATAAGAAACTTCTGCATTATAGCACATATAGACCACGGTAAAAGCACACTGGCAGACAGATTGCTTGAAATAACAGGCACAATGTCTGAACGGGACAAGGTTGACCAATTCCTTGACACAATGGAACTGGAAAGAGAACGGGGTATAACAATAAAGTTACAGGCCGCAAGAATGGAATATACCGCAAAAGATGGCCAGAATTACATCCTGAATTTAATTGATACGCCCGGCCACGTTGATTTTTATTATGAAGTATCTAGAAGCCTCGCTGCATGCGAAGGTGCCCTGCTTGTCGTTGATGCAACACAGGGCGTAGAAGCTCAAACACTGGCTAACGTGTATATGGCCATAGACCACGACCTTGAAATAATACCTGTAATTAACAAAATTGACCTTACAAGCGCAGAACCCGAAAGGGTCAAGCAAGAAATAGAAGAAATCATTGGCATTGACACTTCAGATGCTATTTTAACCTCAGCCAAAACCGGTGAAGGTGCTTCAGAAGTTCTGGAAGCTATTGTAGAAAGGATACCGGTGCCTGAAAATAACCTCAACAAACCTTTCAGAGCACTTATTTTTGACAGCGTCTATGATCCTTATCTGGGTACTATAATCTTTTTCAAGGTCATTGACGGCTCTATTTCAAAAGGTGATAAAATTAAGCTGATGATAAATAACCGTACCTTTGAAATAACAGAACTAGGGTTTATGAAGCCTATCAGAGTTCCTGTAAAAACTATATCCTGCGGAGAAGTTGGCTATCTTGCAGCCTCAATTAAAGAGGCTCTGCCAACAGTAGGTGATACCATTACAAATGCTGATAAACCGGCTGATAAGCCACTGCCCGGGTATAAACAGGCACAGCCGATGGTATTTTGCGGGCTTTATCCTGTAGAAAATGATGACTATCAGGACCTCAAAGATGCCCTCGATAAGCTCTGTTTGAATGATTCAAGTTTTACCTTTGAGCCTGAAACCTCTCAAGCACTAGGTTTCGGGTTCAGATGCGGTTTTCTCGGCCTTTTACATATGGAAATCATTCAGGAAAGACTTGAACGAGAATATGAACTAAACCTGGTAATAACAGCTCCCAGTGTTGTGTACAAGGTTTATACCACTGATGGCAAAGTTACACAGATAGACAACCCTGCAAACCTGCCTGACCCTGTTAAAATTGACAAACTGGAAGAACCTTATGTCAGGGTAAATATTATGACACCCAATGAATACGTCGGCTCTATTATGGATCTGGCACAGTCAAAACGTGGTATATATAAAGAACTCAGCTATCTGGATAAGATTCTGGTATCATTGAAATATGAAATGCCTCTTGCAGAAATTATTACAGATTTTTATGACAAGCTAAAATCCTGCACCAGAGGGTATGCTAGTATGGACTACGAACTTTCTGATTATAAAGAGTCAAAACTCGTAAAACTTGATATATTGCTATCAGGAGAACCTGTAGATGCCCTGAGCACCATTGTTCACAGAGATGGCGCTTTTCATATTGGCCAGAAACTTGCCTCAAAGCTTAAAGAGGTTATACCACGACAAATGTTTGAGGTTCCCATTCAGGCTGCAATTGGTGGTAAAATAATTGCAAGAACCAATGTAAAAGCACTCAGAAAAAATGTACTTGATAAATGCTATGGCGGCGACATTACCCGTAAAAGAAAGCTGTTAGAGAAACAAAAAGCTGGCAAGAGGAGAATGAAATCCTTTGGAAAGGTTGAGATACCGCAAGAAGCATTTATGGCAGTATTAAAGGTGGAATAATATGGCGTCAAACGTTTTAGCAATGATTCTCGCAGGCGGTCAGGGTACACGTTTGTATCCATTGACCAAAGATAGATCCAAGCCTGCCGTCCCTTTTGGCGGACGCTACAGGATAATTGACTTTGTTATTAACAACTTTGTCAATTCAGGCATCTATAAACTTAAGATTTTAACCCAGTTTAAATCTGATTCATTGAATATTCATGTTTCACGTGGTTGGCCTGTATCCCCTATATTAGGGCAATTTATAGACCTTGTACCGGCTCAAATGCGCACAGGCAATGACTGGTATAAAGGTACGGCAGATGCTATTTATCAGAATATGAATATTATTTATGATCAGAATCCTGACTACATATGTATTTTTGGAGGCGACCACATCTATAAAATGGATGTCAGGCAGATGTTAGACTTTCATCTTCAGAAAAGCGCTGACCTGACTATATCTGCTGTGCCTGTTCATGTCTCTCTGGCTGATCAATTTGGCATTATTATAATTGATGAAGACTACAGAGTTATTGGCTTTCAGGAAAAACCTAAAGAAAACCCTGCAACTATACCAGGTGAGCCTGATATGGTGCTTGCCTCTATGGGAAATTACATTTTTAACAGAGATATACTTATTGAAGAACTCACAAGAGATGCAGAATGTGAAGAATCTCAACACGACTTTGGCAAAGATATACTCTGCAAGATGTATGAAAACCACAGGGTCTTTGTATATGACTTCAGGAAAAATATTATACCTGGCACAACACCAGAAGAACACGGCTACTGGAGAGATGTAGGTACTATCGAAGCTTACTGGCAGGCTAATCTTGACCTTGTAGCTATCAAACCTATTTTTAACCTTTATAACAAAGCCTGGCCAATAAGAACATTTGTCCATAATTCACCACCAGCCAAGTTTGTCTGGGCCGACAACGAAAGAATGGGTATAGCTACCGATTCTCTGGCATCTGAAGGCTGTATTATCAGTGGGGGACAGATAAGTAGAACTATTCTATCACCTAACGTCAGAGTTAATAGCTTTTCTTATATTAAAGATTCTATTATATTTGAAGATACAAAGGTTGGCAGACATGCTGAAATTAGAAACGCTATTGTTGACAAGCATATAAACGTACCACCATACACAAGGATCGGTTGCAACCCTGATGAAGATAAGGCCAGAGGGTTAACTGTCACTGAAACAGGCATAACAGTAGTACCTAAAGGAACTATCTTCGAGTAAAACCCGACCCAATATCTCTGAAACCAGTTGCCTTTTGATGACAACTTTGTATAAAAAGCCTTTAAGGAAAGGCTTTCCTTAACATCTATTAGTAAATAAGCGCATATTCAAGAAAATATAACTCCAATATTCTGTAAAACTGCGGCAAAGTTGCAAGAAGAACCATACTGCCTACCATTGGCTTGAAAACAAAACTTAACTGGAATACGTTAATCTGGGGTGCTGTCTTAGAAATTACACCCAGAATAATGTCGATAGAAAGTGTAGTAATAATGACAGGACCCACCATCTGGAACCCTACAAAAATAATATTAGCTGAAATTAGAATCCAGTATTCAAGCTGAACAGCCTCAACCAGGTTTGGTTGAGGGTTAAAAATAGGGAATAGCTCAAAACTTCTCTGCATAGCGCTAATAAGCCAATACATACCACCAACATGAATAAAAACAACTATAGCCAGCATTCCGGTAATTCTACCTACAATAGAGGTTTGAACACGTGAGCCCGGGTCAAAAACACTGGCACTGGATAATGCCATCTGGTTATTAGCCATATCACCTGCTGCCTGTACAGTAGAAAATATCATTCTGGCAATTAGCCCTATAAAAATGCCCACCGTAATATTAATAAAAAGCAAATAGAAAAACGGCACATCTTTAGGCATTGTGCCGTGGTCAACAATACCTATCATAACAGTAGTTAAGATTAGTCCGATACAGACTTTCATCATCGGCTGAACTTCTTTACGCCTTAAAACTGGTGCCATGCCAATAAAGCCCATCATTCTGACAAATATCAGAAAAAATACGATAAATTTATCGTAAAAATCTGGCATCTGGCCCATAATTTGTAGCACTTCATTTGTCATATCAGGCTTTCTGCTTCAATAACTATCTTTTCTCTCTTAGTGGTATTTCTGATTCTACTATAACTTCACCCTGGGTATTTAATAAGGTCAAAAATATTTTACCGCTTGTTGGAAGCTGCTTTCTTTCAGAACGTGAGTAGGCTATAATGTCACCTTTAACTCTTTTGCCAGGAGGTATGATGCCGGGTGGAAGATTTTGATTGCGCACCGACAATCTATCACCATTGATATCAGAGACTTTAGTAAGATCCCATAACAGGTAACTAGTTTCGTTTGTTGTATTTGTTAGAGATAAATGTATCACAAGGCTGTCTTCTACTTTGTTTACACTGTCAATTTGAAGTTTCAGGCCATTATTTTCTATAATAAGTTTTCCAGAGAAAAGACTTTCAGGTCTTTCATCCAGAGAACTCTGAACATCATAATTTGTTGCTACCTGTGGTTTTAATGGTATATCAATAACCTCAAGCTTTCTTTTTTCAGTCTTTTCAGGTTTTTTATCTGATATATTGATTGGTATATGAAGTTTTGAATCTTCTTCAGGTTTTTTTTCAAGAGCTGGAAGAGTAACAGATGAATCTTCTTCAGGAGCAGGAGGTTCGTCAAGGCTGATATCCTGAACCGGCTGACTATCAATAGTCTCTTCTGTATAGGGGCCATATTTTAATGTATAATCATTTTGTTCAAAAGTGTTATCCTGTATATCTTGTTCTGGCTGAACATTAACAGCTTGAATTCTTGCTCCTGATGATTCTACAACAGGTATGGTAAACTTCATTGTATCTGAAGGTACTTTAATAATAGTTTCTGCTGTATAAGGGCTAGAATTATCAATAATAACATCAAATACATAAATACCGCCCTCTGTCCATATAATGATATTAGTATTTTTTTCAGAAATAGGCGCAATTAATAGCTGATAACCTGTTTTTGTGCCATCATCGGTTTCTTTTTTAAAAAGATTAAGCTCCATAGCAGAAGGATCTCCTCCAACAACCCTGGTTACTTTTACAGGAAAGTCAAGAATATAGCTTTTACCTGTGTGCAAAGGTAGAATATTAGTAGTATTTTGTGCTATTGCTTCAACACTAAAGACTATTAGTACTATTGAAATTGACATTAAATATGTTAAATATTTTCTCATATTCATATTATTCAGCTTCCAATATAATTGCTCCCCGGTTATTTTTTATTTTTTGTTTTGAATAACTATTATTTGAACTGTATGAAGTGTTTTTTTCGTTGTCCTGTATAATAATTGTTGACCCTTTAACCTTATAGTTAAAGTCCTGCTGGCCATCAGGGGTCAGATAAGCTGCTGCTCCTGTTATCTGTTGAGAATTAGAATCATAACCTGATGCAATTTGATTTTTGCTATTGATTTCTGAGGGATCAACTGCTGGTGGTTCATCTAAATTAGGCAATACTGAAATAGACGGGTTAGTATCAGGTGTTGATAGAGGCGGTATTACTGGTGTTTTTTGCTCTGTTGATGGTATTGCCCGGGTTTCTCTGTCTGTGCCCTGCATATTCTTATAGTTTTCTATTTCTTCAGCTATTGAAGCATCTGGAATAGGTGGTGCAGGCGTATAAACATCTGGTTCTTTAGGGTCTTTGGTTCTCAAAAATGGAGAATCAGCCGGTTTACTGATTAGCTCAGAGAAAGAAGGTTTATCTTTGCGTCTTTTAAACCTTGTATCATTGAAAAATTCATACCTACTTTTATTTGGATCAACCCAGCCTTCTGGTGGCAGTGCATTGTTACCACTTTGAGGAATTGTTTCAAGAGAAAGCTTTATTGCATCGGTTAAATAATTATGAAGTATTCTAACAATCATTACACCACCAATAAGTATAACGAGAAACACTGCTAAAATTTTTGGTGCAGCAGCGATTGTTTGCTCTTGAACCTGCGTAACAGCCTGTAGAATACCAACTACAAGGCCTATACCCGCAGCTGTCAAAACTATAGGCATAGAAATGATAATAATATAGAAAAAACCTTTGCCAACATGTTCTAAGAGCAGTTCCAAAAGTGAATATCTCCTTAATTAAAGCTTTTCACAAGTCCATGTATAATTAGCCCCCAACCATCAACAGCGATAAAGATCAGAAGTTTAAAGGGCAAAGAGATAATAGTTGGTGATAACATAAACATACCGAGGGCCAGCAAGACATTAGCAACAACAAGATCAAGAACTATAAAAGGTATAAAAATTATAAAACCTATCTGAAAAGATGTTCTTAGCTCACTGATCATATATGCAGGTGCTGCTTCAAACAGGGTAATCTCTTCAGGTGTTGCAGGTGGTTTATTTTTAGATATTTCAATAAAGAAGCCGATATCATCCTGGCTGGTTTGTCTTAACATAAAATCTCGCAAGGGTTTAGAGCCTTCCTGCATAGCTGTTACCAGAGAAGCACCTTGAGAATAGGCATTATAACCATTATCATACATTTGATTAAATGTAGGCGCCATTGTATACATAGTCAGTATAAGAGCCAGGCCAACAATAACCATAGCAGGGGGCACCTGCTGGGTTCCCAGAGCAGTTCTCAAAATAGACAGAACTATTACATATCTTAAAAAGCTTGTCATAGTAAGAATCATTAGAGGCAAGAATGTAAAACTTGCCATTACTATTAAAAGCTGTACTACAGGATCAAGGTTTTGAAGGGTTTGTTCCATTTTTTACCTCTTAACAAGTTGTTTATTTATGGCATCTCTGATAAAGCCAGTATACTTAAGTTTTGCTTCAAGGTCAGGGTGCATTTTAGGCAATGTATTTTGTATTTCATTCGTTCTGGTTTCATAATTTTGAACATTATCTTTTGCCAGTTCACCTAGGCAGCTAACGTTTTCAGGAGTTGTTGCAATAAGAAATCTCTGGTTGCCTGCTTTTAACACATGAACAATTTTTCTTGGTTCAATGCCGATTGATTGCTCAACAGAAAGAAATGACCTGTCTTTATTGCCTTTTGGCCCATTCATCTGGTTTAAAAAATACCTTGTGCCAATATAACCAATAAGAAGCAGGCCTATTGTGCCCAGTGTATATACAACAAAGCCTATAACAAATTGCGTCATTTCATTTGTCCTCTCTAAAATTCGTCTTCAATACCAAGGTCATCGTAGTTATCATCGTAATTAAAGTCAATGTCATCATCTTCTTCAATATTATTTTCAGCTATATTGTCTTCTTGAATAATGTCTTCTTCAGGTTCTTCGTGGCCCGGAACATTTTTATGGAGGACTTTATTAATCATTACACCGTATTTATCCCCCACAATGACCAGTTCTCCAATGGCTAAATCTTTACCGTCAATATGAAGTCTGACTTCATTATCAACAAGAGAAGCTACCTCTACTACCAGTCCTTCTGTCATATTTCTAAGCTCGCCAAGCGGCAGTTTAATTTTCTTAAACTCTGCTGCCACTTCAACCTGGATGTTATCCCAGATGGCTTCGCCCTGTTTTTTTACATTTAAAGCTTCGTTATTCATGCCTCCATATTCCTCGCTATGTATATTAAGTTCTATATTTCTATCTGGCCTGACTTTAAAGGGCACCTGCCTTTTTTCATCAAAGATTTCCATTCTGTCAAGCTGACTTTGCTCCAGTATTAATACGTCATTAATAGACAGTTTCTTTAGATCAATTAGAGAAATCAAGGATCTCCCTATGTATACGTTTGTTTCTGAAGTTGAGCTATAAAATTTAGATATATCTACAGGATATTCAACCTCAGGGTAGGTTCCTTTTTTCAGGATATCTGGCGGAAAAGACAAAATAATACGTCCACAGGGCATATCTTGTTTCAATCTATTTGGTGTATTTACATACATAGTCAGGTGCATAAGTTCTTTCGAGGGTTCTTTTCGCTTATTAATCTTTCTTGTTTCAATAAAGAGAGGTTTAAGGTTCTTTACAAGCAATTCACAATAACTAGAGAGCATTTCAGATTCAAGGCGAGTAATATTTTTGAATTTAAAGTATTTCTCATTGTCATGTCTTTTGCCAAGGCTTTCTTCGAGAAAAATGCCAGAGGCCGTATTTGAGATCCTTAGCTGAATAGAACAGTTAGCTGTCAGAGATATTTGCGTTACAAAATAATCATTTTCTTTCCAGAAATAGAGCGGTTTTTTAGTTAATCCCACCAGAAAACCTTTTATTTTGACGCCAAAGAAATCTGTTGTGGTGGCTGTTAGAATGCTATCAATGCTGGTTTTTAGCCAGTTCATCTTTAACACAAAAGGATTATGAATTTTTTCATAACTTGCAGTCAGGTTTATGTTTGATTTTTCGAGTGCAGCTGACACTATTTTCTAACCACCAAATCTTCGTTTCGAAACAATATTTTGCCTTGCTCATAAGAATACACTTATTAGGAGGGTTCTAAATCCACTAGATAAAGTATTTCGTCATTTAAGACACAATGAGGAAAGAGTGGCACAGATTTTCACATATTCTTTAGAAACAGAGAGGCTAAAAACAGTGCTGCAATTGTTAAAGGATGAATAAACCGGCTCTTAACAGTTAAAAAAGCTTTCAGGGTCTCAGTTATTTGTAATTTTAAGTATTTTTTTCTGAGTATCAATATTTATCAGTAAAGAATAACATTATATTAATCTGCTATTTGAAAAATTTATGAATTTTTTAGCTTAAACAACCCCATAATAAATAAAGGCAATAAAATAAACGCCAGAAAAGAGATAGAACCATATGAAACATCCATAACAATGGCAGCAAAGATGAATCCAAATATGTTTAGAAATGAAGATGGATCTATAACACAAACAACAAACATTGAAATAACATCAACAACTAAAAGTAATATAAACAATAAACCACCCTGAACAAAATTCAATAAAGTTCCTGATATAAGACTGTATGCTATTGCAGACAGCGGAAAAACAATAATTATACCCAGAGATATCAAAAGAGAACCTGCCAGTTCATAGAGCATATAATTATCTTTGATGTTAATATGAACACTTAACTCAGCCCTGATTGACTTTAAGAAAAGATTATCAAGTATAACAAACAGAATTGCTGCTATTAGAAGAAACAAAAAGTGTTTGTTGTTTAAAAACTTTTCCATTTTATATCCTCTACTTAAGGCTGGTTACCAGTGGTTATAAAGCAACCAGATCGTATTTAAATCCCTCACTGAGAGAGTATTAGCTTCTTTGACTGTTTGAGGAATATTATTTACCGTAATTTCACCTGTCTTTTCATTGTATACTGTAATGGTTTTGTCATACATTATGTCATAAGGATCATCACTGTGTGCAGCTATGCCAAAGGCATGACCTATTTCATGCATAATTATAGCCTGAGAAATGACTGGTTGCTCAAACGCATGAGGCAGCAACAATACAATAGAGTTTGTTTTTCGTTTTATATTAAAAGGATAACCAGAAACTTCCATAGTATCAACACCGCCAACCCCTGATAAACCTTCATCAGGAGTATCAGGATATTTCTCTTTCAGTGTATTAAAATCAGTTAACTCAATAATAAGGCTGGCATCTTCTTTATTTTTAACTTCCTTCATAGGGAAAAAATAGCTATACTCTTCTATAGCTGCTTTAACAATAGATCTATTATCTTCTTCCATCGGCCCTATCCAGTATTTTACCGGGAAGTTCTGAAAATGATGATGTTCAGGCTTAACCCCTATTCGATTAAGTTCTTCAAGAACCTTACCGAAATAATCTCCTTCTTCAGGTGAATATTTGTGGTTTATCACTGGATTCTGTGACTTTTTCGCAGTAAAATCATCCGCTTTATGAGCGCAAGCAATAAGAAAACATCCGAAACATAAACATAACAAGGTTATTAGGGCATACTTTAATGACAAAATCTTCTCCTGTTATTATAGGCCCTTAAAGATTATAAGGCAGTTACCTGGCTGTATCATCCGCTATTATAACGATATTTAAAATATTTCAGTGGCATAATTGCGAATCAGTCTCTATTAAAGTATGCCATACCTCTCAGAGGTATAGTTTAAAAAATGTTTTATGCGAAAAACATAGTCTTTATCAGTGCAATAACTGTGCTGACTGTTTTAATTTTTTATTCAACAGGTATATAGCACGTGAAATAGCATGCCCCAGAATTACAAAAGGTTTCCAGCTTTCTGTATGACTGCATTTGCTCTCAGGTATTATCTGGCCACAGGAATCTTTGAGTTCATAAGTTATGTTTGACTCTGTTGCTCTGATGTGGATAAAGATGCCTGAATTTTCTATTAATTTTAACAGGCTATTCAGTTTATCTGCGGCATATTTGAACTCCTGGAGTTTCGCATCACCAAGCAGTTCTCTAATTGATTCTTCGCAAAGAATAAGATTTTTAACTCCTGTATGCTGTAGAGTTTTTGTCATAAATAATTTCTATAACCTTAATACTACCGAAAATACTTCTAAGTGATAAATTTTTAAAATCATACCTATGAATTAATAAAAAATTTTTTGTATTATCGATTGCCCGGCAGGCTTTTAAAAAAATTCATAACAGCTATAATGACAGTATTATAGCTATTTGAAACATAACTTTAAAAAAGATAACAGTCTTAATATAAGACCAATGAATAACTGATTTCAGCAATAACAAGCAGGAGGTTTACCACTTTCTTTGATCTGAGAACATACGAGTTATTCTGAGATCCCATCTTTATCTAAAAATAATTTCTCTGTATAATAAAATAATTGTGCATAACTTAAAAATTTTTCGGTTTTCAAAACCCATACCATGACAGGTACTTGACCCCATAAAGGGGGACGAAGCCCTCATTCGCTGACAACGTTAGCTATCCCCCGGGTGGTGTGGTCACCACTGAACTACAACTGGCTTGCTGACTTCGTATACGTGCTTTGAAAGCCCAGGCCAATTGGCTCGTTTAACCCATATCTTTACTTTTAAATTTTTTTTGGGGAAAAACTATTGGTACAAAAAAGAATTCATGATTCAAAAATAATTGAGTTAACCCAGGGAGATATTACCCATCAGGTTGTAGATGCTATCGTTAATGCAGCTAATTCAAGCCTGCTTGGCGGCGGAGGGGTTGATGGTGCTATCCATCGGGCAGGAGGCCCTGACATTCTGGAAGAATGCAAAAAAATTCGTGCTTCAAAAGGCAAACTGCCAACAGGTCAGGCAGTAATTACCTCTGCCGGAAGGCTTAAAGCCAAATATGTTATCCACACCGTCGGGCCCATCTGGAATGGTGGCAAAAACCACGAACCTGAACTTCTGGCCAATGCCTATAGAAACAGCCTGAAACTTGCCAGTGAAAACAACTTAAAGACCATTGCTTTTCCATCTGTTAGTACTGGAGTCTATGGTTATCCGGTAGAACATGCTGCTATTATAGCCCTTAAAACGGTTTCTAACTACTTAAAAGGTGAAACGGGTGTTGAGCTTGTTAGGTTTGTATTATACGATCATAAAACCTTTAACGGCTATAAAAAAGCTCTGGCCTATATTTAGGTTACCGGCTTTCACCTGTGAGAATATATTTTTCAAGATTTTTTCTAAACAAAATAAGCATTAATAGAGTAATCATAATGCAATATATGATGTATGAAAGCGGCTGATCAAAAACCCACATTAAAAAAGCTGATAACGGAACAACAACATAAATACCAATAGCCCTGAATCTGGTAACCAGCGATAACATTACTACAAGTGCTATTACAATAAGTGCAACCGGCCAGCAAAGAATTAATAATGTACCTGCACCTGTTGCAGCTCCTTTGCCACCAGTAAACTTAAGAAATACTGACTTTGTATGCCCCAGTACCGCCGCAAATGCAGCAACAGCTGGCAATAAAGACCACTCAGCAAAGATATTAAATTTGCTTTCCAGATACAAAGCCGCAACAACAGGTATAATGCCTTTAATAACATCTATAACCAGCACTAAGACTGCCGGCAACTTACCTGCGACCCTGCTTGTATTAACAGCCCCGACATTACCGCTGCCACATTCTCTTACATCAACGCCTGCAAGCTTTTTACATACCAGATAAGCTGTAGGTATCGACCCTATTAGATAAGATACCACCACCACACCTGTTAAAATTAAAATTTCATTCATCAGATATCACTCATATTTCTTTTTTTAAAGTATAAATAAACCACTTCTCAATTGACACCCTTTTTTTAAAAAAATTAATGCAGAAATATCTGAAGGGATAAAAAGCTAATAGAATATGTTTTTTAAACCTGATTGCCTCTAACCTGATACAGGTAAATTTTCACATTCTGTTAAGTAACCTTAAATCACCTTAATAACATAAAGAATTAAATCACTCTAAAAACCACCCTGGCTGTAAACCTGATGTGTAAAGGAACTTAACCTAGTTTTGGAATATGCGAAAAAAAATTGATTTCGTTTTTGAATTAAGAAATTTTACGATTTTCATAAAAACCCTTCCGATTTTCAAAATTAAAGGTTATAATAATCGTATCTGATGTTTTGGTATTTTTTTTGGTGAAATACTATGATAAGAAGAGAATGGCATAATACAATAACCCAAAAAGTCTATGATTTATTTACTATCATCTTTTTAACTATGATTATATGTTATTTTAATTTTTAAATATACACATCCCTCCCTATTTACCCTCAATAGCCAAAGAGCCGACCTATAACCTTACCCTGAGCACTTAAATTAGTGCTTTTTTTATATAACCCATTTAATTCATAAACTATTAATAAATTGACCTGAAACAGTTATAGAAATTGACGTTTAGCGAATACATCTTTTTAACACAGTGTTAAAACATTGCAGGGAACAGAAGTTAGGGGGTCGGGTTTAAAAGTGCGGCGGCGCCGCACTTTTAAACCTTCTAGAATAAAAAGACTATAAATTGATGAATAATTCGGGATAATCGTGTGGTCTTTAAGAGCTCTCATAAGAAGTTGCCATCAAAAGGCAACTGATTCCAGAGACACTGGGTCCGGTAAGCAAACTGATATCCGATAAAAGAAATTGGTGTCGGGTATGTCGCAAGAAATTAATTCCACGACAGGTTGACTTGTGGTGTTCAAAGATAGCTGTATATCTCTTTTTCAGCAATGTCAATCAGAAAAGGTTCGTGTAATAGCATAATTTTCTTTTTCAAGCATTTTTCCAGGGCCACAGACAGGGCAATCAGTTTTACGTTCAACATTTATAGATTTAAAGGTTCCGCCAAGTCCATCGTATACCAGAAGAAGATTACCCGGCATATCAGCACCGGCAAGAAGTCTGATGACAGCTGTTGCCTCTAAGCTACCCAGAACACCTGCGCAGGAACCCAGTATGCCCACTTCTGCACTTGTAGGGCCAAAATCTTCATCAGGCAACACCGGAAATAAACATCTCATACAGGCGGTCTTGCCTGGCAAAACGGTTAATTGCTGTCCGTGCAAAGCAACAACACCAGCATGTATGAATGGTTTTTTTGATTCCACACATGCATCATTCAGCAAAAATTTTAGCGGCAGAGTATCCATGCAATCTACGACGCAATCATATGGATCAATTAGTTCCAGTACGTTATCAATAGTTAACCTTACCTGCTGATGTTTAACATTAACAGCAGGGTTAAAATCATTAACAAACTCTTTTGCAGATATAACCTTTGGTCTATTGAGGTCTTTTTCTGAATGCAGCACCTGTCTGTTAAGATTTGACTCATGAACATTATCATTATCAATGATACCAAGTGTACCCACTCCAGCTGCCGCAAGATACATAATTACAGGTGAGCCCAGCCCCCCGGCGCCAACAACCAATACCTTTGATTGCAAAAGTTTTTGCTGACCTATGCCACCTATTTCTTTGATTAAAATGTTTCTACTGTACCTGATTTTCTGTTCTTCCGGTAAACTCATATCTTTCTGGTAATCCTCAATGTGTAATAATCTTCTCTTTGCTCGATAAATTCTGTATTATAACCATATTCACTCACTATCGAATGAACTTCAGAGGCTGACTGTTCTCCACAGATCCATATTTCAATGTATTCAGCTTTTTGTAGATTACTTTGTGCCAGTAGTGTTTTTAGATCCTTATAGGGATAGCTTGAATTACGATAGTCAAGCCTTTTACAGGGTGTTACAGGGTTAAAAGGCAAGAAACCTTTTGTTTTTTTGACCGGTTTTATCTTATGGTCATCTCCTGGCATAATTTATAAACTCTCAATTTAAATAAAATACTTTAATATATTATCATAAGTAACTGTTATTAATAAAACTGCAAAAAAGCTGCCAGATTAGCTGACAGCCTTTTTATAAGTTTGTAAACTTATACTTGTGTTTTCCTGAGCGGTATTTCAGCAGGGCAAAAACGTTTTTCTATTAATACAACTTTTTTGAAAGCCTTCTGACACTTAAAACACATGATAGACAGGAATAAAATAAACATAGTCTCCTTACATCATTATTATTAAAGTTAATCAGGCAATTAAAGATCTTGGAATTCTTGGCTTGGATATGAACTGAAGCTCATAATAGGCCCTGATGGTTTCAACCGGTACAGCAACATAATTTGTTGCCTGGACTTCTTTAGTTATCTGTTTATTTTTTGCAGATTTATTTTTCTTTGTTTGATTCATTTTAAATGCCTTCCAGGTGGGTATAAAGGGGGATTAACACTGGTGGGTAATTTATAAGGGGGGGGTACTCTGTTACATAAATAAATGGTGGATAATATTAAGCTGATAAAAATAATTGTGAATTTTACACTTATTTGTAATGATTTTAATTGTACACACTACACTTAATTTTTGCAAGGGGTATAAGAGGTATTTTTAAAAAAAATTTAAAACGTACAAAAATTAATTATATCAACTATTTACAAACCTTGTTTTATATTAATACTAGAAAGATATTATAAAATACATTTGTATTTTTAACTATACCAGATAACTATTGACACTAAAAGAATTAAACAATTCTGCGCTCTTTATCCTGAAATCTGATTACATATGACGTTTATTGATAGAAACTAAAATAGCATTAGCAACTTTTTTGATTGTGAGGTTTTATAAAAATACGATGAAGAGAATAATGTTGATAGTTTTTATAGTGCTAAACCTTGCCGCAGGAAATATTGCCATTGCCCGGCAGATACCACCCGCAGACAGCACAAAAGATTATACAGAAAAAACAAATCATAATGCTTATGAAAAGGCTTCTTTAAGTTTGTTAATGAAGCTTTCTCCCTTGTCAAAAGAGATTAAATCAGGGCTCAAAAATGATGTACCTGATAGCAAAGATGTTTTAGAGTTGATTAATGAGACTATTAGCCCTGCTATCAGGCTTAAATAAAGAACAGAGAAATAACAATTATTTTTTAGCTGGTTGTTTTTTCTGGTAGACTTCACATGTTTTACAGTTTTTACCGGATTTTGCACAGACAATATCAGCAAGTTCCCAGCAGCATTTTGTGTTATCGACGTAAGCTTCACATTTTGTGTGTATTTCTTCAGGGCAGTCTCTTATTTTCCAGCAGGGTATCATATCAAGAAGCATTTTTAACGCAGGTATACTTATGCCGTCGCTATGAATCAGGTGTCTCAAACACCTTATCCATTTAATATCATTATTAGAATAAAGCCTCTTTCCACTTTGCCTGGAGACTTTTACAAGACCTTCATCCTCATAAATTCTTAAAGTTCTGGGGTGAACGTCAAGTATTTTAGCTGCAACACCTATTGGATAAACGGGCATGTTATCTTCAACTAACATTTAAACTCCTGTAGCTTTGCTGTCTAAACTTTTATTATATATAACTTTACAATTTCAGTATACAATTTATTTTAATATTAAACTATTTTTTACAATACAAAAAATATCTTAAAGCTATGCATCTGTTTTGGAATTTTTAAAAAACATCTTTGTATTAATTGACTTTTTGTAATTATCGTTTAATTATCAGAAAATAATATATTAAAAAAGATCCTTGCATAACTTAAAAATTTTCGATTTTCAAAACCCAGATCCCGCCCACCCTAAAGGAAGGCATGGGGTCTCACTCTCAGGCTGCGCCTGTTCGTTCAACCCATATCTTTACTTTTAATATTTTTGAAAATCGAAAACAGGAAATTGATTGTTATAGTTATGCATTAGTCTTTAAAACAGTGCTGTATGACTGCAATAGATAAAAAAACTCTAATAAAGGCCAACTTTTTGCTGTTAATTTCGGCAATTGCTTTTGGCAGTTCATTTGTTGCTACAAAAATAGCGCTGGAATCATACAGCCCTTATGTTATAGCTTTTGGCAGGCTAGCAGTAGGTTCATTTGCACTGATTTTCTTTTTAAACCTGCTTAAAAAAACTACTGTCTTAAAAAAAGACTGGAAATTATTCTTTTTTATTGGCTTTTTTGAGCCCTTTTTATGCTTTATTCTTGAAGGTAACGCACTGAGATTTACTTCTGCCTCTCAGGCCGGTATCATTAATGCTGTTTTACCTTTGATGGTAGCCACCGGAGCCTTCTTTTTTCTCAAAGAAAGACTGAATTTTCAAAAACTCAGCGGGCTTTTTATTGCTATAGCTGGCGTGGTCTGGCTAACATTATCAGCACAGATTACTGAACATGCCCCTGACCCACTGCTTGGTAACTTACTTGAAATATTGACAATGCTCAGTGCAGCTATTGCAATTATTGCCGTAAAAAGTCTTTGCCGTCGTTATTCATGGTTTTTTATCACTGCTACACAAATTTTAATTAGCAGTGTTCTGTTTATACCAGTAGTTATGCTGCACCCTCAAACATATCATATAGAATTTGCCATGGCACCTCTTCTGGCAATAATTTATCTGGGCCTGTTCTGTAATATGCTGGCATATGGCTTTTATAATTACGGTATCAGCAAAATACCGGCCAGCCAGGCTTCTGTCTATGTAAACCTGATACCTGTATTTGCAATGTTTTTCGGGTTTTTAATACTAAAAGAACAGATAACAATAATAACTATACTGGCATCATTAGTTGTCTTTACTGGTGTATTTATAAGTCAGACTGAAAAACTACCTGATATACCCTTATTTTATGCACGTTTGCAAAAATTACGGGGTAAAGTATTTCCGGTTAGCCCCAGATAATAAAGTATCTTAGTTAATAATTTTATGAATTGTAAACAAAAAATAAAAAAACTTTTTAGTCAGCAAAAAGCTTGAAACCCTCACTACATCTATTTAGTGTAGAATAGACAATATAAAATATTGTAAATACCACACTAAGTTATTAGCAATTTTTTTTGACCTCCATTTTTAAATTAATCAAGAGGAATAAAAAGCATATTATAAAAGGTTAAAGAAAAACAGGAGAGCACAAAAGATACCAGCTATCTAGCGATTAGAGATTGCATTATTAGCTTGCCAAAAAGAGAAAATAAAAATCATAGTTTTATGCTATCAGAGGCTTAAATTGACCTCTATCTTAACCACAAGATAAACCAGAAAGCACCAGAAGGGAATATTATTGCCCTACCCCTTAGTTAAAAAAACACTGAAGAAAAAAAGACCCACAAACTTTTGTTATAGATCTCTTAAATAGAGATCTTTTTTTATTTTAGTGTATTCCACTTTGTTATTGATTAGGTGTGCCCATATCTTAAATTTATATATTTTGCAAATCGAAACCAGAAAAATCTTTTTGGCAACATGAAAATCTTGCATTGTGATTATGCATCAGTCTTTAATATATAAATACATCTTAATATGATATTTAGAAAATTAAAGATAACCAGAAATCTGATACAGTTTTAAATCAAAAAATATTTATTACTGTCGATATACAACAAAAACCTCAAATTAAACAATCAATTCACAGGCAAAACAATCTCACTATTTCGAAAGACACAAGTGTTAAGAAATGTAACATTGAACTTTTGTAACAATAAAACCAGCTAATTTGCTTCGAATGTATATATCATGTATATACCACTTATAGCAAAAGAGGTTATTTAGCGATACCTTGCTTTACATTTTGACCAATCAATAATCACTCTCAGACAATCACAAAGAAATGGTTGTTTTTATATTCATAGGGGATCTTAGTACTCAATATTTTTTATTTAGGTCATCGAGAAATCAAAAGAGAGATATAGGAGGAATTGGGAGATATGACAAGTATTTTAAATTTTCAACTCAGTCAAAATTCTTGGGCTATGGCCGGTGCTTCTGCATCTGCTTCATCCAATGGGTTCATTCCTCAGGCACAACAGCAACAAAACCCGCTCGGTCAAATGATGGGTATTGGCCTTCTGTTTGCCGGACTGGACTTAATTGATGATGGTGCCTTGAACGGCTCAATACTTCAAAACTTAATGGGTGGCGGTCAACCACAACAGGCTATGCAGCCTCCAATGCAACCACCAATGATGCCACCTCCAATGATGCAACAACAACAGCCACAGCAAATGGCCCAGAATCCAATACAACAAAATCAAGCATTAGGTCAACACCTGCAAAACATTGGTGCTGACTTAAAAGATGATGGCATTCTTAATGGCAGTCATCTTAAACAACAACAACCACAGCAACAGCAACAACAAAACCCTATGATGCAAATGATGCAAATGATGATGCAAATGATGATGGGCATCATGCAAATGATTATGCAAATGATGGGTATGAACCCTCAACAAATGCAAAATGCTATGGGTAACAATCAGGGTGGCGCACAGGCTACCGCAGCTGCTTCTGCTAACGGCAATGGTGCAAATGCCTTTGCTGCTGCTGGTGCTGGTACAAACAGCCCGTTCCAGCCTGCCGCACAATATGCTAACAACCCTGCTGGCAATGCTAATGCTTTCGCTGCTGCCGGTGCAAATAATAATGGTGCAAGTGCTTTTGCTGCTGCTGGCGCTAATGGTTCCTTCGCTTTCGCTGGTGCCTGGGCTATGGCCGGTAATAACACTGGTTCAGGACAACAGATTGAAATCGGCAAAGACGGCAAAGGCGTCTGGGGAGACCCTCACTATGAAATCAATTTTGACAAAAACGGTGATGGCAAAATTGACAAAGGTGAAGGCGTAAAATTCGACCACAAAGGCGTTAACGGCAACACCTACAACATTTTTGAGGGTGACGGCATAAGTGTTAAAGGTCGTTACGATGAGTGGAAAAATAACCCCAATGCCCCTCAAATCATCGGTGAAGTTTCAGTAAACGACCAGGCTAAAATCACCAAAGATGGCAAACTCAATATGAACGGTCAGGATATGAACCTTAAACAAGGTGAAAAGGTTCAAATGCAAGATGGTTCACAGCTGGAAAAAACCAAAGACGGCTACAGAGTTCACTCAAAAGAAGGCGATGCCCACATTGATATCAGATGCAACGGCAACTATATCGATGTTGACCCTGAAGGCAAATTTGGTAACCTTGGCGGTATCGTTGGCGAAGCTATGCAAAAAGCTATGAACGGTGAAAAATTACCAGGTAACGACTACTGGACTCAAAACTATGACCTAGGTAAAGTTCTCTAACGAGATGTAAAATAAAATTCAAAAAGCCGCAGTTTATCTGCGGCTTTTTTACGTTTAAGACACTCCGGGTAATTGCTAATAAATTATCCCCTGATATTAACGATTGCTGGCTTTTTTGCCACTGATTACTGATAATATTTTATATCTTGAGGTATTCTCTAGAAGAATTAAAAATAGAATTCAGGAACCCTGCATTAGAAACAGGATCAATGCCACCAGAAATCAGATATTGCTGCATTCTTGTCTGCCAGTATGGATAAAAATCTTTAGGCGAAACCTGAAGAACCTGCAAAATACTTGAAAGATAGTTCCAGTCAAGTGGCAATGGCAATGCACCTCTCCACAGGTCAACAATATCAACCCTCCTATTACGAGGAAACCGCTTTAAGAGCTGAACATTAGAAAGACCAAGTTTCTTTTGCTGAATTTTTAAATATTGTACGCCCGGATCAATTAACTTGGGCTCTTCAGGACTTTTATACTCAGGAAATTCATCCGGACTCATGCCCATCACGACAGCAATTCTCTCTAAAGTTGTTATACGTTTTGAAAAAGCGACTTTGCTATCAATCAAACTATATACGTAGGATAAAGTTACCCCAATCATTTCAGCAAAATCTTTTTTATGCAGCCTGTTGCTCTCCAAAAACTCAATTAATCGCTTGCTGCTATCAGTAGTTGTAGTTGTTCCTACGTTCACTATTAAACTCCTCCTTTAATATAGAACCGACTTTTTTACAGATAATTTTATATTTAATTTTTCATTGTTCATTGTTGTATTTTGTTTTGTCAGGTAGCTTTTTGAATGCAAAAAGGCTGAACCTGTGGTATTTACCATAGTGTCCAACCTTTCCTTTTTTTTATGACTGATTATAAGGTTATTTCACGTGAATAGGTCTAACTATTTACTCTACAAATTTAAGTATTAATATAAATGTAACATAATCTCTGAATTAAGGCTATGAAGTAAACTGTGTTAAATTATATGAAATTGTATTCTCTATAAAACAATAACTGATAAAGGGGCTATAATGAAACTCATCGCCGGTCTGGGTAACCCGGGCAAAGAATATGAAGGCACCAGGCATAATATAGGCTTTATGGTGGTATCTAAACTGGCAGAAAAACATAATATACCCGGAAAAATGATGCCGCAATTCAAAGCCATCGTGGGTAAGGGGGTCATAAAAGGCGTCGATACTATAATCGTCGAACCGTTAACTTTTATGAATCTTTCTGGTTTTTCTGTCTTAAAAATTCTTAACTGGTATAAAATAGAACTTGCCGATTTAATTGTAGTATACGATGATATAGATTTTAATTTAGGCAAAATGCGCTTCAGGCCTGATGGCAGTGCTGGCGGGCACAAAGGTATTCAATCTATTATTGATCAGTCTGGCGGCAATCAGGGCTTCAGTCGTCTCAGAGTTGGTATAGGCCCTGGCCCTTCAGGGCCTGAAAGAAAAAATTTTGTATTAAAACCTTTTTTACCTGACCAGCAAAAGCTCGTTTCTGATACTATAAACTTAGCTGTAGAAGGTCTTGAGTGTTTTCTTAAAGAGGGTATTCAATCAGCAATGAACAGATATAATGGAATAGACCTGACACGACCTAAAAAGGTTAAAGCCAGAGGAAAAATTTTTATCGACTCATCCCGGGGAAAATTTGATCAGGTTATCTATTTTTCAAATACAATAGGTTATGACACCTGCACCATTAATGAAATGTTTCCTGTTGATCTAATGACAATATAGAAGGGTTTTGCAAGTGGTTAAAAAATTATTCAAGTCAAAATATGTCTATCCTGTCTCAAAACCTGTAATAAACGAAGGGGCAATACTTATAGAAAACGGTACAATTCTCAAGGTTGCACCGGCCTATGAGTTTTCAGATAGTGACATTGAAGGGGTGGAAATTATTGAATATCCAGAAGGTATGATCATACCGGGGCTTATTAATGCTCATACACACCTGGAATATTCTCTTGTAGGAAAAGTATCCAACAAGTCAATGGTAGATTTCCTCTGGCAGTCAATTGAAAAGACTGAAAGCTGGAATAGAAATCAAAATAAAATTATGGAAAGCGTCAAACACGGCATCAAACAATGCCTGGATTCAGGTGTTACGACAGTTGCAGACATCTCACGCTGGGGGGTATCTCCTTTTGTTTTGAGTGAATCACCCCTGATGGCTGATGTCGCACTTGAAGCTTTTTCTTATGATGAAAAATCTTCTCAAGAAGTCTTCAACAGGCTTAAAGATAAGGTTAATTATATACAAAATAAGATCTCAGATAAAATAAGGCTTTCTATCTCGCCACATTCAACCTATAATTGTGACCCCAGCCTGTGGGATAAAATTATCAATTATACCCTTGAAAACGGTATGCTGATTCACAGCCACATTTCTGAATCTATTGAAGAGAAAAAATGGTTTGAATTTGGCACTTCTGAAATTGATGAACTTCACAAAATGCTTGGCTGGCCGAAAATAAGCCCGCAAGTAACCTCTTTGTCACCTGTAGAGTATCTTTCAATGCTACAGCTATTACCTCCAAACCTGATAGCAATACACCTGTGTTATGCATCTACAAGAGACCTTGAACTGCTCGAAGATAAAAACGTTAATATATGTATCTGTCCACGCAGCAATATGTATTTACACAATAAACTGCTTGAATATGACCTTTTAAGAAGCCTTAAAATCAAGGCTCTGATAGGTACTGATAGCACCATGAGTGCAGGCAACCTTAATATGCTGGAAGAAATCAGGTTTTATAACTCTAAAAGCCAGATACCTTATGAAGAGTTAACAAAGATGGTCACTCTTTACCCTGCAAAAGCACTCAGGCTCGATCACAAAATCGGCAGTCTTGAAAAGAATAAACTTGCTAACTTTATCGTTTTTGACCCTATAGAAACACCAGAAAACTGGATCAACTACAACAAACCATCTCATGTTTATATAGAAGGCAACAGTGTTTTATCAAGAGCAATAATGTAATTAATCGTGGATGCTATATATTTCAAATAATTTGATTATAGATTTTACATTAATCAAATTGCTTCATTTCTATACACATAAAAAAGCAAAAAACAGCTTAAGCTGTTTTTTGCCCTTACATTTAGTGTTTTTTCTTTAAAGAAGCGTTTTTAGGATTTGGAACTTCGTTTTGTCTGTTGATAACACTAAATATAGTGTGTTAAAGAAAAGAATGTGAATGAACAAGAAGAATGAATTAAGAATTGAATACTATATAATTTACTCAGAGTTTTTGTGTAGTACATCTATATGTATAGTACTAATATTTGCGTAGTCAGAGAATTTCAGAGGTTTTACAGATTTTATCAGCTTGTTCATTATATATACATTAAACTCTTTTTTCAATAATCCAAATGGATAAGTTTTTTTTGATTTTAACACTATATCTAGTGTGGCCTGAAAAAGAAATTTTTAAATTTTGATTTTATACAAATAGAGCTTTAATTAACCTGTTATAAAGTGAACAATCTCTCATTTTGAAAATAACGAAAAATTTATAATTAGAAATAAAAAATATAATTTAGTTTATGGGTTTGTAATGGATGAAAATTAAAATATAAATTTTTTAAATGAGGTGAAAAAAAAGAGACAATAAGAAATTCCAATTGTAAAGTTTTTCTAAAATATTTTTTTTTCGTTTTTTGATTTTAAAAAACCTTATTATCAGACATTTTAGATGTTTTAAAACCCTGATTAAAAAGAAATTTTGAGCTTTCAAAGTTTTAAAAAGTTAATATTCATAATTAAAGTAACTTTTGAGAATATATAGTAAACGCATTTTAAAAACTTTTAGAAAAATCAAACAAAACAACATCCCGTTTTTAATAAAAAAATAATCCTGCTTTAAGGAACAAAATGATTGAGTTATTATCATGTATGTTGAACAAGGTTAGTTACAAAAAAAGAGAGAAATAGCAATGATACAAAAAAAATTAATGGTTTTTATGCTTTCATTAATAATTACCGGAATAATTACCCCGGCAGCACCAGCCCAAAAACAAGAACCCGGCTATTATGAGATAAACATCAGCCAGAATGTCAATCTTTCAAAAGCACAAAAACTTCTGCAAGAAGGCAATGTAGATGGAGCACTTGAAATTTACAATCAGGAACTCGAAAAAGCCCCTGAAAACATACCAGCCAGAGTTGGCAGAGCGAATATATATAGTAGATTATTCAAAATTAAAGCAGCAAAAAGAGAATTTGAACGGGTACTTTCACAGGATCCAGGAAATTCAGATGCTCATAACGGGCTGGGGCTTACCTATTACCGTATGACAACTTCATCAAACATGGATATACGCTCTGAAATTGGCAAAATATACAGACAGGCTTCAGAAGAATTTAAAAAAGCCATTGCCTCAAACCCCCAAAATGATGAGGCCATCGCAAACCTGGGTATGATATATCAACATCAGGGACGCTTCGACGAAGCTGAAAAGCTATACAGAGAATCACTTATGCACAACCCTATGAACGCTGATGCTAACTACAGACTGGGCACTATTGTTTATGAAAAAGGCGATGTGCAATCAGCTATTGACTATTATAACAAAGCACTCAGTATTGACTCTAAAAATTCTTCTGCACACTACCATCTTGGCGAAGCACTGGTTGCAGAAGGCAAATATTCTCAGGCTATTGAATCACTTCAAACTTCCCTTTACCTGCATCCAAACTCAGCACCGGTTCATGAAAAACTAGGGGTAGCCTATAAACATCAGGGCAACGAAACTGCCGCTATCGAAGAGTTTAAAAAGGCTATCTCTATTAAGCCTGAAGATACACTGCCATATCTATTGCTTTCCAGTATTTATGAAGACCGTAACGACCTTGAACTTGCTATTGCAGAACTTAAAAGCGCCTTAAAAAATAACCCTGACTTTTCTGAAGCCAAACTTAAAATTGCTGAAATGTCTCTGGATACAGGAAAAACTGATCAGGCTATAGAATATTATAAAAAAACACTCATTGATGACCCCGGTAACCCCCTTGCTGAACGTGGACTTTCAAAAGCATACTTTAAGAAAGTTCAAGAAGATGTATCTTCAGGTATTGTTGCTTCTCCTTCACGGCTTTTAGAAGCAGAAAAGCTTGTAAAAAAGGCCATTGCTAATGATCCTGAAGACCTTGAGCTGCATTACGCTATGTTTAGAATTGAAAAGCTTTCAAATAAACCTGAACCTTCCGAACAGGAACTTCTGCAAATGGCCAGTATGGTTCCATCAACCATTCCGCAGTCTCTTGATCAGGGCTACGCACTCTTTAAACTGAAAGATTTTAAAAAAGCCAGCAATATCTTTAGAGGTGTCTCTAATCAACTGACAGAAACAAATGACAAGCTTCTTGTCGCTGAAACCCTTATAGAGTATAAAAACTATGATATAGCTGAAGAACTTTTTAGATCAGTCCTGACAGAAAACTCTCAAAATGTTCAGGCACAGCGTGGAATAGAAAAAATCAAAAATAAACGCAGTGAAGCTGAAGAAAACTACCGGCTTGGCTGGGATCTATTCAAAAAAGGCCAGCGAAAATCTGCCATCGATCAGTTCGTTAAAGCCCAGAATATTGACCCTGTTTTTGAAAAGCCCTATTACTGGGCAGGAGAAGTTTTCTCTAAAGAAGATATGTTTGCACAGGCCGTTAGCAACTATGAAAACTTCCTTAAACTAACAGACAACATCAACCTCGATGAAGTAGATAAAGACCTTGTTAAACGCCGCAAACACGCCGAAAAAATGGTCAGAAAACTCGGCAAAAAGGTTGATGACTAAAAACACAAAATAATGCTAACTTAAACTTGATGAAATCTTTTCTCAGGTGTATGATAAACCCTGGTATAACATAACAGGGGCAAAAATCATGATCAGCAAGAATATCAAAGACCTGCTTCTTGAAAAAGCCCGTAATCAGGTCATTACAGATCTTCGTATTGGCCTGGCATATACTTATATAGAATTAAACAGCAACAATGCAGGTGTAGCATATACTCCCAAGTTTTTATCAGGAAAAACATGTTGCAGCTCAAACCAGATAGGCATATTGATAGGCAAATCAGCAGACAAATCAATTGAACTACTTGGAAGCAATAACCTCTATGCTTCAAGCATAGGCCTCGCAACAGCTAATGCTCTTGCTAACTATGATATAGATAACCTCTCAGAAGGTGATATCCTGGATGTTATTACCATCAAGCCTGATGACTTTGTAGTAATGGCAGGCTACTTTGCCCCGCTTGTAACTGTATTGCAACAGAAAGCGAAAAAGCTTGTTATTGTTGAAAAAGAAAAAAAAGATAATTGCCTGACTGCTGATCAGCTCTCAGATATAATGCCTGACTGCAATGTTGCAATTATTACAGCTACGAGTATAATTGATAATTCTATTGATGCCTGCCTTGAACTTACAGATAACTGTCGTGAAGTAGTTATACTTGGCCCATCTACACCATTACTTCCCGGGATATTTGCTAAAAAAAGTGTTACAGCCTTATCAGGCATGCAAATAATTGATAAAGAAAGAATGAAGCAGCTCATAAGCCATGGATGCGGTACAAGAAGCTTTAAAGAGAGTGTCAAAAAAGTAGTATTAAAAATATAAAGACTAATGCATAAATGTAACAATAAATTTTTTGTTTTCGATTTTCAAAAATTTTTAAGCTATGCACCAATCTTAATATAGCAATTTCAAATCATTACTATACTACATATAAATGATTAATTTATTTGTTGTGCTAGCTGATTGACTCACTGGCTGATCAGTTTAGCTATCCTTCATAACCTCTTTTGCCTCTTTTACGTGCTATGTCTTCTGAAATGTTATCCTGCCAGCCTGATTTTACTTCTTCTATTCTGTCAAACCTGAATATATAAGGCTTGATATCAAGCAAAGGAGTACCGTCAAGTATGTCTATATTTTCAACATGAATCATATTATTTTCGATATAGTCCAGTTTAACAATGCTAAGCCCCAGCTGGTTAGGTCTAAATGGAGCCCTTGTAGAGAAAATACCCCGTTCTACATCTTCTAAATAAGGCTTAACATGCAATTTTACTTTTTTAGCCTGGTGAAAGTGATACAGCAGTATAATATGTGAGAATTTATTTAAATCTTTTAACCCATCAAGATATTCAGTATATAATTCAACAATACCCTTTATGCCAGAAGCATAAGCTGGTTGAATAGGCGTTTTTTCCTGTTCTTTGTGGAGTGTATGGATTATACCAATCGGCTCATAGACTATTTTTAACTGTTTATTCATAACAAAAATACCTTATCACACTAAATATCTGATATTATAGCTCAGAATACATTATTGAGATCTCTGAATAATTTAAAAGTTCACAGATTCAAGAAATTAGTGTCGGGGGTTAAAAAAACCGCACAGCGGTTTTTTTAACCCCCTCCCTATTTTTGCTGGAATCAGTAATTTCTTAATTAATCAGAGGTTCCTATTATTAAATGAATAGAAAAATATTATGCAGGTTTACCTTTTAATAGTTGTAATATCTTTGAAAGATTTCTTCCTGAACTTTTTTCTGGTAAATTAAAATAGAAATTATATTATACTAAATTAACCAATCAATCTTAGAAAGAAAAATATGTATCTTCAATACTTAAAAGTCCTGTCAGCTAAATACCCGAAAAGCACTGTAGCAATAATATGCCTGATAGCGCTTGTTTTATTAACAGGTATTATCAGACTTCTTGCTATTGATAATATTATAAATAGCTTTGAATTAAAAACACTTGACTGGCGATATGTTGAAACTCAGACCCCTGAAAAACACGATGATAGAATTGTTCTGGTAGTATTTGATGATATAAGCAAGCAGAGAGCTGAATCTGACCCTGATTTAAAGCTCTCAAACACTATTTTACCTGATGATACAACAGCAAGAGTTATTAATTATCTTGCTGATAGTGGCGCAGAATATATTGTCTTTAACTCAAAATTTGAAGGGGCCAGACTTGAAGAAAGTTCTTTAAACTTTATCGAATCAATAAAAAATGCTGGCAATGTCTTTTTCCCGGTTGCTTTCAGCAATTCAGACTATATTCTTATTGAAGAACTCAAGAAAAAAGACAAAAGACGAATTACAAAAAACCCCAAAATAAGCCTCAGTATTCTTGAAATACTCAAATCAAACCTGATGAATCAAAACAGCGAGCAGCTTAAAAACGCATTAAAAAACTTTAAACTTGAAATTATAAACGAAGATCTGTTTTCAACATTCCCTTATCATAACCTGCTGAGCTATAATACGTTTGGGCCGATCTATTTTCAGGTACTTAAAAACTGCCGGGGTATAGGAGCAGTTAATGTAAGGGTTAGTAATGACGGTGTCTTAAGAAACCTTACACCTGTTTTTTACTATAATAAGAACTTTTACCCTTCTCTTGCGCTTGCTGTTGCACGTGCCGTAATGGGAGAAGATGATACTATACTTAAATTTAATAATGATGGACACCTTTTGTTAGGAGATAAAATTATTCCACTTAATAATGAAGGTGAATTTCTTATTAAATGGTTTGGCCCGACAGGTACATACCAGCATTATAAGATGTCTGATATTGTAAAATCTGATATACTGGTTGAAAAAGGTGAAAAACCGATAATAACTCCTGACAGGCTTAAAAATAAGATTATTTTGATAGGAGAAACACACGCCGGAAGCAATGTTCTTACATTTCCTCTGTCAAAAGCTGTCAGTGGCGTTGAACTACAGGCTAATATGCTGGATAATTTTCTCAATGTTAAAAACTACATACAACCTGTTAACCCTTCAATAAACTTCATTATAGCACTCTTTGCAGGTATACTGGTCAGTTTATTCGTTCTCAGACTTAAAAATGGCCTGACTGTTGTCGTGTCATTTGCTGGTATTATTATTTTTTATTTATTAGCAGCAAAGTATATCTTTAGTCTGTTTAATCTCTGGATTGAGGTAGTATATCCTCTTGGCTTTATTACAGTGGTTTTCATTACAACATTCCTCGTAAAATACAATATACTTTCTAAAGCATACGAAGATGCTTTCCAGCTTGCCATTAAAGACGGCCTTACAGGTCTTTACAACCACAAATACTTCCAGGAAACACTGGATAGAGACCTATTAAAAGCCATAAGACATAAAGAAAATATGGCTCTGCTGATGATAGATATAGATTATTTCAAAAAATTCAATGATACATTTGGTCACAGAGCCGGAGATGCCATACTAAAGCAAGTTGCAGGAACCCTGAAAAAGAATGTGAGAACATCTGACCTTGTTGCACGCTATGGCGGAGAAGAAATGTCTATTATACTCTATAACGCTAATTTTGAAAATGGCAAAATGGTTGCCAATAAACTTCTTAAAAGCATTGACGAACTTGTTTTCATCTACGGAGACAAAACACACAAAAATATTACTGTCAGTATAGGCCTAGCAAACTATCCCGAGCATTCTGATTCTGCACAAAACCTGATAGAAATGGCTGATAAGGGGCTATATAAAGCTAAAAACAATGGCAGAAACCAGGTTTGCTGGCTAGAACCTGTAAATACTCCACATCAAGACTTAGTAGCTGAACCCAATAAATAATACATATGTATTATTTCTAAAAACTATTTCTTTATTACCAATATTATTCAATAATATAATAGAGGTAACCAAAAAAATTAAGCAGGTGGTATTATGGGATTATCAAATTGCATTGAATGCGGAAAACTTTTTGTCAAAAGTAACGAAAACCTTTGTCGTGACTGTCTTACGAAACGTGAAATTGATCTCGAAAAAATTCGTGAATGGATCAATCTCAGAGATGAACCCCGCCTCGAATCTATTGAAAAAGACACTGAGGTTGATGAAAAAACATTCAGAAAATACCTTATAGAAGGCCGACTGCGAGCTTTCAGCAAAGTAATTGCCCGCTGTGATGTCTGTAACAATGAAACACACTTAAAAACAAGAAATATTATCTGTGAAAACTGCAAAACATCTTTACAGAATGCACAACCCCTTAAAAACAAGCGTGAGCTTGAAGATACTGACCTGTATTCAAAATCTGACCTGAAAAACTTTAAGAAAAAATGGTGAGGAGGTAAAAGCTGTGTTAGTAAACTGTAAAGATTGTGGTAAATTGTTTAACAAAACTCTCGGGGATATCTGCCCTTCCTGCATCAATATTAGAAATGATGCCATTCGCAAAATTGACCGGTATGCCTTTAAAAATTCCAGCACTTCTATTGAAGAAATAGCATCTAACACTGATATCGAACCTGATGTTGTGAGAAAGCTTATTTTAAGCGGCAAAGTCAATTCTGTTAAATCTCTCAGGGCTAAATGTGAGATGTGCGGCAAAGAAACAAATGTTTCTACTGTTAACTTTCTTTGCAGAGACTGCGTTTTAGATATCAAATCAGTTCAAACTGAAAAACATGAACAGAAAAAAAGCATTCTAAAACAAGACCAGAAAACACACGGTATGCGCTCAAAAAAAGATTCTTAGCCCCACTTCCATTTAGATGGAGCTAAAAACTTTGCCATACCTTCCTTTACTTCCTCTGACAGGCCAATATCCTGCATTTCAAGAGCATATTGCGTATTTGATATGGATCCTGCACCGGCATATTTATTGTTGTTATCTGATTTATTTTGCTGGTTTATGGGATCAGTTTTAGCTGTATCATCACTGGCATCATCATTTTGGCCGCAGGTATTTGAAGGCTGACTGCGTTCCATCGGGTTTGCTGGTGTAATACTGTTCTGTGTATGACTGGTTTCCAGATCAAGCTTTATGCCCTGGGGAAGTTCTCGGCCTTTAAAGGTCCTGAAATCCTGTGGATTTTTTGAACCGTTAGCATCCATGTTTTCCTGTATTTTGTCAAAATTCTTTGAAAGGATATTTTGCTGTGCATGAAGAAGATTGCCAAGGTCAACTTTCTGCCCTGAACCTTTTAGATGGCCCTTTGCAACGCTTTCAAGAGTATCTCCAGGCCCTGTTTCGATTTGAGTAATGCCACTTGGGTTGTTTTCCTGCTGCTCTGAAACCTGTTCTGCTACCTGACGGCTGCTGGTATCATCCTTTCCTATACCCGGAGGAGTTGTAAGGTTGCTGGGTTTTATCTTTGTGACTATCATAAAATTGCCCCGATATTGTTATCCTTATCATTAATCAATGCAATAATCTTTTTATGACTTTTATTAAAGAATACACTCCCTATCCTGAACTGACATAGAGATTTTTCTCTATATTTATAGACAAAAGAACCTATAGGGCCTCTAAATTACTTAGAAATTTAAAGTTTATGCATGTATATGTTGGTCAACAATTTCAAGAAGCAGTTTACTTAAAACGTTTATTATATTTCAATTTATTAATAATTGTGGTAGTTTTTTCTTATGTTAATGGGCATCAATTGATTTGAGCTTAACCGGAAATTTACAGTGAAAGTAAAACATCATACAGATAATAAACTAATCCTGGAAAGAAAACCCGTTATTACATTTATTTTACTGGGTATATTTGTTTTTGTAATTCTTTTTATATTTCTGAGCAGCCCTAATGAAATATGCTTTACCTGCAAAAGACTTACACCAGAACAAGGATTCTGTAAACTTACTAAAAAGAGTTTCACCTCCACTATTGAAACCTTTAAAATACCTGCTAAAGAGCTCATTATTGCAATACCCGTAACAAAAAGCATACAGGATGAAGAGTATGAATCATATATATTGCTTTCTACAACTACTGGCTTTAAACGTATTTATGACTTTAAAAACAAATCTCCCGGCAATATCAGCGACAGGATAAATATCTTCATTAAAAATGAATATAAAAAAGAGCTGACAATCAAACAAAATAATACAACACTGAATATCATATACCTGATTATATTTATTGTTATTGCGTTTTCATTCTCAACACTCATTGATTTTGTTTATTGCATTTTTGATAAAAAAAATGGCAAAATAACCCTTATCAGAAAAAATATTCTGGGCGAAAAAACCAGATACTTTGAATTAAGCACCGTCAAGGATATAGAAATTGAAGTCTGCCACCTGTTTAAAGGCAGCAAATCTATTAAACAATACCGTATAATTCTCAAACTGGCATCAGATAAAGAAATACCACTTATGAACCACTATGCACTTAATAGCAGTAGAATTAAAAAAGCTGCACAAATTCTCACAGAGTTTCTCGGCCTGAAAAAAGAACAATCTGAAAGCTCAAACCAGCATCAAAAATGAAATAATTCCTGCAAAATTACTCTGACTGGTTTACCGGTTGATTCTCTTCACAAATAACTAAAATTGAACTATACTGATATCTTCTAAAAGACTAAATCATTAATAGAATAAAAAAGGTTCAACCCTGACGTGACTATACCCAGACTCATCGTACCGGTTGAAAAAGAAGAATTGATTTTACCTGCTCATAAAGCCGGGGCAGATATTATTTATGCAGATTATACGAATTTTATCCAATACGGGCATTTTAAAAAAGGACTGATGACTGACTTTATGGATATTTGCCACGGGCTAGGTTCACCTTTTTACCTGTATTTTACTGAAAACATTCTTGAAAGTCACCTGAAAATGGTTCATAACTTAATAGGTTATGTATATGAATCAACCATAGACGGCATTATGGTTAATGATTTCTCTGTTCTGGATATAATCAAAAAGAAAGAACCGGCTAACCTGCCCTGCAAACTTCATATTGATAGCGGACTGCATATACACAATATTCAAGGATGCAAAATTTTTAAACCTTGGAACCCTGATATTATTACTATTACGGAAGAACTTTATCTTAAAAACGTTATTCAGATTAAAAATCAGGCAAATGAAAATATATGTATTAATATCAGCGAAGGCATCTGGTTCTTTGAACAGGCATTAAACTGGGGAGTAGAGCTCTTTAAAATCGAGGGAAACTATGAAACTCCTGAAAAACTGACACGGCTGATTTGCCTGATTAAAAGCCTGATCAATGATATCAATGAAAAAAAAGGAGCAGATAACCTTAAAATTGAAGAAGCAATAGACCTTATAGATCATTCAAAACCCCAAAAGCTTTATAGAACCGATCATTTCACCAGAAAATTTAAAGATTTCAGCGGCAATAACTTTGAATTCAAAGGCAACATTAAGTTCTTTCACTGGGATATCAAAAAAGTCAGACATCCACTGGCTAAGCTTAACCCGGCTAAAATCAATAAAAAATCAACTAAACTAAGACTTCGTATGACCTCTCTCGAACAAATAGAAGCACTGGAAAGCTATATACAAAATACTAATAATAATTTTGTTGATATTATTGAGTATGGTGATATCATTAATACTAAAAACCTTTCAAAACAACCATACAACGATATAATTAACAGGGTAAAGTTGATTTGCAAAAATCACAACCTGAGTTTTTATCTTACAACACCCAAAATACTCATTGAAAGAGATTTTGATAGCGTATCAGATAATATTAGAAACCTCTGTACTGAAGAACCAGTGCCAGAAGGCATTGTTATCAATAATACCGGTCTATGGAAGTTCGTTAACGAAACAGATAAAGTGAAAGACCTGCACATTGAAACCGGATACGGTATAGAAATTTATAATTCAGGCACTGTCAGGTTTTTTGAAAACCCTGGCAAAGTTAGCGGCATCAGCCTGAGTAATATGCTTGAATATGATTATATAAAGAAAATGACTGAATCTCTCGGTGATATAAGAAAATCAATGGTTGTTCTTGGCCCTTCAAAACTGGATACTTCAGGGCTATGCCCTCTAAACGCAAACCTGGCAGTAGTTTCACGCTTGAGCTGCAAGGCTCCCTGTCAAAAACATAACTATGCAGTAGTAGACCCTTCTACCTCTGAGATGATACCGGTTGTGCTGGATGGCTTTTGCAGATTCCATCTAGTAAACAGCTTTATAGAAGATATGCTCCCCGAGAAAGATAAGTATATCAACGCTGGCATAACAGATTTTGTCATTGATTTCACTGCTTTACCAGCTAAAATGGTTGCACCTTTACTTGATCGTTATGTGCTGGCTTTTAGTGACCCTGAAAAATATATCCCTCTCAAGATGAATGTCACTAAGTATAAACCAGGCCACACATCAAAGAATAATTAAAACGCATACAGGCTTTAAATTCTTTCAAATAAAAGTATCTTTGCCGGTCATAAAATATCAACTGCCTATAAAATACAAACAGGCCAGCTATTACCGGCAAAAATCATACCTGAAAATAACTGGCCTGAAACAATCTTGATATCATCTAAATACCGGTTTGAACACAGTCACAATCTTTTCCTTCTTTTTTTTCATCGCTGTCACAGCCAAAAAGATAATCATAGTCTTCGTACTGGTCAACATTCTCCATGGCAGGCATAAACAAAGACCTTGCCGGTTGAAATTCTTCCTGTCTTAATTTTTTATTCATCATAGAATCCTTCTTTCTTTCTCTTAACAAGTATTATCATAATGCTGCATCTCTAAATTCAGGTCTTTCAAGCATAAATGCTTCAGGATATTTTGTTAAATACAAAATTAAAATATTTCATCTATCAGCAATCTCAAAAGCAGCTGATTATATTAAATACTATAAAAATGTATTTTGTAATTCTCTATAATAAGTAGATCTGTTAATGCTTTTGAGGTACATCAAAGATTAAAAGGTTATAATATTGTTGTTTTTATGGTTTATTAATATTTTGCATAAAAACAAAAAAAGGAGATTTATTTTGAAAACTATCGTTATAACAGGTACCTCAAGTGGGCTCGGAAAAGCCTTTTTTGATATATTTACCAGCAAATATTATTGTCTGGTTTGCTTATCAAGAAGATTTCTTGACTATCAACTTGAACTAGCAAGAGAAAATAATTCCATTAAACTCATAACACAGGATTTAACAGATATCAACACCCTCAAGCATACACTAAAAACACTCGATGAGATAATACCAGAAAATACAACTCAACTTATATTCATCAGCAACGCAGGTATTGTTGATCCAATCGGCAAACCCGGCACCCTGAAAGAAGAAGACATCATTCAATCACTCTCAGTAAACCTCACAGCACCATTATTAATAAGCAACAAAATACTTGAAATACACCATAAGCTAAAAACTAAAACTATCATTATAAATATATCCTCTGGGGCAGCAGAAAGAACTATCGAAGGCTGGGAAATCTATTGCACTACAAAAGCAGGAGCCAAAATGTTCTTTGACTGCACCGATGACCACTATGAAAACGATGACACTGTTAAGATTTATAATGTCAACCCGGGTGTTATGGATACTCACATGCAGGATAGAATTAGACAGGCCTCAGAAGAAGAATTTCCACAGGTTGATAGATACCGCAAACTTAAAGAAAATGACCAGCTCAATTCTCCTGAAAGCACTGCTGATAACATTATTGATATGTGTAATATTTAAAATTCTATTTCATTGGTGCAAAAATTATAAATATTATCCAATTTCAAAAACTCTGAAAGTTTTTCTAAGTTTTCTTTATATTAATAACCATCATTGAACAAATTAAAAGAACCCTCAAAATTGTCTATAGCTCTTTTAACAGATGATAACTCAAATAAATTATCAAATTTTAAATAAAATAGTAGATTCTGCTCTAATAATTTTTGCTAAAATATGTTAAAGAAATATATAAGAGGATCGATAACTTAAAATAAGAACTCTTCTCAGGAATGGCAAACTCTCAATGGGAGAAAATAATATAGCCTATAAAAGATATACCCTTCTCTACCTGGTCTTTCTGGTAGTATTGTCTCTATTTGAACCTGCATATGCACAACAAATTGTTGTGGATGGTAAAACTGCTACGGTTGTAACAAAAAGCGGCTCTGTTACTGATGTTTCTACAACTACAGTCAAAAATAAAAACGCTTTTAACTCTTTTGAAAAATTTAATGTCAAAAGCGGGCAAAAAGTCAATCTTCATCTGCCTGATAAGGCTGACAACCTTATCAATCTGGTTCATTCAGAAAAATCTGTTATCAATGGCACTCTGAACTCAATAAAAAACAATCAGGTCGGAGGCAATGTCTATCTGGTAAACCCTCATGGCGTTACAGTAGGCCCGGAAGGCACTGTAAACGTTGGCAGCCTTACTGCTATTACCCCTACAAAAGAATATATGAACAGTTTCTTTACCTCTCCTGGCAACCCGAATACCGGTTCTGTTGAATCTCTTCTAAATGGAACAGCACCTATCAACCCTGAAGCCTCTATAGAAGTACAGGGAAATATTTACGCCATTGAAAACGTCAAACTTGATACCGGATCAGTAGTAAATACCGGCAATATAAGGGCCGGCCCTGAAGCCAGAGAGCATATTCTTTCTACAGAAGATATTGTCAATACAGGAGGCTATGAAAATTCAACCATAACTCAGAACTCTCAGGGTGAAATAATTATTAAGGCACAAAAAGACATACTAAATAACGGGCTGGTTTCTGTTAATGGTATTGATAACAACAACGCCGGAAACATAACCATAACTGCAAAAGGTGACATAACACTTGAAAAAGATTCTTATATAGCAGCAAGGGGACAGGGAGAAAATTCCAGCGGTGGAGACATCTATATCTTTGCTGATGACACTGCTTCATTTGACAGTGGAGCCATCATTGACTTCAGAGGAGGCGATATATCAGGAGATGGTGGTTTTGCTGAACTTAGTGCTGCTAAACATGTATTATTAAATGGCGGAACTTTTCTGGGCAAAGCAGTTAATGGCATAAATGGATCTGCTTTGATTGATCCACCAGATCTAACTATTTCAAATGATGAGACATCAGATGGTGCTAATCTAACTTTCCAGGCTGATGACTGGATTCTAGTCGAAAGTGGCGTCACAATTTCATCCAGAAATATCTCTGGTAGTGACCACTTAACAGACCCCTCTCAGGGTAATTCAGGTTCTATTACTTTTGATACACAAGATTTAACTATACAAAGTGGTTCTTATATTTTATCTTTTGCTGACGGAGGTTATGATGCTGGCGAAATACACTTCCTTTGCGATACGCTGTCTCTGAGTTCACCGGTTAATTCAGGAGCAGCGACAACTTATCTGAGAAAACAAAATGATGGCAATATTAATATAGCCAGCGTAGGCTATATTTCTGCTGCTGATTTATCAAATATAACTGCTGACACTATACAGATCGGCAACTATGGCGGCACTTTTGAAACCAAACATATACAGTTTTATGAGGCTGTAACAACTTCTTCAAATCTGATATTACGTGCAGATAATGATATAATAATTAATTCAGCAATTACTGCCGGTTCTATTAACGGCATATCAGGATCAGGTCTTGTCAACATCAATGGTAACATTACATCGACAGGTAATATAGATTTAGAGGCCGATAATACACTTTTGGTAAACTCCGGATACACTATTGATGCTGATGGATACATTACTCTCAAAGCAAATGGCCCTGATACTACTAGCAAAGCACTGCAAATAGACCCGAATGTAACACTCAATGCAGGTGGAAATATCACCCTTAACCAGACAAGTAACACTGGGGGCATATTAATAGATTCTTCTGAACTGATTTCTGGTGGAACTATATCAATTGACAGCAACAATGGTGCCGGTTATGAACTTCGTCTAATAAGTTCATTGTTTCATAGTAACGGAAATATCTTAGTTAATTCAAATAATGAACTTTTTCTGAGCGGGTCTAACACCTTTAGAACCCCTTCTGCCAGTCAAATCATAATAACCTCAAATGCAAATGTTAATATTGTAAATAACACAAACTATTTCATAAATGGCGACCTTGAAATTACAACCCCGGCAGATATTTATTTTAACTCAGGAAACCTGCTTTCAACAACCAGCAATGAAATTGGAACCCATACAATTGAAATTAATCTTTCTGGCAATATTGATGCCGCTACAACAATTACTGCTGATTATATCGTTGATGCATCAAATGTTGAAATACCAAATTTAATTCTTGGTGGTGGCAGCGGAGATATTAATCTTAATGCCTCTAATATTCTCGGAACAGGTTTTATACAGACAGAAGGCAGCCTGGCTGATCTTACAATTACCAACAACTCAAATAAAAACCTTATTCTTAATGATATAACCCTTACATTTGCACCTGCCGGAGATATTTTTTATAACGGAACCCGCCAGCCCGATGGTGTACCTCTGGGTACAGTTAACGTTAATATCTCTAATTCAGGTATACCAACCTATAAAGGTGAACTTCTCATCCAGAATGCTGGTACTGGCGATATTGTTATTAATGGAACTTTACGTAATGAGTCTGGTATTAATGATGGCCTGATAGCAAAAGCCTCTATCGATTCATCAGGTAATATTGAAACATATGGCGGAATAAATGCTTACTATGACGGAGGATTAAACGGGTATGTAATAGATCCTTATTCTATTAATTACGATAATTATGGCACTATAAGTATTCTATCTTATTCTAACTTTTCTGGCCCCGGAACAATTGAAACAGTTGCAGGTAATAATGGTATAGAAATTTTTAACGAGAATAATCAAAGATTATACATAGAAGGTCTTTTAATTAACGGAGAAGCACATAATATAATATATAATAACAAGATAAGAACCGGTTCTATAAATGGCGTCAATGTTAATAGTGGTGCAAATTTTAGCAAAGCTGATATTAAAGTTACCTCAACCATTTCACAGATTGTCATTAATGGAAACATAACAAATCACTACAGAATTGATAACATAAGCAACAAACATCTTGAAATTGATGAGTTTGATAATCCAGTAGGGCCAGTAAATATCGATTATGACATTATTGGTGATTTAATCGTATACGATGTTTTCTTGTATGTTTAAATTATTGGTTTTAAATTTGTTCAAATGTACCATTAAGT